>CAZLHI010000027.1:0-44123 GCA_964559435.1 uncultured bacterium | reverse complement strand
CATGGCTATTACCATGCCCAGAGTAGACATAACTATAAGACAAGAGATTCTCTAGCGCTGGTTCTGCTGGTCGCCTATGGGCTGGAGATCTCCGATTTCGATTATACTGAACCCCTGCTGCTGATAGGTTTGCTGGCCTTAGTCACGTGCAGCGTCGCCTACTTTGCCGATAAGGAACGCGAGCACCGCGCCGAGAACCGGCGCCTCATCCGTCAGCTACATGAGACCGCGCAGGCCCTTGACGCCCGAGTGGCCCGACTGAACAAGCTATCCCAGACGAGTGTGCACCTGGCTGGGGCTCTGGACATCGACCGAATATCACAGCTGGTTGTGGAGGCGCTCGTCGATCAGGTCCACGCTGACGCCGCCTCCCTCGTTCTGGTCGACAAGGGGAAGGGCGAGTACGTCCACAAACGCAGTCTCGGGCCCTTGGCCGAAGATGGCGGCGGTTCCAGTGATCCGCTCGAGATCGCGGCGGCCGCGGCCGGCGATGGACCTTCCATCAGGAAGCTGGACGAAGCGCCGACAATGGCCAGGCAACTGCAGGCATGGGACAAGATCCGGGCTTCCATCTCGGCACCCGTGAAGGTGTCAGAGATGATCGGTGGCGCGCTGGCGGCGATACGCGAGGAAACCTTCGATACCGAGGACCTCAACCTGCTGACCACACTGGCCAGCATGTCGAGCAAGGCCATTGAGAGCGCAGAGCTTCATCAGCAGCTGAGACAGTCCTACTACAGGACGCTGCACGTGCTGGCTAGCTCGCTGGCCGCCCGCGATCCCTATAGCGCGGCCCACGGGCAAGCGGTGACATGGCTGGCGGAGCGACTTGGGCGGTGCATGGGTCTGGCCGACGACGGCCTGGAAGCCCTCAGGGCCTACGGCCCGCTTCATGACCTGGGTAAGATCGGGGTCTCCGACTCCCTGCTCTCCAAGCGGGGACCGCTCACCGACGAGGAATGGGAAATCGTTCGCCAGCACACGCTCATCGGAGAAAGCATCATCCGGCCTATGAACCCCGGAAGCGAGGCGCTCTCGATGATTCGCAGCCACCACGAGCGCTGGGACGGCGGGGGGTATCCCGATGGCCTGCGGGAGGAGCAGACCCCACTCCTCGCGCGTATCGTTGCCGTCGCCGACGTCTATCACGCCATCATCTCGCACAGGCCCTACCGCAGTGGAGCAAGCCCCATACAGGCCGTGCAGGAGATAAAGGCGATGTCGGGCACGCAACTCGACCCGGCCGTGGTTCAGGCTCTCGTCAAGCTGTGGCATGCAGGGGAACTGGCCGACCCAGCGGTCTGGATGGGACAGCCGCCGGAATCGCGCGACATCCTCGACCTGCCGCCTTCTCTGGTCCCGCCCGCGCCCCGGCTTGAGCCTGCTAGCGGCTGATCTGGAGTTTCCCGCCCGACGGCCCTCGCAGGTCGCGGCCGCAGCCGACGCCCCAACCTGGACCTAAGCACTGGCGCGAGCCATGTGATCCATGCACTTCTGACAGGCGCTCTGGCGCGGACCCCGAATACTAGGTTCATGAAGACGTGCCCGGCCCATGACCGCGCTAGGCAGAAGGGGGTTGAGCAATGGAACGAAGAGGCATCCACGTCCTGATGGGGGATCGGTCGAAGCTATCGGCGGTTGAGCGACTTGTCCGTGAGATCGCACCATCGCTCTACCTTAACTACGTGATACTGGAGATCAACGGCTACCTCCAGTACAAGAGCCACCCGGAGGTTTCGGAGCCGGACTCGATGACAGCGACGGACGCGCGCACGCTGGCCGAGGCCGCGCGAGCAAACGGCATCGAGCTTGTGCCGATGTACAACTGCCTCGGCCACCAGTCCTGGAAGGACAAGCCGGGCCCGCTGCTCAGGGCACACCCGGAGTTCAACGAGGGGCCGGATATGGATGCGACGGCGGAAGACTTCTACTGCATGAGCTGGTGCCCGAACCACCCCGACCTGAATCCGGTGCTCTTCGACCTGTTCGACGAGCTGCTGGAGGCCTTTGGGGCGAAAGCATTCCACGTCGGAATGGACGAGGTGTTCGTCCTTGGACAGTGCCCGCGCTGCAAGGGCACGCCAAAGGCGGACCTGTTCGCCAAGGCGGTGAACGACTACCATGGCCACCTCGTGGGCCGGCGAGGGGTGGAGATGCAAATGTGGGGGGATCGCCTGCTTGACGCCGACGAGATGGGATACGGCGCGTGGGAAAGCAGCGAGAACGACACCCATCGGGCGATAGAAAGCGTCCCGTCAGACATCGTGATGTGTGACTGGCACTACGAGATCATGGATGACTTCCCGTCGGTCGGCTCCTTCCAGGAGAAGGGGTTTCGCGTCTGGCCGAGCGGATGGAACAAGCCCGAGAGCATCACCAAGCTCATCGACGTGTCGCGGCGGAATGCTACCTCGAAGATGCTGGGCTATCTCGCGACGACCTGGACGGATGTCGAGAAGCTCGTGGCCGGGCTGAGCGGCGAGCCCGCAGACGACGAGAAAGTCGCGGCGATTGTAAAGGGGGTGAAGCTGGGGGCTGAGCTGGCGCTGGGGTAGGGCCGACGCAGGCCGTCTGCCCGGGGCCTAGTACCACGTCTGGTGCTTGAGGCACTCGTTCAGCAGCTCACTCAGGCTGCCGGTCGCAAGGCACGTGTAGGTGTCGGCGGCCCCGTAGTAGATGCGGATTCGGTCCTCGTCCACGATGCAGCCGGTGGTGAAGCACACGTTGGGGACCTTGCCCATGTACTCGTACGGCGCATCGGGCTGCAGAATCGGCAGGCGCGTCATGCCGATGACCTTCTCGGGGTGCCCCAGGTCGAGCAGCATCGCGCCGATCGAGTAGCGCAGGCCGTTGCAGCTCCCGATGACACCGTGGTAGATCTCCAGCCAGCCTTCCCTGGTCTTCACGGGCGGGGTTGGGCCGACCTTGGTGAACGCCCAGCGGTGCCCCTCGAACACCTTGCGAAAGCGGCCCCAGTGGATGAGATCGGGCGAGTACGACAGCCAGATGTGGCTGTGGCCTTGGCTTACGTCGAGGGTCGGCCGGTCGAGCTTCACGTAGTATCCGTTGATCTTCTCAGGAAAGAGGCAGGGCACGCGCGTGGACGGTGCGGCGATGATCTCGATGGGTTCGTAGCTCTCGAAGTCCTTCGTCTGGCCGAGTACCGCCACATCGCCGAAGTCACCGGGGCCGGGGGTCACGATGTAGTAGATATCGCCGATCTTCGTTATCCGGTCATCGATGGGAGATGCCAGCGCCAGGTTGAATGGGTATTTGTCCCAGCCAGTGATGAAGGGCTCGTCGCGGATCGTGAACGTGACATCGTCATCGCTCTCCGCGACGTATGTCTGCGGCCGCCCTCGTGGTGGGCAGTCGATGGAAAGCAAGAGGATTGTCTTGCCGTTGTACGTGGTCTGACCAGGGTTGAAGATGGCCTCTGCGCCCGGAAAGTCCTTCGGACCGAGAATCGGGTTGCCTTCGTGGCGGTGCATCACGTACTCGGGGTAGTACATGGTTTGCGCTTCCTTGACAATCGGGTACAGCGGTCTGAGCACTCGTTAAGGCAGACGCGCCAGCGGCACCTGCCGGCTTTCTTGCCAAAAGACAGGAAGATCGTGCCCGAAGGTAGGGTCATCAGAGCGCAGAAAAGAAGGGAGCGAACCGGAGAAAAGGCGGCGCTTGCATGAAATCCCTTCAAGTCAGCGACAATGCGCGCTATCTCACCCGGCCTGACGGCGCCCCTTTCTTCTACTTGGCCGACACCTGCTGGGAGCTGTTCCACCGACTCGCCCGGGAAGAAGCAGACCAGTACCTTGAGAACCGAGCAAGGCTCAAGTTCACCGTGGTTCAAGCCGTCCTGCTCGCCGAGCAGGACGGGCTCCGAGTGCCGAACCCCTACGGAGACCGCCCGCTGCATGATTCTGACCCCGAGCAGCCCAACGAGGCCTACTTCCGGCACGCGGACTACGTCGTCGACAGGGCTGCAGAGCTCGGCCTGTTCGTAGGCATGCTGCCGACGTGGGGAGACAAGGTCGGGCCGAAGTACTGGGGGGTCGGCCCGAAGATCTTCAACCCTGGGAACGCGCGCACATACGGCCGCTTCCTCGGCGAGCGGTATCGCGACAAGCCTATCATCTGGATTCTCGGCGGCGACCGTCCTGCGAAGACCGAGGCTCTGCGCGACGTCTGGCGGGCGATGGCGGAGGGGCTGAAAGAGGGCGACGACGCCCGACATCTGATCACCTATCACC
Organism: uncultured bacterium; assembly: GCA_964559435.1. GTDB lineage: Bacteria > Armatimonadota > Hebobacteria > Hebobacterales > Hebobacteraceae > Hebobacterum. Next base: position 39,873 of record CAZLHI010000027.1, on the reverse strand, counting down.
CGATAGGCGGCGTGTCTTGCTCGGATTACTGGCCGTCGGACGAATCGTGGCTCGACTTCTACATGATTCAGTCGGGGCATCAGGCGCGAAACCGACCTAACTACAAGCTCGTAGAGGCGGACTACAGGCTACAGCCGACCAAGCCGACGATGGACGGCGAGCCCCGCTATGAGAACCATCCCATCGGGTTCAAGGAAGGCAATGCGCTCTTCGACGACTACGATGTGCGCCAGGCGGCCTACTGGGGTCTGCTGGCCGGAGGCTGCGGCCACACCTATGGCTGCCACGAGATCTGGCAGCTCTGGGAGCCTGGCCGGAAGCCCGTCACGTTCGCGCGCACACCATGGCGCGAGGCCCTCGACCTGCCGGGTGCGAGGCAGATGCAGTACGTGCGCGCTCTCTTCGAGTCGCACGCTTTCCTCAAGCTCGTGCCGGATCAGTCTCTCATCATCTCCGAGCACGGGAGGGGCATGCACCACGCTCGCGCCGCCCGCGCCGACGACGGCAGCTTCGCCTTCGTCTACCTCCCCACCGGGCGGCCCGTCGGCATAGGGCTGAAGAAGCTGGCCGGAGAGCGGGTAGTGGCCCACTGGTATGACCCGCGCGACGGCAAATGGTGGCGCACCGGCGACTGCCGAGCAAGGGGCACGCGCCGGTTCGTGCCCCTCAGCAGCGGACGGGGCAACGACTGGGTGCTGGTGCTGGACGCGACGTGAACTGCGCCGGGCGCACTGCTGCAGGAATGCCCTGCGGTATCGGAAAGGACCGCTTGCGCTCCGAGGCCGGGCTCAGGGCCGCGGGAGGGCAATACTATGCCGAAGGCTGCTGTCAGTCGTCGCAAGGTCGCTGAATGCTCGCTGCTGCCTTTCGAACCGACACCAAAGCTGCCCCTCCGACGCGAAGAGGAGCTGTCCGTCCGAGAGCGGGCGAGATCGCTGACCGTCACGGGCGAGACCTTTTCCTACACATTCTCTAAAGCCAATGGCCTCCTGACAGGACTTCGGGTGCTGGAGGACGAGTTCTCTTCGATGAAGGGCTTCGGCCTCCCGGATGGCTATTTGAGCTCAGACAGGGACCCGCGCAAGCAGCGCTTCACGATGGCCAATGAGAAGGCGGCCGAGTTCCGCGTGGTCGAGGCCCGGCCGGAGCGGGTCATCCTGCAGGCAAGGGGCCGCTTTCGATCTCGGAGCGGTGAGGCATTTGCTCTCCGCTATACGATCACCCATCGGATCTACATAGACGGGCTCGACATTGTCACTATGAAGTGTGATGCCGAGAAGGGGTGTGAGCTCCGCTGGCTCGTGCTGTCGAAGACAAGCCTGCCAGCCCGGCTGTGCCCCTACTACGCGAACCTGCCGGATCAGGCCTTCAGCCAGGATACGGGGGACTATCGGTTTGCGCGCGTTCCCGCGTCTAACGGCGATTTCTTGACCGGTCTATTCCTTCCGTGGGTGTGGCTGGGGAATGAGCGGACGGGCGTCGAGATCACGACCTGGGATGTGACACCACAGCAGTTCCAGCCCACCGAATACGAGTTCCCCGACGGCGGGGGCATGGGGGATGCTCTCTCTGGGAGGGAGCAGCCCATGTTCATCGTCTCCCGCCGGGGCAGAGAGGTCGAGTGGGAGAACTTCACGCTCCGGAACGTGCGCGTGCTGGCTGGGCGGGGTTGGTCGATAGAGGGCGCCTTCGCCCTTGCTGTGACGCCGCCGAAGAAGTACGACCCGGGACTGCTCGACCTGAGGCCGGTGGAAGGTAGGTACGGCATGCCGGAGGCGGCCGTTGAAGAGGTCGCGCGTCGCGGCGCGAACTATCTGGAGAGCCTGACGGGCTTCAATGTGGACCCAGTGCCGGCGCGGGAGCGCCGGCAGCTCCGCCAGAGAATCGCTTTGCTGCACAAGCACAACATCAGAGTGGTCCCCTACGTCTCGGCCAACGACATGCGAGAGAACAGCGAACCATATCGCCTGCACGGCCCCGAGTGGCGCATCGAGCCGGGATACTCCTACCGCTATCGAAGCTCCGGCATGTGCAATTGGGCGGCGGGCTGGCGAGCACAGTTCAAGAAGACGATCGATCGGATCGTCGAGGAGTACGACTTCGACGGCGTCTACATCGACATGTGGTTCGGCAAGATGGCCTGCGAGAACCCGGCCCATGGGTGTAACTCGCGCTACCGACACATCAGCCACCTCGGGCTGCGCGATCAGCTTGCTTATGCCTATAACCGGATCAAATCGAAGACGCTCGACGCAATCATCTTCAACAACACGAATGTGCTGCCCATCGCTTACATCACATCGCTCTCAGACATCCGCCTCGTCGGCGAGGCCATGGATGTCATGGATCTCGACCCGCTGGCGCGGATGTTTCTCTACTTCTCCCAGCGGCTTGGCTCTCAGACGGCCTGGTCTACCTACGGAACCGAACTGACAACCGAGCAGAAGCTGTCGTTCGGGCTGCTCATTTGCTCGCTGCTGCCTCGCCACCCATACGACCTGGTGAACCGGCGGGCATGGACGGAGGAGCAAGTGGCGGCCTTTCGCCGGTATCGCGATATCTTGCGCTTCGTCGGGGTCAACAACGCGTCACTGCACGCCGCACTCGCCGGGCAAACGCTAGCTGTCTGCCCCGACGATGACGTCTACGTCAACGTGCTGCGGCAGGCACAGACAGGACGCATCATGTTCACCGTGGTGAACATGAGCCAGCGCCGGGTCCGCACCGCGCTCCGCCTCCGTTCGCTCGCGCAGCTCGGCCTAACGCCAAGGAGGCAGTACCTCGTCTATGAGCCCGCGAAGAGCGAGATGGTCGGGGGCTTCACCGGCTCGAGCCTCCGTGAATTGGCTGTCACGTTGAGGCCCTACGGGCATTCGCTGCTGTATGTCACTGAGGCGCCGAAGGAGCGGCCGAAGGTTGTCTTCGCCGCTGGCGCGGACGGGTTGGCGTCTGAGCAATGGGACGCTGCCGCGAAGACGCTCGAATTCGCGCTGGCCGGGCCGGCCGGCGCCGATGCAGAGGTCGCGGTGTTCTCGCCGAAGAGGCCGCGTCACGTCGCCTGCGGCGAGGAGGCCGTTCCCTTCACCTACCGGCCGTCTCAGAAGCTCCTGAAGGTGGCCGTCCGGCTTGACCCTTCTCGGCCGGTGCGACTGAGGTACTGACAGAGCGTTTCGTTCGCTGCCCCCTCAAAGCAGCCGGGTGGACTCGCAGAAGAAGCGGACGCGCTCAAGTGACGTTCCCGGAGTGAACGGGCTGCCCGCCGACAGGACGAAACGGTCGGCCCCCCCTACCTCGACCTGGCGGCGCACTTCCACGAGCACTTCGGCATCGCCGGCGCGCTCCAGGAAGTAGGCATTGATGTTTCCGTAGAGAACGCGGTCGGGCCCCATCACGCGCCGGACCTCGGCCAGGTCGATCCCGTAGTTCTTGCGGTCCTCCTCGAAGGAGAGGGCCGTCCATGGAAGCCGCTTCAGATCCTCCAGCAGCGGCATGAGATCACCCGAGAAGTAGAGCACCGTTCGGAAGCCGCGGGACTCGTAGAATTCGAGCGTGCGCTTCGTGTAGGGGAAGACGAATTCCCGGTACATCTGCGGCGAGATGAGGTCGGCGGAGGCCAGGCACTCCTCCACGAAAACTATGCGCACTCCAAGTTTCTCAGCCGCGGCGAGGCGGGGGCTCGGACGCGGTAGTCCTCCGGCCAGGAGCTTGTGCGTTTTGCGGGGCTCCTCGATCAGCGAAGTCATCATCCCCTGGAAGCCGAGCAGGCCGAGCAACTCCGTGTAGGGAGAAGTGTAGGATTCGTACAGCGGCAGCTCATTTGGGTGGCGGTCGAGCAGTGCGCGCGCCACCTGATAACGTCCAGAGGCCAGTTCCCGATCCACCTCCTCCGGCGTGGGCTCGAAGGGCCGAGTGTCTGCACGAGCGATGACCTCTCCGAGCTGATCGGCATGGTAGCCGCGGCGCCAGAGTCCGTAGTAGTGTGAAGCCCTCTCTTCCACCTGACGGGACGCATAGGCAGCACGATTCGGCGGCAACCACGTCTCCTTTCCGTCTTCTGAGACCCAGTAGAGGTCCGTGCCGCGTCGGACCACCGCGGTGGCGGATATTCGCTCAGCCGATTGGATTAGAGGCAGCGCAAGCCAGGCGGGGGGTGGGTAGTAGGCGTCGATCGTCTCCGTGTAGAGGGCGAGCTCAACGGCGACGTACGTCTCGTAATCGACGGCAAGCCGGTCCGTTCCGGCCGCGTCAAGGAGGTGGCGCCACTTGCGCCAACGGAGCTGCATCCAGTGGAACTCAAGCGGCCCGAGGCCTTCGTAGACAGGCGCAACGGGCACGAACGGCGAGGGTCGCCCGCTGAGAACTTGGTTCAAGGGGTCCTGGGGCTCCCGCTGCTGGCTCAATCTGGTTCCCTCCAGCGTGCACGTGTGGCGAGTTCGCCGACGTAAGGGGCAAACCTACCGGTAAAGGCGCAACGTGGCGACCACACGCTTCGGCTACGAGCGGCCTCGCAGCTTCGCGGCGGCTTCGGCTTCCCTTTCCAGGGCCAGCATTGTCAGGTCGTCGATCCTGTAGGAGGCCTCGTCTTCCTGAGTAGGCGGCTGGGGTGGAGCGGGGAGGCGCTTGGGCTTGCCGTTCTCCCGCAGCCAGTCCCAGATGCTGCCGAACTCCTTGCTCATCTTCCCCTGCGTGAGTCTCAGCGAGATAGACTGGCGTCTCGGCGAGGAAGAGACGCCGCGTCGAGGTTACCCGGAATAAGCTGAGAGTATGCCTGGGGTCGGAGAGCGATCCCGATGCGAGGTGAGCCCAAGCCTTGGGGCGGTGCAGTTCGCGCCGTGAGCCGGATTGTGCTACAATGCAGGCTGTTATGGCGCTCAAGACAAACGCTTCAGCAGGCAAGCAGCTCGAGGAGCTAACGCCCCGCCGCATCGTGGCGGCACTCGACAAGTATATCGTCGGGCAGGCGGAGGCAAAGCGCTCTGTTGCGGTAGCGCTGCGCAACCGCATGCGAAGGCAACTGCTCGCGGACGAGATCAGGGACGAGGTGATCCCCAAGAACATCCTCATGATCGGCCCCACGGGCGTGGGCAAGACCGAGATAGCCCGCCGGCTCGCCCGGCTGGTTCGCGCTCCCTTCATCAAGGTTGAGGCCAGCAAGTACACAGAGGTCGGCTATGTCGGGCGGGATGTGGACTCGATGGTTCGCGACCTGGTAGAGGCATCCGTTCGGATGGTCAGGGGCGAGAAGGTGGAAGAGGTCCGAGAGCGAGCCGAAGCACGGGCCATCGACCGCCTGCTGGATGCCCTCCAGCGCCGAGGTGGCGGCCCAACTGCACGCATGCACTCGCTCGGCGACGCGATGGCGGCCATGCTCCAGCAGCGTCCGGTCGAGGCCGAGCAAGCGCAAGAGCCGCCGCCCGATGACTCGAGCCGCCAGTCGCTGCGGCAGCGTCTCCTTGCTGGTGAGCTCGATGAGCAGACGGTCGAGATCGAGGTGGAGGAGAACCGCTTCTTGGCCTTGCCCGTATTCTCCGGCCAGGGCATGGAGGAACTGGGCATAAACCTTCAGGACATGCTGGGGGGCATGTTTCCCAAACAGCGCCGCCGGCGGAACGTAACTGTTACCGAGGCGCGGCGGATCCTCGTGGACCAGGAAGCAGAGCGCATGATCGACATGGAGCAGGTGACGGGGGAGGCCGTCGGCCGCGCCGAGCAGTCCGGCATCATCTTCATAGACGAGATGGACAAGATCGCAGGGCGTGAACGGACCATCGGGGGCCCGGATGTAAGCCGCGAAGGCGTGCAGCGCGGGCTCTTGCCGATCGTCGAGGGTTCCACGGTCATGACCAAGTACGGGCCGGTGCAGACCGATCATATCCTGTTCATCGCGGCCGGCGCGTTCCACATCTCGAAGCCATCGGACCTGATCCCGGAGCTCCAAGGCCGGTTCCCGTTGCGCGTGGAGCTGAGCGCGCTGGGAGAGGAGGACTTCATCCGAATCCTCAACGAGCCGGAGAACTCGCTGATCAAGCAGTACACGGCCCTCATGGAAACCGAAGGCGTCGAGCTGGAGTTCACACCGGAAGGCGTGGCCGAGATCGCTCGCATCGCCGCGCAGGTCAACGAGGAAACGGAGAACATCGGCGCGCGCCGCCTGCACACCGTCATGGAGCGGTTGCTCGAGCAGGTGTCCTTCGAGGCCTCGGATATCTCTCCCGCCCATGTCAAGATCACGGCCGAATACGTCCGCGAGCAGCTCGCGGAGGTAGTCAAGAACCTGGATCTGACGCGGTATATCCTCTGACGAGCGTCGCTCTCCGACTGCCGCGTCAGATGGGGAATGGTCCTGAGTGTCACACTATCCTGGTGCCAATTGGGCAAGGCGGCCGCCTGGCCGGCTCGGATTCGACGAGTCGAAGCTCCGGACGGCACGCCAGCACCTGTCCGAGGAGGCGGGGCCAGACGGGCGCTATCGCGTGTGTGTCGTCCGAGGCGGCCACATGGTCGCGGAATGGTATGCAGGAATCGATCCCAACGCGCGGATCGGCCTTGCCTCGGCGCAGAAGAGCCTGTACTCGTGTTTGCTGGGCATCGCCATTGCAGAAGGGAAGCTCCCCTCGGCCGACGCGATCGTATGCCAGTACTACCCCGAGATGCTGGAGGTGCCCGAAGGCGCCGGGCCCAAGTCCGGCCGCAGCAACAAGCCGGAAGATGCTGAGATCACCTTCCGCCACCTCGTCACCAACACCAGCGGATACCTCAAGCCGAACGAACGGCCGGGCCAGTACTTCCACTACCAGAGCTGGGGCATGAACATATTGATGCACGCGCTGGGGAGGGTCTACGGTGTCTATGACTCCTCCGATCCCGGACGATCTGCCGGCCCTGGCGAGCTCATCCGACGGAAGATCCGCGACCCGATGGGCGCGAACTGGACATGGGAGTGGGGGAACTTCGACCTGCCGCCGAGCGCCAGAATCGGCATCTTCGGCTATCGCACGAGTCTCCTCATGACGGCTCGCGACGGGTGCCGCGTGGGCTGGCTGTGGCGGAACGCCGGCAGCTGGGCCAGCCGTCAGGTTGTGCCCGCGGAATGGCTCCGAGAGGCGACCGTCAGTGCTCCCATCATCCGGGAGGATTCCCCGGCCGGCGATATCGACGGCGTTGGGTGTTACGGACACGGCTTCTGGACGAACGACCGTGGGAAGCTTTGGCCGCCACTACCGCGTGACAGCTTCGCGGCCGCGGGTGCGGGGAGCCAGTTGATCTGGGTCTGTCCGAGTCTCGACCTCGTTATCGTGCAGAGCCCGGGTCTTCCCGCCGAGCACTCGTGTCAGGACAGCCGCGTGCCTGAGTGGGTCGTCGCCGCGGTCGGGGACTGAGCCCGAGCATCCCACGGGCCGGGGTAATAGAGCTGTGCCAGCGGCCCTTGCCGGAAGTGCCCCGACCACTGCGAGACGCCCACCGCAGACACCAAACACCTGCTTGCCTCGGCGAGCCCGTGACAGATGCCGCATCAGATGCGTTGCAGCCTGGCGCCTTCACGCCGCGCCGTCCCCGCGATCGCCCGCGACATTTCAGCTCGATCTGCAGTATTATCTGTGGGACGGCAGTCTTGGATCTCGGACCGATAAGGGAGATGCCTGATGGCTGAGAGCGAGGCCGCGCAGGCTCAAGGGCAGCGCGGCGAAGCCGAGGAAGCCCGGCTCCTCGCCGGGCTGCGAGCGGGCTCGGCGGAGGCCTTCGCAGAGCTGCACGACCGCTTCGCGCCGGGGCTTCACCGCTTCGCGGCCTCACGTCTCTCGGAGGACATGCAACTCGCCGAGGACATCGTCGCGCAGACGCTGGCCAAGGCGGTGAGAAACATCGATCGCTTCGACGGGCGGCGGGCCACGCTCGCCGCCTGGCTCTACGGAATCGCCCGCTGGCAGATTCGGGAGGAGATCCGCCGACGCAGGAGACGCAAGTCCGTCCCGCAGGCGGCCGTCGTCCCCATCGATGAGGTCGCCCGAGAGCAGGACGAACACGACCTGGCGGCCGAGGCGGCGGCCAGGCTCGACGCGCAGCAGCAGGTGCGCGAGCTGGCCGGCGTCCTGTCGGAGACAGAGATGGAAGTGCTCGTGCTTCAGTGTGTTGAGGAGCTTTCGGTGAAGGACATCAGCCACGTCGTTCGCAGATCCGAGCGAGCCGTCCACTCGCTTCTCCATCGGGCCAGACAGAAGGCCCGGGAAAGGCTGGTGCAAGATGCGGAGTGACAAGACCGACGAGAAGATGGCCGAGCTTATCGACCGAGCCCGGCCTGCATATGGTGACACCTCGCGAGAGCGGGCGCTGTCGGCGATGGCCCGTTCCCATGCCGAGGGGGCGCCCCGCACGGCGACCCGTCAAGCCAAATGGATCGTTCGCGCCGCGGCCGCGGCGGCGGTCGCTGTTCTCGGCCTGAGCTTGTTCGTGATGCCGGGCCGAGTCGGCGAACCAGACGTCGATGCGATCCTCGCCGATGTCGCGCACGCAATGGCGAGCGCGGACTCCGTGCTGTGGGTGTGCGAGCTGACCGACGAGGGCCTGGCGCTGTCGGACCAGTGTTGGGGCAAGCTGCTCGATAGCACCCTGGAGCTCTCTTACAATGATCCCAGGGCCTCCTACACGCGCAGGATCGGGGCCGACGGTGTGGTGTCGTGGGCGGAGGCAATCGACCTCGACACGCGGCAGTGGTGGTTCTACCACCGCGATCCGCTCATCGGCCGGGATTTCCTCTATGTGGCCGACCTGGCACCCGTGGAGGCAGAGATGGCGCAGTACCTCTCACGGCCCGATGAGAACCGCCTCCATGACTGGCCGTATCCATACCGCCTCCACGCCTGGCCCTGGGCCCTCGCCGGCGGCCTGGATGATCAGGAGGTGAGCGTGACGAGCGGGATTCGCGACGGCCGCGAGGTCACCGTCGTGACCTTCACGGGCTGGAAGCAGGTCCTGTTCGTCCACGAGCCAGGGATGTCTCCCAGGGAGGCCCGGCAAGTCGCGCTCCTCGCCCGCAATGTCCTGGAGGTGGACGCAGAGACCGACCGACTGCGGGACGCCTACTTCCACTGGCAGTTCGAGGGCGAGCCGGAGCAGTTAGTGGCCCACTGGCGGGTCGAGTATGACGCATCCATGCCCCCCATGATGGCCGAACTGCCGGATGCCGGCGAGATTCTGGAGGCCACCGTCGGGGTCGACGACACCATCCAATCGGGCTACGAGGTGACCCGCCTGTCCATGTGGGTGGGCGACCACTGCGTCATCACGATAGCTTCGCGCAGGGACCAGTACAGTGAGGCGCCTCCCGGCACCGAGTCAGCGTTCAAGGCCGGAAGGGGCGAGCTGGATCAGGTCATGGAGCACATGCTGAACGTGTCGCTCGCGGTGCAGATGTACCTGGCGGATCATGAGGATACCTTCCCGCCGGTGGACAACGTCTATGATCTCATGCCGGTGATGGACGAGTATGTGCGAACTCGGCACGTCTTCATGCGGCCCGGCACCGAAGACGAGGTCGTCGTCGAGTACCTCGTTCCGCTCGGGGTCAAGTGGAAGGAGTTGGAGGATTCCCGGGGGACGCCGATCGCGGTGGCCGACTACCACCCCGACTTCGCTGTCTTCGCCTATGCGGACGGGCACGTCGAGGCAGCGGACAAGAAGGACCCAGCCTACCAGGATAGATGGTGGGAGGACTGGTGGCGGGAGTTCGAGGCGAGCCGCTGAGGCACCGCTGACGAACGGACAGATAGAGAGGGCCGCCCCGATTCGTCGGGGCGGTCCCGCGACCGGTCCATCTCACCGCTATCCCGTTTTGTGGAATAGGCTGCCTGAGACACGGCACTTGTTCGCAGCAGAGCAGGAGGGAGACGAGTCCATGGGGGCAGGCGCCCACACCTCGGTGGCCTTTGCACAGCGGCCCACCAGTCGGCGCCGCCTCGATGCCATCATCTGCTTCAGCCTGGGCTTCATCGCCCTTCTCGGCTACCTGCGCACTATGCGTCCCACCTTTGGCTGGGGTGACTCCAGCGAGCTGATCACGGCTGCCTACCACTTGGGCATCGGCCATTCGCCGGGCTATCCGACATGGATGCTTATCGCCCACCCATTCAGCCGACTGCCCATGGGCGACGTCGCCTTCCGCGTCAACTTCATGACTGCTCTGCTGGGGGCCGTCGCGGTGGCGCTCTTGTATCTCGTCTATCGCACCATCTCAGGCAATCGGATGGCCGCCTTCGTGGCAGCGCTGACGTTTGCGTTCGCCACCACGTTCTGGGATCAAACGACCGAGGCTGAGGTCTATACGCTGCACGTGTGCTTTGCGGCCGTTATTCTGCTCATCGTGCTGGCCTGGCGAGCGACGCAGGCGGATCGCTGGCTCTATGTGCTGTCCTGGGTGCTGGGAGTCAGCCTGGGCAATCATGCCCTTACCGTACTGATGATCCCTGCGATCGTCTACCTCCTGTGGGCCGAGCACGGACCGCGTCTGTTCACACTTCGCCGCGTTGCGAAGTGCGCGGCGCTGTTCGTTCTGGGCCTCTCCATCTATTTGTATGTGCCGATCCGCGCGATGGCGAATCCGCCCCCGCACGTCAACAACCCCCACAGCGTGGGCGCGATGTGGGCACACCTGACCTCGCCCGGCTCTCGGCAGGCGATGTTCGACCGCGGCTGGATCGTGCCGCTGCATCGAGCGGCCCTGCATACTCGCCGCCTGACCGAGGAGTTCGGCTACTTCGGGAGCGCGCTGTCACTTCTGGGGATGGGACTGCTCTGGCGCAGAGACCGGCGGCTCGTTGTCTTTCTCCTGCTGATCGGCTTCTTCGATGTCGCGTACTCGGTCAACTTCAGCATCTTCGACATACACGTGTACTATCTGCCTTTGCACCTCGTGTGTGCTGCCTTCATCTCGGTGGGAGTCGCGGCGGTGCTCAGCATCGCCGGCCAGCTCATGGCCCGCCTCCAACACGGCCTCGTGTCGCCCACGCCAGCGTGGCGGTATGGGCCGGCGTTGGTGCTCCTCATGCTGTTGCCGTTCAGCCAATACACGCGGAACTTCGCCTGGGTGGATGGCAGCGATGACTACGGATCCGAGCGTTTCGCCCGCGCCGTCGCGCAGCAGCTGGAGCCGGGCTCGCTCCTGCTGGCCGATTGGTGGACGATCGCTCCCATCGGCTATCTGAAATACGTAGAGGGGATCCGCACCGATCTGGTGATGTTCGCCGCTCCCTCGCTGTACTCGGAGTACGGGTTCATCGATTTCGCGCAGGAGGACTTCCTGCGCAAGTATCCGGCCGCCTACTTCGTGGAAATGCTTACCTATCGTATTCAGCTGCTGCGGGAGAGAACCTATCTGGTTCCCCAGGGACCGGTCTACCGTATCTTCCTGGACCGCCCAGCCCCAGAAACGCTCCTGGCAGATCTTCCGCCAAGCCCGGCCGTCCGGTTTGGCGACTACGTCGCCTGCGTAGATGCAGAAGTGGCCGAGGGCCCGTTGCGCCCGGGTGAGGGCTTCGACTTCACAGTCTACTGGACGCCGCTCGACGGCTACCAAGCGAAACCTTATGAGGCCATCTTCGTGCTTGAGAACGAGGCGGGCGACCGCATCTGGCAGGAGAGCAACCTGCTGGGTCATGACTTGTACCCGCTCGACGAGTTGCAGATGGGCCTGGTGCTTGGAGAAGAGCACCGGATCTATCTTCTCGATCCAGTGCCGCCTGGAGAGTACCACCTGTTCGTCCGCGTGCGCGAGCGCGGCCGCTCCCAGTGCCTCACGTGTGATCAGCCGCACCCCGGCCGGAATCCGCGGGACTATCTGCTCGGCCGCCTGACCGTTGGCGAGCCCGCCCCTGTTTCAGGCCGGGGAGGGATACCTACAGTGGTGGCCCTGTTGCGGTCGTAAGGGTGGCGATGTCGGCTAGTTACGTCGTTACTCAAGTGAGCGGTTAGCTTATCGGGCCGCTCAACCACATCGCGTCGCGCCAGCGCCGTGTAACTCCTAACAGTCCGCGGGCTTATTGGAGAGGGCGGTCTTGCGCGGCACCTCTCCTTTGTGATAGACTCACCTCACTGGCCGCTCCTCGGCTGGCGGGGCTGGCGGACAATTTGTGGTGTGCTTTCCTCATCCACCCTAGGAGGGCCGGAAAACCAATACGAGGCGTGCTGCTGTGTCCCAGTTCGCGCCGTCGCCACACGTCCCGCGCGAATCCGCAGCTCGCTCCAGGAATGGGGCACGCCGCTCGAAAGGGGAGTAGCCTTGCCTCTCGTGACCATGAAGGACTTGTTGGAGGCCGGAGTTCATTTCGGCCACCAGACCCGCCGTTGGAACCCGAAGATGAAGCGGTTCATCTACGCTGGGCGCAACGGCATCTACATCATTGACCTCCACCAGACGCTGAAGCGCCTCGAAGATGCCTATCAGTTCATCCGCCAGGTCGCCAGTGAGGGGGGCAAAGTGCTGTTCGTGGGCACAAAGAAGCAAGCCCAGGACGCCGTGCGGGAGAACGCCGATCGGTGCGAGATGTTCTACGTCACCGAGCGCTGGCTCGGCGGCATGCTCACGAACCACAGGACGATCCACCAGCGGATCGAGCGCCTGCGCGAGCTTCGCAAGATGGAGGAGGATGGCGGCCTCTCTCAGCTTCCGAAGAAGGAGAGGAACCGTCTCATGGACCTGAAGGCCAAGCTGGAGCGATTCCTCTCCGGGATCGAGAATATGGGCGGACTACCTCATGCAGTCTTCCTCGTGGATCTGAAGCAGGAGCGTATCGCCCTTCTGGAGGCTCGTCGGCTCAACATCCCCGTTGTGGCGATAGTCGACACGAACTGCGACCCCGACGAGATCGACTACCCGATCCCCGGCAACGACGACGCCATCCGAGCCATTCGCCTCATGGTCGGGAAAATGGCGGATGCTGTTCTGGAGGGGCGCGCCGAGCACGAGAGCCGCCAGGCCGAGGAGCGAGCTGCTGAGGAGGCGGCGGCCGTTGCCGCGGAAGAGACCGTCGTGGGCGTCGCGGCAGCAGTCCCAGCAGCAGAGGAGATGGGCGGGGAAGCCGAGCAGTTCCCCGCGGAGGCCCCCGTGGAGACCGGCGCGGCCGAAGAGCCCGAGCCGGCTGCGGCTCCCCATGAGGCGCCAGCGGCCGCGGAAGTCACCTCGGAGGCGGAGGCCGAAACGCCTCCGGAGTACACCGGCGGCGAGGCCGAGCTCACCTAGCGATCAAAGCGGTCGTCCCGGACCTTCAAGGAGACCTCGCAAGTGGCCATAACCGCACAACAGGTTCAAGAACTTCGCCGGAAGACCGGGGCCGGTATCATGGACTGCAAGAAGGCGCTCGCGGAGTGCGGCGGCGACCTGGAGCAGGCATCGGTGCTGCTGCGGAAACAGGGCATGGCGCGCGCTGACGCACGCCTTTCGCGGGCGACGAGCGAGGGAGTCGTCTCGTCGTACATTCACGCGGGCGGCAGGATCGGCGTGCTCGTTGAAGTGAACTGCGAGACGGATTTCGTCGCGCGAACTGAGGAGTTCCAGCAGCTGGCGTTCAACCTGGCCATGCACATCGCCGCCGAGAACCCGCGCTATCTCCAGCCCGAAGACGTGCCCGACGAGGTGATCGAGCAAGAAAAGGAAGTCTATCGCGCTCTGGCCGAGAAGGAGGGCAAGCCCGAGAAGGTCATCGACCGAATCGTTGAGGGGCGGCTGAAGAAGTTCTATTCGGAGGCGTGCCTGATGGAGCAGGCATACGTCCGCGACGATCAGACGACGGTTGGGGAAGTGGTGAAAGAAGCGATTGCAAAGCTGGGGGAGAACATCAGCGTTCGCCGGTTCGTCCGATACCAGCTCGGGGAAGAGAGCGAGAGCTAAGGTGAGCTCGGGAGGCTGCAGTGCCAGAACCGCGCTACACGCGAGTCGTCCTTAAGCTGAGCGGCGAGGCCTTCGCCGGGGACAGCGGATTCGGGACTGATCCAGACGTGGTCCATCGCATCGCCGGCGAGGTCAAGGATTCCCGAGAACTCGGGGTGCAGCTGGGAATCGTGGTGGGTGCCGGCAACTACCTGCGCGCTCGATCCAACTCCCTTCACGATATAGAGCGGACGACGGCTGACTACATGGGGATGCTGGCCAGCGTTCTCAACTGCCTGGCCCTGCAGGCGTCGCTTGAGGCGCTGGGCGTCGACACCCGTGTTCAGTCGGCCATCGAGATACGAGAAGTTGCCGAGCCGTATATCAGGCGTCGAGCGATACGACACCTGGAGAAGAATCGCGTCGTGATCTTTGCCGCTGGGACGGGGAACCCGTACTTCACAACGGACACAGCGGCCGCGCTGCGCGCGGCGGAGATCGGCGCGCAGGCGCTCCTGAAGGCATCGACAGTCGATGGCATCTACGACAGCGATCCGAAGACCAACGAGTCCGCCAAGAAGCTCGAGAGCCTGACCTACCTCGATGCGCTGAAGGCCGGCCTCAAGGTGATGGACGCCACCGCCATATCGTTGAGCATGGATACGAACATCCCGGTCGTCGTGTTCGATCTCCGCATTTCAGGCAACATCAGGCGCGTCCTGCTCGGCGAGAAGATTGGCAGCACCATTAGCTGACTGGTCGGAAGGAGGGAGTCCATATGCCGGACGCGGTCCAGCACCTCATGAAGGAAACTGATCGGCATATGCTCGAAGTCATCGAGGCCGTGAAGCGCGAGTTCGGTCTGATACGGACCGGTCGCGCAAACCCAGCTATACTGGACCGGATTCGTGTTGAGTACTACGGGCAGATGATGTCGGTGAACCAGGTCGCGACCATAAGCGCGCCGGAGCCCCGCCTGCTGGTGATATCTCCGTGGGACAAGCAGATGTCCAAGCCCATCGTCGACGCGATCACGAGTTCCGATCTTGGGCTCAATCCTCAAAGCGATGGCAGCATCATCCGGGTCCCCCTGCCGCAACTCACGACTGAGCGGCGCAAGGAGCTTGCAAAGATGGTCTCCCGCAAGACCGAAGAAGGGAAGGTGGCCATCCGGAACCTCCGCAGAGACACGGTTGAGAGACTGCGGGCCATGCACAAGCAAGCCACCATATCGGAGGACGATCTGCGCCGCTTTCAGGACCGAGTCCAGAAGATCACCCACGGACACATCAACCAGCTGGAGAGCGTTCAGTCGAGCAAACAGCGGGAGATCATGGAGGGATGAGCGCCTCTTGCGTCATAGGACGGTTGCTGTCGGACGCCGAGGCGATGCTCGAGGCGGCAGGCCTGCGTGTCGCCCTCGTCAAGGAAACGCGTTGCCCCAAGGCTGCTCCCTCCGGACCATTGCGGGTGCTGCGCCAGCGAGACCTCCCGGACGGCGTCGAACTGGTGGCGGCGGCCTCGGCCGCGGTGGAGCGAAGGGAGGAGAGCGACGAATAGCCCGCGGGATCAGGCAGCAATAGACGACCTGAAGCGATGTCTCGATCCATCGCGCGTGCCGCGCCACATCGCAGTCATCATGGACGGCAACGGCCGGTGGGCTGAGCAGCGAAGTCTCCCGCGTCTGGAGGGCCATCGAGCGAGTCGCCGCAGCATCCGGGAGACGATAAAAGGCTGCGACGACATCGGGGTCGAGTTCCTCACCCTGTACACCTTTTCAGCAGAGAACTGGGGCCGGCCCGAGGGGGAGGTCAGTGCCCTAATGGCCTTGATCCAGCAGGCGCTCTGTGAAGAGGCCGAAGACCTCCACCGGAGGAACGCGCGCGTCCGGCTTCTCGGCGATGCGGCTCCCCTGCCGGCCTCGCTGAGGGAGGAGTTGACCCGCGTGGAAGGACTCACTGCCGGCAACAGCGGGCTCACGCTTCAGCTGGCCATCAACTACGGCGGGCGGCAGGAGATCCTGCACGCGGCCTTCGCGCTCGCCGCGGACGCCGCCGCGGGCCGGGTGTCGGTCGAGGAGCTGGACGAGTCCCATTTCACGAGGCATCTCTACCGGCCCGATTCGCCCGATCCCGACCTGCTCATACGAACCGGCGGCGATCTGCGCGTGTCTAACTACCTGCTATGGCAGATCGCCTACACGGAGATCCACGTGACTCCCGTTCTGTGGCCCGATTTTGGGACCGCGGATCTTTACCAGGCGGTGCTAGACTACCAGAGGCGCGAACGGCGCTTCGGCGGAGTGCGGAATGTCGCGTAAACCTTGGGGCAAGCTTGGCATAATCGTGGGATTGCTTGCGGCTGTGCTGGTTCTCGACGCCTTCGTGTCGCTCGAGGGGCTGCCCGTACTCATTATCTTGCTGGGATTCGCGCTCCTGACGACTCACCGGTTGCGCCTCTGGCTGAAGGCACACCATCGCGCCGGCCTGGCCCTGCTGCCATTCCTCGCCGCCGCGCTCGTGCTTCTGCTGGCCTTCACGAGAGGGCGCGACTTGTCTCAGGGCGTGCTGCTGCTGATAACCCTGGCCGTCGTCTTCGACATCCTTCTCGTCGCCCTCGCCCTGATAGGGGAGGCCAGCAAGCGCGGTCTCAAGGGCGCAGCGGAGTTCCTCGGCCTCGCCGGAGTGGGCCTCGTGCTCGGGTTCGTGCTCTCCCTTGCGTTCCTGGTGGATGTCGGCCGGCTCGGCGGGACGAGTCTGGCCGGACCTTGAACAGCCTGATGGGTGCTGTGAAGTCTATTGCCCTCATTGGCTCGACTGGGTCCATAGGCCGCCAGACGCTGGACGTCATTGACACCTTCCCCGAGCGCTTCCGAGTGGTGGCCCTCGCGTGCCAGCGATCTGCTGAGGAGCTGGTTGCTCAGGCCCGCAAGTATCGGCCTCGCGTCGTAGCGGTCGCCGAGGCCGACGCCGCCCGCGTCGCCCGCGACGCGCTGCAAGAGACCGAGATCAGGGTCGCCTCAGGGATTGATGGGATCACCGAGTGCGCGGTCTTGCCGGATATAGACCTCGTCGTCGCAGCAGCGACGGGAGTGGCGGGCCTCCTCCCGGTGTGGGAGGCCGTGCGCAAAGGCAAGACGCTTGCGCTGGCTAACAAGGAGCCGCTGGTGGTGGCCGGCCAGTTGATCGTCTCGGAGGCCGCGCGGTCGGGGGCCCGACTCCTTCCCGTCGACAGCGAACATTCCGCCGTGTTTCAAACACTGCTCTGCCAGCCGCGGGAAGCTATCGCGCGGCTTCTATTGACAGCCTCCGGGGGCGCGTTCCGCGATCTGCCTCAGGAGGAACTGGAGCGCGTGACTCCGCAACAGGCGCTGGCCCATCCCACTTGGAAAATGGGTCCGAAGGTGACAGTGGATTCGGCGACGCTGATGAACAAAGGGCTGGAGCTGATCGAGGCGCGCTGGCTCTTCGACTTGGAGCCCAAGATGCTGGACGTCATCTTGCACAGAGAGAGCATTATACACAGCCTGGTGGAGCTTGTGGACGGCACCGTCATTGCCCACATGTCCCGGCCCGACATGCATCTGCCCATACAGTTCGCTATGAGCTACCCGGAGCGCCTGCCCCGCCCGGAGCCGCCGCCCAGCCTGGCCGAGCTCGGTGCGCTGCACTTCGAGCAGTTCGACGATCGGCGGTGGCCCTGCGTCGGCCTCGCGAGGAAGGCGATGGAGATGGGCGGCACGGCCCCCGCCGCGCTCAACGCTGCGGATGAGGTGGCGGTCGAATGGTTCCTTCAGGAGAGAATATCCTTTGCTGCCATCCCCCGCATTATCGAGGATGCTCTGGCGGCGCACGACGTCGGCGGCGGGGAATCAGTGGAAGAGCTTCTGGCTGCCGACAGGCAGGTTAGAGAGATGCTGCAGCAAGGACCGGCGCCATGAGCCTTATAGGCATCGCCAAGGTGGCCTTGGCTTTCGGTCTCATCGTGCTCTTCCACGAGGCCGGTCACTTTCTGGCCGCGCGCCTCTCCGGAATGGCCGTCTACGAGTTCTCGATTGGGATCGGCCGCCCGCTCCTCTTCTGGTTCAAGCGACGGGGCACACAGTATTCGTTCCGGCTGTGGCCGTTCTTCAGCTATACTCGCGTCGCAGGCATGGAGCCCGGCGACGACCATCCCCAGGGCTTCCATCGGAAGTCCCGGATCGTCCAAGCGCTCGTGCTGGTGACTGGGTGCCTGATGAACTTCCTCCTCGCCGTCGGCATATACATCTTCATGGGGGCCGTCATCGGTCTGCCGGTGGCCGAGAACAGGGTCGAGCAGGTCATCGGTGACACCCCGGCGGCCGGTGCCGGGATCCAGCCTGGAGACCGGCTCGTCGGCATCAATGGGCAGACCGATCTGTCGCTTGACGAGATCCGAAAAAAGATTCAGGACAGTCCGGGCGAGCCCATCGACATAGAGATCGAGCGAGAGGGCAAGATCCTCACCATCGACATAACGCCGATGACCGAACCCGACGCCTACGAGCTCAAGGGGCTGAAACTAACACGAGTTCCGATGGGGCTGATCGGTGTGGGTTTCCACGTCAGTCGGCAGCGCAAGGGCATGGGCGAATCTATCGCTCTGGGCTTCAAGCAGACCGCCGGCATGATCCAGCTTCAGGCCGCTGGGCTCCTCGCTGTGCTCACCGGCGCGGTGCCGCCAGCCGTGATGGGCCCGGTCGGCGTCGTTCACACCATGTACGGCGAGGCAAAAGTCGGCTGGTCGGATTTCCTCTACACCTTTGCCGCAATCGCGGTGGCGATCGGCTTCCTGAATCTGCTGCCGATACCACCACTGGACGGCAGTCGCCTCGTGATTGTCGCCCTGGAGGCAATCCGCCGGAAGCCGTTCGACAAACAGAAAGAGAGCATCGTCCACGTGATAGGCTTCGGTGTCATCTTGGCGCTGGTCGTGTTGCTCACCTATCGAGACATCGTCCGGATCATCACGGGCGGCGGCTAGCGGCTGCCCGCTAGAGGTCGGACGATACCTCGACCCACCTGCCCTTCACGTTGGACTGCTCGATAGCGTCGACGACCTTCAGGGCCTCGGCGCCTTCCCTGAAGGTGGCAACGCTTTCGGGCTTCTCGTCTCCCCTGAGGTATCGGACGATGTCCCGGAACATCCTGCCAAGGGCTTCCTCTGGGCTGGCGAACTCCTTGGTCTGAAGGGGCAGCTCAGCGGCCCGCTCCGGTTCGGGTGTCAGGGCCAGCCGCGCCGAGGGGTTGAACTCACCCTTTCCCTCGAGCCATTGGAGAAGTGACGGTGACTCGTAGATGAGTTGACCTCGGCCGCCCTCGATCTCGATCACCTGGTTCCGCCGGGCGTTCCAACTCAGCTTTGCGGAGCCTATGCCCGCGCCGGCGAACTCGAGCAGCGCCCAGCATTCGTCGGGAACATCCACCTTGCGGCGCCGACCCCCGACTTCGCCGGGTCGGACGGGCAGCAGGGTCTTGCAGCGCCCGAGGACGCGTCGGATCGGTCCCGCCCACCACGTCACGAGGTCGAAGATATGGGCTCCGAGGTCGGCGATGACCCCCGCGCCGGAGAGCTTGCGCTGGAATCGCCAACGCAGCGGCTCTTCTCGCATGTCGACCCCCCAGCTAGCCGTCACGCTCACGACTCGGCCCATCTGCCCGGCGCTCGCAGCCGCCTTCATCGCAAGGGCGGCCGGTGAGAATCGATAGGGCACGAAGGTCACATGCCTGACCGCGGCCGCCTCGGCCAGCCGATAAAGCTCTGCCGCCTCGTCTCCATTCAGCGCCAAAGGCTTGTCGCAGATGACGTGCTTTCTGGCTCTGATCGCCTCGCTGACGAACTCGGCGTGGGTGTTGTTTGGAGTGACGACCGCGACCGCGTCGAGCTGTGGGATCTTGAGCAGATCCTCGAAGTTGCGGGTGTGAACTCGTATCCCGAACCTCTGGGCCATCGCCGCGGCCCGTTCGACTCGGCGGCTGAAGACACCGACAATCTCGACATGCCGGTTGGCCTGCAGCCCGATGGCGTATTGCTCCCCAAACCCGGTGCCCGCTATGGCGATCCTCAGCTTCCGTGCCACCCGGTGTCTCCTCGCCCCGATCGGGATGATGACTGCCGGCAGCATTATAGCACAGACTCGGATGCAACCTGGAAGCGGAGTTTCTCTGAGGGGCTCGGCCGACATGGCGGCGCAGCGGCAGCTGAAAGCAACCGTCGGGGATTGCTGAGCGACGCTAGCTGCGCTATGCCAGGCCGGCGGATAGCGACCGAGGGGTGAGACTCACGCCAGCCGGTGTTCAGCCACCGTCGAAAGAACGAATTGCGCGAGTTTCACTGCTCGATCGTGATGACCGAGTTGCGAGTGCCGAACTCGTTCGGAACCGAATCGGCCTTTGGGTCTTCGGCCCACTCGCCATCGACGATGAACTTATACTGGTAAGTGCCGGGCGGAAGCGAGACCATGGCGGCGAAGGTTCTGCTCCGCGGCTTCATACGGTCCATGACGAGGGGCCGTTCTTGCCAGTTCGTGAAGTCCCCCACCAGTCTGACGTCCTTCGCCCTCGGCGCAACGAGGCCGAACAGCACTCGTTTCATGCTTCGTCCTCCAGTGGTCCCGAGCGCTTCGGGACGCCCCAGCGCAGACGCTATCAACCGAGGTAGGGGATGTCAACGGAACTTCGCGCATGGCTGTGGCGGACCGTGCACAACCCATGTCGGTTTCGCCGTCATGGCGCAAGCAACTCGATGTCGACGCCCTGAGTCAAAGGAGAACTGCTCATGTCCGCGGTAAAGCGAAACCGGAGGGGCCAGCCGTTGGCCGTACGTCGAGGATTGTCTCGGGCGCACGCATGACGAAGACACATCGCCGAGCAGAGCTAATGATTCGGGGCGGCACGGTGCTGGATGGCACCGGGGCGGCGCGCACGCGCGCTGACGTGGCTGTGAAGGACGGCCGCATTTTGGCGCTGGGCGAGCTCGGTCGTGCCGAAGCCGACACCGTGCTCGACGCGACAGGCCTGGTGGTGGCGCCAGGCTTCATCGACATGCACAGCCACTCCGATCTATCTCTGCTGATCAACCCCCGGGCTGAGAGCAAGCTGCGGCAGGGCGTGACGACCGAGGTGATCGGGCAGTGCGGATTCTCCCCTGCGCCGGCCCCGGGGCCGAGAGCAGACGCAATTCGGGCCATCTTCGGGGTATGGGCGAAGGAGGTGGATTGGAGCTGGGGCTCTTACGGCGAGTATCTCGCCGCCCTGCGACAGCAAGGCACGTCAGTCAATGTGGTTCCGGTGGTGGGCCACGGTGTGCTGCGGGCCGGCGTGATGGGGGAGGAGAACCGGCCCCCGACGGCCGGGGAGCTCGAGCAGATGCGGGCCGCGACGCGGGTGGCGATGGAGGAGGGAGCCTTCGGCATGTCGAGCGGCCTCGCTTACGCGCCGGGCATGTTCGCCGACGCGGACGAGCTCGCCGCGCTGGCAGCGGAGATCGCTCCCCTGGGCGGGATCTACTTCAGCCACATCCGCGGTGAGGACGAGAGGCTGCTGCACGCCGTCTCGGAGGCGATCGAGATCGGCCGGCGAGCAGGTGTACCGGTCCAGATCTCGCATCTGAAGGCGGAGGGCCGGAGGAACTGGGGGAAGACGCAGGCGGCGCTGGAGCTCATCGAGCAGGCCCGGGGGCAGAGCGTGGAGGTCGGCTTCGACGCCTATCCCTACACCGCGTGGAACACAGGCCTGGCCCAGCTGCTCCCCCCGTGGGCTCGCGAGGGCGGACGCGAGGCCGTTCTCAGTCGCCTGGAGGAGCCCCTGACGCGAGGGCGCCTCGCCGACGAATTGGCGCAGGCGGCCCGGGCCGACCCCGGCCGGTGGGAACGTCGATTGCTCGCCTCCGCGGAAAGCGAGGCGAACCGGCCGCTTCAGGGGAAGACGATTGCGGAGATAGCGAGCCTGCGCGGCACGCCGCCGGAGCAGGCGGTGCTCGACCTGCTGATCGAGGAGCGCGCAGACGCAGCAATGGTGGGCTTCGGCATGTGCGAGGAGGACGTCCGGCGCGTACTCGCCCACCCGCTGGCCACTATCGGGTCCGATTCGGCCTCGCAGGCGCCGTACGGCGTGCTCGGCCGAAGCCACCCGCACCCGCGGACGTACGGGACGTTCGCACGCGTGCTCGGGCGCTGCGCCCGGGATGAGGGCCTGTTCTCCCTCGAAGACGCAGTGGCCAAGATGACAGGCCGCGCGGCCGCCCGGCTCGGACTGTTAGATCGCGGCAAGATGGAGCCCGGCATGGCGGCCGACATCGTCGTCTTCGACCCGGAAACAATCACAGACAGGGCGACCTACGAGCAGCCGCACCAGTATGCGGCGGGTGTGCGCTGGGTCATCGTGAACGGCATCCTGGAACTGGAGGGCGACGAGCATACGGATCAAGGGCCCGGGCAGGTGCTCCGTAGGCCTGCTCAGTGCTAGCGAGCGGCCCGTCCACACGCCGCCCGCCTGCGCAGTCCTTGCCTTGCGGGAGTTCTACTCGACCTCCTCGATCTCGTATTCCCTGCTGCCCAGTCCGATCTCGGCCGCCGTCTCGACCTGGAGGTAGGGGTCCTTGCGCCAGATCTTCCAGAAGAGATGGCCCTCTTCCTCAGCCATCTCGATCTGCCCCGGCAGGGCGCCCTCGATGTAATCCTCGAACTTGATCGAATCGAGTGCGGCCTGCTCGATCGAGGCGATGTCGTCGGAGGCCATGATCCCGATGTCGGGAACGAGTGAGGGGGTGCTGAAGCCCCAGCAGTCGCACAACGGTGTGATATTCGTCAGCGCCGTGATATACAAGGCGCGGTTCGTCTCGAACGTCTCAAGCACGGCCTTGGTCACGCGGGCCATCCCCTCCTGAAAGTACCGGATGCCTTCCTCGCGGATCTCGATTGCCTGCTCGGGACACGAAGCGACACAGTGCATGCAATAGCGGCAATCGTGGAGGAAGACGCGGAACTCCCCCTCGTCACCGAAGGAGATCGCGCCCGCGGGGCAGTTCTCCTGGCAGATGTAGCAGTGTCGGCAGGCCTCCTTATCCCAGGAGAACTCCGTGTCCATGAGCGCGTGAATCCACCCCCGAGTCTCCACGCTCACGCAGCCCATGGCGATGTTCTTGATCGCGCCGCCGAAGCCGCAGTGACCATGCCCCTTGCCGTGGCTGAGCACGATCATGGCATCCGCATCAGCGATGTTGCCTGCGACGTGGATCTTCTCGAGCGAGCGATAGCCGATCTTCTTCTCCACGTAGTACTCGTCGGCCGCGCCGCCGACGGGGAGCATGGCCGCGCCGATCACCTCCTCCGTGTACCCGCGCGCCTTCGCTCCTGCCACCGAGAAGGAACCGTCCGTGCAGAACGGCGTTGCGCCGGCATCCTTCAGGCGGGACACCAAGAGGCGGACGAAGAGGGGATGAATGGTGGTGTAACCTAGGTTGCCGCCGACATGCATTTTCACAGCGACGCGCTTCTCATCGAACATCGACTTCAAGTCGAGCTTGTCCAGCATTCTGCCGAACTTCGCGGGCAGTGTCTCGTCGGCGGATAGCTTCTCGACCTTCGCCGATGCGAAGTACACCTTACTTGCCATTACTTGGTCCCTCCATCTCAATGATGTGGGTAATCCCTCTCTTTGCAATTTATCCGCGCCCGGCTGAACGCCTGCTTCGTTTGCACTGCGCCGTACAAGGGGCAGGTCCCACGTCATAGCCTGGCGGGCCCAGGGGCGGGGCCGTGAGGGCATGAAGAGGGAAAATCGCCGACCGCGTGTGGGACGGCTCGGTACAACGGACAGCCGAACCAGGCAGGGAGCGCCAGGATACTGGGCGAAGCACTCTCCAACCAATTGATGGCGGGCCCATATGATGAGGCCGGCGGAGAGGCTAGATGAGCGAGAACAGACCTTTTGAGCCCCTTGGGATAGACCACAGCGCAGTCGAAGCGCTGGCCCGCGCCGACATCCGGACCCCGCGGCAGCTCAGTGAGGCCGACCCGGAAGCAGTCGCCATGGCATCGGGCATTCCAGTCGAGCGCATTCGCGACTGGCAGCAGCGAGCGCGGAAGGCCCAAGCCGCACGGGGCATGAGCCCGGTCGTGAAGGGATGGCTGGTGGGCGTCATTGCTATCGCGATCGCGGTCCTGCTCGGCTGGGCCCTCATGGCTGTTGGTTCGGCCCGGATACGCGAGGCCGCACAGATCAAAGCAACGGCGGAATCGAAGCTGGACATTGCCCTTTCGTTCGTGGCTGGCGAGGCCGTAGAGGAGATCCGGCAGGCGCGCCTGGCCCTTCACAACAAGAACTGGGGAAGCGCGCAGATGGCTCTTTCCAGGGTGGAAGACAAGATCACCATGATGGGGCAGGTCGCTCCTGACGGCAGAAAGGCCGAGATCGATCAGTTGCGGAGCGAACTCACGGAACTCCAACAGGCCATCAGCGACCAAGCCAGAAACACTGCCGAGCGGCTCGACGCCATGGAGGCGGCACTGGACGCGTTGCGCGAGCCTGAGTAGTTGGCCTGCGGGCGGCTGCAGAGTCGGCGGCGAGGAACTCTCGCCTACGCTGTCGCGTCAGGAGTTGGTAGGTTCCGCTTGCCGCTCCGGGCGTCGATATCGAGGCGATAGACTGCGGTCGGCGCTAGCTCCTCGGGGGCAATCGCCCCGTAGTCCTCTCTGTACCGAAGCTCAGGGAAGTACTTGCTCACAAGAAGACAGAGCCCCCGGACGGCATCCTCTTCATCATCCAACACGCGAACTCGCCCGAAGACGGTTACGCTCTCGTACTCGACGTCGAAGCCCGATGCGTCCGCTGCCGGGATAAGATTGCCCATGGTGAAGGCGTTGAGGCAGACGCGCGGGTTCTCCGCGACGTTGGAGAAGAGTCGGCCCGCCCGCCCCGTGTGGAAGTAGATGCAGTGTGCGCGCCTGTCGTAGGCGAAGATGAGCGGGGTCGCGAAGGGCCGTCCGTCTGACTCGGTGGCAACGACGCAGCTCGGTGCACCCTCGAGGAAGGAGCTTATCCATGCTCCATCCTCCACTGCGCGGTCTCGCCGGCGCACTCGGCTGATGTCCGGCGCCTCTCTCGCTGGCCCGCGGTCAGAGCGTCCGCAGTCATTCATAGCTTCGTTACTCCCGTTCACAATCGCCGCCGCTCGCCGTGTCGAGCTTGCCTGGCGCGCCTCGTTCCTCAGAAGAAGACAGGCCGCCCGGCCGGTGTTGCCGGGCGGCCTGTCGGCTCGAAGACCGGCCGCAGGGCTATAGCGTCACGATCCGGCCCGACTCCATTGACTTCGTCGCAGCCAGGCACAGCTCGACCGCGAACTTGGCTTCCTCCGGAGTAACGGTCGTTGGCTTCTCGCCCTTGTCGAGGCAGTTGACGAAGTAGTCCACCTCCACGAAGTAGCCGCCCAGGGCCTCGATGTTGCCGGCCGTCCCTGCTGATCCCACCGACGCGACTTCAGGCTGCGGGACCTCGGGATGTGCGATACCGCCCTCCGCCGCCGCCACGAGGACGCTGGGCTGCAGCCGCGAATTGAACTCGATCGTGCCACCTTCGAGGTGAATCTTGAGGCCCATCGTGAAGGGGAACTCGGCCGCCATCTCCAAACATCCTTCGGCGAAACCGACCCCGCCCTTGGCGTGGCCGGTTGTCGTGGTAAAGACAGTGTCCAGGCCGCTCGTCTTCGTCTTCACGCCAGCTGCGTGGACCGCCTTGGGCTTTCCCAGTATCCAGGTGATGAAGTCGAGGTCATGGATGTGCAGGTCCAGCACCGCGCCCCCGCTCAGCTTTGGATCGAAGATCCACTCCTTCCACGACCAGGTCGGCGGCGGGGACAGTCGGGTCGCGCTCATCCACTTGATGTTCCCCATCTTCCCCGAGTCGAGTATTTCCTTGATGACGGTATACTCCGGCCAGAAGCGGATGACATGACTCGTCATGAACTCGACGCCCGCCTCCTGGGTTGCCGCCATCATGGCGTCGCAGTCGCTCGGCGTAAGAGCCATGGGCTTCTCGCAGAGGATGTGCTTTTTCGCCGCGGCCGCCGCCTCGACCGCCTCCCGATGGAGGTAGGTCGGCATGCAGATATCCACCATGTCGATATCGGAGGCGAGCATTTCTTCAAGTGACGCATACGGGGTGGCGCCGTACATGTCCGCGAACTTCCTGCGTCGGTCTTCTTCCGGATCGCAAACTGCCGCCAGTTCGGCGTTGGGAATCGCCGCGTGGCATTGGGCGTGGGTGCCGCCCATGAAGCCCAGCCCAGCAAGCCCGACACGGATCATAGCCATACCCCCTAGGTGAATGTCAGCGCCGCGTTTCCGCGTCCACCCACTCGGATTCTATGCCGGCCGCGTTCTGCCTGTCAAGCAAGGACGACTCGTCCGGAAGCGAAGGCGTCGGAAGTCGCCAGCTCACGGCGGCCACCGTGACCCCCAACAGGGCGAGCATGCAGAACACAGTCTGGTAAGAGAGCAATGTCAGCACCCATCCCGTGAGCACGGGGAAGAGCGTGCGCGGCGCGG
Source organism: uncultured bacterium (assembly GCA_964559435.1). Lineage (GTDB taxonomy): Bacteria > Armatimonadota > Hebobacteria > Hebobacterales > Hebobacteraceae > Hebobacterum. Next base: position 13,450 of record CAZLHI010000027.1, on the reverse strand, counting down.
CGAGCGTATTGAGCAGCGCGATATAGCGGTGTCGCTCCTGGTCGCTGGCCAGCTCAAAGAGATAGTTGTTGGTTCCCATCCACAGGGCTCCCCAGGTGGACCCCCCGGCAAGGAAGACGAGGGCGAAGGTGTAGGGGAGGGCCCGGCGCAGTCCGGGCACCGTCGGGGCGACGAGACCGGTGAGAGCGGGGATGGTGAGAGCCAGCAAGGGTGTTGCGGCGACGAGCAGGCAGCTCCCCCGCAACACGGCGCGCGGGCCGCGGCGGTCATTCAGGTAGCCCCAGAGCACACTGAGCGGGGCTCCGGAAAGCACGGCCGCCGAGATGTAGATGCCCGCCATCTGCTCGGGCACACCGAGCTTGGTCTTCGCATAGACGATGTAGAACGGCATCGTGAAGGCCAGCCCAAAGCCAAGCAGTGCGACGACCACCAGCAGACGGAACTCACGGCGCTGCCCGAGCAGCCGCAGCGCGGCTGAGGCGAGACTCCACAGCGACTCGGGGTGGTCGAGGACGGGCCGGACGGGCTCCCGCACGACGGCGCAGCCGATGGTAGAGACGGTGAAGAAGATGGCCGCGAAGGTGAACAGGAGCGTGTAGTTCTGGGGAAACCCCGGACCGTGCGGCCCCAGCGCCCATCTGACGGCCAGCCCGACGCCCAGGGTCCCCACTGCAGTGAAGAAGTGCATGGTGCCGAAGAAGCGCCCGCGCAGGCGCGAGGGGATCGACTTGGCGATGATGTCCTGCCAGGGCACGGCGACAGCGCCATTCCCGGCCGAGACCGCGACGAAGCCGAGGATCATGAAGGTCAGGGTGAGCCGCGGGTTGTCGACGCCGCGAGCCCAGAGGTAGATGACGAACAGGATGAAGGGCAGGCGCCCGAAGAAGACGCCCCATCGCAGGAACGGAAGACGCCTCGGACGATGTCCCAGGATGGCCGCCATAGGAAGCTGGGGCAGCGTATAGGCGAGACGCTGCAGCGTCGTGACGAGGCCGATGATGAGGGTAGAGGGGGCCAACGCGTGGACGAACAGCGGCAGCACGGCGACGGGATCGACCCAGGCGAGGCCGATCATGAATGCGCTGGCTTCGGTTACGATGATGGCGAAGTTCCAGCGCGTGTGCTCTGTACTCTCCTTGTGGCGCGGAGCGTCGTTCTCGTTCATCTCTGTATGATGCTGAACCGCGCGCGGCGAGCCCGGGACTCAGCCCCATGGGGGTTACCGCTCGCCAAGAGGCGAATCCTGCCAGCGGGCGGTGCCGGAGGCAACCCACAACGGGCCCTCCGAAGCCGGAAGAGACAGCGACGCTGGGACGCATGTGAGGCAAGAGAGAAGCTACAGGGCAGGCATGCTGTACAAGCTGGACTTCGAAGACATCATCCATCGCATGGAGGCCTGGTGGCGGGGGGAGATACTCGACCGGGCCTGCATCGCGGTTTACGCGCCGAATAGGAAACCGTCCAGGGAGGTTCCGCCTCCCGCCTCTATCGTCGAGCGGTGGACCGATCCCGACTATGTCTTCGAGTCTCGCGAGGCCGAGCTGGAATCCACCTATCACGCGGGAGAGGCCATCCCCGTCTTCCGGCCGGGGTTGGGCCCCGACACCTTCTCCGCGCTCCTCGGCGCAGAGCTTGAGTTCACCGAAGACACTTCGTGGGCGCGTCCGGTCATACATGACTGGAGCTCTCCGCCCTCGTTCCAGATTGACGAGCAGTCGTTCGCCTGGCAGTGGTACAGCCGGATGTATGAGCTGGCAGCACAGCGTGCTCCGGGCAGGTACCTCGTAGCGCCACCGGACTGTCATTCGGGCGGCGACTGCCTGCTGGCGATGAGGGGCGGGACCCCACTCTGCCTGGATCTCTACGACCATCCCACCGCTGTGCGCGCCGCCATGAGCAAGCTGGAGCAGGCGGTCGTAGAGTTCCACCAGGCGTTCTTTACGCTGGTCGAGCGAACCGGTCAGCGCGGCCACACGTGCTGCAATCTGAAGGTCTGGTCGCCCGGCCGCTCGCAGATGATGCAGCTCGATCTGCTGGCGTTGATCTCCCCGCGGCAGTTCGAGGACTTCTTCTACCGCGAACTCGAAGTCCAGACCGAGGTGCTGGACAGCGCCATCTTCCACCTGGACGGGCCGGATGCCATCAAGCATCTGCCGATCCTATACGAGTTGATGAGGCACAGCCGGGCGAAGGGAGATGGCGAGAGGAGATTCGGGTTGGTTGGCATCCAGTGGGTGCCGGGCGCGGGGCACTATCCCATGGGCAGGTGGATTCCGCTGCTCAGAGACATGCAGAAGAACGGTGCCAACATCTGGGTCCATTGTGATGCCGACGAGGTCGAGCTGATGCTCCGGGAGCTCTCCTCGCGCGGGCTGTTCCTCACCACCGGCGCGGAGTCGCCCGCCCACGCGGACGACCTCGTGCAGCTCACCGAGCGGCTCACACATGACTGATGCCGCGTCGCGATCTCGTGGGAATCCGGCCGCGGGACCTCTTCATGGCGGCGGGAATCTGGTAGACCTCGTGCCATATCGCACGAGCGCGGAGTTCAGCGATCTGGAGAGGCATTGTGGCGTATGACAGCACCGACAGGCAAGTGAGTCGTCGAGGGGGCGCCAGGAGTCGGCAAAGACGGATTCGCCGTCCGCGATCCATATTACGGCGATATGGTTGTCGGGCGCGTGGGGCAATAGGTGGCGATTGCCATCAGTGAGGAGGCGGGGCGGGACTCCCTGGCGGAGTTGGCCGGCAGAGCGCTATCGGCCCTGCCAGATGAGACGGAGAAGGACTGCTAGGGAACCGGGCCGAGCTTCCCTACCACTAGCCCTCGTGCTTCCAGGGCTCGATCACCGCCTTGACGGCCTCGCCCGAACCAACTGAGTCCACCGCTTGCCCAATTGGGGGCGAATCAGTAGGCCAACAATGGGTCGCTGAACCGATTCTGCTACCCCAACGCCACCTCTCTCTCAATCTCCAGCCCGGGCCTCAGCAGGTTGCTGACCGGACACCCTCTGTCCGCCTCCTCCGCGATCTGCCGGAACGTCGCCTCGTCCAGCCCCGGCACCCTCCCTCGCACCTGCAGATACATCTTCGCTATCCTGAACCCACCATCCGTGGGAACGAGGCAGCACGTCGCCTTCGTCGTGATGCTCCCCGGCCTGTGTCCCTTCCCGCTCAGCGTATGCGCGAACGCCATGCTATAGCAGGCCGCATGCGCGGCCGCTATCAGCTCTTCCGGATTGGTTCCCTTCGCATCGCCAAACCGAGTCTTGAAGGTGTAGCTCACCTGCGCCAGTGTCCCGCTCTCCGTGCTCACGACCCCATCCCCTCGCGTCAAGTCCCCCCGCCACGTCGCCTCCCCGCTTCGCTTGATGTCCGCCATGTGTGCCTCCGTTCACGCCAGATGCTGGCCTCGCAGCCGGAGCTCCGAGGCGAGTCCTCGAAGCAACTTATGGTGGGAGGCACACCTTCCTTGCTCAGGCCGGAGCCTTGCTGTCGTCCCTCTCCCCATTTGTCTCGCCGGCCGCACAGGCTCGATTCCCCTCACGCCCACAGCTTCCGGTCCAGCCCGCGGTACTGAATCGCTTCGGCGACGTGCGGCAGGGCGATCTGCTCCGAGCCGTCGAGATCAGCGATAGTGCGGCTCAGCTTCACGACACGGTCGAAGGCGCGAGCGCTGAGGCCCAACTGGTCGATGGCATTGCTGAGGAAAGAGCGGACCTCGTCGCTGATTGGGCAAAACTGCTTGAGGTGTCGGGGCAGCATGTGTGCGTTGCAGTAGATCCCGGCCTCGGCGAAGCGCCCGGCCTGGGTCTCGCGTGCCTGCTTGACCCGAACCCGCACGGCGCTCGACGGCTCGCCGTTGGCTGGAGTGAGGAGTTCCTCCTTCTTCAGCCTGGGCACCTCGATGTGGATGTCCACGCGGTCGAGGAGCGGCCCGGAGATGCGTTGGAGGTAGCGCCTGATCTTCGTCACCGAGCAGGAGCAGCTCCTCGTTGCGTCCATGTAGTACCCGCAGGGACACGGATTGAGCGCCGCCACGAGCATCACGCGGGCGGGGAAGTCGGCCGTGCCGGCCACTCGGCTGACGCTGACGACGCCGTCCTCCAGCGGCTGGCGCATGACTTCGAGGGCGTCTCGCCCGAACTCCGGCAGCTCGTCCATGAACAGCACGCCGTGGTGAGCGAGGGAGATCTCTCCTGGAGTCGGGATGGTTCCGCCCCCTGCCAGCCCCGCCGCGGAGATCGTATGGTGTGGTGACCGGAACGGCCTGGTGGTCATCAGGCCTCTGCCGGCCGGGAGCTTGCCACTGATGCTGTAGACCTTGGTGACCTCGAGCGCTTCCTCCGTGCGGAGCGGCGGGAGGATGGTTGGGATTCTCATAGCGAGCATGGTCTTGCCCGATCCGGGCGGACCGACCATGACGACGTTGTGGCCGCCTGCCGCGGCCACTTCCAGCGCCCGCTTGACATGGGGCTGCCCTTTGACCTCGGAGAAGTCCGTCGGGTACTTAGGGTCGGAGAGCCGCCACTCCCCTGCGGACGGCGGGGCGGGCTGGCGCTGCTCCGGCTGGGCCACGACCTCAGCGGCCTCCCACAGAGTGCGGACCGGGTAGACGTTCAGCCCTTCGACGACCGTGGCTTCGGCGACGTTGTCGGCGGGCACGATGAGTCCGGCGCGGCGCGCGTCGCGGGCCGCCAAGGCAATGGGCAGGACTCCCGAGATGGGGCGGACCGAGCCATCGAGGGAGAGCTCGCCCACGGCGACCAGCCTCTCCACGTCCTCTCCCGCTATCTGCTCGGTGGCCGCCAGCACGGCCAGCGCTATGGGGAGGTCGAATGCCGGGCCCTCTTTTCTGATATCGGCCGGGGCTAGGTTGATGGTCACTCGATGGGCCGGGAAAGCGAAGTTCGAGTTGCGGATGGCGGAGGCCACTCGCTCGCGTGCCTCCTGCACGGCCGTGTCGGGGAGCCCGACAATCGTGACCTTTGCCAGGCCGGTGCCCACGTCCACCTGGGTCTGCACCAGGTGCGCCTCGATGCCAAGGACGGCGCAGCTATCTATGCGAGCGAGCATCAGGTCGTTCTTCTCCGCGCCTGGGAAGCTTCCTCTGGCGGTTGATTCGCGCCCGCGAGCGTGGAATACTTGGTCGAGAATCACCGTAGAGGACACTGCCATGTGCCGCCCAGCCTGCGTCCTTGACGTGGTCGTCATCCTGCTGGCGCTTCCTGTGACCGCCCAGGCGAAGAGCTATTACATCGACAACACCATGATCGCCGCAGACGTTCGCACCGACGGATCCATGCACGTCCGGGAGGAGCGCACATTTGTCTTCCGCGGCGACTTCCGCGCCGTGGATCGCTTCATCGACGTTCCGGCGGGGGCGGAGGTCCGCAACGTCGTCGTCACCGAGGGGAACCGAACCTATCGCGAGGCGCCGGGTGAGTCGCCCGGCACCTTCCACCTCAAAACCTCCGGCCGCCGCCTCCAGATTACGTGGGGCTATTCGGCCCGCGACGAGACGCGCACCTTTGCCCTTGACTTCGATGTCATCGGCGCTATCCGGAAGCACGCCGACGTCGCAGAGCTTTACTGGCAGTTCGTCGGGCAGGAGTGGTCGGTCACCTCGGAGGAGACCCGTGTGACCGTGAACCTGCCGTCGGGCGCCCTCGAGGCCAACACTCGGGCCTGGGCGCACGGCCCGCTCTGGGGCGAAATCCACATCGCCGAGGGACGCGTCACCTTCACCTGCGACCCCCTTCCCGCGAACGAGATGCTCGAGGGGCGCATCCTCTTCCCCACAGCGGCCATCGCCAGCAGTCCGCGACACGACAACGTCCAGGCGCTTCCGTCGATCCTTCAAGAGGAAGGCGGGTGGGCGGAACAGGCCAACGCCAGGCGCCAGCACGCCAAGGCCAGAGTCGCTCTCCAATGGGGTCTCCCCAGCGTCGCCATAGTTGTCGGCGTGTGCCTCTGGCTTGCTTTGTACCTCAAGTACGGGCGCGAGCTTCACGACGAAGCGGTTCCCGAGTACCTCCGCGACCCTCCAGAGGACTGGACCCCCAACGAAGTCGCCTTCGTCTGGCGCTGGGGCGAGTTGAACGCTCAGGACATGACGGCCACACTTATGGACTTGGTCCGGCGCGGCGCGCTCAGGCTCATCGTGACCAGTGAACGCCGCGAGATCCTCGGAGGACTGCTCGGCGAGACTACTGTGCAGGAGTACATCATAGAGCGTGTTCGTGACGGGGAGGCGCGGCTCAGCGACGCCGAGCGCTATCTGGTGAACGGCATCCTCTTCCACGACATCACCGGCGACCGCGTCTCTCTCAAGGCCTTCCAACAGAACGCCCGCGCGAAGCCCCGCGCCGCCTACCACCGTTTCAAAACGTGGCGCGGCATGGCAAAGCGCGAGGCGAAGCGCTTCGAAGTCGTCGATCCCACCAGCAAGGCGATGTGCGCGGTCGGGGCCAGCGTCGGGTTCGCCATGCTCGTCGGCTCCATCATCTTGGCCGCTGCGATGCAGTCTCCCACCTTCGTCGCGTCGGCCATCCTCGGGTTCGCCCTCCTGCCGGGGAGCTTCGCCATCCTCCGTCGCAGCCGCGAGGCCGCCCGCCACCTTCGCCGCTGGCAGGCTTTCCGCCGCTATCTTACCGACTTCTCGCGCCTGAGCGAGTATCCGCCGCCCGCCGTCGTTCTCTGGGAGCAGTATCTCGTCTACGCCATCACCCTCGGCGTTGCCGACGAGGTGATCGAGCAGTTCAAGCATCTCTACCCCCAGTTGGAGGAGTCCGTCCGCGGCACCCAGGTTTTCCCCCACTGGGTCAACGCGGGCGGCGAGACCCTCGCCGGCATGGACTCCATCGGCAGCGTCCTCAGCTCGTTCAGCTCCACTCTCGCGACTGCTACCAGCTCCATGAGTTCCAGTTCGGGCTCCGGCGGCGGCTTCTCCGGCGGTGGCGGCGGCGGCGGTGGTGGCAGCGGCGGTGGCGGCGGCGGCGGGGGGGCGCGATGACTTCTCCCTATGAGCCCGGCATTCAGCCGCCCAGTACACAGCGCCGGGGTGAGTCTCCTAGCCCTCCGCCCTGAAAGCGCCCTCGATCACGTCCAGGCTTTCCACCCGCCCCTGCGGCGTGATGGAAACCTCGACCACGTCGAACCGTGTGGCTCTCTCCCGCCGCTCCTTGGCTGACAAGTAGGCCGCGGCGGCCCTCACGATCCGCCGCTGCTTCCAGGTCGTCACTGCCTCTCGTGGCTCCCCGAACTCGTCCGAGCTGCGGGTCTTCACTTCGATGAAGCACAGCGCGTCGCCGCGCTCGGCAACGATGTCGATCTCGCCCCGCGGCGTGCGGTAGTTGCGCTCGAGTATGCGATAGCCGCGAGATACAAGATAGCGTGCCGCGTGCTCCTCGCCGATGATGGCGAGCTCGCGCTTCGTCTTCCGTTTGCGCCGCCCCCTCCACAGCATGCGCTCAGTCTCGGTAGGGGAAGATCCCGTCGATAGCCGCTTCGCTGAGCTCCTTCAGCGCTTGCGCAAGACGGTTGACCGCGACCTCGACCATTCGTCTGCCCTTATCAGCCGTCGCCTTGGTGGGATCGCCGATGCCCGTGTTCAGAGTATAAAGATGCCAGGGATTGACGAAGGAGATGCCTTCCTTCGAGAAGATCGACTTTCGTGTCCGCGTCGGCTTCGCCGCCTCCATCTTCACGAACTCCGGGGCGAGGTGCAGCATGAGCGACGTCTCCGTCTCACAGGCATGACCCCGCTCCTTGGTTTCGGCCAACTGCAGCTCGAGGTCGTGGGAGAGGACCCACTGCTCTACCAGGCCGACAAAGCTCTTACACTGTGAGGCCAGCTCTCGCTGCGCCGCCAGCAGCACCGACGTGTTTCCTCCATGTCCGTTGAGGAGGACGAACTTGCGCATGCCGTTCCGCTCCGCGGTCCTCACCACATCGCCGACGATATCCATGAGCGTTCGCGGCTGCAAGCTCATCGCCCAAGGGCAGCGGCATACGTTCTCGTTGCAGCTTATCGGCAGTGTGGGAAGCAGAAGGCACTTCGCACCGCGCTCGTTGGCCTCATTGACCGCCATCTCTGCGAAACGCGTGATAGCGAATGTGTCGGTCCCGTAGGCGAGGTGGAAGGCATGCGGCTCCGTCGATCCGACGGGGAAGACGGCCACTTCGAATCTCCCCTCGGTCACGTCCGGCATCCTTAAGTGGGTTAGGCGCGCCTCAGACATCTTCGATCCTCCTCTGCAACTGAGGCCAGCCTTCGCCGCGACGGAAGCCCCGCCTTCCCAGCCTTGCTTGCCAACGCATCGGCCGTGCGGCTATAATCGCCTGCGTGAAACGCCAGACCATCGTCGCCGGCGCCAGCATCATGATGGTCGCCGCCCTCCTGAGCAGGCTGCTCGGCTGGGCGCGCGACCGGGCCATCGGCCACTTCTGGGGGACCAGCGCACACGCGGATGCATACTGGGCCGCCTTCATGGTGCCGGACCTGCTCTACTACCTGCTGGCCGGGGGCGCGATGGGCGCGGCCGTGATTCCGGTGTTCTCGGGCTACGTGAGGCGAGAACAGGAACCGGAGAGCTGGCGGGCGGCGAACACCCTGATAACTCTTTTCGGACTGCTGGCGGTCAGCGGCGTCGCCGTTGTCGTGCTGTTCGCGCCTTTTCTCGTGAAGCTGGTGGCGCCGGGCTTTGGGAAGGAGTTGGGGGAAGAGAGTTTCGTCGAGTGCGCCGGGTACGTTCGGATTATCGCGCCGATGGTGCTGTTCACTGTGATGAGTGCCTTCTCCACGGGCATTCTTCAGGCCCACCGGCACTTCACGGCGCCGGCCTTCGCCTGGATCGTCTACAACTTCGGCATCATCGCGGGCGCGCTCGCCGGCGGCCTGTGGGCGAAGGAGCGCTGGGGCGAGGTGGCGGGCCTGAAGGTGCTGTCGATGGGCGTGGTGGTCGGCGCGGCCCTGCTGGTGGCAGTGCAGATCCCTGCGCTGGTGGCGAGAGGGTGGCGGTACCGGCCCAGGCTGGAGCTGGAGCACCCGGGCGTGCGGGAGGTCGTGCGGCTGTTCGTCCCGTATATGGCTGGGCTGGCCTTCACGCAGGTCTGCTTGCTGACGCTGCCGACCTTCTTCGGCTCCTACTTCGAGGGCGGGGTGAGCAGCCTCCGGTTCGCCAACCGGTTGATCGTCCTGCCGCTGGGTCTCTTCGGGGTAGCGATCTCGACCGCGGCCTTCCCAACCCTTGCGGCGCGCATCGATGCGGGCGAGCTGGATGAGTTTCGGCGGACGTTCTCGGCGACGCTGCGGGCGGTCTTCGCTCTCTCGGTCCCGTCGGCAGCGGCGCTGCTGGTTCTGGCCGGGCCGATTCTTAGGCTGCTGTGGCGCAGCGGGGAGTTTAAGGAGACGGCCGTGCAGGCGTGTACCTTCATCCTCCTCTTCTACCCGGCTTCGCTGATCGGTCTGTCCGGACTTCAGATCGTGAACCGCGCCTTCTATTCGCTGAAGGACCGAGTCACACCGCCAGTAGTGGGCATCGGCTACACCATCGTGATCGTTGTGCTTGCGATAGTGCTGATGCGCACGCGCTTACAGTACGCGGCGATCGCGGCCGCTTCCTCGCTCGGATTCACACTGGGGCTCCTCGTGCTGTTCGAGATCCTGCGCCGGCGGCTGGGCGGGATCGACGGGCGCGCAATTGCGCTGTCGTTCCTGCGGGTAGTCGTAGCGTCCGCGGCGCTGGCCGCAGCGACGTTCGCAGTGTCGCGCTGGGCGGGCGGGGTGCTGGGTGTGCCCTGGAGCCGGTTTCCCCTGATTGCCCCCAGCTTGGCCGGCGCGGCCGCGGGCGAGCCAGTGGGGTCGTTCGCGGCAGTGGCCGTGCAGGTACTAGCCAGCCTTCTCGCTGGTGGGGTATCATATCTGCTGGTGCTGCGGTTGCTCGGGGCTCCGGAGATTGCGGAAGTCCGGGAGGTGATCCGCCGCCGGAGATCCACTGGGCAGCCTGTTTCCACCGAATAGGTGATCTGAATGCCGCTGTCGATCCAGCAACGAACCAGGAACTTCTGCATCATCGCGCACATCGACCACGGGAAGTCGACCCTCGCCGATCGCATCCTCGAGATGACCCACACGATCGGCGAGCGGGAGATGCGCGAGCAGGTCCTCGACCAAATGGACCTGGAGCGCGAGCGCGGCATCACGATCAAAGCGAGCGCGATACGCCTCACCTACCAAGCCCGCGACGGCGAGGAGTATCTGCTCAATCTGATCGACACGCCGGGGCACGTTGACTTCACCTACGAAGTCTCACGCAGCCTTGCGGCCGCGGAGGGCGCCATTCTTGTGATCGATGCGGTCTCCGGTGTGGAAGCGCAGACCGTCGCGAACGTCCACCTGGCCCTCGAGCAGGGGCTCGAGATGATTCCTGTGATCAACAAGATAGACTTGGCGAATGCCTCGCCGGAGCGCGCCAGGCAGGAGCTGGAAGACATCATCGGAATCTCGGGCGAGGAGGCGGTCCTCGCCAGCGCCAAGCTCGGCGACGGTGTGGACGACGTATTGGAGGCCGTGGTACAGCGGATTCCGCCGCCTGGCGGAGACGCGGATGCCCCGCTCCAGGCGCTCATCTTCGACTCGCACTTCGACCCACACCGCGGCATCGTGGCCTACGTGCGAGTGCGCAATGGGCGACTTGCGCCTGGAATGCAGATCGAGATGATGTCGGCCGGACGCCGCTTCGAAGTCCAGGAGGTGGGCGTCTTCACCTTGGCACTTCAGCCGGTTGACGAGCTTTTGGCCGGGGCCGTCGGCTACGTCATCGCGGGGATGAAGGAGATCGGCCAGGCTCCGGTGGGCGAGACAATAACCGACGCCGCCAATCCGGCGCCTGGACCTCTGCCGGGATACCGACCGGCGAAGCCGATGGTCTTCTGCGGCATCTACCCAACGGAGAACGAGGACTTCCCTCTATTGCGCACGGCCATCGAGAAGCTGAGTCTCAACGACGCCGCTCTCGCGTACGAGCCGGAGACATCGGCGGCCCTCGGGACCGGGTTCCGGTGTGGCTTCCTTGGGCTGTTGCACATGGAGATATTCCAGGAGCGGCTCGAACGAGAGTACGACCTGGACCTCGTGCTCACCGCCCCGAGCGTGGTGTACCAAGCTCACACGCGGGACGGGGGAGTGGTCGAAGTGGACAGCCCGGCCAAGCTGCCGGGGGCCGACGGGCTGGACTACCTCGAAGAGCCGTTCGTACGGGCTACGATCATGACCCCGGCGGCCTATGTCGGACCATGCATGGAGCTGTGCCAGGACCGGCGCGGCGATTACGAATCGATGGAGCACTCTCACACCAACCGGGTCGTGATCACCTATGTCATCCCTCTCGCGGAGATCATCCTCGACTTCTTCGATCACCTCAAGTCCCGCACGCGAGGCTACGCCTCGCTCGACTACGAGGTCATCGGCTACCGACGATCTGACCTGGCCAAGCTCGATGTGCTGATAAACGGGGATCCCGTGGACGCGCTCTCCGTCATCACCCATCGGTCTCGCGCGCAGCAGCGCGGGCGGCAGTTCGTGAAGAGGCTTCGGGCCGCGCTGTCCCGGCAGATGTTCGAGATTCGCATTCAGGCCGCGCTCGGGTCACGCATCATCGCTGCGGAGCGCATCGCGCCGCTCCGCAAGAACGTTACTGCGAAATGCTACGGCGGCGACGTCACGCGCAAGCGCAAACTCCTCGAGAGGCAAAAGGAGGGGAAGAAGCGCATGCGCCAGATCGGAAAGGTGGATGTCCCACAAGAAGCCTTCCTCACCGTCCTCAAGATCGCCGACTGAGCCGCGCTGCGGGATTGGCGTGTATCTCCACATCCCCTTCTGCGCGAGCAAATGCGCCTACTGTGACTTCGCCTCGAAGCCGCTGGCAGAAGCAGGTGGGATTGCGGGCGCGCGCCGATACGTTCAGGCTTTGGCAACCGAGATGGACCGGCGCGCGGCCTGCCCGGAATTCCACCGTGCTGAAGTCGACACGGTCTACATAGGCGGCGGGACGCCCACCGTCTTGCCCACCGAATGGCTGGCAGACCTGATCTCTCGTCTCAGGCTTCGGTTCCCCCTCGACGAAGCGGCCGAGATCACCATCGAAGCCAACCCTGGCACGGTGGATAAAGACAAGATAGCCGGGTTGCTTGCGGCCGGCATCAACCGCCTGAGCCTTGGCGTTCAGGCCTTCTCCGACGAGGTGCTTCAGACGCTCGGCCGCGTCCATTCGGCGACCGAGGCCCGAGAAGCCGTGGCGGCCGCCCGGGCTGCTGGCTGCACGAACCTGAGCGTCGATCTCATGTTCGGCATCCCGGAGCAGTCCATGGAGCAGTGGCAGCATACGCTCCGGCAGACCCTCGATGTCCGGCCCGAGCATGTCTCCCTCTACGCTCTCTCCATCGAGCCCGGAACGCCCCTGTCGTGCAGCATTGCCGCGGGCGATCTGCCGACGCCAGATGACGATCTCGCCGCCGACATGTACGAAACCGCCCATGACCTGCTTACCCGGGCCGGCTATGAGCACTACGAGATCTCGAACTTCGCCCGACCGGGTAGCCAGTGCCGCCACAATAGGATATACTGGGCTGACGAAGAATATCTGGGCCTGGGAGCCTCCGCACACTCGTTCCGCGGCGGCATTCGTTGGAACAATTCGGCCGATGCTGAAGTCTATATTCAGTGGATCGAACGGGGACAGCTCCCGGTGGTTCGAGCCGAGGCCCTGTCGGGGCTGGATCGGGCGGGCGAGATGCTCATGCTGGGATTGCGTCGCGCCGAGGGGCTCTCCTGGGCGGAAGTGGCCGAGCGCTGTGGGGTCTCGGCGCAGGAGGTATTCGCTGGCGAGATCGGCAGGCTGTGCAGAGAGGGGCTCCTAGTCGCAGACAATGGCGTGCTGCGCATCCCGCCGGCGAGATGGCTCCTTTCCAATGAGGTGCTGGCGCAGTTCGTGAGATGACCGAGAGGTGATCGAAGATGATACGCATAGCGATTGCTTGCTCAGTTGTTCTGGTCGTCGCGGTTGCCATGGTTGTCGGCCTCGGGAATGCTCAGCTAGCGCAACTCGTCGGCCCTGACCGCGAGGCGATTCTCTACGACGGTGACCTTCAACTGGACTCCGGCGGGATCGAGGTATTGTCGTGGGGCAGTGGGACCGGCGAGCCCGTGTACGAAGAGACATACGTAGGGCCTCAAGTTCTCAAGGTAAGCTCACAGGGCCCGTACCAGGGAGTCGTCTTGCAGCTTAACCGACCGGCCGATCTCGAGGAATTCCTATCCTCCGGCGACGCATATCTCGATCTTCGCGTCCTCCCTGGGCAGCCGTCGCTCGAGTATCGGCGGCAGCAAGAGGAAATGCTCCGGCAGCAGGCTCGCGCGGGTATGGGCATGCGCGGCGGCAGGGGCGGT
>CAZLHI010000026.1:0-46811 GCA_964559435.1 uncultured bacterium | reverse complement strand
CACCGGCACACCGCGCTCCATGACACGGCCGGCGACTCGGCGCGTCGCGCCTATCGGCGTCACGACCCAGCACGCGCCCGGCTCCTCTTTGTCGAGCATCTCGTCGAGGTCGGTGTAGACCCGGCTGAAGCCGAACTTACCGCAGAAGGCCCGCGCGCGATCGACGTTCTTGCGTACACATACCGCGGCCAAGTCGACCTCGCCGGGATGCTCTTCGGCGTATCTCGCGAGGGCAGGGCCATGGACGTGGTTGGCGAACCAGCCGGCGCCCACGAAGACGATTCTCAGCATGCTGCCTCCCTTCTGCGTGGCTCAGTCCACGGAGTTGATTCGCACGGCCACCGGCCGGCCCCTGCTGGAGTCGAGGGAACCCTCAGTGCGTTCGGGCGAGCTGGCACACGAGCGAGGCGGAGTCAGCAGGCACTGTGAGACATACGGGTAAGATATGAGAGCACGCAGTCGATGTGCTCCGCCGTGAAGGGGATGCCGTCAGGAGAGTCGGGAACCAGACATGGAAGTTCTCGCCAACATCCCGGTCGAGTTGAAGCTGAAAGAACTGCTGCGCCGCCTCCGTGTAGAGCCCGACAGCGCGGATGCGGACGAGCTTGCGGCGCTCGCGGAACGTGTTCAGGAAGTCGCCGGCCCCAAGGCGATTGTGGACATGTGCTATGTGGGAAGCCGGACGAACACCACCGTGGAGTTCGGCGGTGTGGAGTTCGCGAGCCGCGTGCTCACGGTTAACCTCGAGAACGCTCATCGCGTCTTCCCCTACATCGCCACCTGCGGCCGCGAGCTGGACGAAATCGCGGGGGTCGCAGGCGATCCCTTCAAGCAGTATTGGCTGGATCAGATGAGGATCATCGCCCTCGGTGCGGCCTCGGCGGCCGTGCGGGAGCACATCGAGAAGAGATACCGCCCCGGGAAGATGTCATCGATGTCCCCGGGGTCGCTGGAGGACTGGCCGATCACTCAACAGCAGCAGCTCTTCGCGGTGTTCGCCGACGTCGAAGAGAAGATCGGGGTCCGCCTCACCGACAGCTTCCTCATGGTCCCGATCAAGTCTGTGTCGGGCCTCTACTTCCCCACCGAGATCAGCTTCGCGAGCTGCCAGCTCTGCCCTCGTGAGAGTTGCCCCGGCCGCCGGGCGCCCTATGACGAACACCTGTGGCAGGAGCGATACGCGGAGGGTGAATGACGGCCCGGCCGCGCCACCTCGATCTGACGCCTCGCCATCCACGTGAGGGCGAAGCAGTACAACGACCGCCTATGGGTTGACGATCACCTTGGAGCGCGTCGGGGTCTCCATGACCTCGATCGCATCGTCGATGCGAGACAGGGGGAAGCGGTGCGAAATGACCTGCTCGGTGTCCACCAGTCCCGTTTCCATCAGCCGAATCGACTGCGTCATGACGAGCGTGGTGGTCCCGAAGCTCGCGTCCATCCGTCCCTCGAGGAAGTGAGTCAGGCCGCCGTCGAGCTCGAACGTCTCGTGGGTGGTGATGCCGAAGACATTCCACCTCGTGCCGCGGCGGCGGAGATCGACCATCAGCCGGACCGCGTCAATGGTCCCCGCGGCCTCCACCACCAGGTCTGGGCCGCGCGGGATGATCTCGTAGACGCGCTGCTTCGCATCTCCTTCCGTCGGATCGATCGCATGGGTGGCACCCAGCGATAGGGCCTTCTCGCGGGCGTAGCCGCTGGGGTCGATGGCCAGCAGGTGCGCCGCGCCGGCGGCCCTCGCCACCAGCAGGCAGCACAGGCCGATCCCACCGGTCCCGATGATGACGACGTCGTCGGCGAGCTGCATCTGGCTATGCTGGATGAGGCCCTTCCACGCGCCCGCCAGCGGCTCGGTGACCGCGGCCGCGTCGAACGAAACACCCGGCGGTTTGCGGAAGAGAGAGCTCTGCTTGGTGAGCATGAATTCGGCGAATGCGCCGTCCCGCACATCCTCGGGCCCGTCGCCGCCGGTGACGAAGGCGTTCTCGCAGTAATGCGTGTTGCCCGCACGGCAGTTCTGGCACAGCCCACAATGCCCGAGGGGCTGGACAATCACTTCGTCGCCCCGCTTGAATTGCGTGACCCCAGGGCCGACCTTGGCGACAATCCCACTCGGCTCGTGGCCGACAATCGCGGGGAACTTGACGTTGCGCCTGATGCCCTTGACCGCCTTGTAATCCGTCGCGCAGATCCCACATGACTTCACACGAACGACGACGTCGCCGTGGTCTCTGGGCTCAGGCCTCGCGACTTGCTCGAGACGGAGATCGTCGAAGTCGTGCAGCACCGCGGCAAGCATCGTGGGCATGAGGGGCCTCCCCGGAATCGCGCGTCAGCGCCGATCGTCGGCGCGTACAATTCTGCGGAAGAGGGTAAGGCCCCTCGGCACAAAGCAGAAGCGGGGCCGCCGAGGCGGCCCCGCTTCCGCCCTGTGGTCAGGGAGAGATCAGATTTCCACTGGCTCGCAGAGGTTCGCAGCCTTGGCCGCGGCGCGGCCGCAGATGTGACAGACGTACTTCGCGCCCTTGGACAGCTGGGCCACGCGGTCCATCTTACGACTGGCCACCAGATCGCATAGGTGCTGGGAGTGGCCGGTGTGGGTCTTTGCCAGCTTGTGCTCTGCAACTGTCCTCTTGGCGGTCCTGCGCATTACGATGTCCCTCCTTTGGGGCGTACCAGCAGCAACCACTCCTCGCGGCAAGGAGATGCTGGCCCCACAGCACGTCCTTGCCGCGCCTCTACTTTCCGGCCCGCTGCTGCGGTTCTGCTGCGCGCTCCGCGAGCGCGTCCTGCAGCCCGCAGTTCGGCCGGCCGATACCCGCAACTGATTGTAGATGCGAGCCATCCGTTGTCAATCTCGTTTTGCACCCGGCATGTCAACTTACCAACCAATTGCCGAACGACAGGACGCGAGATTGCAGAACACCCAGGCCTGCCTTTTTCCTCAAGCTTTCCCCCAGCCGCCGACCATTCTGTGGAATGAGAGCGAGGCGCACGAAGCCGAGTTCGGCGCGAAGAGGGGACACCTCTGTGCGTCACAGCTAACACCATCTTCATCGGCGGTTCATCCTCGGCTAACGCAGGTCGGGTAGACTGATGGTGGCGTCGGATCGCGCAGCATCAAGGGAGCGCAGCCGTGATGACAGTCAGTGGGGAGACAGTTACGAGTTGGCGGGAGGCGATGACGACCTGGCGGCAGACCGGAGACCTATCTGCGCTGATGGAGGCCGCGGCACGGATCGGGCCCGCCCGGCGGCGGGTCTTCCTCGATGCCATCATCCCGACGGGGCTGCGTCAGGATTTGGAGGCCCTGCTGAGGCGGCGGGCCCTCAGAGTGAGTAGCTCGCGAGGCGGATGAGCCAGCACGTCACACCCCATGCCGCCCGAGGTGCGGGGCCGGCGGGCAGGTGCTGACATCGGCGGTTCGGTCGGGGCAGGAGAGCACTCCTGCCCCGACCGCATTGGGGGGGGCGGCAAGGACGCGTAACTCCACGAGTGCTTCCTGGTCTAACTCCATGGTGATGGAAGAACGCCTCAGGGAGGATGGACATGGAACGAGCGAGGGCGCTGGTGGTGTTGGCGCTGGCCTGCGCGACGGCGATGGTGGGCGCGGTCGTGTACGGTGCGAGCACATGCGGGACGGTGACCACCGAGACAGCACAGGATGTGGTGCGCGCGGAGCGATTCGAGTTGGTGGATTCGAAGGGGAGAGTCAGGGCCGTGCTCGGGGTCCAGAGCGCAAGGCCCCTTCTTGTCTCTGCGAGAATCGTGGGCCCGGAGGGAAACGTCGTCCCCGTTCCGGAAGCTGAGGCCGAAGCCATGGTAAGGAGGGGCGGTCAGTGGCCGGAGCTGCCGCACATAGAGATGAGAGATGCGGACGGACGAACCCGCGTGGAGATAACGCTCGGTGAAGAGGGAGAGCCAGCGATCCGTATGATGGACGAGAAAGGCAAGGTGACATTTGCCGTTCCACCGGTGTATGGAGTGGAGATGTTGGAGCGATGACGCGCGGGGCGAGCTCTATGCCGCGGGCAGGTCAGGCGGTCGGCCTGTCGAACATCCGCTCACATGAGCGCGAGTGACGGTCCGGCTGAAGAACTGCGCGAGCTTGGTGGGACGATCGAGCAGGTGCGCCACCACAACGAAGAGGACGGCTGGACGGTGGCGCGTCTCAGGGTGGCGGAGGGCTACGGCGGCGAGGGGGAGCTGGTGACCGCGGTGGGGTGTCTGGCGGAGGCGCGCCAGGGGATGTCGGTCCGCCTGTGGGGAGAGTGGGGCACACACCCGCAGTACGGCGAGCAATTCCGTTTCTCCCGTTACGCAGTAGAGCGCCCGATCACGCCAGAGGCCATCCAGCGGTTTCTGGCCGGTGGGGCCATAAAAGGGATTGGAGAGAAGCGTGCCGCCCAGATCGTGGAGCGGTTTGGGGAGGACACACTCCGCGTCCTCGACGAGGAACCCGAGCGACTTGCGGAGATCAAGAGGATCGGCAAGAAGCAGGCCCAGGCGATTGGGGAACACTGGCGGCAGCACCGCGTCGATGACAAGCAGGGCGTGCTCGTGCGGCTGCAGGGGATGGGAGTGAGCTCCGCGCAGGCGATACGCATTTACGCTCACTACGGAAATCAGGCCGTCGCGGTGGTTGAGCGCAATCCCTACCAGCTCGCGATGGAGGTTGAGGGCATAGGCTTCAGATCGGCCGACCGCATCGCCCGCGCTTCCGGCCTGCCGCTCACGTCGCCATTCCGCCTCCAGACCGGGATGACTCATGCCCTCCAGGAAGCCGCACACCAGGGACACTGCTTCCTGCCCAGGCCGCGACTGATGGAGGATTCCGCCCGGCTGCTTGAATGCGAGCACGCCGACCTGCTGCAGGACGCCTATGCCACGTTGCGCTCGAATGGGTGGGTAAGGGTTGAGGAGGACGTTGAGCTCCGGCTCGCCCCCGGCCGGCCGCCAGATGGAACGGCCGAAGCGGTGTATCTTCCGCGGCTGTGGCGAGCCGAGCAAGAAGTTGCCACGCACCTGAAGCGGCTGCAGGAGGCGGAGGCCGAGGCCGAGGTGTCCGACGATTCGTTGGAGGAGTGGCTTCGGGGCGACCGGATGGTCGGGCAGGCGGCGCTTTCGCGGCAGCAGGCAGAGGCAGTGAGGCTGGCGCTAACGGAGAAGGTTCTCGTCCTGACCGGCGGCCCCGGCGTCGGAAAGACGACTGTCACCCGCGCCATCGTCGATCTATTCGAGAGGTCAGGCTGTGAGGTCGCGCTGGCCAGCCCCACGGGCCGCGCGGCAAAGCGGCTCTCCGAGGTGACCGGCCGGCCTGCGAAGACGATCCACCGGATGCTGGAGATAGATCCGGTGGCATGGGAGTTCCGCCGCAATGAAGACCGGCCGCTGGGAGCCGACGTCGTCATCGTTGATGAGGCCTCCATGCTCGACATCGATCTCATGTGGGCGCTGACACGGGCCGTGGCGGACAAAGGCAGACTGATCCTCGTTGGCGACGTGGACCAGCTGCCCTCGGTCGGGCCGGGCCTTGTCTTGCGCGACCTGATTCATTCAAAGGCCGTGCCGGTGGCGAGGCTAACAGAGATCTTCCGTCAGGATCGGGAAAGCCAGATAGTGATGAACGCGTATCGCGTGAACGGCGGCCGCGCGCCGGAGTTCCGCATGCCGCCCCGCCGGGAAGACGACTGTGTTCTCATCTCCGAGCCGGACCAGGAAGCGATCATCCGTCGCATTGTCGGTCTCGTGGGCAGAGAACTCCCCCGGCAGGGATTTCAGCCGCAGGATATCCAGATATTGACCCCAATGAACAAGCGGCTTCTCGGCACGGTGCACCTGAACTCGGTCCTTCAGGAGGCCCTGAACCCGGAGCGCGACGGCGTGCGAGAGGCGCGGCGAGGGGAGAAGGTCCTGCGCGAGGGCGACCGCGTCGTCCAGACGGTCAACAATTACACAAAGGAAGTCTTCAACGGCGACGTCGGGACAATCCTCTCCGTTGATCCGGCCGCCAGCACGCTGACGGTGCAGTTCTTCGACAACTCAGCCTGGTATGAATTCGACGAGCTGGATGAGCTCGAGCTCGCCTACGCGCTGACCGTCCACAAGGCCCAGGGCAGCGAGTACCCCGCGGTCGTCATGATCTGCCACACGAGCCAGTACATCATGCTCCAGCGCAATCTCTTCTATACCGGCCTCACCCGGGCGCAACGCAAGTGCGTCTTCGTCGGCAACCGCCCCGCCATCTGGACCGCCGTCAGGAACAACCGCCCGGCGCGCAGATACACGAGGCTGAGGCAATTGCTGGCGGCCTGAAGATGGCACGCTCTCGGCTCCCCCGCAACGACCTCAACGATCTCTCCGGCCGCGAGTGGATCAAGTTCACGCGGACGTGGTTCGTGTGCGATTCGCCGCGCTACTGGCGGAACAAGCCGACGGAACTGCATCCGGCGCGGTTCCCCGAGGAGATGGTGGCCGAGTTCCTCTCCTTCTTCACCAAGCGCGGTGGGGCGGTGTTGGACCCCTTCCTCGGCTCGGGCGCGACGCTCGTCGCCTGCGCGGAGAACGAGCGCGTCGGCGTCGGCGTGGAGCTGAGCGCCAGGTACGCTCGGACGGCGGCGCGGCGGGTGAAGAGAGTCGAACCGGCGCAGGCCGTGATCCGCGGCGATGCACGAGAGATCGGCAAGGCGGCGTTCTGGCAGCAACGCCGGGCGCAGCTCGAGGCGGCCGGCATCGAGTTCGAGCGCGGCCTCCCGCAGTTCGACTTCGCCATCACGTCTCCGCCCTACTGGCGGATGCTGAGGACCAGCCGCGGCGGGGTGTTCTCAAAGCACAAGCAGCGCGCCGCCCGCGGGCTCGACACGGCCTACTCCAAGCGACCGGACGACTTGGGCAACGTCCGCGACTACGCCGATTTCATCGAGGGACTCGGAACGGTCTTCGATCAGGTGAGGCGGTGCGTCGAGCCGGGCAAGTACCTGGTCGTCGTGGCGCAGAATCTGCGCGACCCGGAGGGCCGGGTGCGCATGCTGGCCTGGGACCTGGCGCGGCGGATAGAGCGGCGCGGCCGGAGCCGCTTCAAATGGCTGTTCCAGGGCGAACGGATCTGGTGCCAGAACACCAAGCCATTGGGCATCTGGGGATACCCGAAGATCTTCGTGCCGAACTACCATCATCACTACTGCCTGATCTTCAGGAAGGCGCAATCGGATGAAAGCACTAGCGGCAAGCGCCGCGGCAGCAGTCGCACTGCTCGTCGCCGCTCCATCGGGCGGCGAGTGGCAGCCAAGTGAGGTCCAGATGAGTTCCGAGGAGCTGAGCGCGAGAGTCGTAGCGGCCGGGAGGCCGCGGCTGTTCTTCCAGGAGGATGGCCTGGCGGAGCTGAGACAGGCTATCAAGACAACCCATCGCGAGAAATGGGAGAGGCTGAGGACGGCGGTGGAGGAGTCGCTGGACCGCGATCCTCCCGACTACCGGCCGCCCGAGGTCGGCAATGACCCGACGCGGCCCGGCACCCTCAATGACGAGATGCTCTGGCAGAGGCGGTTCGGCTACGTGCTGCCGGGGATGGCGCTGGTGGCGCTGCTGGACGATGACCCGAAGTACTTCGATCACCTGCGGAAGTGGGCGCTGAAGCCGGCCGAGTACCCCCTCTGGGGCGCGGGCGTGTTCGAGAACGCCGACCTGGCGGCCTCGCATCAGCTCTTCGGCATCTCCATCGCCTACGATTGGCTGTACGATCGATGGTCGGAGGACGACCGAGAGCGCCTTCGGGCCATTCTCCGCGAGC
The DNA here is from genome assembly GCA_964559435.1 of uncultured bacterium. Lineage (GTDB taxonomy): Bacteria > Armatimonadota > Hebobacteria > Hebobacterales > Hebobacteraceae > Hebobacterum. The sequence goes on along the minus strand of CAZLHI010000026.1, from coordinate 39,022 downwards.
GCGGCCGGGTCATGTACCAGGCGGCTGAGGGCATCAACGATCGGGGTTGGTGGAAGCACGAGTGGAGGCAGAACCACGCGTGGTGCGCCTACCAGGCGTTGGCGGCAACGGCGGTCGCCCTCGCCGGCGAGGAGCCGGAGGCCGGAACCTGGCTGGCGAAGGCCATTTGGGGCGGCAGCAAGATCATCGCCGAGCTGCCCGATGAGGGCGCGTACGAGGAGGGCGTCCCTTACTGGGGATACGGGATGGAGTCCCTGATGCGGCTCATCGAGGCCGCGCGCCCCTACGCGAACGAGGATTTCTACGCCGCCGAGTACTTCCGCCACACGCCACTCTTCCGCCTCTACCTGGCGGGGCCGGAGATCTGGCAGGTGGCGAACTTCGGCGACGGGCCGGCGCGGGACTGGCACTCCATACGGCCGATAATGTACCGAATCGCCGGCCAATACGACGACCGGCTGACACAGTGGTTGGCGGAGTCGCTGCCCGACAGACGGGACATCGACGCGACCTGTTGGGGCCTGCTCTGCCACGACCCCTCGGTGCGGCCCGAGATGCCGTCCGGTCAGCCCCTGTGGCATGCCTTCAAGAAGACCGGTTTCGCCGGCGCGCGGACCGGCTGGGGAGAGGATGCGCTCACGCTTCACCTGCGCAGCGGCAAGGCCGCGGTGTCCCACTCGCACCTGGATGTGAATAACTTCCTGCTGAACGCGGGCGGTGAATGGCTGCTGCGGGACTACGGCTACGGCAAGGTCGGCGAGGGGTACTTCAACAGAGAAGTCATCTACTTCAACACGAGCACGTGGTCGCACAACTGCCTCGTCATCGATGGGAAAAATCAGCGGAAGGACCCCGACAGCATTGGCGTGATCACGCACGCGGAGGAACGAGACGGCGTCGTGTGGTTCCGCTCCGATGCGACGAAGTGCTACGAGGGCGCGGAGTCGGTGGTGCGGGAGCTGGCCCTGGTGCAGCCGCACGACGGGACGGGGAAGTGGGGCTATGTTATCGTGCGCGACCTCGCACACATGGGCGAGGCGACGAGCTACGACTTCATGCTCCAGCCAGGCGGGAAGGTGGAGATTGACGGCGACACCTTCCTCATCACGGGCGAGAAGGCGAGGCTGGCCGGGAAGGTGGTTGCGCCGGCCCGCGTGAGGATGTCTGCAGTGGAGGGGATGGGCGACAAGATCAACGTCGAGGATCCGCGGTGCCTGCGGATAAGCGCGCCCGGCCGGGCGGCGCGGATGGAGTTCCTCGTGGTGCTCGTGCCGCTGGCGGCGGGCGACGAGCCGCCCAACATCGAGGGTGCCGCGGGTGGCGTCCGTGTGGGCCCAGACGCGATTACCTTCTCGGGGGACGGGAGCGCGCCGCCCCAGATGACGAAGGGTCAGGAGTAGCACGGGAAGACGGCGTCATGGACTACACCACTCTCGGCCGCACCGGACTTCGCGTGAGCGTCATGGGACTGGGCTGCGGCGGTCACAGCCGCCTCGGCCAGAGCTATGGCAATACTGAAGAGCAGTCCATCGAAGTGGTCAAGCAGGCGCTGGATTTAGGCGTGAACTTCTTCGACACGGCCGAGGCCTATGGCACGGAGGAGATCCTGGGGAAGGGGCTGCGCGGGAGGCGACGGGAGGAGATCGTCATCTCGACCAAGCGCTCCATGTGGGGAGATGACGGGCTGAGTGCGGAGGGCGTTGCGCCAGCGCTCGAGGAGAGCCTCCGCAGGCTCGGCACCGACTACGTCGATGTCTACCACCTCCACGGGCTCTCGGCAGAGCAATACGAGCGCGCGTCAGAGGAATTCGTTCCAGAGCTGGTGCGGCTTCGGCAGCAGGGGAAGCTGCGGTCCATCGGCGTCACGGAGGCCTTCGCCTCCGATCCCGGCCACGAGATGCTGAGCCGAGCAGTTCAGGACGACTGCTGGGATGTGATCATGGTCGGCCTCAACGTCCTGAACCAGTCGGCTCGTGAGCGCGTCCTCGCGTCGACCATCGAGGAAAACATCGGCGTTCTCATCATGTTCGCGGTGAGGAAGGCGTTGAGCGACCGAAAGGCGCTGGTGGTGACGCTCGCCGACCTGCGAGACCGAGGCCGCGTCGATCCCAAGCTGGTCGGAGACGAGACGGCCCTCGATTTCGTCGTGCACGAAGGGGGAGCGACGAGTCTCCAGGACGCGGCCTATCGCTTCGCCCGCTACGAGCCGGGCGTGCACGTCGTGCTGTCGGGGACCGGCAAGGTGGAACACTTGGAGACGAACGCGGAATCGCTGAGCCGGCCGCCTTTGCCGGAGGCAGACGTCGCGCGGCTGCGGCGGCTGTTCGCGGGTGTGGACGACGTATCGGGGAACTGAAAGGGAGTGCTGCCCACCAGCTAAGATCCAAAGAAGTTGTAGCTCGGCACATTGAAGATGAGGCCGATAATCGGCCAGGTGCAGCCGAGCATCGACTCCCCAAGGATGAGCCCGAAGAAGAAGGGCAGCGCGCGCCGATAGAATCGCAGCCCGCCGTAGCGCAGGACCAGCCCCTTGATCAGCCACGCGATGAACATCGGCATCCAGACCCAGTTGATCGACCAGCTCGCCGACAGCGCGTACGCGACCGGGTGCAGGGGCCACCCGACAAAGCGCGTGCGCGCCGCCGCGAGCAGCAGCGATATGGCGAACCCGGCCGCCATGGCGAAGGGCGCCGTGATGTTGGCCGGCTCGGGGTTCTCGATCCAGGAGTGGAGCCGATTGTAGGCTTCTTCCCCGAACCAGTTTGCCCCATAGCCCCAGGCTGAAGCGGCACCGAGCTTGTACGCGTAGTGGAGCCACCCCCAGAATCCGGCGATCACCGTCGCCACCGTGGCCAGGAGGATGGCGACCACGACAGCGCGCCCGTGGAACCGGGCGCGGGCGCTCATCTGCACTCCCTCGATGGTGTTGGCCACCGGATGGCCGCGGTAGGCGCGGTTGAACCAGTAGAGCTGGTGGAACATGCCGAGGTCACGGTCGCTGAGGTTGGCGCTCCCGAGGACGTAGTTGAGGGTGTAGTCCGGCCCGGCGAAGTGGAAGTCGTGGACGGGCGAGCCGAACTCGGCGCGGACGCGGGCGACGGCGACGGCGAGCAGGAAGTAGATGACGAAGAAGGCGATGGCGAGGTAGGGGCTGAGGCCGCCGCGGATGGCGAACGCGATGAGCAGCGCGACGCCGATGATAGAGCCGACCAAGGCAGTCCGGAACCCGAGGCCTTCGTTCGAGTCATCCACCTCGGAGGGGCGGGCGATGATGCGCCGCCACACGTGCTTGAAGTACTGGCGGCCGATGAGTACGGAGCTGAGCGCGATGGCGACGAAGCCGCCGAACATCTGCTCGTTCGAGTAGGGGAAGATCGCCGGGCTCGGCCCGCCCCAGCCGTAGCCCTCGCTGACGGCGGTCGCCTTGGCGATCACGAACATCCCCTTCCAGTAGAGATAGAAGACCGTGCACGAGAAGAGCAGGTCCAGCGGCATCAGGAAGGCCAGGCCGATGACCGATGGGTTGAACGTCATGGGAAACCAGCCGGTTCCGGTCCACGGATCGTTGTGGATGTAGCTCTGGAGGTTGATGTAGAGCGGGATGGAGGGCACGGCCGGGAAGATGTAGTTGAGCCCGTTGATGAGGTTGATGATGGCGCCGATGCCGAAGCCGATCCACATGAGGGGATTGCGCAGAAGGGTGGTCCTCGGGTTCGTCAGCTCGAGCGGAAGCTGGATGATCGGGAAGGTAAGGCGCTCCCGATCCGACCATAGTGGGCGGAAGGCGACCGAAAGGCAGATGAGAACGAAGACGAGCACGAACATGAAGCCGAGCCACCAGAGCATCGGTCCGAGCCAGGCGGAGAGCACGACCTCTTGGTAGAGCGTCGTGGCGCCGTTCCAGTAACCGTAGAGCACATCCTGGTCGGAGATGACGAGCCACCTCGGCGTGGTGCCGTCGAGCATCTGCTCCCAGCGGTTCTGCGGGTTGGCAAACCAGTAGCCGGTCGTCATCATCGAGATGAGCACCTGGAGCATGTCGTGGGACATGATCGACGTGCTGATCGTGAGCATGACGTAGACGATGATCATCTCGGCCCGGTTGAGGGCGAGGGAGGGGCGCAGGCGACGGACGGCCGCATTGGCGAGAGCGACGAAGACGAGGATGAAGACGACGTTGAAAAAGAGCGAGATGGTGGAGACGAAGGGGCCATGCCCTCCGACCTGCTCGAGGTAGAAGACCCAGAGGGTGTTCACCGGCAGCAGAATGAGGCCAACGACGATCCCCCGCCAGATGCTGCTATTGCCGCGGGACCCGCCAGTTCTCGCTGTTGTCGCCTCCAGATCGAGCGGCCCGCCGGGCTCCAGGGTGGGTCGGCCTTTGTTAAGCTGCTCCCCCATGGTTTCAGCAGAGAATGCGACCTCGCGGGGCCGATTCCCTCCCGCGGGGCCGTTGGCAAACGAGTCGAACCGCCAACCGGCGCGTGACGGCCCGGTCACTCGAACTGCTGCAGGAGCCTCAGAAGCTTCCGGTCGAGGTGGTGGCCGTGGAAGCTCTCGTACTCGACGTCGGGCCGGTTGGAATCGAAGATGCCGAAGGGGCCGCGGAAGTTCCAAAGGGCAAGGCCGATGCCGTACGAGTGGAGGATCTCCAGTACGTCGCGGAGCCAGGCGAGGACGACGGCGTGGGGAGTCCGATTGTAGGAACCCCCCTCCCCGCAGTGCACCCAGACGCCTAGATCGGCGAGGCGGCCCCAGGTCCGGTAGTGCTGCTGGAGCGCGGCGCGAGTGCCGGGCCCGCTCTCGCTTGGGGGGCCGGGCCAGGCGGGCACGGGCCAGGTGTCGGAGTGCAGGAACCAGGGCGCCTTGTAGTGGCTCAGCTCGAAGGGAAGGTAGGCGCGGCAGCTCTGGCCCAGGCCGAGATCGGCGAGCTCGGGAGAGGGGGCATTGCCCCACTCGACTCCGTCGGCGATGATGAGGCGCTCGGGATCGACGGCGCGGACGGCGGTGGAGGCGGAATGAATGACGCGCCGGTGTTGCTCTTTCGTTATCTGATGGCCCTGATCGCCGATGCCGGGCGGCTCGTTGATGAGGTTGAAGCTGAGCCTCGAGGAAGGGATTCCCCGGTAGCGCTGGGCGAATGTCTGCCAGTGAAAGCAGAAGGCATTGAGGGCCTCGGCGTCCCTCCAGAGCCAGAAGGGCTCGGTCCGGTCGGGATTGACACAGTACCCGGGCGCCCGGTGAAAGTTGAGGCAGGCATGGAGACCGTGTTTCAGGGCGAGATCGACGGCGCGGTCGACCCGCGCCAAACCGGGCTCAGAGAGCGTGAAGGGATCGGCGCCCTCGCTGCCCCCCTCGATCCAGAGCGGGTAGGCTAGGGGGAGTCGAACGAAGTCGAAGCCCCAGTCCGCAATCCACTGGAAGTCGTGCTCCTGCCACTCGGCCTCACTGCCGGCCTTGAACATCTCGAGAAGGTTGAACCCGCGCCCGCGCGGGAAGCCGGTTGCCGGCCCTTGCGGCGAGTGTGTGTCTGTCGGTTGCATATCGAGACTCTTTCATGCCGTTAGTGCGGCAAACCGGCCGCCAGCCGAGCGATCGAGAGATAGCAAGCCGGTTGGGTCGACATCCAGCCGCCAGCAGCGCGCCGGCTGCCCCGACGCGCCTGCTCAGGTGAACTCCTGAAGTAGGGAGAGGAGCTTGCGGTCGAGCCAGTGGCCGTGGAAGTCCTCGTACTTGACATCGGCTCGGCCGGAATCGAGAATCCCGAAGGTGTCGCGGAAGTTCCAGAGGGCCCAGCCGATGTTGTGGCTCTTGAGCATGTCGAGGACGTCGCGGAGCCAAGCGAGGGCGACGGGGTGGCGTGTCTTGTTGTAAGCACCGGTCTCGCCGCAGAAAACCGGGACGCCCTGTGCCGCGAGGTCGAACCAGGGCCGGTAGAACTCCTCCAGTTTCGCCCGGTTCCAGGTGAAGCCCTTGCCATAGGCCTCGTAGAAGCCCTGAGATTCGAGCCCGGGCCAGACGGGCTCGGGCCAGGCGTCGGAGCCCTTGATCCAGGACGCTTTGTAGTGGCTGAGTTCGAAGGGGACGTAGATGTGGCAGCTCTGGCCTATGCCGAGGTCCTTGAGTCCGGGGCAGGCGAAGACTCCCCATTGGAGGCCGTCGGTGTTGATGGGGCGATCGGGGTCGATTCCCCTGATGGCTTCGGTGACCGCGGTGATGACGCGGACGTAATCGGCGGTTGACATGGTCTCGCCGAGTCCGCCTCCGGGGGGCTCGTTGATGAGGTTGAAGCTGAGCTGGTCCGGGGTGATGTCCTGGTAGCGCTCGGCGAGGCTCCGCCAGAGGTGGCAGAAGGCGTCGAGGGCCGCTTGGTCCTTCCACAGCCGGTATGGCTGCTCCCACTCGTCATGGGCGGGGTGGCCGGGGACGCGATTCAGGTTCAGGCACACATGGATCCTATATCGCCGGGCGTATTCGAGCGCGCGGTCCAGCTCCTTGAGCCACCATTCATCGGGCCGGTAGGGGTCCCGCTTGATGGTGATCATCTGGTAGGCGACGGGGATGCGGACGAAGTTGAAGCCGAACTCGGCAATCCAGCGGAAGTCATGCTCCTGGAACGCGCCGGCTCCCTTGATGTAGAACATGTTATGGAGGTTGAAGCCGCGCCAGCGACGGGAGTCGGAGGTAGCACCGGACCGGGCCGGGCTCTCCTCAGGCGAAGCAGGCGGCTCATCAGAGGCGAGCAGCCGACTCGAGGAGGCCGCGAGGGCGGCTGCGGCGGTGCCTCTGAGGAAGTCGCGTCGCGTGATGTTCTGTTTCCCAGTCGCTCTGTGTGTCATGTTCATCCTCACCGTTCCACAGCCTTCGCACGGGAAAGAAGTGGGCTCGGACCAGTCAACTCTACATCGAGGGGCGAGCGGAGCCCTCTAACGTCTCCGCTCGCCCCGCCTCTGCTGTACTTTGCGATCCTACGCCAGGCGGCCTGGCTTAGTACAGTGGTGGTACGCCACACTCGCTCGACCAGTCCTGGCCTGACGGCGTGGTCGTCGGGTACCAGAGGATGTTGATGCCCTTGAACTTGCCCTCTACGCCGCTCTGGTTCGGCCAGCTATTCTCGAAAGCATACCGGGACGGCCACTTGGGGGATTCGGTCACGAGGTACTGGGAGTTGAACCAGGCGGCGTGTCCGTCGGCGAAGCCGAGGTTCACCCCGCCGAGGTGGCGGGCCTGGCTGCGACGCCAATTGGGGTCGCGCCGCTCCTCGGTCGTGCCGCGGCAGTCCTGGGACCAAGGGCAGTTCTCGAACGCCCAGCTATGGTCCATGTCGCACAGGCAGCCCATCTCGCACATGTCCGGGTAGGCCCAGTTGATGGCGCTCTGGAACAGGGTGAACACGCCATTGTCGCCCGCAATAATAAACCACACTGGGTCCTCGATCTCGACGAGCTTGAGCCCGTAGTTCGGCGGGATCTCGGGCATGCCGATGGATTGGACGAAGGCGCGCCGGGCGATGTCCTCTCTCCAGCCCAGCACGGCCACCCGGCCCTGCAGGATGGAATCGGTAACGTCACCGCCCCATCCGGACGGCCAAGAGCCGTCACAGGGACATATGTAGGGTTCACCGGCGACCCAGGTGCCCCACTCGCCCTCGGTCGCTCTGAGATACTCGAACCAGTTGGGTCCGGGGACGATGCAGTAGGCCCCGCCAACCATCTTGGCGCTGGGGCACTGCCACACCTCCCGGTTCTTGACGTACTCGTCCAGGATCACCGGCCACCGGAGGTAGGGGTTGTTGTACTGGATGAGGGGGCAGCCCGGGTTGTCCCACCTCGTTTCATAGTAGTCGATGACTTCCCACCGATGCTCCTTCGGCGGGAACGTGTCGTTATTGTCGGCCAGATACATCTGGAAGGCGAGCGCGATGTTCTTCACATTGGAAAGGCACACCGCCTTGCGCGCTGATTCCCGCGCTCTGGCGAACACCGGGAAGACCATGGCAGCGAGGATCCCGATGATCGCGATGACCACCAACAACTCAATCAGTGTGAATCCCTTCTCTCGTCTAGGCATGGAGACTCCTTCAACGACTCGTTATCGGATAGATCGAAGCAGCAGAACAGTGAAGCGGCTAAACCGGTCTTCACCTCCTTTCGCAGCCATCGCTTCGACCTGCCTGCGGCGAGGCCTGTCGGACCATCTCTGTTGCCACGGAGATCCATCTCAATGGTAGTCCAGGGTCTGAGAGGTGTCATTTGACAGAGTTACGAATTGATTGTACAATCGTCCGATCTTACTGGGGGCTGTTGCGATGCTTCAACGCGAGCAAGACAGGGAGCTTATTCCCAGTGACGAGGAGCAAGGAAGCGCGGCTGGCCGGGCGCAGAGCCGGGTGATCCTGGTTGACAGCCGGCAGCAGCTCACGGGATCGTTCGGCGGGTGGGTGGTGCCCGAGCGACACCCCGAGCCGGTCAGGAGCGATATCCATCAGGCGTTCGAGATCGGCGTGCTGCTGACGGGAAGCCAGAAGCGATACTTCGAAGACTTGGAAACGGTGCTGTCCCCGGGAGGCATGTATCTGAGCCCGGCCTGGGAGAGGCACGCATGGCAGACATTGGAGCCGGGTACGTACACCCTCATGATCCACTTCCTGTCCCACTTCCTGGGAGAGGAAAGCTTTGAAGGGATGTCGTGGTTGAACTTGTTCGCCGTGCCACCGCGGGAACGGCCATATGCGCGGACGCCGCAGACGCGGGAGCGGATTCTGGCCGTGGCGCATGAGGTCATACGCGAGCTGGGGGAGGCGCGGCGAGGCTGGATGGCCGCGGTCCGCCTGGATGTGCTGAAGCTGCTGTACCTGGTGTGGTGTGAGTGGCAACCGTCCGAGGAGGGCAGCCAGTCGGTGGAGATGGGCGACCTGGGGAGGCTGGCGCCGGCAATCGATCTGGTGCGCTCTCGGCCGGCGGCCCGGACGACGCTTGACGAGGGAGCGAAGGCGTGCGCGCTGGGGCGGTCGCAGTTCTCCTCGCTGTTTCGGAAGACGATGGGATTGAGCTTCGGCAAGTTCGTGTCGCGCTATCGAGTGCTGAAGGCCGCGGAAATGCTGCTGGGGACGGGCTCGTCGCTGGCGCAGATCGCAGAGGAGCTCGGCTTTGCTGACGCGGCACACTTGCACCGGTGCTTCGTGCAGCACTACCGGTGCACCCCGGGGCATTACCGGAGAGGGGAACACCCGGAGGACGTCCTTCCCGTCCGGGAGTACCACCCCCCGCTGGAGGCTATCCTCTCGCCCACTCGCCGCCGGCGCGCCGCAGCCAGCCGTTGAGCTCCCTGCGCAGCTCCAACACGAGGGCCGCGTTCCGGTCGGCGATGTTCTCGCGCTGGTACGGGTCCTTCTCGTTGTCGTAGAGGATGGTCTCCTCAGCCTCCTTCGTGCGCCGCACGACGAAGGTGTGGCGATGCGTGCGCAGGCCGCGCGCGCCGTACTCGTCGCCGTCATGCTGCATGCTCAGGTAGGGAGCAGAAGTCGGACGCGCGACGCTCTTGCCCAGGAGCGCGGCCGAGTAGTCCGTTCCCTCGACACCACTTGGCACCTCGTCTGACAACCCCATCAGGCCGAGAAGCGTCGGCATGTAGTCGGGCACGCTGAGCAGCAGATCGTCGCGGCCGGGCTCGATCTTGCCGGGCCATCGGATGATGAACGGAATGCCGACCGACTCCTCGTACCAGACGGACTTCGCCATTCGATTGTGGCTGCCCATCATCTCCCCGTGGTCGGAGCTGAAGACGACAATGGTGTCGTCCTCCAGGCCCTCGTCCTTCAGACAGGCGAGCATGCGGCCGAGCTGCTCGTCCACTCCCGTCACCATCGCGAAGTAGCCTCTCACCGCGCGCTTCGCGTGTGTCGTCGGCCCTTCGTCGGGCGAGAGAGCCACGTTGCCGCGGTTGAGCAGCTCTTCGAGCGGCCTGTCCCGATACTCCGCCAGGTACTTATCGGGCACCGCGTTGTAGGGGTTGTGTGGGGGATGGTGTGAGACAAATAGAGCGAAGGGCTTGTCGGGATCGCGGCGCTTGCCACTCGAGTCTTTGATGTACTCGATGGCGAGGTCGGCCTCGTGCTCAGGACCCCACTGGTCGACGTGAATCGGCTCGTTCTTCGGGGCATCGCCGGTCCAGTAGTGAGGATGCAGGTGGTTGCCGTGGCACCCATACCCATACCAGAAGTCGAAGCTGTGCCGGTCCTCAGGTGGCGGGTAGGCGTCCCAGATGTAGCCGCCGTAGTCGGCGGGATCCACATAGGGCTTCTTCGGCTTGTTGAGATGCCATTTGCCGATATAGCCGGTGGCGTAGCCGGCGTCGTGGAGCACATCGGAGAGGCAGCGCTCCGAGCGCCGCAGGTAGCAGTTCTTCTCTCTCTCCGTCTCCTCCCAGCCATCGGGGCGGGCGTAGCAGTTGATCGCAACGCCGGTGCTGTGGGGCCACTTGCCCGTCATCAGCATGGCCCGGAACGGGCTGCATATCGGGGTATTGCTGATCGCGTGATCGAGCACCCGTCCCTCGGAGGCGAGGCGGTCCAGCGCCGGAGTGCGAACCGGGTCCTGGTTCATGAATCCCATTGCGTGACGGCGCATCTGGTCTGGAAAGACGAACAGCAGGTTCGGCCGCTTGCGCGGGGGTCCCTCTTCTACCACTGCGACTTCCCTTCCAAGCGCGCTTATGCCCGCGGGTGCGGCCAGCGCTATCTTCACGAACTCGCGACGGCTGATCCTTCTCATGCCGTCCCCCTTCTCGCTCACGTCTGAGTGATTCCGTCACGACGGATGTCGGTCCTCTCCTGGGCAGACATCGGCCAAGGGAAGGTCCACAGCGCAGTCGAAAAGTCAACCGGGCCGAGGTGCCGCTCGACCCGGCCTTGGCCATCGGCAAGCGCTTCACGGCCCTGATAGAGCAGAAGACGGACTAGGCCGGCCGAGAGGCCGGAGGTTGAGCGAAAGAGGAGCACACAGTGGCAAGTTCGATTCGTGATTTCGCGATGAGCCATCCGCTGTTCTGTCACCACGACCATCACTACAACTTCAGGCAGTTCGACAGGGAGCGCGAGAGCTACGACTACCAAAGCCTGCTGGGCGGGTACGCAGAGTCCGACCTCGCGACGGCGGCCGGGGCGCGCCCAACCCAAGAGTTGGACGAGACGAGCTCTGTTGCCGCGCTCTGGCCCAAGATCAGGACCACCGGCTACGGTCGCGCGGTGACGCTCGGCTGCAGGGAGCTGTTCGACCTGGAGTACTCGCCTGAGAACTTCGCACAGATAACCAACGCGCTTCAGGCCTCCATCGCCGGGAAGTCGGCCGCCGAGGCCTATGACTACTTCGTGAAGGAGAAGGCGAACACGCGCTGGGTCCTCAACGACGGTCATACGTATGGCAACGACCCGGCCGAGTACGCGGATGATGCTTATCCCGAGTACTACCGCTTCACCTGGCGGATGGACTCCCTGTGGGGGACGATGGACAGAGGTCCGATAGATGAGCTGCAGCGCGCCACCGGCGTCTCAATCACATCGCTGGACAGGTTCGTCGCGGCGATAAACGCTAACATCAGCCGGTTCAGGGAGGCCGTGCCGCTGGCAGCGATTAAGATCGCGATGGCCTACTCGCGGGACCTGGCAGTTGCCGATCCCACCCGACACGAGGCTGAGGCCGCCTTCAACGAGATCGTGAGTCGGGATACCGTCCACGAGCCCATCCAGCAAGACGGTGGTGCTGTCAGCGCGCGGCAGGCCCGTCCGCTCACCGACTACCTGTTCCACCGCCTGATGGAGCGGGCCGACGACGAAGACCTCCCGGTGCAGATACACACCGGCTACCTCGCGGGGAACTGGGGATCGCTGAACTCCACGAAGGCGTCATATCTGATCCCGATCTTCGAGAAGTACCGCCGCGTGCGATTCGATATCATGCACGCCTCGTGGCCGTGGACGTCTGAGCTCGGTGCCATCGCGAAGAACTACCCGAACGTCTACCCCGACCTCTGCTGGGCCTGGGCAATGAACCCCGCCGAGACGGAGCGCGCCCTGTCGGAGTGGCTCGACGGCGTGCCTTTCAACAAGATCTTCGGCTACGGAGCCGACACGGGACGGCCCTGGTGTGATGTGGGATACGCACTCCAGGCCCGCATCGGCATCGCGCGAGTGCTCGAGCAGAAGATCCAGGCCGGCTACTTCTCACCCGAAACGGCGGAAGAGGTGGCGGCCGCAACCATGCTCCACAACGGCGAGGAGTTCCTTGGACTGAGATAAGACCACACCGTGTGTAACGCGCAGCTGGCGCGCGGGCCCGCGGCCGATCCGCTATCTTCGGCTGGACCTGGGAGACGCGAATGCCCTTGAGATTCGAGAAGAAACTGATTGCGGATGAGCGCTATGAGTCGGCCGGCGTCTTCGACGTCAACAACGACGGCATTCCCGACATTGTCTCCGGCGCCTACTGGTACGAAGGGCCGGAGTTCGAGAAGCAGTACTTCGTCGGCGAGGTGATAAGGGAGGGCGGGGAACTCTACGGCAACGCGGCCGATGTCGGCGATGCAGGCGCGGTCTCCGCTAGAAATCGCCGGCCAGCAGGTGAGGGAAGGAGCAAAGCTGTATGCCGCTCGGCTTGCTCATCCCCACCTTCCACCTTTCTTCCGTGCAAGGCCAGGCCTGGCGGCGCGACGCCGGCGTCGCTATCGACCCGCTCTCTATCTAAGGTACCCGAGCGCGTGGAGTTGCTCCCGCAGTTCGTCAGGCACGGTTTGCGCGGCCGTGGTGTCAGCGCGCCGGGCCCATGCCGCAGTCCGCGGCAGCCAGATCCAGATACCCCAAGTATCTGGTCTTTCCGGGACCGGCGGCTCGTCGCAGAGCAGCATCGGAGTGGCCGCACGGCCGATGGGGATCGGCATCTCGCCAACAGGCTTCTGCTCTCTGCCGAGGTGGAACCGCGCCGCCCCCACGGGCTCACCGCCCAAAGTGGCCGAGACCAACACCGTCGAACGGGGGTCTTCGGGTTCGAACAGGATCGCGTGTGGATTCGCGCCGGCGGCAAGCCTGATCTCAAGGCGGCACCCTGGGGAAGTGCCGGACCCGCGGCCCGACGCGCTGGTGGCAATCGGCTTGGTGACGCTCACTAGGTCGCCTTCCAGGAGCGTGGGCACGGCCAAATAGGAGAGGCCTCCATCGCACGCCAACTCGAGGACCAGCTCTTTGGGCCTGGGCCCCATTACTGCAAGATGGCAGCCCCGCACAGCCTTCATCACGAGCTGCCCCAGCACCTGACGCATGTGGGCGATCTGGGCCGGCTGTGAAGTCGCCACATCGTCGGTCTCATCTGAGTCCCGCGCGATGTCGTACAGCTCCTCCTTGCCTTCCCCCCGCCGCGCTATGTAGCACCAGCGGCCCTTGCGCGCCAGCAGGTCGGCCCCCCGGCTCTCCGAGAAGATCGGCCACGGGCCGTCATAACCGTCCCCTTCCAGCAGGGGAAGCAGCGACTGCCCGGCAATGCCGCGCGGCGCCTCAACTCCGGCGATCTCAAGCAACGTGGGCATCAGGTCCGTCAGGGCCACCGGCTGAGCCACTGTCTGTCCCGCGCAGCGCCCGTCCGGAAGGCGCATTATCAAGGGCACCCGTGCCACCGACTGGTAGGGCGTGCTCCCATGGCTCATTGCTCCATGGTCACCCAGCCCCTCCCCATGGTCGGAAGTCACCACGAGGATAGTATCCTTGCCCCACGGTCGCGCAAGCAGCCACCCAAGGAAGGCTCGCACCTGTCGGTCGGTGTGAAGGATCTCTCCATCGTACAAGTCCTGTATGTACTGCCTGTCGTCCGGCGACAGACGATCCGGCGTGCCGCGGAGACAGGCTTCCTCGAGCCGCTGTCGATCAGTGAGCGCGCCAGAGTACCCGCGACTGAACTCCTCCAAGCAGTGACCCCATCCCTGAAAGTAATTGTGGACCTCATAGGTATGAAAGAACAGCAGGAAGGGGGCCTGCGGATCGACCGACAGGTGCTGCCTGACCACGGACAACTGGTCGGGCAGAGCTGGCAGGCTCCGCGCGCACCAGTACCAATCGAACCCGGAGTCAAAGCCAAGGCTGGCATCGAGAAAGCCTCCTCCCACGCAAGCCAAGGTCACGTAGCCGGCTTTGCGAAGCTCGGACTGAAGTGAAGTCGGCATTGCCACCGGCTGGAACGTCGATGCCTCCTCATTAATGCCCTGGCCGACTTTGGCCATTATCTCCGGATGTGAGCCGCGCACTATCCGGTAGCTCGAGCTCAGCAAGCTCGCGACTGACGCGAGAGTCCAGGTGGCCTGAGCGGTCGCATCCAGGAAGAGCACGCCCTCACGGGCCATCTGATCGAGGAACGGGCTCGTCTGACGATCATATCCATAGCAGCCGAGATGATCCGGACGCAGCCCGTCGATCACAAACAGGACGATATTGGGGCGGCGTGCTTCGGCGGGCGCAAGGAGCGTTGGATTGACCCAGACTGCGAGGCTGCCGACGTCCGCGTCCGATGGGCGCGCCGGGCTGGGCCCCAAAGCCTCGGTCGCCAGCTCTATCTGCACCTGCTGACCGGCTGCCTCGGCAAGATCGACCGTGATTGTGGACCAATTGCCCGAGTCGGGCGCCGACCCAGGCCTCACCTCCGCTGAGAAGAGCTCAACGACGCGACCCCCGTACTGCATGCGTATGGAGAACTGCACGCGCTGGTCTCGTGCCTTGTCGGGCTCGCCGACAAGCCCGTACCCCGTGCGCAGCATCGCGCTCTGAGGAAGCCGAACCTTCTGCCGAATGACGTACGGAGTGGGAGCGGCCAGGGCCGGCTGGTGCGCTTCCCCCAAGGCGATGCGCCACTCACCATCCGCGCTCCGCCTGAGCCCCGGCGGAGGCTTTCCACCTCTGAAGTGATCCACGAACCGAAAGAGCCCCCCCGCGCCGAGTTCCACCAGACTGCCGGACTCCACGACGGGTTCGAGCAGAGGAGTCTGAGTCGTCCGGCGCCCGCCACAGCCCGCCGCCAGCACACAGCCGAGAGCGAGCAGCGACAAACAGCGTGGCAGGAGACGAGCGCCGCGCATGGCCGAGACCTTGGCAGTGATCGTATTCCTCCAATCCCAGCGGCGATGTCCAACGGCGGCAATCACTTGTAGACCTCCCCGGCGGGACACGAACCTACCCTCGGCTGACCTCGGGCAGCTTCCGCGCGATGCCGTGGCGCGCAGAGAACTCATCTGAAGTCGTCTTCTCCAGGAGCGGCCGCACATCTTCTTTGAGATCCATCGGCCAGGGCGCGTTGAGCACAGCACCCTCGCAGCAGGGCAGCAGTTCGCCCTGCCGCGCCGCGACTTCCGCACGCGGGAGGCCAGCCGTTCGCCTCAGCGAAGCGAATCACAAAGGGTGCTAACCTGTTTGTGAGGGCAATCTGCTCGCGCGAGGGGGGAGTGCGAACGGGACGAGGGGAAGGCCTTTCGGCTACCGATTGAGGAGAGGGCGTGCCGGCAATGCGCAGCGGCGGTAATGGAGGAGGCGGCGCACGCGGGATCAGCCTGCGAGTCGTCGTCGCCGCGCTTATCCTCGTTGCCTTGGTCGCCCCGGCCGCGTTCTACGGCGAGATCCTGTTCGGCACCACCTACATGTTCGGGTCCGGAGTCCCGGGCATGGCCCCGCTGGTGATCCTGTTTCTCGCCGCTGCTCTCAACCCGCTGTGGAGCAGAGCGCGAGGCACCGCCCTGGGCCGCCGCGAGCTTCTCGCTCTCTACGGGATCGTGGTCGTAGGCGCACCCCTCGTCACCCACGGCATCTTGGTGTGGGCGCTCAGCACGAACATCTCCCATCAGTACCTCGCCCGGGCGATGCCGGAGTGGGAGACGACATTCCTTCAGCATCTGCCGCCCTGGTTCTCACCAACCGATCCGCCTGCGGTGGAGGCCTACTTCCAGGGCCGGTCCTCCGTGCCATGGCAGCCATGGGCCGCGCCTGCGGCCGCCTGGGGCTCGTATATGCTGGCCCTGTTCACGGCCACGCTCTGCCTGATCCTGCTGCTACGTCGCCAGTGGATATCGCATGAGCGCCTTGCCTTCCCGCTGGCCCAGGTTCCGTTGGAGATGGTCCAAGGCGAGTCGGCACAGAGTGGGGGGCGCCTGCCGGTGAGTTGGGTCTTCTGGATCGGGGTCCTCATCTCGTTCGGGCTGACGACGATAAGCCGCCTGTCGGGGATGTTCCCGGCGATCCCGGAGATTCCCCTGGCCGGCGTGACGCTGATGCAGTGGCAGCGTGTCGGCCCCCTGGCGGGGCTTGGCGCCTGGGAGCTGTGGCTCGTACCGTGGATGATCGCGGTCGCCTATCTCATCCCGAAGGAGCTGTCGTTCTCCTGTTGGTTCTTCTGGGTCGTCAGGGTCGGCCTCACGGTCGCTGCGATCACTGCAGGTGCCACCCCAAACCGTCCCGAGGAGTGGTGGACCAGCACCTTCCCCGCGCCCACCTATCAGGGCGGCGGCGCGGTGCTGGCCGTCGCCGCCTGGGCGATCTGGGTGGGACGCCACCATCTCGCGCGGGCGTTTCGCTTGGCCTTCGGCATTCGGTCTGAGGCGCAGGAAGCCGGCGAGCCGCTGGCCTATCGCTGGATCGTGCTGGGCTTCCTCCTGTCCTTCGGCTATCTGCTTTACTTCTACTGGGCGGCCGGCACCCGGGTGCTCGTCGGCGCGGCCATCGCCGGCCTCATCATCGTGCACTACGTCGTCTGGGCGCGGCTTCGGGCCGAGACCGGGCTTGGGTTCGTCCCCTTCCCGCTCACCGTCAACAGCATGATCGTCGTCCCCTTCGGCAGCGCGATCTTCCGCCCGCGCGAAGTGGTCTCTCTGCTCTCCACGCGATGGAGCTACTTCCCCGGCTTCGGCGAGTCATTCGAGGTGTGCACGGGCAACAGCCTCGAGTCGTTCAAGATCGCCGATGCCGCGGGCGTATCATCTCGCCGGCTGCTCTACGCTATGATGGTTGGCTTCGTCATCGCGCTCGCGGTGGGGATCTACGTCGTGATCGCGGGAATGTACCACTACGGATTCCTGAACACCCGCGCCGCGTCCAGCGGCTGGCTCAGCGGCCAGCTCCGCTCCAATGGCGGCCAGATCTTCGAACTCATCACCAACCCCTCCAAGCACGACCTCAACGGCACCATCGCCATGGGCGCAGGAGCGGTCGTGACGCTGGCCCTCGGACTGCTCAGGCTGCGCTTCTGGTGGTGGCCCTTCCATCCCATCGGATACCTGGCGGCCCACTGCTGGGGCATGCACTGGTACTCCCAGTCCTTCTTCGTGGGTTGGGCGTTCAAGAGCGTCGTGATCCGCTATGGGGGCCTGCCGCTCTATCGTCGGACCTTCCCGCTGGCGATCGGCCTCATCGTCGGCGACTTCGTCAGCCAGGGCGGATGGGTCCTCGTCATCTCCATCTTGCGCGGGGCCGGGGTGGACGTCTAGGCCTGCTGGCACCGGAGACGGGGAAACCCATCATGAGCATTGTAGGAAGAAGCAGTGGAGGAAGCGCTCGATGCCCGAGATGCGGGCGCGAGCACGCCGAGCCGAACCTGGTTCTCTGTCCGACCTGTCACACAGACCTCATGTCCGACGCGGGCGAACACGCGACCGGCGGGACGAAGACGTTCACGGTGGAGATCGGCCCTATCCTCCGCGAGGCCCTTGCCTCAGCCGGGCCGACGGAGGATGTAGACGAGGCGCTGCTGCGAACGCTCAAGCGACGCTACCCGGGTGAGGCGACCAATCTGCTTTCGGCCGTCAGCCGCATCGCAGAGGTCGAGGCGCAGCGCGCCGGCGTTGACAAGCGGGAGGCGATGCGGCGGCTGGCCCACGGCGAGGCAAGCCCCGAGCTCACGCTCTGCAGTTCCGGCGGGGACTAGGCCGCGCTCACGCCCAGCTCTCGATGAGCCGCTTCAACCGGTGATAGCCCTCCTTCGGTCGCAGCTTCTCATCGACGAGGCCGCTGTGCGGAACGAAGGCGGGATCAGAGAAGTCCCACCAGGTCAGCGCCTCAATCGCCGGCTTTGAGCGGCAGAGCGTGTAGTAGGCTTCGATCCAGTCCGCTTGATCGGCTTCGGTCCAGGGATCGCCGTGCCAGTAGCGCTTGAAGTGGACATCCACGATTGGATCATACTTCACGGGTTTGACGGAGGAGCTGACGCCCAACTCAGTGATATGGACTGACTTGCCCAGCCAGCAGAAGCGCTCGAGCTGGCGATCGATCTCGAAGAGGTCGCGGGTCGGGTAGTACATCTGAAGGCCGATCGCCTCGAACTCCACCCCGGCGTCGATCAGGTCTCTGATGTACTGGATCACGCTTCGCGCCGGTCGGCCGATTGTCCGGGAGTAGTTCCTTCCCAAAGCTACATACTCGCTCCAGGTCCAGCATGAGTTGACGACACGGACGGCCTCCGGATCGGCCTCGCGGGTGACGTCGGAGGCGAGCCGCGTCATCTCCACCAGTTGTTCTTGCGTATATCCGAAGTCATTGGCCCAGTCGTGAGCTTCGTTGATCACGTCCCAGATCTTGACGTGATCGCGGAAGCGCCCGACGGCGTCGAGGACGTAATCGCGGTGAGTTCTCGCGACCTGCTCGTAGCTCATTCCTTCCATCCACTTCGGTGTCCCTGCGCGATGGAACCAGACGAGCGGATGTCCCTTGACATGGAGGCCGTCGCGCGTTGTCCATCGGAGGATACTCTCGACCCAAGAGAAGTCGCGGTTCCCCTCCGCCGGCTCGGTGCGCGCTCTATAGAACGGAAGGGTGACGAAGTTCAGGAGGTCGCCGAACAGCTCAGCGTACTTCTCCCCCAGCTCCGGATACCGGAACCCGTTGCAGCCGAAGAGGAAGCCCTCTCGCTTTGCGGAGGCTGCAATGCGCGAGCGCGCGTGCTCGACGACGAGCATCTCGCCAGCGTGCAATGACTCGGCGAGGGAGGCCATCGCCAGCTTCGCGCAGGTCGCGATGTCTGACCGCTTGGAGCGCGCGTCCTCCAGCAGGTTCGACGCCCGCGCCATGCGTTCCGAGTACTCAGACGATGGTCTGGTGCTGGCAGTTCGAAATTCCTGCTCGGCCCGCGCGACGGTCGCTGCGCGACTCGCGGCCGCCTCGAACGAGAAGTTCAGAGTCCTATCAGCGACTTCATCAGCCGAGTAGCCCCCGCCGCCGTTATCTGCATAGACATAGACGTGCCCGAAGCCCGCGACGCTCAGCGGCAGGCAGACTGCGAAGGGGCCATCCGGCGCCGGCAGCACGACGGTGCCGGTTGCTGTTTCCGGCGTGTGCTCGAACGCAGGCATGTACTCCATATCGAGTACCATCGCGTCAGCGAGATCGGCGGCCGGGACGGGCCCACCGTCGCTCGATAGAGCGGCCATGCGGAAGTTCCTTCCCGTGGGTTGCATGATGTGCTCCGGTTTGATTCTGCCCGTCACTTCCGCCTCACAACGCTGTCCCCTGCGGGGAAGTCAGTGGCGGGGAGCTCGCCTCGTCCGGCCCCAAGAAGGTCAAGCCGCGGGAACGAGAGAAGCACGTGCCGGAGCACAGAGCGTTTGGGAGATATCACATGACCAGCCTGTCAGAATTCGACCTTGTGGTCGTCGGTGGCGGGCCGGCAGGGATTGGCGCGGCAGTGGCGGCGGCGCGGCGGGGCGCCGAGACAGTGCTGCTCGAGCGCTATGGTTTCCTCGGCGGGATGGCGACCGCGGGACTGGTGAACCCATTCATGGGATGGCACGCGGGCGGCAAGCCCCTGGTGGCGGGGATCTTTCAGGAGGTGCTCGACGGCCTGGCCGAGCTCGGCGGCTACGGCTCCCAGCGGGAGCCGAGAGCCTTTGATCCTGAGCTGCTCAAGCTGGTGGCGGATGAGCTCTGTCGCGAGGCAGGAGTGCAGCTTCGGCTGCACACCCTCATGACCGGCGCATCGGTCGAGGGCGGACGCATCACCGGCGCGGAGACAGCCAGCAAATCGGGCGCGGAGAACTGGTCCGCCGCGATCTATGTCGACTGTACCGGCGACGCCGATCTCGCCGCCGCCGCGGGTGTGGCCTTTCACGAGGGCCGAGAGCAGGACGGCCTTACACAGCCGATGACGCTCAACTTCCGCATGGCGGGAGTGGCCGTTTCGCGAATGCCGCCGCGCGCTGAGATCAACCGGCTGTTCGACATCGCAAGAGCCGAGGGGCGAGTGCGGTGTCCCCGGGACAACGTGCTGCTGTTCCACACGCTTCATCCACACGTCGTCCACTTCAACACCACGCGCGTGACGGGGCGGCGCGCGACGAGTGCAGAGGACCTGACCGCGGCGGAGCTCGACGCGCGCCAGCAGGCACACGAGATCGCGCGGTTCCTCGTTTGTGATGTCCGCGGGTTCGAGCACTCGTATCTACAGCAATCGGCGACCCAGATCGGGGTTCGGGAGAGCCGCCGAGTCCGCGGATGCTATGCGCTCACCGGCGACGACGTGGTCGAGGCGAGGAAGTTCTGCGACGGCATTGCCCGGAGCAACTACCCAATCGACATCCACAGCCCGACCGGCGCCGGCACAGAGATCCGGCAGGTGCCCGAGGGCGACTACTACGAGATCCCGTATCGGTGCCTGCTGCCGCTGGGTGTGGACAACCTGCTGGTTGCCGGCCGGTGCATTTCTGCCACCCACGAGGGCCAGGCATCGCTGCGAATCATGCCGACATGCTTTGCGATGGGCCAGGCGGCCGGCGTCGCAGCCGCCTTGTGCTGCGAGCGCGGCATGACGCCCGGCGACCTTCCGGCCGAAGACCTGCGGCAGGCGCTGCGGGAACAGGGGCAGATCGTCTGAGGAGACGATTCCCGCGCCTCCTCTTGCGCTGCCCTGCCGGCAACCATGGCGACAGAGGAGGACGAGAGGTGAAGGTGCCGAGCTCGTCGTGCGTGGATCCGACGGCCGTGCTGGAGGGGGAGGTTCGGATCGGCGAGGCGTGCTTCATAGCAGCGGGGGCGATGTTGAGCGGACAGATCTCGATAGGGGATGGCACCTTGATCGGTGAGCGCACGGTGCTCACCGGCGACATCTCCGTCGGCGATCATACCTCGATACTGGTCAATGTCGTCATCCGGGGCACGAATGGGATCGGCAGCTACGTCTGCATCTACGACCTTGTGAACATTGAGGGCGGCCGGCCCTACGATGAGACTGGCGACCGCTCGATCATCGGGGACAGCGCTTGGATAAACCACGGAGCGACGATGCACGGCTGCGAGATCGGTGAAGGTGCGGCAGTCGGCATCAATGCATCGCTGGACTATCACTGCCAGATAGGAAAGGGCGCCATAGTCGCCAACGGGAGCGCCTGTCCGGTCGGCATGGTCGTGCCGCAAAACTGCATCGCCGAGGGCGTGCCAGCACAGATCGTGAAGCGCAACATAGCCGACGAAGACAGGCGGGAACGGCTCGGGCTCCTTCCCCGCGAGTGGGTCGTGAGGTTCGCTAACTTCACGCCGCAGATGGTCGAGGCCCGACTGCGATCGGAGCAAGCGGGCTGACCGGCCGATTGCGCTCGGCCGGGAGGCCGGCATGCAGATGGAAGGAGGGGGCGAAGCCCCTGTAGACCTACCTCTTCCGGCATCACACACAGGAGACAAGTGAGATGAAGACTGTAGTTATCGGTGGCACGGGCCACGTGGGAACCTTCTTGGTGCCGCGGCTGGTAGCAGCGGGGCATGAAGTGACGTGCATAACTCGCGGAAAGCGCGACCCCTATCAGCCGCACGCCGCGTGGGGAGAGGTGAGCCGCTTGCAGATCGACAGAGCGGAAGCCGATGCGGCGGTGGAGTTCGGCAAGCGTATAGCCGAACTCGAGCCGGAGGTCGTTATCGATATGATCTGCTTCACGGTGGAAAGCGCGCGGCAGCTCGTGGAGGCACTGCAGGGCAGAGTGCGGCACTTCCTGCAGACAGGTACGATCTGGGTGCACGGCCCCAAGGTGGAAGCGCCCGCGACAGAGACCCAGCCTCGCACCCCCTTCGGCGACTACGGGATCCAGAAAGCGGCCATCGAAGACTACCTGCTCGAGAAGGCCCGGCGGGACGGATTCCCCGCCACGGTGGTCCATCCCGGCCACATCGTCGGGCCGGGCTGGGCGCCACTCAATCCGGTCGGGAACTTCAACCTCGAAGTGTTCGCAAAGCTGGCCCGCGGCGATGAGGTCGCGCTGCCGAATCTCGGCCTCGAAACCGTCCATCACGTGCACGCGGATGACGTGGCTCAGGTCTTCGTGAAAGCGATGGCGAACTGGAGCACCTCAGTCGGCGAGAGCTTCCACGCTGTGTCCCCGGCAGCACTCTCGCTCCGGGGCTATGCGGAATCGGTCGCCGGATGGTTCGGTCGGGAAGCTCGGCTCAAGTTCCTCCCCTGGCACGAATGGCAGAAGACCGTGAGCGAGGAGGACGCCGAGGCGACATGGGACCACATCGCCCACAGCCCGAACTGCAGCATCGCCAAGCCACGGCGTCTGCTCGGTTATGAGCCGCGATACCGTTCGCTCGAAGCGGTGTACGAGGCCGTCCGGTGGCTCATCGACAACGGGCGGCTCGACATCTAGGGAAGGTCGCCGCGCCCCCACCCTAGTCTGGCAGCAGGTCGCCCGCTAGCAGCGCGTTCTATCAGTGCTTCGTTCTCTGATGGGCGCCGATGTCTGGGGCCCCCGACGCGGGCACCGGATTCCCCCAGAAGTCGCGTCCGCCGTTGTCCGGTACGCGGACGCCCGCGGACAGACAGGGCGAGTCTTTCTGGAGCTTGTAGCCCCCGGCGGAGTCGAGTCCATTCCCACCGCCGCTCGGGCCTACGAGGCGCGGATCGAACCGCATCGGCTTCGCGTCTGCGGGGCGGTTCTCGTGGTTTCCGTAGAAGACGTTGCTGTGAAACACATTGCCTGTGCTGTCGGCGAACTGGTATCGCATGAGGCCATCAGCGTAGAAGATGTTGTTATAGAAGGACGTGTTGTGAGCGTATCCGCCCCAGCTGTGATGCCAAATCGCGTGCACGTCCAGGTCGTTGCCCACGTAGATAGTGTTGTTGTAGATGGTCGTGTCCTCGACGGCGCTGATCTGGAACGTCCGAGCGCCGTCGTTCTGGCTGATGTTGTAGCGAACCACAGTACCCTTGTTGCCGATGTTGTAGGGCAGCGTCGAATGCCCGTCGTTGCAGATGAGAAGGAACCCGCCTTCGTTGTCGTGGCTGTAGTTGTACTGAATGAGCGTGTTCTGGCAGTTCCAGTCCGAGTCGAACCCCTGGCCGTCCTTTGTGCCTCTCATTCCACTCACTTCATTGAACTGGACGACCGTGTTGTCACAGCTCCACGGCCAGATGCCGGCCGCGTAGTCCGGAGCGCGCATTCGGCCGCCGCGCAGCACGTTGTGCTCGACGAGAGCGCCGTCACATCCGATGGGAACAATCCCGTCCCCGCCGATGTCCTCCAGCAGGTTGCCGCGGATGACGACGTTCAGGCTCGGATACCACTCCTGGCGCGACCAATATTCGCTCCAGCCAGTGATGCCATTCCGGTCCGTCTTTACCAGGTGGCAGCCCTCGATGAGCAGGCCGTCGAATCGCGATTTCACCTTCTTCCCGGCGCAATACCAGCGGATCCCGGACCCGCCCTTCTCCTTCACGTTGCTGCCGTTGACATCGTGGACGTAGAGGTGCTTGAGGTGGATGTGGTGGGCCGTGCCGAAGTCCTCAAGCCCCACGACGACCCCGCTGCGCTTCGCTCCGCGCGTCTCGCCCGTATTCGTGACCTCCAGGTTGCTCACTTCCCAGTACTCCACGTTGCGCAGGAGCACTGTCTCCCCATATCTGCCCTCTCCGTCTATCCGCGGCTTGGGCCCCTCGCCGAACATGTCGATCGCGATCGGAGCGCCTGCCTTCCCCGATCCCTGCGGGCGGAGCTGACCCACGTAGCGCGTTCCGGCACGGAAGAGAATCTTGTCCCCGGGTGCGAAGACCGTTGTGTTCACCCGTTCGAGGCTCCGCCACGCCTGGGTGTGTGACGTGCCGCTGTTGGGGTCATCACCCGAT
Source organism: uncultured bacterium (assembly GCA_964559435.1). GTDB lineage: Bacteria > Armatimonadota > Hebobacteria > Hebobacterales > Hebobacteraceae > Hebobacterum. Next base: position 14,906 of record CAZLHI010000026.1, on the reverse strand, counting down.
TCGCTGTCCACGTAGTAGGTCGTGCCGCCCTCGGAGGTAGCCTGGCCCAGGTCTGCTGATTCCGGACTCGTCGCTTCATCTCCGCTGCAGGAGAGGAAGCCGGATAGCAGCAAGACCGCAGCAACCGCCGTTGCCAGCGCGGTCCAGCATCTGCTCCCTGAATTGGCGATCACGGTCTGCATCTGCGAATCTCCTGACGACTGTCTCTGCTTCACGGGTGCGCTCCGCTACTTGACGGACACTTCGAGTCCTTCGAGGTCGAGCGCAAGATTGACGCTCGAAGGGAAGTGCTCGCGGTCGCGGTCAGCAGTTCTCTCCCAACAAGAACGCGGGTACAGGCGTCGCGTTCTGCGCTCACGCGCGAGACTCCTAGTCGCCCCCTGGAACCGGCAAGAGGGCTGGCACACAACTTCATTGAATCACCTCGGCACAGCAAGGGACGGTAAGTATCGGTGCCGTCTTGGCGGCAGAAGATCGTCAGCGGGAGAGCAGAGCGATGACAGCCGACTCAGGCCGCGTGGCCTTCGCCCTAGCGGCACACCCGGACGATATCGAGTTCATGATGGCCGGGACGCTCATCCTGCTGAAGCAGGCCGGCTTCGAGATCCACTACATGAACATCGCCAACGGCTCCTGCGGCACTGCAACGCTCTCTCGCGAGGAGATCATCGCGACCCGTGAGGGCGAGGCCCGATCTGCTGCCGAGCTGATAGGTGCCGTCTTCCACCCGAGTCTGTGTGACGATATCGACATTCTGTACAACAAGGAGCTGCTCTCACAGGTCGGTGCGATCTTCCGAGAAGTCAACCCCAACATCATGCTGATTCACTCCCTGCAGGACTACATGGAAGACCATATGAACGCCGCCCGGCTCGCCATCACGGCCGCCTTCTGCCGAGAGATGCCGAACTTCCCAACCAGGCCACCGAGCAGCACCATTGACAGCGAGGTGACCCTCTATCACGCTCTGCCGTATGGGCTGCGGGATGGCATGCGGCGGCGCATCACTCCCGAGATGCACGTGGATATAACGAGCGTGTTCGAGACGAAACGCGAGATGCTCGCCACCCACCGGAGCCAGAAGGAGTGGCTCGACGAGAGCCAAGGACTGGACGCGTACCTGAAGACGATGGCGGAGATGTCGGCCGAGGTGGGTCGCATGTCCGGCCGGTTCACGTATGCCGAAGGCTGGCGTCGCCACAGCCACCTCGGCTTCTGCGAGGAGGAGGACGACCCGCTGAGCAACGCGCTCGGCGACCTCGTGGTTGCCGACGCGGAGTATCCCCGGCAGCTCGAAGACGGACGCCTGGCTTCAAGCTAACTTGCCGTGACTTGGAGAGACAGAGGATGAGCAGGCCCCTGAGCATCGTTGCGCCGGAGTGGTGGGACTACACGACGCTGGGCCGCGAGCTGCTCAACGAGGCAGCGGACCTCTCTGCCGAAGACATTGCAGGCCTCGCGCGGCCCGGGTTCGAGATCCGTTTCTATGACACGCGCGAGAGCTTCTATCTGGCGGAGGCCCTCGAATACATCGAGGCCTGGTCGCAGGCCACCGAGGAGCGGCCCACCGGCATCTGCGGCCCTATCGGGCCGACTGAGCAGCTCCCCCTGGTGGCTCAGCTCGTGAACGCGCTCGAACTCGATCTAGAGCACGCGCACTTCTGGGGAATGGACGAGTGGTACCAGAACGGGAGGGAGGTCGCTCTCGACCATCCGCTCTCATTCGAGCGGGCCGATCGAGAGCTGTGCTTCAACCGGATCCGGCCCGAGCTGGCGATGCCGGAGGAGAACCTCCACTTCCCCAAGGCGGACAACCTGGCCGAATACACCGCGAGCTACGACCAGGCACGCTGTGTGGTGATGCAGGGAGGCCAGGGAGAGGTGAAGCACTGGGCTTTCAATGATCCCCTGCCACGCAAAGAGCCATACGAGGACGAGCCGCCTCCGCCGGAGGAATATCTCAAGCTCAGCGCGCGCGTCGTTGACCTGCACCCGATGACACTGATTCAGAATGCGCGCACTTCAGGGGGCGGTCGCGTCGCCGACGTCCCCACGCAGGCCCTGACCGTCGGCCCTGTCGAGACCTGGAAGTCCGAACGGGTCTCGATCTGGCATGCGGGCACTCATGCCAATCCCTTCGGCCTGCGACTTACGACGCTCATGATCTCGAAGAAGATCGCCGACAGCTCCGTGCCCATGTCGCTCCTGAGCCTGCACCCGAACGTGCGATTCAGCTTCTACCGGCCCGGCATCGGCACATGCGAGGCGGAGATGCACTAGGTCGGCGGGTGTCTTTAGAAGCCCCGAGGACCGCTCCAATAGAGGAGCGATCCTCGCCATGCTACGGGGACGCTCAATCCCCCGGTGGAGGGGGCCCTGCAGCGCCGGGTGTCAGGGATAGAGCTGTTGGATCTCCCCCGTCTCGATGTCCAGCAGATCGACCCCCGCCACGCCTTGCCGCGTGTCTTGTCGCTGCAGAACGACGCGGCCGTCCGGCCCGAACCCCACCGGGAAGTAATGCGTAGCTAGATCAGTCGTCGTCTCAGGCGAAAGCAACTCTCGGACTTGACCCTCGCCGTCCAGCAGAAGCACGGCCCCTTCGGTTGCCTGGTACCAGGGCTGACCAGGGCCGCCGCGCCGCCACCGCCAGACGATGATCTCATCGGAGTCCGGCCTGGCGAGAAGCCTCACCTGCCCTGCGAGGCCGGTGAAGACGGGCAACGGAGATACGTCGCTCGGCGTCCAGCGAAGGACATTGCTGCTCTTCTCGTCGTCGTTGTACGTAGCCAGGTAGAGCGTCGCCCCATCTGGTGTCCACGCAGCAGACCGTACGCGGCCCTTGACGTCTCCCTCCTGCGGCCCGGTGCCCCACAGCTTGCGGATCTCGGAGCCGTCCGTGCGAACCGCCCACAGGGCCTCCTCCATTCGGCCGGTTCGCTGGCTGCTCTCCTCGGCATCGTCACCGATCCGAGACTGCTCATGGATCAGCAGCCAGCGACCGTCTGGTGATGGATCCCACATCGAGCGCCAGGAGTCGCGGCCGTAGTTCAGCTTGTCTCCCAGGGACACGACCGTCTCTGCCTCCCGCCCGTCAGGGTAGGCCCGGTATAGAACGGCCTCTGCACCGAGGCCGTAGATCACATCATCATTGGGAGCCCACCGCCACGATTCGAGACGCGGCCTTACGCTCTGCAGGACGGAGGCGTTGGCGCGAATGGTGTAGAGGACGCTGCGCTCCATCCCGATCGGCAGGACGAGATACTCCCCGCTCGCCGACCAACTCATCCAATAGGGCACGAAGGATGTGTTGGTGATCGCCTCGGGGACGCCGGAGTAGAGGAGCTTGTTGCGCTCCATATCGTGGATGCGAAGCACCACGTGCTTCTCGTTCCCCCAGTCGGCGCGCGTCCCCCAGGTCAGGCCGGACGCCTCGGTGATCACCGCGGCGAGCCGCCCATCTGGCGAGAGCGCCGCATGGAAGCCCCAGCCTTCCTCACTGCCGATGCGTTGGACGAGAGCCTCTTGCCCGGTCTCCAGGTCGAGGATGAGGCCGTAGTTGCGTCGATGGCTGTCTCTCCTCGCCCTGTACGCAATGCCCTGCAGTGACTCCAAGGTTCGCGGCATCCAGCCCTTGCCAAACTCCCTCAACCAGGGTATCGGGCCGGCCACCGCGGTAACCTCGGCAAAGCGACCTGCGGGAGGACCGGCAAGTGCCGCCGCGACCGTAGATCGATCGTACCGTGTGAGCCACCGCGCCGAGCCCGTCACAAGCAGAACGCTCAGGCCGATGGTGATCGCCAGCGACGCGGAGGCGATAGCCCATATCCGCCGCGACTGGAGCAGCTCTCCGCGTGTGACCACGAGGGCCGAGGCCAGTAGGAGAGCAGGCACCGCCGAGAAGCACCAGAGAGCGATGTCGAGCGCCTCATCGTACCCAAGCAGTGGCGCGTCAAGGTAATACCAGAGGGCAATCGCGCCTGCTGCGAGGGCCCCAGCAAGGATGGCAGCGAGCGCGAGGGCCGCGTTCGCGTGTCGCGTGATGGTGGAGCAGAACACGGCGACGGCGACGGCGAAGGCGGTCCACAGTACGACGTCCGGGAGATAGGCCGAGAACGGTGCTGCGCGGAAGACGCTGGGAAGGAACAGCCTGACGAGTGCCAGCGACACCGCGGAGCCAACGGCAGTCAGCGCCAGACCGGCCAGCACCTTGGCCGCCCAGATGCGCCGCCGGGACACGGGCAGCCCGAAGAGGATAGGGGCCGTGCCCCGATCGACCTCGCCGGCGAAGAGGCCGCAGCCGGCGAAGAAGGCGATGATGGGCGGCACCACGAGACAGAGGTGGTGGAAGGTCCCGTCGATGATGTCCCTCTGAACCCTGTAGAAGGGATTGGCTCGCAGCAGCACCACGTAGAGCAGTGGAATCAGCAGCCCGATCAGCAGAGAGAACACGAGCAGCGGGCGGCCCTGGCGAAGCTCTTTGATGAAGATAGCTCTCATCTGCTCGGCCCCCTCACGGATAGATGCGCGTGACCTCGCCCGTCTCGAAGTCGACGACAGCCAGGAAGTCGCGCTCCTGGCCTTCGGTGCAGCTCACAACCAGCGCGCGGCCGGTAGCGTCGACGATCCTCGAGGAGCGGAGCGTTCGGATGAGATCGGGGCCGAGCGGCTCTATCTGTCCTTCGCTGTTCAGCCTCCAGAACTGGCCTCTCTCCCACAGGAGCAGCCCCGAAGACTTGGGGAGTGGCCGAATGTAGCCGCGGCCGAGAGCAACGGGCAAGCGGACGGGAGTGACGGCCGCGGAGTCGGCGGACCAATGAAAGACTCGGTGCCGGGAGCGAGGTTCGAGGAAGTAAAGATGGCGGCCGTCGGCAGACCAGAGGAAGCCGGGGTCCGGGATGGTCCTGCTTGCTCCGAGAACGTCGCGATAGATGAGCTGAGGACGCGATCCATCCGAATGGAGCACGAAGGAGATGACTTGGTCGCGGTCGGCGTCTCCACCCGGGCGATAGCCTACTGCCGATCTGTCCTCGCGAGCAAGAACGGACACGGTGATGAACTGGCCGTCGGGCGAGACGGTGAGGCTGCCGGACTCAGGCGTCATCTCCTCCGGGAACCCGGGGAGGTCTCGCGGGTCGCAGACCAGGCGGCCGGCGTTCTGCGCCGGCGAGTGGTGCATGACGCGGAGGTCGGCATCCAGGTAGTAGACGTCGCTGTCCGGGCTCCAGCCCCAGGAGCCCTGGACCAGGGAGTCCGTGGCCAGCGGCTGGAGGTCGCTGCCCTCGGGGTTCATCACGAGGAACTGATAGGCAGAACCGAAGCTGTTGTAGATGGCGAGCCATTGGGAGTCGGGAGACCATTCCACGGCATCATAGGTAAGCCTAGGCGTGTAATGCTCGTCTGCCGGCAGATCGAGCACGGCGCTCGCCTCGGGGTAGCCGTGGTAGAGGAGACGGTGGTGAGGGAGGTCCCAGATCTCGAGCGTACGCGGCCCGTCTCGGTCCCCCCAGGTCAGCGGCTGCGGGTCAGAGAGAACCGCGGCGAGGCGACCATCCGGAGAGACCGCGGCGTCGCCGACCCCAGGCCTCGTCACCAACTCCTCCCCTGTCCGCAGGTCCAGGAGTACGAGGTGTCTAGAGCGGAACTCCCCCTGCCAAGCGTGCCACCCGTCGGAACGACGGCTGTACCGAATCGGCGACCGGCCGACGGTGAAGCTGACGGTCGAGCCATCGGCTGACACCGAGACGTTTGCCAGATTGCGTGTATCCTCTCTGACGTGGCGGGTAAGCCAGCGAGTTGCTCCCACAATCGGCGTGAATGTCATGGCGAGCACCAACACAAGAGCCGGGACGGCCAGCAGCCACTTGCTTCGCGACCGGAGGTCCTGGCCCCGCGTGAAGGTGAGGAGCGAAGTCACCAGGAGTGCTGGAACCGTGGCCAGCGCCCAAAGTGTCGCGTCGAGCACACCATCGTATCCAAGCAATCGGCCGCCAAGCCCTTCCACAAGATAGAGAGTCCCTGCGAACAGAGCGACGCAGATCAGCCCAGCGCCGAGCAGGGCCGCGATGGTCCGCTCCGCCAGCGAGGAGCAAAGCAGCGCGACTGAGAAGGCGACCACACACCATATCGCCAGATCAGGGAGGTAGGCGGGCAGCCCCACCAAGCGCATTGCATCCCGGATCAGCAGCACGCCGGGGATCGAGAAGAGCGCCAGCGCTGCGGCGGTAAGCGCGAGACCAGCAAGCACCTTCGCGGCCCATATCCGCCGCCGGCTCAGAGGAAGGGCGAGGAGGACCGGAAGCGTCCCGCGCTCGACTTCGGCCGCGAGAAGGCCGGAGGCCACGACACACGCGACGACCGGCGGGACGAGATAGTACACAGCGGCCAGGAACTCGTCCAGAGACTTCTGGTCGCTTGCGGTCTCCACAAACGCGACTGCCAGAAGCACCCAGAGGATCGGCACGAGGCCGCCGAAGGCCAGGCCGAAGAGCAGGAACAGCCGGCCCTGGCGCCATTCTTTCAGGAACAGCGACTTCATCACTCGGCCCCTCGCCGCAGCTCCGCCTGAGCCAGATGCACGAAGATGTCCTCGAGGCTCATGTCCCTGACCTCCACCCGACGGTTGGGGCCGGCGAGCGAACCTGGCAGGGATTCAGAGAAGTCGGCGGTCGTGAACGATGTCTCCGCCGGCGACCGCTCCACCTCGACCGCGCCCTCCGGAAGCTCGATCTCTGCGTCGCGCCCGTGCTCGACCCGGAGGCGCTTGACCCTCGCCTTCAGATCGTCGAGGGTCGATTCGAGGACGAGTCGCCCCTTCACCAGGAAGCCGACGTGGTCGCAGATGCGCTCCATGTCGGCGATGTCCTGGCCCGTGATAAGGACCGTGCGGCCTTAGGTGTGCATGGCCTCGATGACATTGCGCAACACCTCGCGGCGCGCCATGGGGTCGAGACCCGTCAGCGCTTCGTCAAGTAGAAGCAGATCAGGCTCGTGCCCGATGGCCGCAGCGAGGGCGGCAATCGCGCGCTGGCCGCGCGACAGCTCCTGGATTCTCACGGCCGGATCGATCCCGACGTGGGACAGTATCGATGACACGGCCTCCGGATCCCAGTGCGGATAGCAGGCACCCATGAAATGAGTGAACTCGCTTACCTTCATCCATTCCCAGAGCGGCTGAAGCGCGGCGACGTGACCGACTCTTCGCCGGATGGCCACCGGCTCTCGCACCACATCGTGCCCCAACACGGTCGCCGAGCCCCGCGTGGGATTCAGCAAGTTCAGCATCACCCTGACGAAGGTCGTCTTGCCGGCCCCGTTCGGTCCCATGAGGCCGTAGATCGACCCGGTCGGTACATTCGCGCTCACCTGGTCGAGAGCCTTCAGGCGGCCGAAGCGCTTCGTCAGGGAGTGGGTCTGTATAGCGAAGCCGTTCTCGGTCATCGGCGATCCTTTCGGCCGGGCTTCTCGTCCTTCAGAACGCGGCGGAACAGATCCAGCGCCGCCTCCTCGTCGAGGCCGAAGGCGCGGACGTCGCGTGCTACAGCTCGGAGCTGCCCGGTTATCAGACGACGGCGCTCTCCCTCAGCCATTGATACGGCCTCGGCCCCCACGAACGTCCCCTGGCCGCGACGAGTTTCCAGCAGCCCGTCTCGCTCGAGATCACGATACACCCTGGCCACCGTGTTCGGATTGACGAGCAGCCGAGCCGCAAGCTCTCGGACAGACGGCAGTTGGTCGCCCGGCAGGAGAATGCCTGCGGCAACGCCACGTCGAATCTGCTCGGTTATCTGCAGATAGATCGGCAGCCCTGATTTCGGGTTCACAGAGTCGAACATGGCACTGTATTAGCGTAGTAGTACACCAGTATTTTACCATAGATTGGTCGCGTTTCAAGAGGAAAGATTGTCAATTTGCTGTTGTGTCGCGCCAAGACGGCAGGAGCAGGCGGCGGAATCTGCGGCAGCGAAAGCAGGCTGGCGGAGCCTGCAAGAGCCAACAATGCGCACCGACACGAGGATTCCTCAACCCGGCCACCACGACCTGGAAGGCGAGACCCATTGGCGGCGGACGCTGTACAGCCTGTGGCTGGCGATGTTCTTCGTCTTCCTGGAGTGGACGTTCGGCATGACCTTCGTGCCGGTGTTCCTTCAGGAGGACCTGGGGCTGAGCTTCGAGCAGGCGCAGCGGTGGACGGGCCTCTTCATGGCGCTGCCCTCGCTGGCAATGTTCGTGGCCACTCCCCTTTGGGGTACGTACAGCGACCGAGTCGGGCGCAAGCCAGTGGTGATCATCAGCGTGATCTTCACCTCATTGCTGCGCGCGGCCTGGTATTGGGCGGATTCACCATGGGCCCTCCTCGCACTGGGCGTGGCGGCGGGCGTGCTGGGCGCGGGAGTCACGGTCGGGCAGGCGATCGTCGCCTCCGTTGCGCCGCGGGATCGCATGGGCGAGGCGATGGGCACACTGCAGACATCGATGACGGTCGGCTTTCTCATCGGGCCGGTCGTTGGGCAGTTCGTCGCGGGGCTGATCGGGCCGCGCCCAACATTCCTCATTCAGGCGCTGTTCGCCGTGATCGGAGCAACGCTGGTCTGGCTGGCGGTGGAGGAGCGATTCGAGAAGCCCAAGACCGTCGAGCGATTCAGCTTCACCAGCGCGGTGACGCGCGACCTCCGGCCGCTGGTCGGCAATCGCCAGCTTCAGGCGCTCTGGGTGATGAGCTTCGTCGTATTCCTCGGGTTCTCGTCGATGTGGCCGATCATGACTTACTTCGTGCAGCATCTGGGGGTGCCGCTGGACCGGGTGGCGGCCTACGCCTCCTATGTCATGTTTGTGACGGGATCGATGATGACGTTGATGGCGCCGCTGTGGGGGCACGTAGGTGACCAGATCGGCCACAAGCGCGTGCTCGTCGGCACAACAGCGGCCTGTGGGCTGGCGCTCATCCCGCACTCGCTGGTGCAGTCCTACGCCCAGTTCTTCGCTCTTCGCGTTCTCGCAACGGCGCCCGGGACGGGAATCCACCCCACAACCTCGGCCCTGGTCGCCAGCACCATCCCGCGAGCCAGGTATGGCGGCGCCTACGGCGTGCTCGCCAGTGCCCGCGCGCTGGCCGGGTCCGTGGGGCCGCTGGTCGGAGGCGGGCTGGGCGGATTCGGAATGATCCGTTGGGTGTTCGTGTGGACCGGCCTGCTGACGCTTGTGGCCTCTCTCTGGGCGATCCGGGCGATCGAGCAGCCGGCCGAGGACTCAGAAGAGCGGAGCGGTGCCCTCGCTGGAGACGCGGCGACGGGCCAGCCCGACATAGGCGGGGTCGATGTCCACGCCGATCCAGAGCCGCCCGAGCTGGGCGGCCGCGACACAGGTTGATCCGGAGCCGCAGAACGGATCGAGCACCAGCGCACCCTTCCACGAGTAGAGCTTGATGAGCCGGCGCGGCAGCTCCACCGGGAACGGCGCGGGGTGGCCGACCTTGCTGGCGGATTCGGTGGGAAAGCTCCACACGCTGCGCGTGAGCGCGGTGAACTCTTCGCTCGTCAGGTCGGTCTCGCCCTTCGTCTCCTCCAGCCGAAACTGTTCCTTGGAGAAGACCATGATATACTCGTGGACGTCGCGCAGCGTCGGGTTGGTGGGGCTCTGCCAGCTCCCCCACGCGGTCGACACCCCGACGGAGGCGGCCTTGTCCCAGATGATTTCGCCTCGCATGAGGAAGCCGAGCTCGATGAGCTGCTGGGTGATGTACGACTGCAGCGGAAGATAGGGCTGGCGATCTACGCCGGCGACGTTCACGCAGATCCGGGCACCCGGGCGCACGACGCGTTTGCACTCTGCCCACACATCGCGCAGTAGGCTCAGGTAGTCGTCCAACGGCAGGGCGTCGTCGTGGTTCTGGTAGTTCTTGCCGACGTTGTAGGGCGGCGAGCAGATGACCAGATCGACGACCCCATCCTCGACCATGTCGAGATCTCGACTGTCGGCCTGGTAGATGCGGTTGGCGAGGGTGCGCTCCCCGACGACGGGGTCTGTTGACCGTGCTGCGTCCATAGTCCGGAGCGCAGATTCGCCGGGTGGCGGCAGGGGACCTGCGACTGGGGAGCCAAACAGCCGCGCGGCGCGCAAGGCGCGGCGACGGGTGATGTCGAAATCCCAGCGTCAAGCGGTCGGAAGCTCTACATGATCGATATCGACGCGGTAACGGCCTGAGTCAAGGTCGTCTTCTCGCTCGACATCGGCCTTTGGAGGCAGGCGCAATGATCGGCAAGCAAATCCGCATTGAGCGCATCATCAACCGGAACACCGGCAAGATGGTGGTGGTGCCGATGGATCACGGCACCACCATCGGGCCGATCCCCGGCCTGGAGGACATGCGGGAGACCGTCAGCAAGGTGGTGAACGGCGGCGCCAACGCCATTCTCATGCACAAGGGCATGGTGCAGGCCGGCCACCGCGGCGGTGGCCGCGACGTCGGGCTCATCATCCACCTGTCGGCGGGCACGAGCCTCAGCCCCGACCCGAACACCAAGGTGCCCGTCTGCAGCGTGGAGGAGGCCATCAAGCTCGGCGCCGATGCCATTTCGATCCACGTGAACATCGGCGCGGAGACCGACGCGGACATGGTGCGCCACTTCGGCGAGGTCTCCAGCGCCTGTGTCACCTGGGGAATGCCGCTGCTAGCAATGGTTTACACGCGCGGCCCGAAGATCGAAAGCGAGTTCGACGTCAAATATGTCAAACACGCGGCCAGGCTGGGAGCGGAGCTGGGAGCCGACATAGTGAAGGTGAACTACACGGGCTCGCCGGAGAGCTTCGGAGAGGTCGTGTCGGGCTGCCCGATACCAGTGGTCATCGCCGGCGGCGAGAAGGTGGAGACCGACGAGGAACTGCTTCAGATGGTGGCGGGCTCAGTCAAGGCGGGCGGCGCCGGCGCCTCGATCGGCCGCAACGCCTTCCAGCATGCTGATCCGGAGGGGATCGTTCGCGCCATCAGCATGATGGTTCACGAAGGCGCATCGGTCAAGGAGAGCAAGAAGTTCCTGGAGTCGCGGCGATGAAGCGCATCTGGGTCAAGGTCGATCCCTGGGACAAGCAGCTTGCCATCGTGGCCTTGGAGAGCGGCGCCGACGCAGTCGTCGTTGCGGAGGGCGATTCGGCGAAAGTGAAGGAGCTCGGCGCGCTGGCGACCGTGGCGCTGGATGGAGACATCAAGCCGGACCAGGACGTTGTGTGGATGGACATCGCCGGCAAGGCCGACGAAGACAAAGCGGCGACCTCGCACCTCGACAAGACGGTCGTGCTGCGCACCACCGACTGGACTGTCATTCCCCTAGAGAACCTGATCGCTCGACGCAGCGGCCTCATGGCGGAGGTCACCGGGGCGGAGCAGGCCAGGCTTGTGACTCAAGTCCTCGAGAAGGGTGTTGACGGCGTGGTGCTGGACACGCGCTCGGCCGCCGAGGTCCGCAAGACAGTTGCCCTCGTTCACTCGCTGTCGCCGACCCTCGACCTTGTACCGGCCGAGGTAAAGTCGGTTCGCCTGCTCGGCATGGGAGACCGGGCCTGTGTCGACACATGTACGCGAATGGGGCCCGGCGAGGGAATGCTCGTCGGCAACAGCGGCCAGGCATTTCTTCTCGTTCACTCCGAGAGCCTCGAGACTCCCTATGTCGCGCCGCGGCCGTTCCGCGTCAACGCGGGTGCGGTGCATGCGTACGTCTTACTGCCAGAAGGGCGAACGAAGTATCTGTCAGAGCTCAAGGCAGGAGACGAAGTGCTCCTTGTCCGCCACGATGGCTCGACTGCTGTGGGCTACGTTGGCCGAAACAAGATCGAGCGCCGGCCACTTCTGCTGGTGGAGGCCGAAGCTGGCGGGGCAGCGGCGTCTCTGGTCCTTCAGAACGGTGAGACCATCAGGCTGACCAGCCCGTCGGGGGAAGCCGTCTCTGTCGCCACGCTCGAGCCCGGAGATCAGGTGCTCGCATACCTCGAGTCGGGCGGCCGCCACTTCGGTACAGCGGTAGAGGAGACGATCAAGGAGCGCTGAGGGGGGCAGCCGAAGAGAAGATGAGGGCCGGCGGTTCGTCACCCGCCGGCCCTCTGTTTCTTTGTGGGGCCGTGAGTTGTCTGAAGGCGGGACGCGTTAGACAGCGTCGCCGATACCGAATTGGAGCGGCTCATCGCCGGTGATCGAGCCGCTGCTGGAGTCGATGTCTATGGTGTAGGCCATCATCGACGGGAGGGGGGGCAGGTCCCACGCGAGTGCGAGATAGGGGCAGCCGCCGGAGTCGGAGACGGCCTGGCGGGCGGCGACGAGGTCGGCGGCGGAGAGGGAGATAGTGTGCTCGGCGGCCACCTCACCGGCGCTGTTGCGGACGGTGAAGGTGACGTCCCAGGTAGCGGGCCCGGCGAGGGCGGGGTCCAGGCGGGCGGCGTCGAGGACCAAGTAGACCGTGCCGGGGTCACCCGCTGTGATCTGGGAGGGATGGGGCCAGCCGTAGAAGGATGCGTCTCCAGGCAGGATGACTTCGGCGGGGGGGGTGACGCTGGTAAGGGCGGGGCCAGCGAGGAGGACGACGGAGGCGGTGGGCTGGACGAAGGCGCGGTAGATGAAGACGGCCATCTGGTCGCGAGTGACGGGCAGCCGCGGCCGATAGAAGCCGTCTGTGTATCCCTTGACGATGTCGCTATCCACGCAGGCTTGAATCTCGGGCGCAGCCCAGAACCCCGTCGGCACATCGGCGAACGGAGCCACCGTGAGGACAGGGAGGCTCAGGTCGGTGGCACGCTGGATGAAGACCGCCATCTGATCGCGGGTGATCGTGGCGCCGGGACGGTAGGAGCCGTCTGGGTAGCCCTGGACGACGCCGTTATCAACGCAGGCCTGAATCTCGCCGGCCGCCCAATGGTCAACCAAGACATCGGGGAACGTCGGCAGGTCTGGTCTGTGCAGGTCATAGTTGGCAGCCCGCGCAATGAAGACGGCCATCGCGTCCCGGGCGATGGTCCAGTCGCCGTGGTAGTGACCATCCGAGTACCCCTGGACGATGAACGGCACGCGGCCGGCGCACTCTTCGATCTGGGTGCGCGCCCATTCAGTCGCCGACCCTGGCTGTATGTCCGGGAAGCGGCTTATCGCGACGCTGTGCTCGACGAGGCCCCCGTGAAGTAAGTCACTTCCTCTAACCAGCATCCAGTCGCACGGCAAGCCGTCGGGCACAGCGGGCGTGGTATCGGTCGCGCCGGCCGGGTAACGGAGGGTTGTCCACGGGGGAGAACTGATGACGAACTCAAAGGCATGTGTCTCGCCGGCCGGGACGTCGCCGGTGAGTGGCACCTCGGCAGGGCACCAGCGGTCCGCGCCGTCGGCAGGGAGCAGCCGGTAGCCATCGATCCCCAGCCAGGGTATTGTCGTTAGGTTGCGGTAGGTGATCGAGACCGCGGCGGTCGCCTGCCACGTCATGGCATCGGGCAAGTCGCAGCTCTCGACCTCACAGTCCTCACCCGGAATGGGCTCGCAATAGCGCGCGATGAGTGCCCCAATCCGACAGCGGTAATCATCGAGCGCGGCATCCAAGTCAGCGAGGTAGGTGTCGCCGAGCGTCAGCCCAGCGAAGCCGACATCGGCATCGACCGGGTAGTCGGGGATATCGTTTCGAAGTGCCTGCAGCAGCGCGTCGGCCTCATCGGCCCAGGCAACCATGGTTGGGGTTCCGCTGGCTCGCGCTTCCCCCGACAGGCGATTCAACGTCTTCGCGTAGCGGTAGTCGGTGATGCCCTGGCTCCCCCACTTGTACTTCAGGGTGGGGACCGGACCATCCGGCGAAGGATACGTGAAATGCCAATGGTTGTTGAACGGGCTGTAGGGGAAAGGATCCCATATGTCCCCGTCGAGCCAGTCGAAGTGCCAGTTCCAGCAGCCGTTGCCATGCGCATACTGCCAGTAGCCGTATGCGAGGCGCAGGTCCCCCCAGCGGTAGCCGGTCCACATCCCCTGGTCCCATGTGTTGTAGAACCACTTGGGCTTGCCCTGGGCGTCGGCTGTAGCGATAAGCGCGGCCGATTCCGACCACGGGTGGGTCTGGAGTACATCTGTCGCACCGACAATGGGCGTGTAGTCTACGCCATCATCGGAGTCGGCCATCAAGGTGACTGTGCTCGTGACCCCCGGCACCTCGCTGGCAAGGGTGCAGTACTGCATGGTGTCCGCGAAGTTTCGGTTCCAGGGCTGAATACCCGTTTCGCGCGGCTCGTCTACAAGATACATCACAAGCGGCACGCCGTCGGTGTTGCTCCAACCCACCATCCGAGCCAGGCAGTCCTTGAAAGACGCGTTGAAGTTCGAGTCAAACTCGGCGACCGAGCTGTGGCCCAGAATCTGATTGGCTGTGCTCAGCGTCCCGACCTGATCGTGGCCAACTCCGCCAAAGCCGGTGTCGTTCATGGCGGCGACATAGCGGTCGAGCTCGCTCATGTTCAAGGTGTCCACCCAACCCGTCGCCGCGTCGATCGCCCAACACTCGGGGGCGGGGAGTTGGATCGCGTTGAAGCCGTGCTCCTTCATGTTGTCGAAGTCGAGGCGGAGCATGTCGTCGCCGGCGCCAGCCAGACCCGGAAAGTCTTTGAAGCAGTAGCGTTCATCCGGGGGCATGTAGTACCAGCCATAAGACATGTCATCTGCGGCGTCAAGCTCGAACCCCCACACCTCCACGGCAAGCGGCACTGACAAGTCGGCGGCTGATGTATGGACGACGACAGTGCCGGCGTACGTCCCACCGGCCGCGCCCTCGGGCACCCTGACCTCGATCCAGAACTGCTTCGTGGTCTGGGCCGGGACTTCGAGGGGGAAGTTGTCCTGCACTAGATGAGGCTTCCAGTAGAGCACAGGGGAGAAGAACTCGGAGTTGGGCCCCGCT
>CAZLHI010000025.1:0-47121 GCA_964559435.1 uncultured bacterium | reverse complement strand
TCCTCGCCCCCGCCCGCGCCGCCACGCGAGGCAGAACCGGGGCAGTAGGGCCGGCGCGGCGGCCGAGCTGGGGGGCGGTCGGCGTGCGCTGACGCGGGTATTGCGTGGATGGGTGCGGGTAACATGTCCGTGACAAGGCCGGGGGATGAACATGACCGATGAGATCACACGGCGCGATTTCCTGAAGCGCGCGGCACTCCTCGGAGCATCTGCAATCGGCTTCAGCGAGTTGGCCGGGCTCGGAGGCACGGAGGCCGAGGCGGCGGCCGCCCCAACCATCGCCGTGGCGTCGAAGCGTGGCCCGGCCGAGCTCGTGCGGGCCTCGGTGGGGGCGCTCGGGGGGATGGGCAAGTTCGTGCAGAAGGGCGCGTCGGTCGTCATCAAGCCTAACATCGGCTGGGCGCGCAAGCCGCATCAGGCGGCCACCACGAACCCCGAGGTGGTGACTGAGATCGTCCGCCTGTGCAAGCAGGCCGGAGCGCGGGATATCCGCGTGATCGATCACCCCGTGGACAGGCCAGACGCTCTCATCCTTCAGATGACCGGGATCAAGGCCGCGGCCGAGAGAGCGGGCGCGCGCGCCACTCTGGCCTCGTCGCCGGCCCTCTACGAGAGGGTCCCTCTGCCCAAGGGCAGGGTATTGAAGTCGGTGGACGTGATACGAGATCTTCGCCGCGCGGACGTCTTCATCAACGTCCCGATTGCCAAGGTGCATGACACGACGGGACTCACCCTCGGGGCAAAGAACCTGCTCGGCGTGGTGTGGGACCGCGGCGCCTTCCATCGCAGTGCCAGCCTGGATCAAGCCATTGCAGACTGCGCCGCGGAGGTCCGCCCGCATCTGGTGATTCTCGACGCTGTCCGCATCCTGCTGACCAACGGTCCCAAGGGGCCGGGCCGGACGGCCGACAAGCGGATAGTCGTGGCTGGCACGGATCCGCTGGCCGTGGACGCCTATGGAGCGACTCTGTTCGGGCGACGGCCGGAGCAGATCGGCCACCTCGAGCGCGCTCATGCGGCGGGGGTCGGCGAGATCGACTTGAAACGGGTCAAAGTGAAGCATGTCTAGGCGGCTGCGCGCACTGCGCCGCGCATCGCAGCTCGCGTTTCTTGCGGGATTCCTCTTGCTGTTCGTCTTTGCGAGCTTCCCTCTCAGGTCGCCGGTCCCCGTTGACCTTTACCTTCGGGCCGACCCGCTCCTGGGTCTCTCGGCAATGGTGTCCCTGAGGCGCTTGATCTTCCCGCTTCTGTGGTACGTGCTGCCGGTGACTGTGCTCACAGTTCTCTTCGGCCGAGTCTTCTGCGGGTGGATCTGTCCGATGGGTGCAGTGATCGACGTGTGCCAGCGGCTTCTCCGAATACAGGGGCGACGTCCCTCCGAGGCCCCCGACCTCAGCCGGCTGAAGTTCTACCTTCTGATAGGGCTTCTGCTCACTCTCGTGCTGCCGGCCGCCCACCAGGACCCCGCGCGCCCTTCGCTGACGGGGAGCGTGGGACTGTCGGCCGTCTATCTGTTCGATCCCATTGCTGTGCTAACCCGCACCCTGACGTGGGTGGGTCTGCCCATGACGCACTGGGCGTTGGGAACGGGCGGCGACATTGTGAACGGTTGGAACGCCTCCGCACTCGTGCAAGGTCATCCCAGGCTGGCCGTGCTGCTGTCCCCGCTTCAGATAGCATACAGCCTTGTTGGCCGGCCGGAAGGCGCCTACTTCCGGCTGGGCTTCGTCACGTTTCTGGTGTTTGCAGGCATCATCGCTCTGACCCGATACTCGAAGCGATTCTGGTGCCGCAATCTATGTCCACTGGGCGCGCTGCTCGGTTGGCTCGGGCGACTGTCACCTATTCGTCTGCGCGTTTCGGATAAGTGCACTCGCTGCATGCGGTGTGTCAACGAGTGCAAGATGGGTGCGATCTCAGACGATCCTCATAGGTATATGGGGCCGGAGTGTATCGAGTGCTACAGCTGCCTCGCCGTGTGTCCCGAGAGCGCTGTCTCACTCACCGCCGGATATGAGGAGGCCGAGCGAGAGGACGAACTGCGGCTGGATCGCCGGCGCGTGTTGGCCGCCATGGGCGCGGGAGTAGCGGCCGTGGTCCTGCCGAAGGTCGGTCTCGGGGTCAGGCGCAGCGAAGCGGGCGAACGCGTGCTGAAGATCTCGTCGCTGCGACTCATCCGGCCGCCGGGCGCGCTGGCCGAGGACGAGTTGGTGACAGCATGCGTGCGCTGTGGTGAATGCATGAAGGTGTGTCCCACGAACACGTTGCAGCCGGCCGTCGGGGAAGGTGGCTTGGAGGCGCTTGGCACCCCGGTCGTCGTCCCACGAGTCGGCCCGTGCATGCAGCCGTGCGACCTGTGCGGCCGCGTCTGTCCCGTGCGCGCGATAGAGCCCTTTGCAGTTGAAGAGAAGAGTCACCTCTTCCTGGGAACGGCCTCGGTCAATCGCAGCCAGTGCATTGCCTGGAGCGCGGGCCGCGCGTGCATGGTGTGTGATGAGGCCTGCCCATACGACGCCATCTCGGCCAGCATCAGCGACGATGAGGTGGCTCGACCTGTCGTCGATGAGCGCATTTGCGTGGGATGTGGTATGTGCGAGTACGTGTGCCCGGTCGAGCCTCGGGGCGCCATTCGCGTTACCTCCTCAGGCGACAGGCGCCACCTGAGCAGGGACGAGCAGCGTGCGATACGCGAGCTGGCCGGCGAGGATGCTGGCGAGTTGCACACCCCGTATCCGGGCCTCTGAGAGTTGATCTCAGGAGGTAGACAGCGGTGAGGTGGTGGCGGCTGGCTTTGGGCGGAGCGCTCCTCGCATGGGTGCTTGGGACCGCCTATCGCCAGGCCAGAAAGCGAGATCGAGAGCTGGGTCTCGCCGTCCTGCTGTTCGGCGCAGCAGTTGTCATGTTCGCGCTGGCCGCGCTGGCACCCAGGCCGCCGATGCCGGACTCAGCTGCTGCCGGTCTCGTGGTCGGATCAATCGTTGCGCTCGGCGCGGCGTTTGCGGTGGTACTCTGGAGGGGCTTCCGAGAGTAGGGCTGACTTATGGCGGCTGTCGTCGGCCAAGTCCTGAATGACCGTTACGAGGTCGTAGAGAAGATCGGCGAAGGCGGCATGGCCGTAGCTTACCGGGGCCGCGACCGCGTGCTGGGGCGGGTGGTCGCGATCAAGGTGATGCGACCGGAGCTGGCCTCGGATGCTGCTTTCGTGGCGCGTTTCCGTCGGGAAGCGCGAGCGGCGGCCGGCATCACGCACGAGCACATAGCCGGGGTCTACGACACCGGCAGCGACGGTCCCTATCATTACATAGTTATGGAGTGCGTCGAGGGGGAGAGCATGCGAGACCGCCTCCGCCGCGAGGGACAGCTCCCCCTCCGCGAGGCCCTCCGAATCGCAACCGAAACGGCGGAGGCTTTAGCCGCGGCACACCAAGCCGGCGTCGTGCACCGAGACATAAAGCCGCACAACATCCTTCTCGGCCGAGACGGCAGAGTCAAGGTGACCGACTTCGGCATCGCGCGCGCCGCCTCCGGTCCAAGCCAGACCGACACAAGCTCGATTCTCGGCACGGTCAACTACATATCGCCCGAGCAGGCGCGGGGCGAAACGGTCGGACCACAGGGCGACATCTACTCGCTCGGCGCCACGCTCTTCGAAGCGCTCACGGGAAAGCCGCCCTTCGACGGTGGCGACCGTCTTGCGGTGCTCCACAAGCACGTCTACGACCGGCCTCCACGGCCGAGCCAGCTGCGCCCCGGCCTGGCTCCCGAGGTAGACTCGGTGGTCGGGCATTGTCTCGAAAAGGACCTGACAAAGAGATTCGCCTCCGCCCGAGAGCTGCTCAGCTATCTTACCGCCTGTCCGCGAGTGGAAGATGCGACTGCGGCCGCGGCGATCAAGGGCCGTGTTCGTCGCACGCTTGTAGGGGGAATGGTTTCGGTCTTCTCTTGGATGCAGAGCCGAGGTGTGTGGCTCTTGCTGGCTCTGCTGATATCGGTGGGCCTCGTCGCCGGCGTTGTGCGCTACACCTCAGCGCGGGCGCGCGCCGCAATGGTCACCGTTCCCGACATCTTGGGTATGCGCAGCGGGAGCGCCCAGCAGACGTTGGAGCGTTTGGGATTGGCTTACCGCCAAGTAGGCAGCAACCCGAGCGACAGCGTAATTGAGGACGCCGTACTGAGTCAAGACCCGGCGCCGGGCATCGAGGTGATCGAGGCGACCGTCGTCAAGGTCGTCCTCAGCGAAGGGCCGAGTCACGTGCTGGTTCCAAACGTAACCCAGATGTCACTTGCGGCGGCTCACCAGCAACTCGAGGAGGCGGGACTGGACACCGGTGTCGTGAAAGAAGCCTATGACGATGAGGTCCCGGCCGGCTACGTGGCGAGCACGCTTCCTGCGGCGGGAGCGCGCGTCGTGCGAGGGACAGCAGTGGACATGGTGCTGAGCCTGGGTCCGGAGCCGACGGCACCCACCGGCCCCGCACTCCCGGGCCCATCTGTGAGCATCCCGGGGAGAGAAGAGACGCTCAACTACGTCGTCCCCGCAGACATCGCCGACAAAGACGAGGTGGAGGTCATGATCGAAGTGGCCGACGAGAGCGGAACCCGTCGAATCTATCAGGGCCGTCACCGCCCGGGAGACCGCATCCCACCACAGAGGATAAAGGTGACCGCCCCGACCACCGCTCGCATACTTGTGGATGGGAAGCTCCAGGGCACGCGAGAGTACCTTCCTTAAGCATTCTCATCGAAGTGTGATCGCGCAAAGTAAGGCCCTGCTCGGGGAGCAGCCGGGGGCCTTTTCTTGCGCCAACCTGCTGCCTTTTTCGCGCTTCCGAGGACGCCTGGGCGCCGATGTTAGGTTCCCCAAGGAATATGGAATAAATCACTAGCTTTAGCGGCAGCGCGGGCTCGCGGCAGAGGGTCCTGCCGGCAGTGTGGAGGCTGGCTGAGTCGTTTCGCACCCCCCTCCATCTTGCCACGAGCATCGGCAATCGACGCCGCGCGAGTGGGCAAGTGATGCGGAAGGACTTCACCGCGATCAGTGCCTTTTCGACGATGGCTGCATTCACAGCGGGGGCGGTGCTGTGCGTGCAATTCTCTCAGACGGAGCTCCAGGTCGGACTGACGACATCTGCTCCGGTGCTCTGGGCGGTCGAGGCCGTGATCTTTGGCACCGCGGTGTACGTCTGGCGGTCCAAGGTTTCCTTCTTCGGATGGCTCTTAGGCATCGGCGCCATGCTGGCTCTCCGCATCGCCTTGGTGTCGGCCGCGGCACTCATAATGATGGTCACGCAAGGGATGGACCACACGGAGGCTGCCCTCCAGCAGGCTGCCGACTTTGTGCCTCGAACGTGCGCCGTCGTGTTTAGCCTGATGGCCTTCTATCCGCTCCGCGTCTTTCTGCCGTTGAAGGAGGGGCAGAGCACCAGAAGAGGC
This sequence comes from uncultured bacterium, assembly GCA_964559435.1. Classification (GTDB taxonomy): domain Bacteria; phylum Armatimonadota; class Hebobacteria; order Hebobacterales; family Hebobacteraceae; genus Hebobacterum. Next base: position 41,688 of record CAZLHI010000025.1, on the reverse strand, counting down.
CGTGCGTTCGCCGAGAGCGCGGCCGTGAAATCGGCGACCGCCGCAGCAGAAGGCAATCGCGGTCTGTTAATCGTCACCATCAAGGACCGAGCTTCGGGACAAGAGGCAGTCGCTCCACCGCCACCGCCCGCGGACCCGGCTCAGGACATTCTGCCAAGACTTAGCATTGAGGGAGAGGTGGAGGTGCCGGCAAGGGCGATTCTCGCCTTGTTCCCTGAGGAACTCGTCACCGACAGGGCAATGGCCCTCGGAGATTCACAAAGCCTCAGAGTTCTGCTCAACATCATCCATCCGCAGTTGAAAGAGGCACAGGTCGTGTTCAGCGTGGGGGAACTCCGCGGCATGCTGCCCCCCGCTGTCAGGAAGGCACTGGTGCAGCCGGACCATTCTGGACAGGAAGTGGAGAGCACACCGATCGCACTCCCGCTGGAGGTGATCGTTCCCCAGCTTCCGCCGGAAGCCCTGGAGCTGCCGCCGCCATCGCCGCCCGGGTGGGCCGAGGCGGAGGGGATCGAGAAGGTCGTCTTTGCGACCATCTGATTGAACGTGAGGGCCAAACGAGAAAGGACCGCCCGTCGATGGCTTCTATTAACTACGCGCTGAAGGAGATAAGCTGCAAGGTCGTCTACTACGGGCCGGGCATGTGCGGCAAGACGACGAACCTGCAGTACATCCATCAGCACACAGTTAAGGACAAACGCGGGAATATGGTCTCCCTGGCGACGCCGGGAGAGCGAACGCTTTTCTTCGACTTCCTTCCGCTGGAGGCGTCGCAGATCCACGGGTTCCGCACGAAGTTCCAACTCTACACGGTGCCGGGCCAGGTCATGTACAACTCGACCCGGAAGCTGGTGCTGCGAGCCGTAGATGGAATGATCTTTGTCTGTGATTCACAGTGGGAGAAGATGAGGGAGAATGTCGAGAGCTTTCGCAACCTGGTGGAGAACCTTGCCTCGTACGGATACAGTCTTGAGACAACTCCCTATGTGGTCCAGTACAACAAGCGAGACCTGGAAAACGTCGCTCCGGTTGAATACTTGCAGTACGTGATCAACCCGAGGCAGGTGCCCCATTTCGAATCCATCGCCATACGAGGGGATGGCGTTTTCGAAAGCCTGAACTGCATCTGCACCCTGGTGCTTGCACAGATGTCTCAGAAGCAGAAGGCGGGCGCTATCTAGGCCTGCGGAGCAGACGGAAGATGGCATTGACCGGAACTTTCGAGGACGTGAGCTTTGCAGAGCTGTTGCAGATGCTGAACGTAGGCAACAAGACAGGAAAGCTGGTTGTTACTCGTCCAGGGGAAAAGGCGACGCTTTACCTGGAGAACGGCGATGTGGCGCGGGCCGTCTCCCGGCGCGATCGCGGACCGGAGCTGGTCTACAAGATTCTCGGATGGAAGATGGGGCAGTTCTCGTTTGAGCGCTCTGAAGAGCCAGTTATAAGGAACATCAAGGAGAGTACCGAGGCTCTGATCCTCGAAGGCATGAAGCGGTTTGACGAATGGGAGCGCGTGGAGGAGCAGATGCCCGACATGCACGTTGTGCTGCGACAGCGCGCCTTCGCCGTCAACGAACGGTTCGAGGAGATCAGCGAAGAGGGCCGGGATGTGCTTCGACTCGTAGATGCCCAGCGGAATGTGGCAACGATCATAAGGGAGAGCGGCCTGGAACCGATGGAAGCGCTCAAGGCCGTCACGGAGCTGTTGACCGAGGGAATTGTGGAACAATGGAGCGGGCCGCGACAGTCGGGAGACGTGATCGAAGCGGCGGGCAAGCTGCCCCAGGTCTCCGGGGTGATAGACATCAGCTCGCGCACGTATTTCTCATCGAAGCAGAAACTCACAAAGAAGGGGACGAGCCTGTCGCGCGCCCAGCGCGCTGACTCCGGTGAGTCGGAATGACGAATCTTGGGAGCACATCAAATGGGATTGCTGCCTAAGCTTTCAACTGGCAACACGTCAATAGGTTTAGACATAGGTAGTAGTGCTATCAAGCTCGTTCAGCTGCAGGAAACCAAGAAGGAGATCGCCCTGTACAAAGCCGGAAGCGCGCCAACGCCGCGGGAGTCCGTGAAAGGCGGCGTCGTCGTCGATCCGCTGGCGGTGGCCAAGGCCGTCGAGTCTCTACTCGAGGCCCTGCAAGTCGACACCGGGACCGTGACGGCCGGGGTGGCCGGCCCCACCGTAGTCGTGCGGGAGGTCCCGCTCCCCGTCATGTCCGACCGTCAGCTGCGGAAGTCGATCCAGTGGGAGGCTCGCAACTACATCTCATTTCCGGTCGAAGACAGCGTCGTGGAGTTCGAGGTGCTCGACAGGCCGCCTGCTGGCGAGGGCAGCCAAATGAGCGTGATGTTGGTCGCCGCTCCTCGAGACATGGTAGATAGTCAAGTCGAGGCGATCGAGCTGGCCGGGCTGGATCCGGTGGCTGTTGAGATACAACCGTTTGCGATGATGCGCGGCATCCTGGCCGCGAACGGGTCGGCCGTCGAGGAGGGCGACACGACCGCGATGCTGGGCATCGGCGCAGCCTACACGGACATCACGATCATGAAGGACCGCATGTTTGTCCTCACGAGGATGATCCCGATAGCCGGCGATGCCTTCACCGAGGCGATCAAGAACGCGCTCGACATAGACACAGAAGAAGCCAACCAGCTCAAAGAAACCGCCATGCAGATCGTCTCCAGCGAGGAAGAGCGGGCCACGCTCGACCCGGCGGCACAGCAGGCCAGCCGGGCCATTGAGCCCCTTCTGGATGAGTTGATCCGGGAGGTGCGCCGCTCGCTCGCCTATCACGACTACCAGCAGCAGGCCCCCGACGCGGGCGCCGGCGATCTCGGCGTGAACCGGATCCTCTTGAGCGGCGGCAGCGCGAAGTTGCCTCGCATTCACGAGTACTTCCAAGGCCAGCTTGGTGTCCCCGTGGAGACCGTCAGCATCTTCGGCAACCGTCGTCTCCGCGCGCAGGGTATCAACCAAGACTACCTGCAGTCACATGCCCCAACTCTGCTTCTGGGCGCGGGCCTGGCTCTGCGGGAACTGCGGTCGAGCAAGCAGCGACGCGCCGAGACTGTGGAGAAAGCACGATGACCGTATGCGACATCAACCTGATAGCAACACGGCGTGCGCAGAAGCAGCGCACGATCGCAATAATCCGGTGCGCGGCCTACTCGCTCATCGCCGTACTGGTCGCGGTGACCCTGCTGTACGCGAGGATGTGGATGGCAACGCGACTGGTGGAGGGACAGATCGCCGTCGTGGAGGGCGAGCTCGCCAATCCCACGCTGGCGGACGCGATCGAGCGAATCCGGTTCCTCGAGGCCAACATCGCAGACTACGGTCCTCGAGTGCAACTGCTTGAGAAGGTTCACGACAGCGAGCAGGCCTGGATCGATATCTTGCGCGACTTGAGTGTATCGATCCCGAAGGGCGTCTGGATCTCCCAAATGACGTGCCGCCGGGGAGACCGGGAACAGACGCTCACGTTCCGGGGGTCAGCCTACAACCAGCGAGACATCGGACAGTTCATGCTGCACGTGGAAAAGCTGGATTGGAGCGACCCGCCGGGCCTTGGATTCACGCAGGCAAATGTCAACCTGCAGGGACGCGCGGTCGTGGATTTCGAGGTAGCTGTGCCCCTGAATAAGGTAATTGGGAGTGAGTTGCGATGAGCGCGGGCGGAGACCGCAAGATCGTTTTTGCCTTGCTCGGCATTGGCATCTTGTGTCTGATCGGCCTCGGCGCCACCTTGTATCACGGCAAAGCGGCAGATCTGAAGGAGCTCAGGCAGAGGCTGGCTGTGCAACAGGCCGAGCTTGAGGAGATGAAGACCAAGGTAACACAGCTGCCGCAACTGGAGCAGCAGTATCAGGACCTGCGCGAGCGTCTCTCAGTGCTGGAACCAGCACTGCCCGACAGCGCCTACATCCCAACGTTCCTGCGTCAGATCGAGAGCCTCGCGGCCGGGACTCGCAACGACATCCTACTCATCAGACCGAAGGCCGCCATAAAACGGTCGGCGGCCGACGCCGCAGTCCAGATCAACAACGAAACCGGCCAGATCGTCCGGAACAACGAAGGGCAGCCGCAGGCTCCACCACAGCTGCCATATGACTTCGTTCCGATAGAACTCCGGCTGCAGGGAACTTATTGGACCGTCATCGACTTCTTAGCGGAGTTGCAGCAGTTCCCGAAGATGATTGCCGTCAACGACATATCGTTCAGCCCCACTCACGGAGCTATCACTTCCGGCCCTTCGCCGAGCTTGATGGCCAGCATGGAGTTGACGGCAGTAGTCACGAAAGGGGGCAGTGATGGAAGGTCGGCGTAAGGAGATTTTTCTTCTAGTGCTGGCATTGATGGCGCTCGGGCTCGCACTATACACTTTCCGCGGCAAGCCCACGCCCGCGCCGCCACCTTCGGCCACGGGTGCTGGACCGGCCCCCGTAGAGGGGGCTGCGGGAGTGTCAATAGCGCGCCCGAACGATCAGCAGCCAGGTGAGGTCGCACAGGGCGCCGGAGAGACCGGCGACGCTGCTGCGCAGCGGAATCCTTTCTCGGCCCCGGGGGCCGCGCCGGCGGCCGTGGAGCCGCCACCTGACCTCGGATTCCAATCCGGGGATTCGGAATCGACGGCCGCCCTCGACGTGTCAGAGTCGGGGGAGGGCGCACTCACTCTGACCGGGATCATAGACGGCAGATCCACGGTGGCCATATTGAGACAGAAGGATCAGCGATTCTTCGTGAAGGTCGGCGATCCGATTGGCTATGAATACCGCGTCCAGTCGATAGGAAACCAGCGAGTTGTGCTCGCCGGCCCGCAAGGCAAAGTCATCCTAAGAATGGGAGGGAGGCAGTAGCGCCATGACTCGCACTAGAGTACTAACGGGAAGCGGCTTGGTCATCATCTTGGCCTTGCTGCTGGGGGCGAGCGTCGTTCTCGCCAATGGTGTCGCTCGGCCCGAAGCCGCTGCCGGCGCGGCCGCCAGGGGCGCGGCCGCCGCGGGAGCCTATGGAAGCCCGGCGGCAGCAGCTGGGGCGGCCGCGGGAGCGCCCGTCTCGACGGGCCGCTTCACGCTGGAGTTCGTCGATGCAGATCTGGTGGATGTGTTCCAGGCACTGGCCACCCAGAGCGGCGTGAACATTGCCGTAAGCGGAAGCGTCAAAGGCAAGACGACGCTCCGGCTCCGCAATGTCACGCTCGAGCAGGCGATGAACATTGTGACCAAACTCAATGGCCTGGACTACGCCTGGGTGGAGGCAGCCTATGTCGTCGGCACGCCGGAGGAAGTCGCGGCGATGCGCGTGGCCCACCTGCGGACCTCAGTGGTCGTGCTTCAGCACATCCGACCCGAATACGCGCAGGAAGTGCTATCGAAGCTGACGCCGGACGTCACAGTCTCCACGCAGAAGGGCGTCCGATCGGTGGTGCTGCTCGGCACTGAGCCATCGCTGGGGAAGGCTCAACGCGCGCTGGCAGAGATCGACGTCCCACCGCTGCCGGGGCCGCCGACAACCGAGATCGTCCCTGTCCGCTACCTGATGGCGGATGAAGTGGCCGAGATGATCGTGGCGGCCTTGCCGGAGGTGGTCGTGCAGCCGGGCCCGCAGCCCAACAGTCTTGTCATCACGGCCGACGCCCTGCAGTGGGAGAGTGTTCGCTCGATGTTGGCGAACGTCGATGTGCCGCCGCCGCCCGAGCAGGCCGTGCAGAAGCTGTACTTCGTGAAGTACATGAGCCCGTCTGAGCTCCAGTCGTCGCTGGCGGCTCTGCTGCCGGACGTCCAGGTGACGCTGGCTCCGCGCTCGTTCACGCCATCTGTCGCGAAGCCGACGGGTGGGGTCGGCGGCACCGCCGCGATTCTGGCAGCCCCGCAGTTCGAAGCGGCAGCTGCCCGTGTCGGCGCGGAAGCCGAAGCGGCGGGCGCGCCTGTGACGGCACTGATTCTGTCGGGTGCCCCGTGGACGGTTGAGCGCGCCCTGCAGATCCTCGCAGATCTCGACACGCCGCCTAAGCAGGTCCACATCGAGGCTATGATCACCGAGGTGTCGCGAGAAGACATCACTCGGCTCGGCATCGACTGGGGTCCCACAAAGGAGGCAGGCCTCGGCTCGACCGGGGTGCCGTTCTTGATCGGCGAGGAGGTGCCGGAAGGCGTAGCGAATCCCACCGATCCGATCAAGGAGCTCAGGCTCGGCACAATCAGGCGCAGCTATCTCAAGTGGAGTGCCTCCATTAGAGCTCTGGAGGAAGAGGGCCGCGCCCGTGTGCTATCGAATCCGAGCGTGACGACTCTGGATGGCAGGCAGACAGCCGTGCACACCGGTGAGACCTACTACTACGAGGTCGCGGTCGCCGCGGCCACCACGGGCGGCATTGTGAAGGACATCCGCACATTCGACGTTGGCATCAGTCTCGTCGTGAACCCCCGCATCAACGACGAAGATTGGGTCACGCTCACAATCTCGCCCACGGTCGCCGCATTGCTGGGCACGAGCGAGTTCGCCCTGCCGGTCATCACGGAGCGCACCGTCAACACGTCTGTTCGCGTGAGGAGCGGCGAGACCGCCGTGATAGCCGGGCTGGTGGCCGACTCGGAGACGATCATCGTCAAGAAGATCCCGTTCCTGGGCGACCTGCCTATCGTGGGCGAGCTGTTCAAGAGCCGCGAGCGGCGGCCCGTCCATCGGGAGGTCCTGGTCTTCGTGACGCCCACTATCGTGGAAGTATAAGACCGCTGCGCCGGGACAGCCCCGGGCAGGTCGCGGTGCGAGAAGAGAGACGATGCGTACAATCTAGGGCGACAGAGCAGAGCATGGCGCGGGCAATGGGGGGCCCTGTCCACCCGCGGGCAGGCCCCTTTTTCCGCCTCGCTCAGGGCGTGAACTGCACCATGCCGAAGCCGACAGCGTGAGTTTGGATATGGAGACACGAACGGTCGCCGACATTGTACGCGAAGTAACCGATATATCCGACGAGCAGCTGCGCCAAGCGCTGGATGTCCAAAAGGAGACGCGCGAGCCACTCGCCCAGGTCCTCCTCAATATGGGCCTGATCTCGGAGAAGGAGAAGGTCCGGATCCTTGGGCGCCAGTGGGGGATTCCTTTCGTCGACCTGACCGACCAGCAGATCGACCGGGAGCTGCTGAAGCTCATCCCGCATAACCTGTTGCAGCGATGGAAGGCCGTACCCATCGATCGGAACGGTCCGCGTCTCGTCGTGGCGATGGTGAACCCCCTGGACGTCTACGCCATCGATCAAATGCGCTTGGTCGCGGGCATGGACATCGAATCGGTTATCGCTTCGTCGGACGACGTAGGCGCTGCGCTCGGGCAGTCGATGTCGGCCCGCGAAGAGCTGGCCGGCGCGCTGCAAGACATGAGCCAGGAGTTCGGCGGCGATCCCACCGATATCGAGGTCGAGGCGGCCGAGGGCGGCGAGGACGACATGGGGATCGACGAGCTGCGGGAGCTCATGGAAGATGCTCCCGTCGTGCGGCTCGCAAACCTGATCATCGATCAGGCCCTCCGAGACAAGGCCAGCGACATTCACATTCAGCCCGAGGCGAACCGCGTCAGAGTCCGGTACCGCGTCGATGGCGTTCTCCATGACACGATGACGGTCCCCAAGAAGGCGCAGGCTCCTCTCGTCTCGCGCATCAAGGTCATGGCCGACTTGGACATCGCGGAGAGGCGAGCGCCGCAGGACGGCCGCATCTCGCTGCGAGTGGGGGGCAAGGAATTCGACTTCCGCGTCTCCACCAATCCAGGCGTCAACGGCGAGAAAGTCGTGATGCGTATTCTCGACAAGAGCGGCGTCCAGGTCAGGCTCGGCCGACTGGGCATCCCAAACGTCATGATGGATGAGTTCGAGGGCCTCATCAACCGCAGCTACGGCATCGTCGCGGTGACAGGGCCGACGGGCTCGGGTAAGTCCACGACGCTCTATTCGGTCCTGAACCAGCTCAACAGCCCGGAGAAGAACATCCTGACCATCGAAGACCCGGTCGAGTACCAGCTGGGCGGCCTGACGCAGACACAGGTGAACGTGCGGGCGGGAGTGACCTTTGCCAGCGCGCTGCGAACCTTCCTCCGCCAAGACCCGGACATCATCCTGGTGGGCGAGATGCGCGACCCAGAGACCGCGCTCATAGCAACAGAGGCGGCACTGACTGGACACATCGTCTTCAGCACCCTCCACACGAACGACGCACCTACTGCTGTAGCTCGTCTGATAGAAATGGGCATAGAGCCCTTCCTTATAGCCTCCTCGGTGATAGGAGTGCTGGCACAGCGCTTGGTGCGTGTGATCTGCGCGGATTGCAAGGAGGCCTACGAGCCGCCAGTCGATGCCTTCCGCCGGCTCAACCTGGCGATGGACCTCGAGTCGGTCACATTCTATCGGGGGCGGGGATGCGAGCGCTGCCGACAGACCGGATACAAGGGCCGAATCGGCATCTTTGAACTCATGGTTATGACAGACCACCTGCGGGAGCTGGTTCTGCGAAAGGCACCCACGCACGAGATACGACAGGCCGGTCTGGAGGCGGGCATGATCACCCTGCGCCAGGACGCGATGCAGAAGATCCTGGAGGGGATAACGACGATGGAGGAGGCGCTGAGAGTTGTCTACACTGGCTAGCACACGGGGAAAACCTAGCATCGAGAACTACTCTCTCGATGAGCTTCTGGCGATGGCGGCGGAGCGACAGGCTTCGGACGTGCACCTGACGGTGAATCTGCCTCCGACAATGAGAATAGACGGGCACTTGAGGCCCATGAACTTCGACCACCTGGAGCCGTCGGAGTGTCAGCGTCTGATCTACAGCATCTTGACAGATCAGCAGGTAGAGGAGTTCGAGCGAAGGCACGAACTGGACTTCTCGCATGGAATCGCTAAGGTAGGGCGGTTCCGCGTCAACGTGTACATGCAGCGCGGGTCGGTCGGCGCAGCCTTCCGGCTCATCCCCCGGCACCTCCCCGCCATAGAGGAGCTCGGGCTGCCGCCCGTGGTGAAGAAGCTGGCTGGGCGGACGAGCGGACTGATCCTGGTGACCGGTCCGACGGGAAGCGGCAAGTCCACCACGCTGGCGTCGATGGTTGACCACATCAACCAGAATCGCGACTGCCACGTCATTACCATAGAAGACCCGATCGAGTACCTGCATCGTCACCAACGATCAATGGTCAACCAGCGAGAGCTGGGGAGCGACACCTACGGTTGGGCGACCGCCCTGCGATCCGTCCTTCGGGAAGACCCGGACGTGGTTCTCATCGGCGAGATGCGCGATCTGGAGACGATCGACAGCGCGCTGAAGATCGCGGAGACGGGCCACCTCGTGATGGGGACACTGCACACGCGGAACGCACCGCAGAGCATAGACCGGATCATCGACGTATTCCCTCCACACCAGCAGGAGCAGATTCGAGTTCTCCTGGCAAGCTCCCTGGAGGCGGTCGTCGTGCAGCAACTGCTGACAAAGATCAGCAGTGTGGGCCGAGTGGTAGCAGTCGAGGTGCTCGTGGTAACGGCCGGCGTTCGCAACCTGATTCGGGAGGGAAAGACGCATCAGATATACTCGATGATGGAGACCGGCGGAAATGAGGGTATGCAGACCATGGACCGGGCCCTTGCCGCGCTCGTCCGCCAGGGTGCCGTTGCGGACAACGAGGCGGCGGCCCGTGCCATCGACCAAGACAACTACAGGCGGTGGCTCTCGACTCTGTGAAGGCCGGTCTGAAACACGGAATAGAGAGGTGTATGACGGCCGGCATCGGCGGCCGAAGGAGGGACACTCGTGCCCACTTACAGATACAGCGCCATGGATCCGAACGGGCGCACAGTGACAGGGACTCTGGAGGCGGACAGCTTCGAGCTTGTTAGGGCCAAGCTCTCGGATCTCAGCTATCATGTCCTGAGCATCAAGCAGGCGAGGACGGGCAGCGCTTTTCAGGAAGCGTTCGCGAACATGCAACGCGTGAAGCTGCGCGACCTCGTAATATTCAGCCGCCAGTTCGCCACCATGATCGATGCGGGGTTGAGTGTCGTGAAGTGCCTGGACATCCTCCAGAAGCAGGCGCGCAACCCCAAGATGCAGGAAGTCACAGGGGAGGTAAAGCGCGACGTCGCTGGCGGAATGAGCCTGACGGAGGCCTTACAGAAGCATCCTCGGATTTTCTCAACTCTCTACGTCAACATGATTCGCTCGGCCGAAGCCGGCGGCATCCTCGACCAAGTGCTCGACCGGCTTGCCACCTTCCTCGAGAAGGAACAGGAGACGAGAAACAAGATCAAATCGGCCATGACCTACCCGGCCGTAGTCTTCTGCTTTGCATGTCTGATGCTCGTCGGCCTCTTGTTCTTCGTCCTGCCGAAGTTCAAGGGCATTTTCGAGACGATGGGCCTCGAGCTGCCGCTTACGACGAAGCTGATGCTGAACTCCTCCACTTACATGAGGAACTACTGGTACATCGCCTTGGTCGTCATCATCGGGGCTGTGATCGTAGCGAAACTCTTTGCGCGTACTGATCGAGGCAAGTACGCGCTGGACGCGGCAAAGCTCCAGCTCCCCGTCTTCGGCGACCTGATCCTCAAGACTTGCGTGTCGAGATTCGCCCGGACATTCGGGACGCTCATCACCAGTGGCGTCCCCGTGCTTCGCGCGCTGGACATCGTCTCCGAGACCGCGGGCAACCGCGTCGTATCGGAGACCGTGCTCAGGGCGCGGACCAGCATCAAGGAAGGCGAGAAGATCAGCACGCCACTGTTCGGAAGCAAGATCTTCCCGCTGATGGTCACCCAGATGATCGCGGTTGGCGAGGAGACAGGGCGGCTCGACCAGATGCTGGTCAAAGTGGCCGACTTCTACGACGACGAAGTAGACAACACCCTCAAGAGCCTCACATCGCTGATAGAGCCTCTGATGATCGTGGGGCTTGGCCTCATCGTGGCCTTCATTGCGGTATCCGTCATCTCGCCCATCTACTCGCTCGTGGGAGAAATCGGAGGGATCTGATCGCAGCGGCAGTGTACCGCACTCGTCTAATCGTTGTTCGGAGAGCTGGGCTGCTGGCCCCACCAGGGCATGGCAGCAAATCTAGAGGAGGCGACAGGCCGTGCGGCAGCGAGGCCGCGCGGCCCTAGGGCGACATGGCAAGAGCGAAGAGAAACACGCCGGACCGCGACGATGTCGGCGGCCTCATCCGCGAGTACCGGCGCACCCAAGACGCGAGTCTCCGTGACAAGCTCATCGCGAAGCATCTCTACCTGGTCCAGACGGCGGCGCGCAAGTTCGCCGGTCTCGGCGAGTCACACGAGGACCTGCTTCAGGAAGGGACTATGGGCCTGGTCAATGCGGTTGAGCTGTTCGATCCGGACCGCGGCGTACAGTTCTCCACCTACGCCACCCATCTCGTGGAGGGGCAGATTCGCCACTATCTCAGAGACCGCGGCAAGCTCATAAAGCAGCCCGCCTGGGTCCAGGAGCTCACGACCAAGATCATCAAGGCAAGCGAGGCCCTCACACAGGAACTGAACAGACCGCCCACCCCGGAAGAGATCGCCGGCCACGTTGGGACGACTCCGGAGAACGTAACGCGGATGTTGGAAGCGCGGGAGCGCAGCAAGGTTGCATCCCTGGACGCCACCCGCAGCGAAGACGATGACGAGCGGCCTGCGATCGACCCCGAGAAGCTGAGAACGGACGACCCCGAAACAGCCCATCTCCCGATCGAGGACCGTATTTTCTTACGTGAGGCCGTGGCGCGCCTCAAGGAGTTAGAACGCAAAGTCGTCCACAACTTCTACTACCTCGATCTCAATCAGACCGAGATCGCCCGGAAGCTCGGCATCTCGGTCAACTACGCGTCGTATCTCCTGCGAGGCGCCGTAGCCAAGCTCAAGAAAGCCTTCGAGGCACAGGAGTACGCAGCCAATGTTAACGAGGCTGACGGCGCTGCGCCCGTCAGCGCCTACTCCATCTCCATGCGGCCGGCACCCTCCGACCCAATCACGAAAGTGGCGACCGAAGCCTACCTTTTGGAGCGGTCGGACCAGGAAGTCATGCGGGCAAGCCGCTATCCCCAGCAGTTCTCCGTCGTGCTGGTCGAACCCGACGCCCGGGAGCTCGAGCAGGAAACACTGGTCGAGCTGGCGCGACTCCTGAGGACGAACTGCCGAAGCATCGACCTCGTTGCTCGAATGAGTGGGACGCGCTTCGGCCTGCTCCTGCCCCACACCGGCCGGGAAGCGGCGGTGCTAAGCGAGCGGATATGCCACATGGTGGCCACCCGCTTGTCCTTCAGCAGAACTCCCATCACTGTGAGCAGTGGGTTCGCCGTCTTTCCGGCAAATGGACGGAACACCGAAGAGCTGCTCTCAGCAGCCGCAGAAGCACTTGCCGAAGCGAAGAGGCAAGGCGGCAATTGCTCGGTGCGTGCCGAACGCATCACCTCGGGCAAAGGGCGGGCGCAGCCGGCAGTCGGCTGAGGTCCCTGCCTCGACCGCTGACGGCGAAGAGACGAGCCGCGCCCCGCCGGGAAACGGCGGGGCTTTTGCATCTCAAATTCCGCCGACGACTATGGAATAACTCTCGCGGGACTTAGACCCGGCGGAAAGGCTCGCGCCGCGCGCGCCGGGCCTGGCAGCCCAGTAGGCCAGGGAAATCCAAAACAACAGAAGATTACTAAGGGAGGTATTTCAGCGAGATGATGAGTCGAATGGTTGACCGAAAGAGGAAGGGCTTCACCTTGATCGAGATGCTCATCGTGATCGTGGTCATCGCCATTCTGGCGTTGATCGTGATTCCGCGATTGCTGGGGGCCGGCCGTAAGGCCAAGGAAGCCACACTTCGCGGCGACCTGCATCAGCTTCGGAACGCGATTCAGCAGTTCGAGGCAGACTGCGGCGACTATCCTTTCGCCGCCTCGCAGCTGATGACGCAGCCGGGTGACGGCACGGTCGGCGGCACGAACATCGCCCTCGACGTGAATGGTTGGCAGGGGCCGTATCTGCGCACACCGGACAACGACCTGCCTGCGGATCCGTTCACCGAGAGCCCCGCGACTTGGAGCTACACTGCCACCACAGGTCACATTCAGAGTGGTTCGACCTTGACAGCAATCAACGGCCAGGCCTACAACACCTGGTAAGCACACCACACATCGCAGCAGAGATTAGTTGACGTGACCGGGGATAGCAGAAGTAACCGCAGCATCAGGGCGACTTCTGCTATCCCCGCTTAACTGACGGGTGTGATCCCGATGAGAAGCAGAGCTAAAGGTTTCACTCTGATCGAGTTACTGGCGGTCGTGTTCATCCTGGCCGTCGGGTTGACCTGCGTCAGCGCGCTCTTCATCGCCGGCCTCGTCTCCGGCCGGAAGGCCGAGCGCCTCAGCGCAGCCACCAACGCCGTTGTGCGACAAATAGAGAGGTTGCGCAGCACGGGCTTCGCCGGATGTGTCGTGGACCCTGATATCTTCAAGCCAACCAATGGCTACACGATCAACCAGCAGAACGACGACGGCACGGGGCAGATCGGCTTCGTCGTCCCAGAGCTGCCCAACGGCCAGGGCACGATCGAGATCGCGTTTTACGATGCTGGCACCGGCGTTTATCCGAATCTGAAGGACATAACTGTGACTGTGACCTGGACCGGCGGTAGGCCGATGGGCGGAACCACGGTGTTGCACGCCTTGATTGGCAACCGGCCGTGATTCGAGTTGGAGGCGAGAACATGACTCGACGGTTTACCCGAAGAGAACGCGGCGTCACATTGCCGGAGGTCCTAGCTGCGATCATGGTGCTGTCCGTTATCGGTGGCAGTGTGAGTGGGATCTACATGACCGCCATGCGGACCTGGTATACCGGCGCCGCTTCGAGCTACGCAGAGCAGAAGGCGTGCCTGGCGGTTCAGCGCATAGCGCCCGATCTTCAGCTGGGCATGTCGGTCACGCCAGCAAGTGCGCCCTACGATGATGTCTGCGTCGCTATCAAGCAGCCGGCGAAGGTGTACGATAGCGGTGAGGCTGTGTATCTCAACCAGATAGCTACCGACACGGACGGCAAGCCTTATCTTGTGCCGGGCGACAATGCCGTCTACTACCGCGGAGACGAGTACGCGAACATCGCTCTCGACGGCGACAGAATCTGGCGTCGGGTGATCCGCGCCTCCGACGGCGCTACAGTCAAGCAGCAGATGATTGCAGACAACGTCGTGGACAACCCCGACGACGGAACGGGCAGCCCGAAGCCAATGTTCATCTACTGGCCCGATATCTACCGGCTCCGCTCGGTTGAGGTGACGATCACTGTGGAGGAAAAGCGGGGCAGCCGCACGGCGAGCAAGACAATGAGTGCAGAGTTCGCCGTGCGCAACAACTAAGGGGGTGCAGGTATGAGGCGATACACTCTTACTGTCAGCGGCTTTGCTGCAGGCTTCTACCGTCGGCTTGCGACACGGCGCGGCAGCGTGTTCTTGCTGGCCATGGTCGCGCTGATAACACTGCTGTTGCTGGGCACGTCGCTGGTGCAGACGTCAATACAAGGCCTTTCTTGGGCCTCGAATGACCGACGGCAGATCGAGGCGTTCTCGCTCGCCGAATCCGGGATCGACATGGCAATCGTGAAGCTCTACGAAGATTACGAGAACATCAACGACGCCCTGAGTACGTCGGGGTACTACTCGGATTCCTTTTCGCTTTCCCAGGGAACTGTGAGCTACACCGTGACAGCGCCGTACGCTGGGATCGCGGACTCGTGCCTGATCGTATCCGACGCCAGCACGTGGGCCGGTCACCAGGCGCGGGTACGCGTGATTGCGGCTTACCAGATCAACACCAGCCGCGTCTTCGAGGGAGCGATCTTCTGCGACAGCCCGCTCGAGCTGAACGGCGCCGGTGGCGTGTATCCGGATGCGGACGGAAACGGCGGAGACATCTACGCAAACGGTGACATCACCTTCAACGGCACAGACTTCACCATGACTACAGACGGGTCTATCTATACGACCGGCACCACGAACTGGGTGCCGCCCGAGGTGCCCGCGACCCACGTCCACGAGGGCGTAGCGCCACTGGTCATGCCGGTCATCGACATGCAGTATTACCAGAGCATCGCCACGACCACTTACAACGGCAACCAGACCTTCGCCACTGCCGACATGCAGAATCTCACCGGTGTCATCTTCGTCAGGGGCAACGTGACCATCGCCGGCAGCTACACGGGGCAGGCGGTCATCGTCGCTACGAAGACAATCACGGTGACCGGGGATGTCACTACGGCCAGCCCCGATACCGACACACTGGTCCTGATGAGCCCGAAGGCCGTTAAGCTCGTCGGGAATACGACCATCCACGGCCTGATCTACGCGCACAGCCTGGTGGATGATGCGAGCACGACCGCCGCGGGCAACACGACGATCTACGGAGCCGTCATCTCCGACGTGGTGAGCACGAGCGGGTCAATCGAGATTCACTACCGAGACGTATGGAAGGGCCTGCCGCTGCCGGGCATCGGCAAGACGCAGTGGGCGCCGGTGTCATGGCAGCAGTTTTATATCTAGCGCATCCTGCGGTTGGCAACGACCGCCTGAATACGGAACAAACTGAATAGGACGAGCTGCGACCTGGCTGCCCGGGCAGCGGCCAGGTTCGCATAGGTAGATATGAAGAGCATACTCCGTAGTCTCGGGAGAGACTGGTGCCACTGTCGCCTTTTCGGGATCTCAAGGACCCCGACGAGAAGCGCAGAGAGATCGTTTGGATCGCGATCAGCTTCATCGTGATCCTGGCGAGCTGGCTGTCGGTCGTCCTGATCTTCGGCTACAAGCCCCTGATCATGGGGATGACCTATGACGAGGTGGTGCTGCTGACGGGGCTCGGCCTGCTTGTCTTCTGCAGCATTCTCTACTTGGGTGCACGCGAGCGCGAGCAGAGGGCGACCAACAAGGCGCTCGTCACGCAGCTTCACGGCGCGGTGGCGAGCCTGGATGAACGAGTGGACCAACTCAATGGGCTGTGCTCTGCGAGCGCCGAGCTTGCTGGCTCCCTAGACCTGGACCACATAACTCACGCCCTGGTGGAATCTGTCCTCAGTGCCCTCCAGGCAGAAGCTTCGTACTTGCTGCTGATCGACCATGAGACAGGCAAGCCTGTCTACGCGCGCTCGTCCCCGGCCGCAGGGGGATCAGGCGAGGACTACTCGCTGGATCCCGAGATCGGTTGGTCCGATTTCCTGCCGGCATCGCGTGGCAGGATTGAGGGCCTGGAATCAAAGATCGAGCCCTCGAACAAATCGCGTAGCACGATTCGCGCGACGCTGCGATTGTCGAGCGGGTGGGTGGGCGTACTGGGGGCACGGCGGCTCGAAGGCCGCGAGCCTTTCGGAACAGATGATTCGCGCCTCCTCGACACCCTGGCCAACATGGCGGCCAAGGCGGTTGAAAGCGCCCAGCTCCACGCGGAATCGCGCAATAGCTATCTGGCCACTGTGCGGTCGCTGGTGAACTCGCTGCATGCACGCGACAACTACACAGCCTCCCACAGCGAGCGGGTCGCCGGGCTGGCGATAAGCATGGCCGAATACCTGGGTCTGCCGGAAGGCATGATCCACGACATCGAGGTGTTCGGCCCGCTGCACGACGTGGGGAAGATCGGCATACGCGACAGCGTCCTCATGAAGCCAACGCCTCTCTCGGACGAGGAGCGCGCGGTGTGCCGAGAACACTGCCTCATTGGAGAGCAGATACTGCGACCGTTGAGGCCGAGCCGCCATGCGCTGGGCATGGTTCGCAATCATCACGAATCTTGGGATGGCTGCGGCTATCCCGACGGGCTGGCGGGGGATGAGATCCCACAGCTCGCGCGGCTCCTGCAAGTCGCCGACAGCTTTGACGCCATGATGTCCGATAGGCCCTATCAGCCGGCGATGAGCGAGCAAGAGATACTGGCCCACCTTCAGCAGTACGCTGGCAAGGTCTATGACCCTGTAGCCGCCAACGCCTTGTGCGCGGTCGTGGGCGAAGGGCGGCCGAGCCGACCGGCTAGCGAGGCGGGCGACGCTGAGGAGTACACCCGATCGGGCTCTGAGTCAGAGAGCAGCCTGCGCTCACATGCGAGCTAGAGCTAGTTCGTCGGACTACACGCCATCAGAACTGCATTCACAAAGGGACACCATATGTCCGCAGTTGACACTGACACCAAAGGTGGGAAGATCGGTCCGGAGCAGAAGACCGACAGCGATCAGCTAGCCGAGATCTTGCTCTCGTCGTCGGTAGTGAACCACCACATGCTGGAGCGGGCGAGGGCGATCCAGCAAACCCAGGGGCGCTGGCTAGGGAGCGTTCTCGTCGAACTCGGCGCAGTGGGCCCGGAAGAGATCGTGCAGGTCCTGAGTCGCCACTTGGGCCTGAAGACCGTCGACCTGTCCAAGGTTGCCTACAACCCCGGAGCCTTGCAGGTCCTGCCGGAGTCGATGGCAAGACGGTTCGCGGTCGTTCCGATCTCGCAGCTCGACAACACGCTTCACCTCGGCATGGTCAATCCGCTCGATAGCCTCGCGTGCGACCTCATTCAAGCGCGCACCGGCATGCGCATCGAGCCCCTGGTGGCGACGGAGAGAGATGTCAGGAGCGCCATAGACCGCTTCTACGCCCGACTCAACAAGACCCAGCCGAAGGTCACCGCCAAGGTCAGGGAAGGCAAGCAGGTGACGGAGGAGCCCCACCAAGACGAGATCCTGCACATAGATGATCTCCTTCGGATCATGCACGAGAGGAGGGCCTCAGACCTCCACCTAGGCGTCGGCACGGCTCCCGTGCTGCGAATCGACGGCGACCTGTCCGCCGTCAATGCAGAGAAACTGACGCCGACGCGGACGAACGAGCTGATCTACTCCGTTCTCAGCGACGAGCAGATCAGCGAGTTCGAGGAGAATTGGGAGCTCGACTTCGCTTACAGCGTCCGCGGCCTCTCGCGCTTCCGTGTCAACGTCCACCGCCAGCGCGGGACTGTCGGCGCCGTCTTCCGGGCCGTCCCGGTCGATCCGCCCTCGTTGGACGGTCTTGGGATGCCGGAGATCTTGAAGAAGCTATCAATCCGCCCGAGAGGACTTGTGCTGGTAACCGGCCCCACGGGTTCGGGTAAGTCCACCACGCTGGCGGCGATGATCCGGGAGATAAACGTCATCCGGCGCCGGCATATCGTGACCATCGAGGACCCCATCGAGTTCCTTCACCGCAACGAGAAGAGCATCATAATCCAGCGAGAGGTTGGAAGTGACACGAGGTCCTTCACCGTTGCTCTGCGGCACGTGCTGCGCCAGGACCCGGATGTGATACTGATCGGCGAGATGCGCGACCTCGAGACGATCGCCGCGGCCATCACAGCGGCCGAGACCGGGCACCTCGTGCTGGCGACGCTGCATACCACCAGCGCCGCACAGACAGTGGACCGTATCATAGACGTCTTTCCTCCTCACCAGCAGGAGCAGGTCAGAGTCCAGCTTTCCACTGTCCTTGAAGGAATCATCTGCCAGACACTGCTACCCCTGGCAGACGGCAAAGGGCGGACCTGCGCCCAGGAGATACTAGTCGCCACCTCAGCCATCCGCAACCTCATCCGTGAAGGCAAGACCCACCAGATGCCTTCCGTGCTCCAGTCCGGCGCGGCCGAAGGCATGCAGACACTGGATCAGGCCCTCAAGACGCTCGTGCAGCAGGGAAAGGTCGTCCCGCAGGTGGCAATGGCGGTGGCCAGCAACCCGCAGGACTTCAAGATGTTCCTCAGTATGCGCTAGGCGCCTGCGAGGACCGGGCTCTTGCAGTCTGACGCTCCGCTATCGCCTATAGCGGAGCGTCTCGCGTGTCACGTTCGCCGCCGCGTCGCGCGCCCTGATCTCGACCTCGTGCGCGCCCTCCGGGAGTCGCTCCAGGTCCAGCAACACCGCCTCATACTGCCCGTCGAAGATCCCGTCCCGAGGGATGCCTGCCAGCCACTCGCCGTCATCGACCTTGAACTCGGCGCTGGTCACATAGGTCGACCGCTCGAAGACGGTGACCGACTCGGGCGGCGGGTCGTCATCCTGCCGTCGCCGGTCCAGGATCAGTTCGGGCGGTGTATTGTCAATGAGAAAGGCGCGGGAGACGGCCTCCCCTTCCCGCGGCTCGCCCGGGTTCGCCTTCTCGTCGCTCGCCACTACCTTCACCCAGTATGTGCCATCCGGCACTCCGGTGGTGTCCCACTTGATTGAGGTGGCGCGAGAGGGAGGACCACTGGGCCGGGATGCCTCCTCGTCATGCTCCTCCAGCTCCTCCTCGAAGTCAGCCTCCTCCGCCGTCGGCTCCTCACCCAGAGCCTCGCGCCCGGCTTCTGTGCCGAACGAGTCTTCGAATTCGTCCATCTGACCCACAGCGATGCGTCTCTTGCTGCTCACGGCACTCGACAGAAGTCCCGCACTCTCGCCAGGCCGTTCCGGCAACTCGTCCCCGGTCTCGGCCTCGGGAAGCTCTTCCTCGTCCCCCTCGGGCCCCGGCAACTCCTCCCCTTCCTCTTCTGCCGTCGTTTCAGACTCGATCTTGGTCCACGTATTGCCCCGGTCGGACGACCAGAAGACCTCATAGGCGAGGTCATCGCGGTCCGGGTCGCGCCCGGACCATCTGATGGTCTGACGACCCGACCATATCTCGTCTCCCTTGGGTGCAGTCAGCTTCGCCTCCGGGGCCCGGTTGGCCGGAAGATAGGTGAATTCAATCATATCGATCTCTGGGCGGGCCAGGCCCTCGGAAGAGAGATCGAGCCGACACTGCAAGTATCGGCCAGGGGGACTCGGCACCGAGGCGCCGCGGCCTGCGACGACCTCCTGCCACGCGGTCCATGTGGTGTCGGGGTGAGCCGTATCGCCGGTTCGAGTGAAGACGCGCAGAGCCGTGCCCTCGGGAACGCTACCGCGCCAGCGCGCCGCACCCCAGCGAGCGACGGCGCCAGCGTCGTGCGCGGCCGAGAAGTAGCTGCCCGCCCGCTGTCCCGTCGATTCGAGCTTGATCAGGCGGCCGCTGTCCGCCGCCGTGGCGTACACGTTCCCCGTCGCATCGGCTGCCAGGCCGGCCACGTAGGCCGTCTTGGCCTCGCACACCATAGCGGAGCTCTCGTCTGGATAGATGACGAACACCCGAGCCGGCGGACCGACAGCGGCATACACCGTGCCGTCCGGCAGTGCCGAGAGACAGAGCACGTGCTTGCCTTTGACCTTGAACAGCTCCCGAAGAGAACCATCCTCGGCGATCTTCAGAACACGCGCCTTCGGCGAACTGCCGACATAGACGTTGCCCTGCGCATCCACGGCAATACTGTTTATGGCGGCATCCTGCAACTCGCACACGGACCGAGCCGACCCATCGGGCGAAACTGCATATACCTTGCCGAGCGGCGACGTGCCCAAGTACAGGGCCCCGTCGGGCCCGGCCGCGAGGCACGTGATGTGTCGGTCAGCGGCGGTGAAGAGGACAGAGGGGTCGCCGTCCGGCGAGATTCGATACAGCTTGCCCTCACCTCCGGTCGCCACCCGCAGGTCTCCGGATTCGCCGACGGCCATTGCCCACACGTTCTGCACGCCAAGGTGGCCGACCTCGGCCGGCTCTTCGCCCGGCTTCAGGCGATAGATCGTCCCTCCCGGCACGCCCGCCGCGTATACGCTGCCGTCCGGCCCGGCCGCGACTGCCTGAATGCCAGCATCCGTGGTCTCGAGGACGACTGTTGTCTCGCCGTCAGCGGCCGTCCTGCGCACCGCTCCGTCAGTCCACGAGCCGACGTATACCGACCCATCGGGCGAAGCCGCCACGGGCCACAGACAGCGCGCTTCGACGCGGGTCACTTCTGTCGCTTCCGGCGCAAGGGCTATGCCGCCAGTGCTGACCACCGCCGTCCCTTTCGCCTCCCCTTTCAGCAGTTCTTTCGCATCGCCCAGTCGCCAGACCGAGGCCACCCGTCCCACGGCTTCGCTGCGGGCAGCGGTCACCGGCGGCCGCTCCTCCGAAAGCGAGGGGACCGTGAGCTCGCGCTCACCCACCGTCTCGACCTCTTCCCAGCTCGGCATGGGGGGCGGGGCGTCCAGATCGATCTCTTCTTCCTCTCCCTTTTCCCCCTCTGACCCGGTGCCCATACTCGCCCGTCCCGCATCAAAGTACATGCCAGGGAAAAGGGCGCCGAAGCCGCCCGCGATCTGCTCGTAGCGCGGCGGCTCGTACTCCGGCGACGGCAACCTTCCGCCCTTGTCTTTCTCTTCGCCCTCCACGGTCAGCGCCAGCACAGCGCTTCCCGACACCACCCAGTCGGTCTTCGAGCGATGCTGTACGTGATCGCGCAGCAAACGGAGGCGGCGCGCGGTGGAGGACCGCAGCAGATCAAGCGCCGAAGGAGGGAGATCCCTGAACACGTGACCCCGCGCCTCAATCCCGACAGTAGGCAGCGCCACCTCGATGACGATATCGTCGTTGCTCGGCCGGCCGAGCATCTGTCCAACCATCTGCTTCATTGACACCGCCCTCGGCTCGGAGATGTCGAGCCGAGCGCGGATGGCCTCAGCATCGCGCCCCCCCGCAACGCCAACCCGAACGCGGCCCGGCGGGCAGGCCTCCGGGATGGTGACGACTTTTCTGAGGTGCGAGATGCCGCCGTCGGAGGTACGCAGGGCTATCACGATCGGCACTTCGTCGCCCGCGCGCACGATGGGTGTGGGTATGTGGGCCTCTTCCAGGCGCGCAAGGCGTCGGGCCTTGGTGAGTTCAATCGAGACCTCCAGGCGATCCAGGCGGGCCTCGCCGAACTCGCTGCTGCGAAGAACATCAAGTATCTGTGATAGCTCCGCCGTGGCGGACTCGGCTCCGCCCATCGCCCCGAAGAGTAGAGACAAGATGCCGTCCCCCTCCTCCGCTGCATACGTATTCTCCCGCTCCAGGGACGGCAGCCCCTCGGCCTCCAGTGAGAACCGAGCGCGGGTCGTGCCTTCGGAGGGAGGCCCCACGCTGTCGATGGCCCCGGCCAGCACCGCGACCAACAGAAGCGAGGTCAGCGTTCGGTTTTGTACGACCTCCACGCCGTAATCGCGGGCGACGCCGCGGTCGAGGTCGGCGATGCTCAGGTCGGCGCCTATGAGCTCGGACTCCCCGCCGAGGCGCCCGCCGACACACCAAGGGCGGTCTTCGGTGAAGTGCCCCAGGGTTTGTCCGCCCGAGGCGAGCTTGAACGAGATCATACTCGACGGCATGACCCCGTGCACATAAGCGGCGACCAGCGGCATGTCGGTGCTGCCGAGGCTCGCCATGGGATGTCCGAAGGCCAGCACGACGTCGCCCTTCACGTAGGTGACGGTGCCGACGGCCGTGAGGTCTAGGTCGCCCCCGACGAGACGGGCTCCCACGGCCTGGCCGGGAACCATGCGCGTCGCGACCTGGCCGGCCGCGCCCGCACCCGCGACAGGCACAAGGCCATATGGCTCAAGTGCTTTCCCCAGGACATCTATCAGCGCCGGACTCAGGCCAGTGACGAGCACGGGGGTGGCGATAGGCACCAGGGACACTGTCGCGGATCCGGCAGACCGCACGGCAGAGGCGTTCGGCACGACCACCGCGCGCTCCACCCGGCGTCCATCAATGGAGAAGGGCTCTGCCGCGCGCAGCGTACCTTGTCTGCGAACCGGCGAGGAGCCGGGCTGGTACGCCTCCAGCATCTGCCCGATCGGTGTCACACCTGCGATCGGGATCTTTGCGAATGGCCACGCGTATGCCAGAGCACCGATCAACTTGCCATTGACGTAGATCGGGCTGCCGCTCATGCCCGAGACGACACCATATCCCATCGAGACCGGTGGGCCGGAGTCGATCCGAACGAGGATGATGTCGCCGTCGAAGTTCACCTTACGCAGCACGCCCAGAACCGTCACCCCGAACTCCTCGACGCGCGTGCCGTGGAAGACGCTCTTGCCCACCCCCTTCATGCCCGGCCGCAGCTCCTCCACAGCGAGCATCTCGGAACGCGGGATGAGGGGAGGAACTGGTTCCGCGGCTTCCGCGATGCTACCGAAGAGTGCTACCAGTAGCGCCGCTACGGGAAGCACAGTTGCTGCACGGAGTATCGCCACCTTCGCGCCCCCTCACTCAACCAACCTAGCCTTGACGTTCATCTGCTGCCTCTGCTCGAAGGAGAACTCGGGCAACGGGACCGTCAGACTCCTCCCGACGGAGCCCTCCACGTAGACCTCAAGGCAGTTCTCGTAATCGTAGTAGACGATGTACTCGCCGCTGAGAACCCCAGATGCAGAGGCTTCCACGGCCCCCCCACGCACCGGGAAGGGGATGTCCGAGAAGGGCGCCCGCCAGGAAACTGCTATCTTGGCACACTTTCGGCCCTTGTAACTCGTAAGCTCGATAAGGCGATGGTCGATCTTGAGGATGGGGAACGGTTCGTCGCCTTCGGGCACATCCTTGTGGAACCAGGTAGCACCGGGCCCGACATCGCCCTCCGGCAGGTAAAGGACGTCCGCGAGCCCGAGCCATAGGTCGCCAAGGATGCGGAGGCTCCCGAGAGCGTCGATCAACTCGGGGTGGACCTCAGCGAAGTCTGCCTCGGCAGTTACGTCGGCGTCGGTGCCGAGACGACGGCGATCGACGGTCGTCTGCGCCTGCAGCGTGCCGAGATCCACGGTCTCCGCGACATCGCCGGCCTTGACGTCGGCCTGCCCGTCCTCCATTCGAATCTTCACCATCGTCGCGTCATCGGTCTGCGAAAGCACCTCACTGGTGTAGGTAAGGGTTGCCGTCACCTGGTACCGCTCGAACGCAGCGAAGGGCACGTCCCCCTCAATGGCACGCTGCATGCGGCCGGCGAACATCGCCTTGTAGGTCGCCGTCTGGCCGACCTTCGGCTCGTACCGGAGAACGATGGCATGGCAGCACGGTGCGCTGCTAGCAGCCAGCAGAGCGGCCAGCGGCGCGGCGCAGGTGAGCGATAGCCTCATTGCACCATCACATCCTTGATGTTGATTATCATCTTGGTTGCGGCCTCGCCCGGCATGCCGGGTACGTTCATTCTCATGTCCGCGCCCACCGTACCTTCGGTGTAGACGTAGACGCTGTTCTCGTAGTCGTAATACCAGAGTAGGTCGCCCTTCAGATCGGCCTCGACGCCGCCCTCCCCCTGTTCGCCTCCCGCCCCGAGCAGCTCGCCGGCGTCCACGTTGAACGGGGCCGTGAACGACGTACGCAGCTTGGCGCACTTCCTGTCCTGGAACGTCGTCACAGCGAGGAGCTCAGAGCTATACCTGACCTCAATCTCTGGGCCTTCAGACGTCAGCGGCAGGGCCAGCTTGCCCGACCAGGAGTCTCCGCTCTGGATCTCGCCCTCGGGGAAGGCGGAGAACTGGGACCAGTTAGCCATCGACTCCGCACTAGGCCCCATAATCGGGGGCATCCCTTCGTCGCCCTCGAACTCCCCCTCCTGCACCCTCACGATCCGCCCCAGACGATCCACCTCCGCAGTGACGGTGCCCCTGGGCATGTCGAATGTCTCCCCATCGCCGTCGAGCTTGATCTCTCCCTGTCCACCGAGCAGCTCTCTCTCGACGCGGCTGACCTGATCCGTCTGCGACAGGATCTTCTCGCTGTAGTTCAGCTCTCCCGTGAACTCCATTCGCATGGTCTGGTCCACGCCGGCCATCGATGTCTCCATACGTCCCGCGAGGGACTGCTTGTATCGGTACGCCGACCCAACCTTGGGCTCGTAGCGTAGGACCACCGCCTGGGCCGGGCCGTGCGCGACCAGCAAGAGCCCTGCCGCGATTCCGCCAAGGTAGTATCTTCGCATGCCTCAGCTCTCCTTAATTATCCTTTAGACAATAGGCAGCTCGGCAGCCAGAGGGCTACCCGTCAGAGTCTCCGAGCCATTCGGAAACACGACCAGGAGGTCCTCCAGCCGAACTGCCCCCAAGCCCTCCACATATATACCCGGTTCCACCGTCACGACATTGCCGGCGGCGAGCTCGCGCTCTTCCCCTTCCCCCAGACGGGGCGCCTCGTGAACGTCGATCCCGACGCCGTGGCCCAGGCCGTGCCCGAAGTTCTCGCCATATCCCGCGTCCTCGATCACGGCCCGAGCAATCCCGTCCACATCGGCACAGATGGCACCCGCGTGCACGCCAGCGGCGGCCGCCTGCTGCGCCCAGTAGACGATCTTGTAGATATCGCGCACCTCCTGCGAGGCGCGCTCCACCGCGTATGTCCGGCTCATATCCGAGCAGTAGCCGGAGAATCTCGCGCCGATGTCGATTACCGCCAGGTCCCCAGGCCGGAGCTCGCGGTCGCTCGTCTCGGCGTGGGGCAAGGCGCTGCGCGGCCCTGAAGCTACGATCACATCGAAGCTGACTCCCTCGGCGCCCTCCCGCCTCATGAAGAACTCACCCTCCAGCGCGACCTCGCGTTCGCTGACCCCGGGTCGGAGCAGTTTCGCCATGTGCGCCAGCGCCTGATCCGCCAGCGCGGCCGCCGCAGAGATGCAGTCGATCTCCTCGCGCGATTTGCACGCTCGCATCTCTTCGACAAGGCCGCCGGCCGGAGCCAGCTCCAGGCTCTCCGCTCCTTCCGCGAGCTGGTCCTTCAGCTCACAGCTCAGGTGCGATGGATCGTATCCCAGCCGCTTCACCTCTTGCTTCTCCGCGGCATCCCCCACGCCGGCGAGCAGGCGGCGCGGCACCTCCACGAAGTCGAAGTCGGGGGCCTGCTCTGTCGCCTGAAGCCGATAGCGGAAGTCGCTGAACAGCAGGCCCCGATCTTGCGTCACGAGGAGAGCGCCGCTGGAGCCGCGGAACCCGCTCAGGTAGAAGACGTTGCTCGGCGCGGACACGACGAGACCATCGATCTCGGCCGCGCGCATCCGCTCCCTGAGAGCGCTCAACCGATCGAGGCCGTCGCTCATGAGGCCCCGCTTGCGCCGAGATGTCGGGCCAGCGCCCGCAGGGCCAGCAGATAGCTCTGTGCCCCGAAGCCGCAAATCTGCCCCACGGTCGCTGGCGCGATGACTGAGTGCCGCCGGAACTCCTCTCTGGCATGGATGTTCGACAGGTGCACCTCGACCGTCGCCACCCCGACCGCCTTCACCGCGTCCAGTATGCCGATGCTCGTGCTCGTCCAACCGGCCGGGTTGATAATGATACCATCGGCGGACCCGCGAGCAGCCTGGATCGCCTCGATGATCTCGCCCTCGTGATCGGACTGCAGGAAGGACACCTCCACCCCCAGCTCTTCGGCCAAAGCCGCGATCTGCTGATCGATCTCGTCGAGCGTGGTCTTCCCGTAGATCTCGGGCTCCCGAGTGCCCAGCAGGTTCAGGTTGCAGCCGTGGATTACCAGGATGCGCTTCGCAGCCATGACAGCCCCTCTTCACTCAAGATCGATGACCATGCTCACTTCGCCGCAGTCCGGGAACTTGGGGCACCGTATGCACTCGCTCCATACTTTCTGCGGCAGCTCGCCCTTCTCGACGCACTGGAAGCCGAAGCGTTCGAAGTAGCCCGGGATGTAGGTGAGGACAAACACGCGCGGCAGGCCCAGCTTGCGCGCGTCCTCGAGGCAGGCCTTCATGAACTGGTCCCCGAGGCGCTTCCCTTGGTGGGCCTCCCTGACAGCGAGGCCCTTGACCTCCGCGAGGTCGCTCCAGGTCACATGGAGAGCGCAGCAGCCGACGACATCGCCCTCGTTCTCGATGACGAAGTAATCGCGCAGGTTCTCGTAAAGCTCGTTCAAAGAGCGCGGCAGCATCTCGCCCCGCTCTGCAAAGTGGTTGATGAGCTTGTGGATCGCGGCGACGTCGCCTGCACGCGCCCGACGCAGCTTGCTCTTCATGTCGGCGATTCTAGCACAGCGCACTACCGAAGACAAGCTGATGCGAGTGGAGGAACTGCCAGGGTTGGTACGTCGAGCCCGTCGGTGCGACCCGTCGACGAATTGAGGCGACAGCTACCACATCTGCCACCAAGGGAGCAAGTGCGAGCCCTGCGCTCGCCACCACCACCGGCAGGATCCCGGCAGTCGGGGAACGTGCAGAGCGCCGGCTCCTCGTTCTCACAGGAACTGCCATGAGCGATCCCGAACTACGCCACAGGGGTTTCCAGCGATGGGGCGAGTCAACGAGGACATACCCGCCGACATGCTCGTGATCGGAAGCGGCGCTGCCGGCGCGGCCTGCGCGCTGCGCGCGGCCGAGGCCGGCCTCCGCGTCATCGTGCTGAGCAACGCGGCCGACCCACTGGAGTCAAACAGCGACTACGCACAGGGCGGCATCATTGCGCGGCCCCCGGGCGATACAGCCGGGGAGCTTTCTGCTGACATAATCTCTGCGGGCGACGGGCTGTGTAACGCAGAGGCCGTGCGCCTGCTGGCGGAAGCCATCCCCGAAATCGTGGACGCCTTTCTCATCGCCAGGCTTGGCGTCCGCTTCAATCGGGACGACGGTGGAAACCTGGACTTCAGCCAGGAAGCTGCACATTCCCGCCGTCGCATCGCTCACGCGGACGACGCCACCGGCCACGCCATCATTACTCGTATGCTGGCGGCGGTTGAAGCCGACGCTAGAATCGATGTCGTAACGCGGCACACCGCCGTCGATCTCATCACCGTGCCGCACCACGCTCTCGCCCCGGCGACGGTGTATGAGCCTGTCGAATGTTTCGGGATCTACGCCCTCGACCAAAGCTCCGGCAAGGCGAAGAGGTACTTCGCCCCCCATACGGTGCTCGCCACGGGGGGACTCGGCCAGCTCTACTTACACACAACTAACCCTTGGGTGGCGCGGGGCGACGGCCTCGCCATGGCGCACCGGGCCGGCGCCGAGATCATCAATGCGGAGTACGTGCAGTTCCACCCTACGGCCTTCTACCACAGGGATGCCGACCGTTTCCTCATCTCCGAGTCTGTCCGGGGAGAGGGCGCTATCCTGCGGACCCGAGGCGGCAGGGAGTTCCTCTCCGAGTATCACCCCGATGGTGCGCTCGCTCCGAGGGATATCGCAGCCCGAGCCATACACGAGGAAATGCTCAAGGAGGGAGCCGAGTATGTGCTGCTGGACCTGAGCGGTCTTGCGGTCGATCCGAAGGTGAGATTCCCCACCATCTACGAGAAGCTTCGGGAGTACGGGGTCGATATAACAGCACAGCCCGTACCCGTGGTTCCCGCAGCACACTACTTCTGCGGCGGCATAAAGGTCGACACGTGGGGTCGAACGAACATCGAGAGGCTCTATGCCGTTGGGGAGGCAAGCTGCACGGGCGTGCACGGGGCAAACCGGCTGGCCTCGACATCACTGCCGGAAGCGATACTCTGGGGCCAGCGCGCCGCCGAGGACGCGTCGAGCAGGCACGACGCCCTGCAGCGGCGGCTGCCAGATGAAATCGCGGTGTGGCATGACGAGGGCCTCACCGAAGAAATCGATCCCCTGCTGATCATCCAGGACTGGATGATGATCAAGAGCACAATGTGGAACTACGCGGGCATCGTGCGAAACGCCAAGCGCCTGCAGCGGGCCGTCGCCGACCTACACTATCTGGCCCACCGGATTGAGCAGTTCTACCGGGAAACCAAGCTCGCCGACCCGCTGGTGGGGCTCCGCAACGGAATCACGGCCGCGCTGATCATAGCCGAAGCGGCTCAGCGCAACCCCAGGAGCCGCGGCTGCCATTATCGACAGGACTAGCGGATGCCCAGCTCCGGTGGGACAGCACCCAGCTTCACGCGCAGGGTGACTTCTCGGCCGCTGCGGATAACGGTCACCTCCACTACCTGACCCGCGTCGTACGAGCGAATCGCGTTGCCCAAGTCCCAGCGCTTGTTCACGGGTTGGTCACCGATGCCGACTATCAGATCGCCCCGCCGGAGCCCGGCCTGCGCCGCGGGGCCGCCCGATACGACGCCAAACACCATGCTTCCCTTGCCTTCCGGCAGACCGAGCTGGCGCGCCTCCTCGGGCAGCAGGGGGCGGTGCTGAATACCCAGCCAGGGCATTCTGCCGCTCTCGATCAGCCGTTCCGCCACTTGCCCTGCAATATCGATCGAGACCGCGAAGCCCATCCCTTGGGCATAGGGGATCACTGCCGTGGGCATCCCCACGACTCGGCCGTTGAGGTCCACGAGCGCTCCGCCGCTGTTGCCCAGGTTGATCGAAGCATCGGTCTGGAGAAGATCTTGGAGGACGATGCCGTTGGGCCCGCTGATCTCACGCTCTTTTGCGCTCAGTACACCCACAGTCACGCTGTTCTCGAAGCCGAAAGGGTTACCGATCGCGATCACCCAGGACCCGATCGCGAGGTCCTCGGTGGTGCCGAGGGTGGCCTCGGGCAGGTCCTTGCCGGGAACGCGCACCACGGCGACCTCGGTCAGCGGGTCTATGCCGACCACCTCGGCGTCGAACTGGCGGCCGTCCGCCAGCGAGACGGTGACCCTTCGGGCGCCTTTGACCACATGCGCGTTGGTGAGGATATAGCCGCGCTCGCCGTCTATCACGAAGCCACTGCCCTGGCCGGAGCGAGGGAACGGGTCCCTGGGAATCCCAAAGGACCTGCGGAGAATCCGCTCCAGGGGGTCCTCCGGCGGCGGGCGGAAGAGCGTGTTGATGTTGACGACCGCCGGCCCTACCTGCGCGACGGCGGCGACGATAGCGTCCTGAGAGGACTTATCGACGACCGTGGAGACAGCGGGCGGGGCCGCTTGCCAGTCCCGGGGAGGCTGCGACTCGGGCGCGGGTCGTCGCAGCACGAGTACCAGTACAGCACCGGCCAATAGGCCAAGCAGAGCGGCTACTGCAATCGCGCTTCCGCGACCCGGGATTCTCATGCCTCGCCTCCTGCCATCCGCTCGGCAAGCGCGATGAGCGTGCGCGTGCCGACACCGGTGGCGCCCTCCACCTGGTGCGGCTCCTCCTTCTCGGCCCATGCGGTCCCTGCGATGTCGATATGGGCCCAGGCGGTCTCCCCCACGAACTCCCGCAGGAAGTATCCACCCGTGATCGTCCCCGCGGGACGGCCGCCCACGTTCTTGATGTCGGCTACTTTGCTGTCGAGCTGGGAGCGATACTCGGGGAACAGAGGAAGACGCCACATTCGTTCGCCGGCCCGCTCGCCAGCGTCTATGACCGCCTCCACGAGCGCGGTGTCGTTGCCCATCACGCCAGATGCAGCGTGTCCGAGCGCGATGATGCAGGCGCCGGTCAAGGTTGCTATGTCGACAATGTGCGTGGCTCCCAGGTGACAAGCGTACGCGAGAGCATCTGCCAGAATCAGGCGGCCCTCGGCATCGGTGTCGATGATCTCGATGGTCTTTCCGTTGAAAGCCCTGATGACGTCGTCAGGCTTGTACGCCCCTCCGCTGGGGAGGTTCTCCGTCGCGGGAACGATGCCCACGACATCGAGATCGAGCTGCATCTCACCTACCGCGCGCATGGCCGCCAAGACCGCGGCGCCACCGGCCATGTCGTGCTTCATGGTCGTTATCTGATCGGAAGGCTTGAGAGAGAGGCCGCCGCTGTCGAAAGTGAGACCCTTCCCGATGAAGGCTGCGCGCGAGCCGTCTGCCTTGCCCAGGTGGCGGAGAACGATCAGTCTGGCCGGTTCGTCACTGCCCCGGGCGACCGCGGCCAACCCCCCCATGCCCAATTCAGTTATCTGCTCGGGCCCCAGGACCTCGACCTCGAGGCCCACGGCGGCCGCGATGTCGGCTGCTTCGCGAGCCAGCCGAGATGGCGTCACCTCGTTAGGCGGCAAGTTGACCAGACGTCTTGCGTAGTTCGTGGCCTCACCCGCTATCGCACCGGCGCGTCCCGCCAATACCTCTGGATCGTCGTCGTCGCCGGCTGCTAGGCCCAGCACGGTCAGCTCGGCCAGCTCCTCCGGCATCTCCTTCTTGGTCTTGCACTCTTCGCCGCGGTACAGGCCCGCGTACGCGCCCTCGACGACCGCCCGCAGGCTGTGCTCCGCTCGCACATCCCCCGGCAGCCCCTTGTGCAAAGCCAGGCCGACACGGCGGCACCCTTTGTCTCTGAGGAGCCGGGGGGCGCTGCCACTGGCGCGCCGCACCGCGAGGAGAGGATCCCGCCCGGCCTCCCCCAGACTGGCAACGGCCAGGCGGGCGGAGGGCAGCTTGCCAAGCGTGTGGAGAATGGTGATCTCCGACTGTTTGCCGCGAATCTCGCCGAACTCGATGAGCCTATCGATCAGGCCGTCGAGGGCGGCGTTGACCTCCGCGACAGCACCGTCCAGAGCCGCCCCCTGGCAGTACCCGACGACCACTGCGTCGCCGTCGTACTGGGTGACAGAGCCAGTCGAGAATCGTGTCTCCACGCGGAAAGCCTCCCTTCTAAGGGCACATGACGGCGGCTGGCAAGAGGCAGCCGATTCGGGTATAATCCCGTAGTGGCGCCGCGCGCAAAGTACCCGTGTTCGGCCGAACTTGGCGGCCGGACACGTGTCTAAATACGGTGGCAGATGGAGGAATCCCCTCCATTGTTTGCTCTCAGAAGGAGATGTTGAATGGCCCAGCTATCCTCTGATCCGCTGGCAGAGGTCTTGGTGGGCGCAGGCTTGGTCACGCGCGAGCAGCTAGAGGCTGTCGCGACATCGCGCAATGACGACCTCGAAAAGCTCGACGAGACGCTCGTGCGCCTGGGGGTGGCCCGAGAGGAGGACATCTTCTCCGCGGTGGCCCAGCACCTGGGGCTCGAGTATGTTGCCGACATCGACCGGGAGGTGGATCCTTCCCTGCTCGCGCAGGTGCCGAGCGAGTTTGCCATGCGCCACCAGGTCATGCCGCTGTGGGAAGAGGACCATACACTCGTGGTGGCGATGGCCGACCCGTTCGACGTGACCGTGCTCGACGATCTCCGGCTCCTCACAAGCCGCGATATCCGAGCCGTGGTCAGCGGCCGGCGGAAGATAGGCGAGGCCATAGAGCGATCGTACATGGCGAAGATGTTCCGCGACATCGACGACATGCAGCGGGAGGACATCGCGGAAGAAGACCTGGACATCGCGGATTTGCAGAAGATGGCCAGGGAGGCCCTGGTCATCAAGCTCGTGAACCTGCTTCTGCACCAGGCCATACAGGAGCGAGCCTCCGACATCCACATCGAGCCCCATGAGAGGGACCTGCGCGTTCGCTATCGCGTCGACGGACTGCTCCACGACGCTTCCTCGCCGCCGAGGCATCTGCATCCCGCCATCATCTCGCGTGTCAAGATCATGTCCGATATGGACATTGCAGAACGTCGGCTTCCGCAGGACGGCCGGGTCCGCATCAAGCTGGGGGATCGGATGATCGACCTCCGGGTCTCCACAATCCCAACGCTCCACGGAGAGAGCGCTGTCATCCGTCTGCTCGACCGGAAGGCCGGGCTGATGGAGCTGACAGAACTGGGGATGCGACCCGACACGTTCGAACAGTTCAGGCGGGTTATCTCGCGGCCGCACGGAATTATCTTGGTGACCGGTCCGACCGGCTCAGGCAAGACGACGACCCTCTATGGCGCTCTCAACGAGATATACTCTCCGGAGAAGAAAGTCATCACAATCGAGGAACCGATCGAATACGAGTTGCCCGGCGCGAACCAGATCGGGGTCCGACCGGAGATAGGTCTGACATTCGCTTCAGGACTGCGGCACATCGTCCGACAAGACCCAGACGTGATCATGGTGGGCGAGATTCGGGACCGGGAGACGGCCGACATCGCCGTTCACGCGGCACTGACGGGACACCTCGTCTTCAGTACGGTTCATACAAACGACGCCCCTGGCGCCATCACGCGGCTGCTCGACGTGGGCATTGAGCCGTATCTCGTGGCATCTTCTCTCGTCGGCGTCCTCGCCCAAAGGCTCGTGCGACTGCTCTGTTCCAAGTGCAAGGTGCCCTTCCAGCCGACGGCTGAGGACCTCCGCGAGATCTCGCTGTCGTCGGACCAGGCTGGCGCTCCGACTCTCTACAGAGCCGGCGAGTGCGAATTCTGCCGCAACGGCTACTTGGGCCGGACGGGAGTGTTCGAACTCCTGCTCATAGACGACGAGACCACACACCAGATCCTGGAGAAGAAGTCCGCGAGCGAGATCAAGCAGCGAGCCGTTGCCAAGGGGATGCGGACACTGCTGGCAGACGGACGCACCAAGCTGCTCGACGGCATGACGACAATCGAAGAGGTGGTTCGAGTCTGCCAACGGGATGAGATCTAGCATGGCGCGGTTCCGCTACGTTGCGCTCGATCGCTCGGGGAAGCAGGTCGCAGGCGAGATTGCAGCTGAGAATCCCGAAGATGTGAAGCGTCGCCTCCGGGACATGGGTTACTTCCCATCCCGCATCGATGAGGCGACGAAGGTTGCGCTCGGGCGGCCGGCACAGCTGCGCCGGCGGCGTGGGGTCAGCGGCATGGACATCGTTGTGATGACCCGCCAACTGGCCGACATGACCGCTGCTAGGCTCCCGATGTTCCGCAGTTTGTCGGTCCTCGTCGAGCAGGCAGACTCAGTGGTGCACCGTGAGCTCCTGGAGACGATCCGCGCCGATGTGCAGCAGGGGCGGCCGCTTTCGGAGGCTCTGGCCAGGCATCCCAGGCATTTCCCGGACTTGTACGTGAACATGGTCACAGCGGGGGAGACGAGCGGACACCTGGATGCCGTTCTGCTGCGGCTGGCCGACTTCCTGGAGAAGTCGATGCAGCGCCGCTCCCAGGTGATATCTGCCCTGCTCTACCCGGCCGTGCTCATCACAGTGGCTGTCGGCGCAGTAGCCTTCATCATCGGCTTCCTCATTCCCAAGCTGGCGGCGCTGTTCGAGGAGATGGAGCAGACGCTGCCGCTCATCACGCAGGCACTGCTGGCCATCGCAGACGTCCTGTCGCACATATGGTGGGCCCTTGTCTTGTTCGCCATAGCCGTGGTGGTAGGAGTCCGGTGGTATGCGCGAACGAAGGCCGGGCGCGAGTCGTTGGATGTGTTCGCCCTGAGGATGCCTCTGCTTGGGCCGATATGGCATAAGATGGCAGTATCCCGCCTCGCGCGCACTTTCGGGACCATGCTGGGCGGGGGTGTCCCAATCCTGTCCGCCCTCGAGATCAGCGGCAATGCCGTTGGCAATCGGCCGATGGCGCGGGCGGTGGAAGCAATGCGTGAGGAGGTGCGCGAGGGAACCGCTCTCGCGCTCGCCCTGGAGCATACCAACGCCTTTCCTCCACTTCTCATCCACATGGCGGACGTCGGCGAGGAAACCGGGCAGCTTCCCGACATGATGGGTCGAGTCGCCGACAGCCTCGACTTCGAAGTGAACAGCACTCTGGGGCGGTTGACCACGCTGCTTGAGCCGATCATCATCATAATCATGGGCGTCATTGTCGGGTTCATTGTACTGGCCGTCCTGCTGCCGATTTTCCAGATCAACGCGACGATAGGTCGTTAGTGAAAGGAGTGACTGCTATGCGACGCTGGCGGCCCGGAGTTCGTCGAAGTAGCGGCTTCACCCTTATCGAGCTTGTCGTGGTGATGTCGATAATCGTAATCCTGGCGGGCGCTGTGTCGCTCCAGCTTCGCAATCAGTCGCGGAACGCAAGACGGGCACGCGGGCTGCAAGACGTCAAGACGCTGGAGACGGCGATCGACTTGTACGCGGCCGACAACGGCAACCCGCCGACTACACAGCAAGGCCTAGCCGCTCTACTCGGCAAACCTGGCAGTCCCCCTGTACCCACGAACTGGAACGGGCCCTACATCAAGCGAACGCCCATCGATCCCTGGGGCAATCCCTATGAGTACCGCTTCCCCGGTCAGCTCAACCCAGATGGCTACGACCTCGTATCGTATGGCGAGGACGGCAGGCCCGGCGGCGTCGACGAGTTCGCAGAGGACATTACGAACGCCGACGAAGAGTGAGTCAGGCAAGTTGCCACGTGGCGCAATCAGACAACCGAGCGAATCACGCCAGGGCTTCACTCTCATTGAACTGCTGATCGTGATGATGATCATCGCGATCGCGTTCTTCGCGCTGCGGCCGACCTTCGGCGGAGCGATCAGAGGGGTGAGCGAACGTAACGCCTTGCGGCAACTGGTCGGCCTCTTCGCCTCCGCTCGTGCCGAAGCGGTGGCGCGGGGCAAACTGGTGCGAGTCGTCTTCGCGCCAGAGGAGCATGCGTTCTTGGCGGAGATCCAGGCCGAGCCAGAGATAGATCGATCAGCCTTCTACGAGCTGCGCCTGCTCGGAAAAGATATGGTGAGGCTTCCCGATCACCTCAGCCTGGAGAGGCTCGAAGTGGGCGGGGCGGCCGCAGCACCCGGGCGCATGCATGTCTACTTCTACCCCGACGGCCACACAGACGGCCTCACACTGGTGCTCGCCGACGCGGCCGGACGCGACACTCGACTGGAGGTCTCTCCGGCCACCGGGAGAGTCCGAATTGATGGCTAGCCGATCCTGCAACCACCCAGTGCTGCGGTCCCGTTTCGCACCACCCCGCTCAGCGGCCTTCACGCTCGTCGAGGTGCTGGTTGCCACGGCCCTGCTTGCCATCGGGCTGCTGGGCGCGCTGACAGCGTTCTCGATGGCCAGCCGCGTGACCGGCGTGTCTCGGAACGATACCGTCGTGAGCCTACTCGCCCAAGAGAAGCTGGCCGAGATTCAGTTGCTGGGACCGGAAGCGGTGTCATCCACTCCGACGTCGGGCGACTTCGGTGCGGAGCGTCCGGATTACCGGTGGCAGCTTTTCGTGCAGGCACCAGATGACTTGAACGTCGTTCGCGTCGATCTGCTCATCACTGCGCCTGAGGGTGGGAGAGAGCGTGAGATCTGGTTCTCTACCAATGTCTTCTAGGTTGGCGCGGACGTGCTGCGGCTTCACGCTGCTGGAGCTCACTATCGCTATGACGTTCGTGGCCGTCCTTGTGGGCGGCATAGCGCTGAGCATATCGACGTGTCTGAACGTATGGCGGAAAGCCCAGGAAACGGCCGAGACGAACCAGGAGGCGCGAGCTATCCTCGAACTGCTCGCGCGAGATGTGCGAGGGGCCTACCTCGGACTGCATCGAACCGGAGGCTACTTTATCGGCGGGTCAGGGGCGAACATGGACGCTCCGGGGGAGAACCGTGAGCTGCTCGAATTCTCAACCGAGAGCAGCAGCATGGCTCGCGCAGCGCTGTTACCCGAGCCGGCCGTGCCTGAGCGACTCGGCGAGCTGCAGCCGACCGGTCTGCCGGTCACCGACTTCGTGGCCGTCCGCTACGAGATGCGCGAACGCACGCTGGATGCGCCGGAGGGTCTCTATCGGTTCACCTGGGTGGCGCCCGCCGCTGAGTGGCTCGAGCAGAAGCGCTCTGTCAGCGAGGCCGTCAGCGCGGAGATGATCTCGCCGGCCGTCACAGGTGTCAGGCTCAGGTACTTCGACGGACAAGGATGGCTTAGCAGTTGGATGACCACCGAGGACAATCTGCGCTTGCCAGGAGCGGTGGCGATGGAGCTGCGCCTCCTGGATGCTCGCGAGAATGAGCATGTCTACCGGACTGTTGTCCCCATCGCGAGCCGATAGCCGGGGCACCGAGCGAGGCGTAGTGCTCATCCTCGCCGTGTTCGCGGTGGTGCTGCTCACCGTGCTTGCGGTGGGGATCACCGCCGCGGTGCGCGTGGAGCTGCTGGCATCGAGGGCCGGTCTGGATCGAGCGCAAGCGCTGTTCCTGGCCGAGGCCGGGCTGAATCAGGCCCGCGCGCTTTTGCTCTACGATGACCAGACGGTTGACACGCTGTTCGACGATTGGGGGCCCTGGGCAGAGAATCCCCTCGACCTGCCGCGTCGGCTCGGCAACGGCTTCTATCGCGTGAGAGTGCATGATGCCTGCGCGCGAATCGACGTGAACCAAGCTGACTACTTCACACTCGTCCGCCTCATCGGCGATCCCGCTGCCGCAGCATCAATTCAAGACTGGCGAGACGGGGGAGAGGCCCCGACACCGGACGGGGCCGAGTGGCCCTACTACGCGGAGCTACCGAACCCTTACCTTCCGCGGGATGCGCCCTTCCAGACTCCCGGCGAGCTGCTGCTCGTGCGCGCGGTCACGCCCGAGATCTTCTTCGGATCCGATCAGCGGCTGGGGCTCGTCGACCTGGTAACTGTTGACTCAGTCTCACCGAACACCGACCCTGCCGGCCAGCGCCGGATGAGTCTCAACGGTTTCAGGAGTTGGAGCGAGGAAGCCTTCCGGAATTGGGCCATCCAGAAACTAGGCCCTCTCTTCCTCATGTATAAGCCCGACATACTCTTCGAAGGGCTGAGCAAGTTGAACGAGATGGGGCGCAGCGGATACACGTCGCTGGCAGAGCTGAGGACTGTCGTCGGGCTGGACTTCGGCACGATCGCCCAGATCATCGACTATGTGTCGATCGACGGAGGCCTTCAAACCGACGGCAAGGTCAACGTGAATACCGCTCCTTTCGAGGTGCTTGCCGCCCTGCCGGGCAGCTCATCGGCCGTCGCCCAGGCGATGATCGCCGCCCGCGAGCAGGAGCCCTTTCGGCTACTTGGCGACGTAGTGCGCGCCATGATCGACCTGCCGAGCGGGGAAGCTGTGTTTGAGCAGATGATCGACCACGTGACGACGAAATCCTCTTGCTTCCTTATCGAGACGATGGGTTGGACGAGCGCGGGGCATACCCATCGCACCCTAACGGCTTTGGTGCGTCGCAAGCCGGACATGGTATCAGTCATTCGCCAAGCTGAGCAAGACTGGCCGCTCCCTCCCCTGGAGGAGGGAATCCGATCAATAGCCACGAGGTAGCCGAGCGCCTGAAATGAGTGACCTTGTCAGCGTCGAGATCGGTTCGCACTCCGTCCGAGTGGCCCAGCTCATCGAGCGCCGCGGGCGCACTCGCGCCATTCGCTTCGCGGAGCACGAATTGCCGAACGGCTTCCGCTGGGAGATCGGTGGCGACTATCAGCCAGTCGTGGAGGCGATTCTGGCGGCTCTCGCGACGGCCGGGATACGAAGTCGCGGCGCGACAATCGTCATGCCGCGAGGACAGGTCACGACGCGAATCAGCGCCTTTCCCGCGGCAGATCACGACGAGCTCCGACGGGTCGTGGAATACGACCTCGCCGACCACATACCGTTCCCCCTGGAGCAAGTCGTCTTCGATTTCCAGGAACTAGGGCCGTCTGCCGACCAGCCGGGACTAAACGACGTGCTCGTCGTGGCGGCACCGCTGGAGCTTGTCCGCGAATACATGCGGGTTGCGGAGAGCGCCGGGTTGGACGTGGCCGCGATAACGGTTGACGCACTGGCCCTGGACGACCTTGCGAGGATGCTGGGCAGAGAGCCGCCCGGGCTGGGCGCAGTGGTGGCAGTCGAGGCGCGAGCCACGACCATCAATATCTCGCAAGGAGAAAGACTGCGCCTTACGCGCTCAGTTGCGGTGGGCAGCAGGCAGCTTAGTCGCGCAATGGCAGACGATCTAGGGATCACCCTAGAGGAGGCGGAACAGCTCAAGCTGGCTCAAGGGCTCGGCCTCCTCTCGAGGGAACCACCGCCGGCCGGCGCTCGCGCCTGGTTGGAGAGTCTCCTCGGAGAGATTAGGCGCTCAGCCCTTTCTTTCGGCCCTGCCCGCCTGTCGCGGCTGGTGCTGGTGGGGCGCGAGTCGAGCTTACCCGGCCTCGGCGAGGCGCTCGGGGCCGAGTTCGGCGTCGAGCCCGTCCGTTTGTCCGTCGAGGACGTGTTTCCCGAGTGCGAGCTCGTCGGGGGCGATCCCGAGGCCGCTGACAACTGCCTGGCAGCCATAGCAGCGACCACCTTTGCCATCGGACGAAGTATTTGGACCGTTTCTTTGGTTCCTGCCGACATCGGGGAGGCCCGGCGCGCAAGACGAGCGCGGTCGTTGGCGGCAGTGGCTGTTGCCGCGTTCGTGCTGGCCATGGCCGGTCTGTACTTGCTCCTTGCTCGCGACGCCAGCCGCCTCAGCAGCAAAGTCGAGGCCCTGCGGCTTGAGGGCGAGAGCGCCATTGCGAGACAGGCCGAGGCCCGGGCAATCCTCGCCGAGCGCGACCGGCTCAAGGCGCAGATGGAGAGCCTGGAGCCGGTCCGCCTGCGCCGCTACGTCGCTCTGGAGCTGCTTCGCACGATCGCTCTCTACTGCCCGCAAGAGGTGGTCCTGACCAGCTTCGTCTTGCGGCCCGATCAAGTGCTGCAGCTGAGGGGAAGAGCTCCCAATTCCGCCATCGTCGCAGATATGCAGGATTTCCTGGGTCAGTCCTCGCTCGTCAGCGACGTAAGCCTGCTCGGGGCGGACCGCGTATCGGGCCGGACCCGGACCGGCGCGAATCGCTCTTCGGCCAGGCGCGATGGTCCCGCGGATCTGAACTTCGCCATGGAGGTCACGCTGTGGACCCAGCAGGAGACCAGGCGCGGCACCGGGTCGCTGACCCCGTGGGGGGGGAGCCGATGAGGCAGCTCTCCCCGCAGGACAGGCGTCTTCTGCTGATCGGGGCCGCGGCGCTGGTCGTTTTCGCCTACGTCTTCGGACTGCTCCTGCCGCTCCATGCGAAGGCGCGGGAGTCGGCATCGGAGCAAGAATCGCTCAGTGGACTCATGGAGCGCGCGCAGATGATGTACGGCGCGGCCCGGGCTGCTGAGGCGGACATAGCCGAACTCGCCAGCCAGACACAGAAACTCATGTTCCCCGAGGGAGACGTTCGCGTCAGCATGGTGAGGCAGCTCGAGTCGCTGGCCGCGGAGGCGGGGCTGACTATCACAAGCATACGACCGGAGGAGCCGCAGTCCATCGACGGCTTAGTGAAGTACCGGGCCACATTCAAAGTGGAGGCGAGCTTCTCGGAGGTGGTGCGGCTCATGTTCGAACTCGAGCAGCCCAC
This sequence comes from uncultured bacterium, assembly GCA_964559435.1. Classification (GTDB taxonomy): domain Bacteria; phylum Armatimonadota; class Hebobacteria; order Hebobacterales; family Hebobacteraceae; genus Hebobacterum. Next base: position 1,774 of record CAZLHI010000025.1, on the reverse strand, counting down.
GCAACGTCTCTGGGTTGAGGGCATCGAGATATCGGCCGATCGGCAGGCGGGTAACCGGGTCCAGGCCACATGCTACGTCGCGGTCTACGGGCAGGCTGCGGGAAGCGAGGGAGCAGATGCGCAAGCCTAGCGCGCGGCACCTAGCACTCGCCTTGCTGTTCGCTGCGTCTGTTGCGTTTCTACTGCACTCGCTGCGCAGCGCCGCGCCGCTCCCGTCGAGCGAAGGAGGCGACTCCCAGACAGCGCCGATCTCGTCAGAGCCTACCAGGCGCCTCCAACCTGCCGTCTCGGCGGAAGTGGACTTCGGTCGCTACGCGGCGTTGGCGAACACGAACGTCTTTTCCGAGCGCCGCAGCGAGCCACCGCCCAAGAAGCCTGAGAAACCCAAGCCCCCCCCGCCTCTTCCCGGCAGCGAGCAGAGCAAGGCGCGCGAGCCCAAGCCCGACGTGGCCGGGTGGTCCTATGTGGGCTACATCAAGGTGGACGGAAAGCCGCTTGGTATCCTGCAGAACGATACCACCCATACATCCAAGTGCTTGGCAGTGGGTGACAGCTTCCAGGGCGCCACTGTGGAGAAGATCGACCGAGAGGCAATGGTGCTCGGGTCCGGATCATCGCGCACGACGCTGAGTCGCCCGCGGGATTTCCCCGTGACACCTTTAGATAAGACGGCAGGCCGAGAGAGGGCTCCTCGGCGAGGGCAACGATGACCGGCAGTCCGTCTGCACAGGCCCGCGACCGGGCTGCGATGGCCAAAAGGTCCGGCCTTGCCGGTCTCGAGCGGGCAGAGAAGATCATGTGATGATGATAGGGAGCAGTTACATAGGGCGCGCCAAGGGCGCTCCGAGAAAGACGAATACCATGAATACAGCGGTCAGAGTGGTGTGGAGAGTGCTCGCGATCGGCCTCGTGTTGTGTCTGCGGCCGTCGGCTTGCGAGGCCGCGCAGGGCAGAGACGCGAGGCGCGCCAGGAGACCAGTGCCGGGAGCGCCGAGATCCGGCGTCATATCCGGGCCTCCAGCGATCCCCGCGGCGCAGACCGCGGCCGGTTTGGGCGCCGCTGCGGCGCCGGACGACTCGAGACTCGAGGTCCTGTCCGACGCCGGCGGGGCGAAGACCATCGCGATGGAGTTCTACGGGCTCGATATCGATCATCTGCTGCGACTGCTGAGCCATGCTGCCCAGGTGCCGATCATCAAGTCCGACCAGGTGACGGGGCCGGTCACGGTCATCGCTCCGGAGCCGGTGCCCCTCGATGTGGCCTTTCAGATGCTGAACTCCATCTTGGAGGTTCGGGGCTACACGATGATCTTGACGGAGACCGGCGTATACAAGGTGCTGCCGATTCCAGAGGCCATACAGTCCGGAGTCCCACTCAAGTTCGGCGCCCAGCTCGACGAATATCCCCCCGGCGATGAGCTCGTCACACGGATCATCCCTCTGGAGAACCTGGACGCCAACGATCTGGCGGCCCAGCTCCAGACCCTTCTCTCTCCGAACGCCAATATCATACCGACCTCGACCAACTCCCTGATTATCACCGACACCGCGATAAACGTTGCGCGAGCGCTACGTCTGATAGACGATGCCGAGAGCCAGCTCGCCGGCGGGCTGCGGGTGTTTCAGTTGCAGTACTACGACGCAACTGAGATGGCCGAGTTACTGACCAACATCGTGTTGAGCCGCGGGGGGGTAGGCAGAGCTGGCCCACGGCCCGCCTGGGAGCGCCGTGTGGCACGCCGAGCGACCCCCGCAGGCCGGCCTCCGGCGCGGC
>CAZLHI010000024.1:0-47825 GCA_964559435.1 uncultured bacterium | reverse complement strand
GGCACTATCGCCTCCACCTGGCAGCAGGCCGGCCGCGCCGGCCGCGGCACGGAGGAGGCGCTCGTCGTGCTCATCGCATACAACGACCCACTCGATCAGTATCTCGTGCTTCGGCCGGACTATCTGTTCGGCCGCTCGCCCGAGCACGCGGTGATCGATCCAGAGAACCCCTATTTGCTCGCCGGGCACATCCGCTGCGCGGCCTTCGAGTTGCCGCTCCGGCAGGAGGATGCGGACCACTTCGGGGACCAGGTCATCCCCATACTGGAGATCCTAGACGATCTAGGCCAGGTCAACCGGATCGACGAGGCGTGGTATTGGTCGAGCACCGACTATCCGGCCGCCGAGGTTGCCCTGCGAACCCAGTCGGACGACACCTACACCATCATGGACGCCTCGGACGGGAACAGGGTGATCGGCATGGTGGACTCGATCAGCGCGCCCGAGACGGTGTACCCCGGCGGCGTCTACCTGCATGAGGGCAGCACCCACCTTGTGCGCGATCTGGACTTAGAAGCCCGGGCCGCCTATGTCGAGCGCCAGGAGGTCGATTACTACACGCAGGCGATCCTCGATTCGAGCATTCGGGCGGGAGAGCGGCAAGCAGAGAAGGAGTACGTCGGCGGGCGGCTGTGCTACGGGGAGGCCACCGTCACCTGGAAGACGACGGCCTTCAAGAAGATCAAGTTCTACACCCAGGAGAACATCGGCTACTCGCGGCTCGACCTGCCGGCTCAGAACCTGGAGACGGCCTCCTGCTGGTTCGCCCCGTCACAGCAGGCCCTGTCGCTAGTCTCGCAGCACGGACTGAAGCCAATCGAGGGGCTGGTGGGCATTCGCAATGTGGCGGTGAACATGCTCCCGCTGCTGGCGATGTGCGACCGCCTCGATGTGGGCGGCATCGTGGACTCGGCCAACTTCGGCACGCCGACACTCTTCCTCTACGACCGCTATCCGGGCGGACTCGGCTTCGCGGAGAGGGGCTACAAGCTCTTCGAGTCCCTGATGCAAGAGTGCCTTGCGACCATCGAGAACTGTCCATGCGATGAGGGCTGCCCGTCCTGTGTCGGCCTGGCCGTCACCCAGCCGCCCCAGCAGGCGGACCCCGACCTCGGGCGCGGGTACCCGGTCCCCGACAAAGAGGCTGCTCTCGTGCTGCTCCACCATCTGCTGGGCCGAGAGCCGTATGTGCCGCGGAGGCGGCGCAGGCGCCGACGTCGAGCCGCCCCGGCACAGCCGCCGAAACCCGGACCGGCCGGGGGAGAAGGCCCGCCCGAGTCGGTGTCGGTCTCGGAACAGGTGGCCCGCCGTCTCAGACAGACGCGCCGACATCGCATCGGGCTGTGACCGTCGGCTTGACGCCCGCTCCGCCCGCGGATACACTGACGGCATCGGTCTGGTTCGATGGCTTCTGAGGAACTCAAACGGCGCATTTCCCTGCTCCAGAGAGGCGACTCTTCGGCGCGAGGGCTGCAGGCTGCCCGAAGGGCGCGGACCCGCACGAGTGCCGATCTGGCTTGCCACTTCCCCGAGGGCTCGGTCTGCTCGACAGGGCGAGGTGGCGTTTTCGTCTGCGAGGCGCCTCTGACCGAGATCTACTCACGCGCCCGGCTGCTTCGGCGGCGCTACCTGGCGGCCTTTCGGAAGGCCCGGAGGCTGGAGCGACGGGAGGAGCTGCCCGCGTTCCTCGACCCGCTCGCAAGCGCCGACGCTCAGGGAACCGCCCTGATCGACACGGAGACAGCGGGGCTTCACGGGCGGCCGCTCTTCATGATCGGGATGGTCCGCTACCGAGGTGACGAGCTTGTGCTGACCCAGTACTTCGCCCGCACCTACGCGGAGGAGGCTGGCGTCCTCGAGAGGCTGGCCGCGGTGTTGCCGGAGGTGAACCTGCTGATCTCATTCAACGGCAAGGCCTTCGACTGGCCCTTCGTCCGAGATCGAATGGTCTACCACAGGCTGGCCTGCGAGCCGGGGTTCGATCATCTGGATCTGCTTCATCCGTCGCGCCGGCGCTGGCGGTCGGAGCTGCCGAACTGCAAGCTGCAGACCCTGGAGCGCTATCTCTGCGGCCGCTGGCGCAGCAGCGATATCCCGGGCGAGGAAATCCCACAGCGTTACCACGACTTCGTGCGCGAGCAGGACGGTCGCCTTGTCGCGCCCATCTTCCACCACAATCGCCTGGATCTGATCACGATGATGGAACTGCTGATCGCCTTGCTCGACGCGGAGAAACCGGCGGGGGAGGCCGCCTCCTGCAGCTCGACCAGTTCAGCGGCCAGGAGCCGGCCGCGGCAGGCGGGCGAGAATGAGGGAGTAGCAGATGTCTGAAGGAAACAAGGAGAAGAAGAGGGCCACGGCTCAACCAGCGCGGGACAGGCGTACCCTGACGTACTACGACGTTCTCGACCTGGACCGCGACGCGACGCCGGAGGAGATAAAGGCCGCCTACTATAAGCTGGCCCGCGAGTACCACCCGGACGTCGGCTCACAGGATCCAGATATGGCCCAGAAGTTCGCTCTCATCAGCCAGGCCTATCGCGTCCTCAGCGATCCTCAGAGGCGTCACCAGTACGACCGCACCCTCCCGCAGAAGAGCTACCCATTGCGCCATCCGACGCCGGAGAAGATCTGGCGGGAGAGCGCGGACGTCGTTCTCATCCGCTCCGACCGGTTCGGGCCGCTGAACCAGGCGATGCAGGCAGCGATTCCGATCACTCTCGACGACGACCTCTTGGTGCTCGCCATGCCTGGCAGCGAGCTCCATCTCGCCGGTCACATGGAGACAGCCGCGAACCGCAACTCCATCGTCAACGCGCTCGAGCTGACATCCGGCCAGCGGCTCGACTTCCGCATCATTGACGGAACCACGGTCGAGGATTGGGAGGCCCTCAAGGCCGGGGAGGCGAAGGCGCGGGAGAGCGCCTCCCGAGCGCGGCGAGCCACGCGCTCCGCTGAACCGCGATCCTCTGTGAGAGTCGGCGAGGGCCCTTGGGATGAGGTGATCCAGCGCATCCACCGCGGTTACCAGCAACTTCCAAAGCGCCAGTACCCCCAGGCGAAGGCTCGGTATCTCCGAGAGGCCCTCACGTGGGTGGCCAGCGCTGACGAAGACCTGCGGTATGGCGACAACTTCGACGAAGAGGCTCACGAGCGCGCCCTGGCTCGAGCGATCGAGCGGTTGGCATCGGTGCTCGATCTGCCTCCGGTGATAGTCGCCCTGCAGTTGGAGAACATGAAGCGCGCCGGGGAGGTATAGCTGGTGGCCGGGCGCCTCCTGTCGCTGTTGGCCGAGCGCCCTCGCCTTATCGTCAGTCTGCCGCTCAACTCCCCAGCACTTGCGCGGGCCGCCGCCGAAGGCGGCGCCGACGCGCTCAAGGTTCACATCAACCTCAGGCATGATGCCTCCGGCACGCAGTTCGGCAGCCTGGCCGAAGAGCGCGACAGCATCGAACAGATTCTCGCGGTCGGGCTGCCGACGGGCATAGTTCCGGGGGTCGCCGGATCGCTTCCCCCACGCGGCGAGATGCAGAAACTCGCCGAGATGGGAGTCGACTTCTTCGACCTCTATGACCACGACATGCCCGCGTGGATGACACGGTTCGAGGATATGACCCGGACGGTCGCGATCTCTCACCTGACCCCGATCGCGACAGTGGCCGAGTTCGAGCGGGTGGGCTTCGAGATGCTGGAGGCCGCCGTCGTGCCGCACGAGGGGTACGGCGAGATGCTGTCTGGGGCCGATCTCGCTCGCTATCGCCGGGTCAGGGCGGCGACGGGCCTTCCGATCATCGTACCGACTCAGCGCGCCCTTGCGCCCGAGGATGTTCCTGCGCTCATGGGCACGGGCGTCAACGCGCTGATGATCGGCGCCATAGTGACGGGAGGCGAGCCGGACCAGCTTGGCCCCGCAACGGAGCGATTTGCGGCGGCGCTCGTTTCGGCCGCCGGGTGAGGGGAAGCTATCTCGCGGTCGGGGCCGGGGTGGTACGCTCGCGCCGGGCGGCGCGGCGCTCCTTGACCTGAGACATGAAGGAGACGATCTTGGCGTCGCGGCTTGCGTCCACGAACCCGTCGTAATCCATGTTGAGGAATGGAATGTTGTCGTGGTCGCGGCGGAAGGCGTGGGAGAGCATCACGACAGCGTTCCCCGGCATGCAGTTGAAGGGGATGACGTTGACGATCCCGTCGAGCCGACGCCTCCAGAAGTCCCGCGCCTTGCCCATGCTGCAGATCGGCTCACCGCCGAAGGAGGGGTGAACGTAGCGCGAGCCCTCCTCGATTATCTCCTGCGGCCCCGCATCGTCCAGGCCCTCCAGGTAGGGAAGCGTGGCCTGGAACAGGTGATGCTCGTCACGCATTGCCACCCGGGTAAGCAAGGCCCGGGAGAAGGCCATCTTGAGATCGGCCGCCTCCCTGCTGTCCCGCCAGCGCCCACGCGCCAGCAAGCCGCCGATGCAGATGGAGTAGGCGAAGAACTCGCTCGCGGGGGCCAGCCACACCTCCCCGCCCGCACGCTCCAGCTTCCTGACGACCGACTGATTGGCCCCGTCGTGGATTCGCACGAACCACTCGCCGACGACACCGACGAGCGGCCGGCCGTCGGCCCTGCCTCGCCGCGGCAGGGCCGCGAAGTCGCGCTGCGCCCGCCGCAGCAGGTCTGCGAGCGGCTCCGTGTGCCGCCCGACTAACACCCGGAGGCGGCCGGATTTGGATTTCATCAGCCGGGCCTGCTCCGGGATCGCCTCGGCACAGAGTTCTCTGAGATACCCTTGGTAGAGCTCGTCACTCTGTCCCGGCGTGGCTTCATAGGGGCGCGTGTGCATGCGGAGCTTCTCGAGCAGGTCGTGGGCAAGCGACGCACCCCACGCGGTAAGAAGCAGGTCCAGCCCGACGCCCCCCTCGGTGGCATTGCTGCCGAGCGTGATCATCGCCGTCTCGCCCAGCCCCATGCTATCCAGGATCCGCCGCTGCATCATGTAGTACATGCCGAGCCGGCACGGCCCTTCGGATTGCGCCTGGAAGAACGCCTCTCGCTTTGGATCGAAGTCCGGCGCGGTGGCCCGTTCGAGGATATCCTGGGTGGTCACGAGCATCGGCAGGCAGACATCTTCCGAGATCGCCTTCCGCGCGAGGTTGAGACCCGAGTCCTTCGATCGGGGCAGAGGCGCTGCCTCCACCCCCCATTGTCGGAGGACTACAGCCAAGGCATCGGCTGCATCGGAGGCGCGCGGAAGCCAGAGTCGCCGATCGCCCAAGTCGGACAGCGGAGTGGCTTCGGTTCGGATCAACACCTCGGGGCCGGAGCCATCCCGCCCCACGGCCGTATCGGCGAAGGCCTCCATGCGAGTGATGACGCCCGCGTCGGCTGTGTGCTCGTCGATTTGCATCACATAGCACGGCTGGCCGACCTCGTCGTTGAAGAAGGGGTTGGCGAAGGAGTCGGGGCCGCAGGCGAAATACGTCAGGACCACGGCTCGCAGCCTGGGGTCGCTGCGAATGAGCCGGGCCGCGGCGAGCTTCTTCTGGATCTGCCGGGCGTAGGCATTGGGCCAGGCGTCTGTCACGTCTTCCTCGTCGACGGGCAGGAACTCGAGCGGTATCGCAAGGATGCCGAGGTCCTGGATCTTCTTCCCGATGTCCATGTTGACGGCCGAATCGTAGGTCGTATACGGCCGCCCGACGACGATGAAGGCGCGCTGGTTCTCGGCCAGCCCTTCCATGACCTGACGGCCGCGCGCTTCGGTCTTGCGGCGGAACTCCCTCAACGCAGAGAAGCCCGCATCGATCGCTTGTTCGATCTCCGCGTCGCTTGTGCCGAATTCGCGTCCCAGCTGGCGGAACACCCGACGCAGATGCCGCTCTCCCCTGCGGAAGAACAACCGCGGCCTCAGCAGCTTAGGCCTTTCAAGTTCGTCGAGCCTGAAGGCAGTGGAGATTATCTCGGGCGCGGCCATCACGTAAGGGCAGGTGTGGCTCTGCCTGAACTTCGGGTTCGGCTGCTCGGTGTCACACACTCCGGGCAGGAATAGGTAATCGACACCGCCCTCGACCAGATGCGCGATGTGTCCATGTGCGACCTTCAGCGGAAAGCAGGGCTCACCCGCGACCGAGTTGATGCCCTTCTTGATGATGTCCTTGTTCGTCGGCTCGGAAGGCACGACGCGCAGGCCCAGGGCCTGGAAGAACGCTCGGTAGAGAGGATAGTAGTCGGCGAACATCAGCCCTCGCGGGATGCCCACCGTGGGCGCCCCAGGCGATACCTCCGCGTCGGTGCCCTCCATCAGCATCTGCTCGCGCTCGGCGAATAGGTCTGGCAGGCCTTCGCCGAGCCCGCGCTTGTGGGCCCCGCTGTATCGCTCGCACCGATCGTTGTAGTAATACTTGGGCCCACCCTCCATCTGAAAGACGTTCACGTCGCATCGGTTCGGGCAGCGCCCACACTCGAACGATGATACCTCGTACTGGGCCGAGGCGATCTGATCGAACCCCCGGAAGCTGCTCTTCTCGGGCCGCTCTGTGTAGGCGAGCCAGGCCGCGCCGATGGCGCCGGTCAGGTGGGGATAGGGTGGCACGACAATCGGCCGGTCGAGCAGGGTCTCGAAGGCCGCCACCATTCCCTGGTTGAAGGCCACCGCGCCCTGGAAGGCGACTTTCTCGCTGATCTCACGGTTGGCGACGTTCTTGTTGAGGTAGTTCTTCCCGCTGGCGAGGCAGAGGCCGGCGCAGAGGTCTTCGATGGGCACGTTGTTCTGCTGGTAGTAGACCGCTGCTGACTCGGAGAAGACGGTGCAGGTCCAGTCGAGATCGGGCGGCCGGGGCGCCTTGAGCGCCGCGGGGCCGAACTCGGCGATGTCGAGGCCGAGGCGGGCGGCCTGCTTCTCGAGGAAGGCGCCGGTGCCGGCCGCGCAGGCCTTGTTCATCTCGAAGTCCACAATGACGTCGCCGTCGAGCCGAATGTACTTCGAGTCCTGCCCCCCGATCTCCAGGATCGACTCGACCTCGGGCATGAAGGCCCGCGCTCCCTGGGCCTGGGTCGTGATCTCGTTCTTGATGACATCCGCGCCCAGGTAGTCGCCGGTGAGGTAGCGCCCCGAGCCGGTCGTACCCGCGACGATCTCGCCGATCTGAAGGCCGGCCTCTTCGACCTGCTTCTGGATGCGGCCCACCGTGTCCCTGACCGCGGCGAGCGGATCGCCGTCGGTCCGGCGATAGTAGCTCGCCAGAATCCGGACTTCCCCCTCCACCTGCGTCACCAAGGCCGCCTTCGTGCTGACGGAGCCGATGTCAACGCCGAGGGCCGCTACCGGGATCACGCGTGGCAGGTCGTCGCCGGCCTCCGCCGGGGAGAGGACCTCTGACTTGGCCACCCTGAGCGGGTCGGTTCCCTCATATTCCAGCGGCTTCGAGATCTGCTCCTGGAGCAGACCGAGCGCCTCCGCCAAGTCCACCTCGTGCTCGGCCCGCAGGGCCGCGCCGATCGCGCCCAGAGTCAGGTTATGCTCTGGGACGACGATGCGATCCGGCGACAGCTCGAGTTCCTGCGCGAGAAACCTGCGGACCGCCGGGTTGAGGGAGACGCCGCCGATGAGCAAAACTTGGTCCTCGAACTCCCGTCCGCGGGCGATGGCCGCCCGGTAGTTCCGGCAAATGGCCTGATGGATGCCGGCGGCGATCCGCTCACGGGGTGTACCCTTCTGATAGAGATGGACGATGTCCGACTCAGTGAAGACCGCGCATCGGCCCGACAATGTGGCGGGCCGCTCGGTCTCGTTCGCGACGGCGGCGAACTGCTCGACGCCGCCGAAGTTGAGCCTGCTGGCCATGTGGTCGAGGAAAGATCCACTGCCGGCGGCGCACTTGCTGCTCAGATTGGAGTCATCCAGCAGCAGTCGCTGAGCGACCTCATCCCAGGCGAACCGCAGATACTTCTGCGTCTCCCTTCCCATCTCGATGACGGTTCTGGCCTCGGGATAAAGGAGATTGCAGGCCGCCGCCAGCGCGTTCGACTCATCCACGGACTCGAGACCGAAGAGAGATGCAATCTGCGGGGCCCCGGACCCCGTCAGGCCGAGGAGAAGACGCTCCTGATCGTTGGCGCGGAGGCGCTCCAGGATCTCCTGCACTCGCTGGAACGGCTTTCCTCGAACCGGCACTCGCCCCAGCGACTCGATGGCCTCCCCCTGGAGCAGGACGGCCTTTATCGTGTCGGCGCCGATGTCGATGCCCAGTCGCGCAGGTCGCCTGCGTGGTCGGGGATCGGTGAGAGGGCCTGGGTGCTCGGGCGGTGCTGTGTCTGGTGATTGCTGCTCCATCTCTTCCGTCGGCGCTCAGTCAGTGGCGCGCTCACCCCCACTGTCGGTCGAGGTGGGCGGCTCCGATAAGCTGCGCTCGCCTCAGCTTCGGCTGCCTGTTGGTGAGGAAACTCGCAAGAATGATAGCCAAGCCCCCGCACCCTGTCAACGAGTCTTTGGCGGCCTTGCAGCCCTTCCCCTCCACAAGAAACGGCGAGGCGCCGACACGACCAGCTGCGTCTCCTGGGCCACCTGGTATTCGCAGTCGATGTGCAGACCTACCCGAGCTTCATCGCCACCGGCTTGCCGGTCCGGGCCGATTCGTTCGCTCCGAGCGTGACCTCGGTCGTCTTGAGAGCGTCGGCATAGTCGGAGCGGATGAGGGAGCGGTCGCCGGTGCGGATGGCCTGCACGAAGGCCTGCTGGATGTTCATGCCGGCCTCGGGGAGGGCGATCTCGGCCGCGCCCTCCGGTGACACGGAGATATCGCGGAAGCTGATCCTCAGCATCATGTCGCGGAGGATGACGTCGGTGGAGTTCCAGCCGCCTCCCTGCGTGAGAGCACAGCTCGCGGAGAAATATCCGGTCGCGCCGTTCTTGAATTCCATCACGATCACCTGCGCGTCGGGCACGGTGAGATTCTCCACATCCTTCAGAACACCGAGCGAGTAGCGGGCATAGACGGTCGCGACATCGCCCACGATGTAGCGGATGAAGTCCAGGTTGTGGGTGGCCATCTCGTGGAACATCCCGCCGGAGCGGTCCATCACGCGCCACCAGTGGCCCGCATCCCCGGGGATCGATCCCCACCTGTTGCCGGCCACCAGGGCGACTGGCTTTCCTGCCAGGAACTCGCGGGCTGCCGCCGCTACCGGGAAGTACCTTAGCTGATACCCGACACAGGAGATCACTCCGGCCTTCTCGATCGCCTCCGCGATCTCCAGTCCCTTCTCCATGTCGAGCACGATCGGCTTCTCGACGAAGAGGTGGATCTTCTTGCTCGCCGCCATCAGTTCTGCATCAGTATGTGCAAAAGGTGGCAGACACACAAAGAGCGCGTCCAGCTCCTCCCGTTCCAGCATCTCGTGGTGGTCAGCGTAGACGCGGCCGCCGAACTTATCGGCCGCGGCCTGCGCCATGTCCTTGCTCACATCACACAAAGCCGCTATCTCAACGCCCTCGATCTCTTGGAGAGCAGGTAAGTGAGCCTCGACGGCGATCCCCCCCGTCCCGACAAAACCGACTTTCACCTCATCGGCCATGAGCGCACCTTCCTCTCCTAGCTCCTCTGATCCCGTACGCGCCTGCGATCCCTTGAAGCGCTTGACACCTCTAGGTTCACCTCCCCACGCGGCCGGTCCTCCCGACCGTCGCCTTATCTCGTGAGTCCGAGTCCTCAACACCTTCGCACGGACAGGGGGAGTCCGAGGCCGTGTCGAAGACCACGGCCAGCAGAACGGATCGCTTCGCTGGTGGGGTGAAAGCGCGGGCATGACAGCACTGGCCATTTGGCTGGCAATGCTATGGATATGCGCGGGAGCCGGCGCAGGCGTCCTGAAGCGGCTTCGTGCAGACTGCTCCGGGCTTTCCGAAGAGCTGCCCTTCGCAGCGGGGATCGGCATGGGGGTGCTGTCCTATGCCATACTCGGCGCGGGGCTGCTCGGATATCTGGAGGTGTGGCTGGGCCTGGCGGTGCTCGGCCTGCTCGCGCTGGCGGGATGGCGACACATGCTCGGGCTGGCGGCCCGCCTTCCTGGCGCGCTCGGTTCTCTGGGAGCGCCCGGCTCGGCGGCTTTCCTCATCTCCCTCTTTCTGAGCGTCACGTTCCTGCTCACACTGCTGGGCGCGCTGGCCCCGACCAGTGATATCGACTACGACGGCCTGGTCTACCACCTGACAATTCCGAAGCTGTATCTGCAAGCCGCACGGATACACTTCATCCCCTGGCTCACGCACTCGAACTTCCCGTTCGCGCTCGAGATGCTCTACGCCCTCGGCATGTTGCTGCACGACCAGTCAGTGGCAAAGCTGTTTCATTTCGGCTGCGGCTGGCTGACCGTCTGCGCGGTCTTCGCGTTCGCTCGGCGGTGGTGGGGCCAGTCTGCGGGCCGGCTGGCCGCGGCCATCTTCGTGGCGGTGCCACTCGTGATTTGGCAGATGATGACGGCCTACATCGAACTTGGCGTCGCGCTCTACAGCTTCCTCGCGGTGTACGCGCTCGCCCGCTGGCTCGAGGGCCGGAGCACGGGCCAGAAGCCGGGATGGCTGTGGGTGGCGGCGCTGATGTGCGGCTGGGCGATGGGAATGAAGATGCTCGGCGGGGCGGTGCTCATCTTCGCCGTGATCGTCCTGCTGTGGGGGCTGCGCGGCGCCCCGGATCGGGCCGCCGCGGTGAGACAGGTGTTGGTGTTCGCCCTCATTGCCGGCGCGGTGGCCGCCCCGTGGTATGTGAAGTCGTATCTATGGACCGGGAACCCCGTGTACCCGTTCTTCTATGGGTTGTTCGACGGTCGCTACTGGACCGCCGAGCGCGCACGCCTCTACACGGAGGCGCAGAGGGCTTTTGGCCTGGGCGTTGGTCCCCTTGCGTTCCTCACCTTGCCCTGGGACCTCACCATGCGCCCACGCTGGTTCTTCGATCAGCCCGAAGTCGTGCGTCCATTCAACGTCTACGTGATGATCTTCGGCCCGCTGCTGCTCGCGCTCGCGCCCACTCTGCTTCTGACCGGCCCCGTTGGGAGGCCGGGCCGGCTCGCGCTCTGGTTCGGCCTGGCGTTCACCGCGATCTGGTTCGGGCTGACCCAGAACGGCCGCTACCTGATTCCCATCCTTCCCGGCTTGAGCGCGTGCGCCGGACTTGCCGCCGCGCGGCTCACGGCGAGGCGGGGTGTGACGGCTGCCAGCGCCACGCTTGTCCTCACGCTGGGGTTGATCACCTCGCTTTATCCGACCGCGCTGCTGGCCGCGCCGGCAACACGCGTGTCGCTCGGCCTGGAGTCACCATCAGACTATCTCCGACGGACGTGTAGCACATACGAGGTGTTCGAGCAGGTGGAGGAGGACACGCCGGCAGACGCACGGATTCTCATACTGGGCGATGAGCCGCGGACTTTCTATCTCGATCGCAGCTGCTTGCTGGGCAACCATGCGGAGATATTTTCGCGGGAAGACCTGGCCAGCCGCAGCGCCCTTCTTCGCGCCTTGAAGCACATGGGCATCACACATCTCTTGATTCACGAGTCCGCTATGCAGGACCTGACCGTTCGATCCGGCAAGCTCGAAACACTGCTGGCCGACCTCGCCGCAACCGAGCGGATTGTGCAGCTGGGCACGTACGGGTCGCTTGTCCTATGGGAAATGGCAGAAGGCGAAGGCGCAAGAGCGTAAAGGCGAAGCCGAACGGCGAAGGCCCAGCGGTCCAGGCGGCCCGGGATAGGCCGCGCCGCGCGATGCGCGCCATCGTCATCGCCTACCTGTTCATCGGCTACTACTACGCATCGGAGATCCCGCTCGGAAAGGGGCCGGACGAGACCGCACACGTTCGGTACGTAGAGTTCCTGGCCGCGGAGCATCGTCTCCCCGTCTTCGACCCGGCCAACCCCGACCCGAACTACGAGTTTCACCAGCCGCCGCTCTACTACGCGCTCGCTCTGCCCGTCTACCTACTTGCGGGGAGCAACGAATCAGCGCAGCAGGCGGTCCGCTTCTTCACACTGCTGCTCTCCCTGGCCCTCGTCTATCTGGCTTTCGGCCTCTGCCGCGTGCTGGCCCCCGAAGAGCCCTGGGCCGCCGTTGCGGCCGCGGGGGTGGTAGCGTTCCTCCCGATGCAGCTCGCCATAGCCACGACCATCGGCAACGACGCTCTTACGGAAGTGCTGGCCGCGGTGGCGCTGCTGCTGATGGTGGTCCACCTGCGGGCCGCGGGCCGCCACCGAGCCGGCGAGGTCCAAGCCCCGCCCGGCTTGCGCGGCATGGCGGCCCTGGGGCTCGTCATCGGCCTCGCCATGCTGACCAAGTCGATGGCGCTCCTGCTGCTCCCTGTTGCCTGGCTCGCCGCCCTTTTCGGCGCCCGCGGGCCGGACGGCCTGAGCTGGCGGCGCCTTGCGCGCGATGCTGGAGCTGCCACAGGTGTCGCGCTGGTTGTCTGCGGATGGTGGCTCGGCCGCAATCAGGTGTTGTACGGCGATCCGCTCGCGCAGGCGGCATTTCTCGAAGCCTTCAAAGGGCTGCGCCCGTCGCCTGAGAGCTTCATAGCGGAGTTTGAGGTGCCCTCTGTGGCGAGCTATGTGGGACAGGTGATGATACTGACCGCAGTCGGCTTCACGGGCCTGTTCGGCCCGGTGCACGGCAACCGCTTCGCCTTCTTCCCTGCTTGGGTCTACTTCGCAACGGGCCTGATGGCGGCGGTCGCGGCCGTCGGCTTCGCTCGTTACCTCGAGCGGGGTCGGCTGCGGGAGTGGCAAACACAGGGCTGGGCCGTCGCCGGCGTCTTCGCCCTTTTGCTCCTTGCCAGCTTCATCCGCTTCAACTTCTCCTTCTTCCAGGCCCAGGCACGGTATCTCTTCCCCGTGCTCCCCGCAGCCGCCAGTGCCTTCGCCCTCGGTCTGCGAGCGATCTTCTCGAATCGGCGCGCCCCTTACGTCCTGATGGGCGCGGTGATTGTGCTGGCGGTGCTCGCATTCGCTGGACTTCACGCCTGGATTGCGCCACAATTCTCAATACCATGAGACGGCTCCTAGCTAGCGCGTTGCTGTGCATCAGCGTGTCGAGCTTGCTCGGCCTATCCGGCTGTGGCGGGCGGCCGTCGCCCACCACCGGCGAAGAGGCGCCGGCAGCGGAGGAGCCGCCAGCGGCCGAGCCCGCGGTCTCCCATGAGATACTCGGCTCTACCATCACCATCGTCGATCCCAAGGGACGATGGACTTTCCGGGCAGAGGCCGACAGGATCGAAGCCGAGAGCATACACGGGCCATATGCGCTGGAGCCTGCCCGAGCCGTGTATGAAGAGGAGGGGAAGGCGCCGGTGCGCATGACCGCGAACCATGCTCGGGTGGACGAGAACTCGCGCCGCGCCGTCTTCGAAGGCGACGTGGTGGTCGCCATGGAGGGCGGCTTGAGGCTGGAGGCGCCGCGGGTGGAGTGCAATCTCGACACCGGGGAGGTGGTGGCCACCGGTCGGACGAAATAGGCTTCGACCGACCGGCCACACTCCGCGCCGAAATCCCCGCGAAGCGACGAGGACACGAAGCCATGAGAAGACCGGCACTTGGGCCTCTGGCGATTGCTCTGCTCGCGGTAGCCTTGACCGCGGCAACCGCGGCGGCGGCCGGGCAGGGTGCGCGAATGACCTTCGGCGGCCTCAGGATCGAGGGGCAGTCCTGCCGAATACCCTTTCGGGAGCGGGGGCCTTGGGAGTGGGAGGGCCCCGTCACGGTCAGGGCATCGGGGTTTATCATGACCTGTGACAGCTTCAAGCTGTGGCCCACGCCCGACTACCGCGACTTCCAGCGCGTCGAGGCCGCCGGGGACGTGCGCATCGAGGGCCGCCACGTGGCTGCGGACGAGACCAAGTGGGAGATCAACGGCCGGGCCGATGCGGGCGAGTACGATAAGAAGACGCAGCAGGGCGTTCTCAGCGGTTCGGTTACGTTCCAGGCGAAGAACACCGCCACCGGGGCCGTTCGTTCCGCCGCGGCGGAGAGATTGATCTACGACGTGAAGACCGAGTGCGTCCGCTTCGAGCGGGGCGACACACCCGTGCGCATGGAATGGCACCAGCCCCAGCCACCGGCTGAGGCCAGCGGCGAATCCCCGGCCCAGCCAGAGGCGGAGAAGGCCGGCGAGGGATGAGCCTGACCGCGCAAGGACTCGTCAAGCATTATGGCCGCCGGCCCGTCGTGAACGGGGTGGACATCAGCGTGAGCCCCGGTGAGACCGTGGGCCTGCTCGGGCCCAACGGCGCCGGCAAGACAACCACCTTCTACATGATGGTCGGCCTGGTGGGCGCCGATAGCGGCGAAGTGCTGCTCGGCGATGCGAACATCACGAGTATGTGGATGCACGAGCGGGCCCGCCGCGGGATAGGCTACCTCCCCCAGGAGAACAGTGTCTTCCGGCATCTCTCGGTGGAAGCGAACATCCAGGCGATTCTCGAGTGGGTGCCGCTGAGCCCCGACGACCGCCGCCAGCGCCTGGAGCAGCTCATCGCCGAGTTCCGCCTCCAGACGGTGCGCCATTCGGCCGCCGGCGTCGTGTCCGGCGGCGAGCGGCGACGCACGGAGATAGCCCGTGCCCTCGCCACTTCTCCCACCTATCTGCTCTTGGACGAGCCGTTTACCGGCATCGATCCTATCGCCGTCGCGGAACTCCAAGACATCATCACCCACTTGCGTTCACGCGACATGGGGATGATCATCACCGATCACAATGTGCGCGAGACCCTGAGGATCACTGATCGCAGTCTGATCATCCACGAAGGTAAGATCCTCACCTCCGGCACGTCGCAGGAGCTGCTGGAGGATCCTGTCGCTCGTCGCTTCTACCTTGGCGACCGGTTTGAGATGATATGAAGACCGTCGATCGGTATCTGCTGCGCGAGATGGCCGGGCCCTTCCTCTTCGGGGTGCTCGCGTTCGTGCTGCTCTTCGTTTCGGCCCAGATCCTCTTCGAGCTGATGGAGCTCGTCAACACCCTCGGGATCGACCTCTGGACCGCGGGCTACCTCTTCCTGCTGTGGCTGCCCGCCTTCATCGTCTACACCTTCCCCCTCGCCACCCTCGTCGCCATCCTCATCTCCTTCGGCCGGCTCAGCGGGGACAGCGAGCTGGTCGCCATGTACGCGGGTGGCATCAGCTTCCGCCGCCTGGTGGTGCCGCTCGTGGCCGCCGGGGTGCTCGTCTCCCTCGTCACCGTCGGCCTGAACGAGTTCGTCGTGCCGGCCGCGAACCGGCGCGCCGAAGACATCATCCGCGCGGCGGCCGCGGGCGGCGGCAAGGCCGCCCAGGAGCACGTATTCTACTCCGACTCCTACGGCGAGGGAGTCTCCCGGCTCGTCTATGCCGAGAAGCTCGACCTCGGCACCGGCGAGATGATCCGCCCCGTGATCACCTGGTTCGAGGGAGGCAGGCCGGCGATGCTCACGGTGGCGGAGAAGGGACGCTGGCGCGGCAACAGCTGGGAGATGCTCGATGCGGTGCACTACCTACTCGACGCCGAGCACCCGGCAAGCATGGCGTTCCCGCGCATGATCAGCAAGTTCTCCACCAGCCCGGAAACGATCGCCCGCAGCTCGCGCAAGCCCGAGGAGATGACCTACCGAGAGCTGCGGGAGCACGTCCAGCAGCTCACGCGCCAGGGCCGGAAGGTGACCAAGCTCGAGCTCACCCTCTACCACAAGCTCTCGATCCCCTTCGCCTCCCTCGTGTTCGCCCTGATCGCGCCGTCGCTGGGCATACGCTCACACCGGGGAAGCTCCTCCATCGGCATGGGGATCGCCATTCTCATCGGCTTCGGCTACTACGTGGTGTGGCACTACCTGTCCGCAGTAGCGCAGCAGGGACACCTCTCGCCGTTCTGGGCCGCCTGGCTGCCCAATGTGGTGGGCGCGGCCATAGGGCTGGGGCTCATCCTCAACGTCAGGAAGTAAGTCGGCTCAACGAGGCTTCTGGAAGATCAGCCAAGCGGGAATGGCTCGCCATGGCTTGACTGCCGCTGGGAGTCCGGAGATACTAGGCATCGTTGGGCAGTAGAACCGCTGTCTCACGCGGCGACGCGCCCCACCTGTCCGAGTACGGCGTTCAGTGCTCGCGCCGCATGGGGCGAAGGGGTCTGCGCGACGTGCGATGGCCAGAGGGGGTGGCCGAAGGTGCCGCGAAAGACGCCATCAGACCAGGAGAACGCGCCCAGTGCAGGTTTCCCATGGGTGAACCCGCTCATGACCGAGGTCCATGCGCGACGCCGCAAGGCAATCACTCGTCACTTCCCAGACGTCGCCAACTCCCCGGACGGGCTCTTCCTGTCGCTTCATCCGTACCTTGAGCGGCCGCCCGAGCGGTTCTACTCCCGGCAGCACTTCGAGGGCTACCTCAGGTGGCTCGTCGATCGGCATGACTCCAACAGGCGCGAACTCGCTGACTACCTGGACCGCAACCTAGCCCAGATCCACAGAGCACTCGTCTTCTTATCCGAGATCAACCGCCTTGGCTGGCACGACTCGCTTCTTTCCGCAGGCGATGACTACTCGCACATAAGGTTCATAGACGAGGCCGTGCACCCGGGATACCTTCGTCTCATGGAGGGCGTGTTCTACCGACTGGCGCATGCTCTCGCCTTCTTCGCGCGCTCTGATCGTGGCAAGAGCACCGACGGCCTAGATCTGCACAACGTCCTCGAGGAACTCCAGAGAACGCCACTCTCACGGCTCACTAGCGCCGCCAATCGCACGGTGAGGAATGCGATCGCTCACGGCAGGTTCTCTTACGGGCTTCGCGAGATCGAGTACAGAGACCGCAGCGGAGACACAATCGTACTCTCGACCACCGCTGTTCTGGGCCTCTTCGACGACTTGCTCGATGCGTGCAACGGCATCGCATTGGCTCTACGCGTGTTCCTGCTGTCGCACTCGTCAGACGGCTACAAGATGCCATTGCAGATGCTGGTTGAAGAGCTGCAGGCAGAGACTGACGCTCCCTGGTGGGATATAGAGGCATGCGTTGTGTCCGAGCTGGCAGACAAGACGCAGTTGGTGCTCTATGCTCGCCCGACGACTCGATCTTACGAGAAGGTCTTCTACTCCACAGTAGCATCGGCTACCCTCGCCGAGCGCCTTGCGCCCGGCTTCGACAGGTACTTCTTCTCGCTGCGAAGCCCCAAGGCGTGGCAGGGATGGGCAGGCTTCGATGGGCACAGGCTGGCGCGCAACCGAACTACAGGCGCGGTGTCGCTAGCGGATTCCGCGCTCGCGCTGGAGAGCCCTGGCGTGTTCTACGTACCGACCCCACGTCTGCCCCGCGTGTTCGGCGCTATCGAGACGTTGATCTACAGCTTCCGAATCCATGTGCCGATGGCTATCCGCGAGAGCGGCGAACGGCTCGGACTACCTGAGATTGAGGTACGCCACACGTCCATGCACCGCCAGGGAGGACGCTCCGTCCTCGAGGGCCGCGTCACGGTCAGCTCGCCCACATCCACGGTCGATCAGGGATTAGTCAGACAACTCTGCTCCAGGATTACAAGGGCGGCTCTCTCTGCTGCTCGCCGTGCTACTCCACGGAGCCGAATGACACGATACCTGCCTCTGGGGTACGCCCGCATTGCTGTATTCGCACGCGACTACCGCACAAGGAGGCTGATCAGCTACGGCCTCGGGCCGGACTTGACAGGGACCATCCAAGTCAAGCATATTCAGCAGATCAAGGCACCAGACATTGCGGGGGCCACTATTGAGCAGCTAGGTCCGTACAGAATCGCCTGGAACAGCCGCTGGCTGAAAAGCAACCAGAAGCGCGACCCGTGAGCAGAATGGACTTGCCTCGCCGGTCGCTTTGGGAGCGCCACCTCTCCGGAGTCGCGCCGACCGCAATGCCGGAGTGTCGGTGCCCGATTAGCGCGGCTTCTGGAAGATCAGCACGTATTCGTGGGCTTTGTTCACCCGGAACACCGACGGATACCCAAGCGGCCGCAAGTTGTTGTATTCCTGCCGCCGGTCCCATACGATGATGTCGTCCCAGGTGAAGCCGGCCGCCTGCAGCTCCGCCGCCAGGTCGGAGTGGAACGGGAAGAACTGGCTCCGCTTCCGCAGGTCCATCACCACCACTACGCAGTACGCCCCCGGCCGCATCGCCACCAGCACCTTCTCGAAGACTCTCCTCAGCGCGCCGAGGAACTCCCGGTAGTCGCCCATTCGCCCCAGGTCCGCGGAGCGATCCCCGTAGTTCCGAACCGCCTTCCGGTCGGCGCTGCGGCGTCGCGTGAGCACATCCCAGTAGGGAGGCGAGGTCACGACGAGATCGACCGAGCCGGGCTCAACATGGGACAGCAGGTCGGCCGCGTCGGCTTCGATGAGTTGACAACTGTCGGAGTCTGGGCCGAGCCGCTGTCGCGCGATCTCGAGGTACTCCGCGTTGATGTCCAGGCCTATGCCGGTGCGCCCGAGCGCCTTGGCGGCCACGACCGTCGATCCCATCCCGCAGAACGGGTCGAGCACGACCCGGCCCTCCGGCGGAAGGAAGCACTGAATGATGCGCTCGACGAGCTGGGCCGGAAAGAGCGCCGGGTGCTTCAGCGCCAGCTCCTCCTTGGACTTGCGGATGTCGCTCCAGACGCTGATCGAGTAGCGGGTCCAGGTCTTCCCATCGAGCAGGTTTCCGCGCTTCCGATCGCCGCTCACACTTGACGCCCCTCCGCGCTCCCGCCGGCCCGGTAGAGTCGGCTCCGCGGCAAACCGGTCCGCCGGGCCACGTGTGCTGCCGCCTTGCTTCGAGATAGCCCCGCCTCCACGAGCTCCTCCACCTCTCGGCACGCCGCCGCCAGGTCCGCCTCCTCCGCCCGGCCGGCCCCGGCTACAACAACGGTGAACTCGCCCCGCGGCTTGCCCTCCGCGAAGCGATCTCGTAGTTCCGACAGCTTTCCTCGCGCTACTTCCTCGAAGCGCTTCGTGAGTTCCCGCGCACCGACGGCTTCGCGATCGCCGAGCACGGCCAGCATATCCTCCAGACTGTCCGCCAGACGGTGCGGGGCCTCGTAGAAGACGAGGGCTCCCCGATAGTCCGCGACGCGCAGCAGCGCCTTTCGCCGTTCGCCCCGCCGGGAGGGCAGAAAGCCGAGGAATACGAACTCGCGTGCGAGCAGGCCTGATATTGCCAGGGTCGCCGATGAGGCGGTTGGCCCCGGCACGACCACCGTCGAGATGTCGGCCTTCGCGCACGCCCTGACGAGATCGGCGCCCGGGTCGCTGAAGCCGGGCATCCCGGCGTCCGATACGAGGGCCACGCTCTTTCCGCGCTGCAGCATGTCGAGGATCTCTCTGCGGCGTTTCTCGCCGCTGTGTTGGTGATAGCTCAGCAAAGGGGTCTCGATGTTGTGGCGTCGGAGGAGAGTGCGAGTCACCCGCGTGTCCTCAGCCGCAATCACGTCCACCTCGGCGAGCACGCGGAGGGCGCGCAGCGTGATATCCTCCAGGTTGCCGATTGGAGTTCCGACGACATACAGCGTGCCAGGCCTTACACCCATCCTCCCGGCCTCAGAAGAGGAACCGCACCATTGCTCCCACGATGGCGGCCAGCGACGGCCCGACAAACTCAGAGAAGGATACGCTTACCAGAGCGCGGCCGAGCTGCCCACCCACTCCGGGCAGGCCGAGAGAACT
The DNA here is from genome assembly GCA_964559435.1 of uncultured bacterium. GTDB lineage: Bacteria > Armatimonadota > Hebobacteria > Hebobacterales > Hebobacteraceae > Hebobacterum. The sequence goes on along the minus strand of CAZLHI010000024.1, from coordinate 28,166 downwards.
AATCACCGCAGCAAGCAGCACCCCGACCAGAGCCGCTGCGCCGGCCGCCGCTTGAATGCTCGCGTCGCGATGGCGGCCCGAAGCGTAGAAGGCCGCTGCGCCCACCGCAAATCCCAGCGCCGCGCCGCTCACGACATTCACCCAGTCCAGCCAGCCGAACGCGAGGCCGACGATGGCGGCCGCGCCAATCGCCGCCAGCAGCGCGTTCCGAATCTGCTGGGAGCTGGCCACCCCGCGCTCTACTGGCGAGAGGCTGATGCACTCCTTGCAGCGCACACCCGTCGCGCCGTGCCGCACGCAGTCGGGGCAGAGCCCGCGCCCGCAGCGCCCACAGCTTACCCTGGTCTCTCTATCCGGATGGTAGAAGCAATTGACCTTGTCGGTCATCGGGTCGCGTCAGGCCGAATCCCGGCCATCCTTCGTCAGGACTCGAACCCTTCCCTCCCGGCTAGCGAAAGGGTGTGCCTCGCTGCTAGGGAGGCACACCCAGAGTCTGCCGGCTTGCGTTTCAGGGCCTATGCAGGCCGGGCTAGCGTTCCGGCGGACGCTCCGCTATCTGACGCTCACCTGTGCGAACCATCGCAGTTCGAGTGGCGCTGTCCCAGTGGACGGCCGCGCCCACGACCTCGGCGAAGAACCGAACCGATATAATGGTTCGCCCCTTGCGGACGGAGGCCTTCGCGCCCATGTCAACTGGGCTCCCGTTAACCGTCGCCATTCTCTCGCCGATGGCCACCTCGACGGTCAGGGCCCTCTTCACCGACCGCGCCGTCTTCGTATCGGAGTCCCACGAAACCCGGGCGCCCTGGCTCTCGAACATCGATCTGAAAGCCACGTACATTCGGCCCTCGACGATCCGCGGAGCCACGTCGAACTCCACGGGGCGGCCGTTCAACAGCACGGTGTGCCCCCTCAAGCTGGCGGCCGCGATCTGCGGGACGGGCGGCCTGCCCCCGATGGGCTTGCTCGCAATGCTCGCCCGCGCAGGAGCGGTGGGAGCACCAGGCCGACTTGCCGCAACGACGGTGTCAGACGCACTGTGAGTCGGCGCCGGCAGCGGGCCGCGACCTGCCATCGGCGGCGACACGGCTGCGGCTTCCTTCGACGCAGCCGGCGAAGCCGCGCCTCTGGCGGGCGACACGGCCTTGGCCTCAGCGCTGCGCGCTGGCGGCTTCGGCTCAGCCTTTGCAGTACGGACGGCCGGCGCACTTGGCTGAGAGGCTACCTGCGTCGCCGGCTGTTTCTTGACCTGCCTCGAAGAGGACCCGTTCTTGACATGGATGGCCGTTACCGAAGAGGAACCCACGAGGCCGTACCTGTCGTAGGCCTCGACGAAGATCCTGTGTGGGCCATCCGTTAGCTCGCGGGTGTCCACCTCGAAGGAGTAGGGTGCAGAGTTGCTGGACTGGGGCCGCTCGTCATCCAATACCAGGATGACATAGCTTATGGGCACATCGGTGCGGACAGAAGCCTGCACGGTGATTAGGCCCCTGACGTGCGCGCCCGATCGCGGAGATGATATGCGGATGCTGGTCCCCGCAGCACCCAGCAGCCCGGTCAACGAGAGCACCATCGCCAGCACCAGCACCCCGGCGATGAGTGTGCGAGACCAATCTGAGCGGCGCATCTCTTGTCCTCCCCGCCCACAGAATAGAGTAAGATATATGCGACCGTGCCAAAACGGCCCCATACGGCCATACTACCTATACCATGTCCTGGAGCGTTCCGCGAACCGTTTATCCGGACCGCGGCCGTGCCGTCCTTTTGCACAGATCCGCCACAAGCTTGTGGGCCAAGAGAGCAAAGCGCCTCGCCGCTGGGTCGAGCTTGACCCGCTCGTATCATCTCTCGTATAATCCGCCATCTGGAGCATCTGATCGTGTCCGACAAAGAGACCATTTCGATCAACCGCAGAGCGCGGCACGACTACGAGATCCTGGAAACCTACCAGGCCGGACTCGTCCTCACCGGGACCGAGATCAAGTCGGTGCGAGCGCGCAAAGTTTCCCTTCGGGAGGCCTACGCCGCCATCGAAGGGGGCGAGGCCTGCCTCTACAACATGCACATCAGCCCTTACGAGCCGGGCAGCCGGGAGAATGTCGGCCCCAAGCGGCGGCGCAAGCTGCTGCTCCACCGTCGCGAGATCGACAGGCTGCTGGGGCGGACGGTCGAGCGCGGCCTGACGATTGTTCCCCTGCGCCTCTACCTGGAGCGGGGATATGCGAAGGTGGAACTTGGACTGGCCCGCGGCCGGCGCCAATACGACAAGCGCAAGGCCATCGCCGAGCGCGAGGCGCGCCGAGAAGAAGAGCGGGCCTTGTCCGAGCGCCAGCGCGGGCGATAGAGCCCGGCTCTACCCGCAGTGCCGCCGCAGAAACCGCAGCACCCGATTCATGCCCTCCCTGGCCGCCGCCTCCTCTATCATATCAAACCCGTGGTCGCCGCCCGCGGCCGTGAAGAACTCGTGCTCGACACCGGCCCTCCGCAGCGCAGCCGCCATCATCTCCGACTGCTCATACGGTACGTCGGTGTCGCGGTCGCCGTGGAGCAGCAGCGTGGGTGGGTACTCGGGAGTCACGTTCTGCACCGGGCAGTACGGCCGGAACCATTCCCCCTCAGCATGCGGATCGTGGCCGCTCACTTCCTTCGGCCAGAGTCCCTGCTGGCGGCAGTAAAGGTAGAAGCGATCCCGCAGTTCGTCCTGATTGCCGGAACTCTCTGCGATGGGCGTACTCCCTACCGAGGCCCGTGCCTCCTCGGCCGACACCGCGGGCTCGCGGCAGTAGAACGGATCGGGCTGGCTGTACCACGGGCCGACGATGTCGCCGTACCCGCAGAAAGCAACGAGGGCTGTGGGCCGCGGATCAACGCAGTGCCCAGCCATGAGGGTGAGATACCCGCCAGCGGAGTGGCCCACCGCGGCGAGCCGCGACGGGTCGAGGTCGAACAGGTCAGGGCCTTCCCTGCGGACCCATGCGAAGGCATCCTGCAGGTCATCGATGATGGCCGGCAGCTTCGTCTCCGGGGCCAGGCGGTAGTCGATGGCGATCACGGCGAACCCGGCCCGCAGGTACAGGTCAAGCTGCCATCGCGCCAGCAGCCGCCGGCTCCCCATGATGAGCGCGCCGCCGTGGACCCACACGATCCCGGGCCGGCACCCCCCGCCGGTGGGCAGGTGGACATCTGCCTTGACACCGCAGCCCCCGGCCAGCTTGTAGACGTAAGTGTGTGGAGTGCTCACGGCTGTCGCCGCTCCTGGGGGGCAGTGAGGGCGATTTCGGGGCGTGCCCGGCTCTCTCCTGTAGTGGCGCGGGTTAGCACCAACAGAGCGGAACCCTCGTTGACCCGGGATGCGGGAATCGGGTACAATATGAGTGCCAGCAGTTGATGGGGGCGAACGGCTTCGACGATGGATCGAGAGCCGCAAGACGCGAGCCGAGTCGCGTGATCTCGACAAAACGCGCAACCCTATAACTGCCAACTCTACACAGCTGGCACTCGCCGCTTAAGTAGTGGCGACGTCCTCCCGACCGGGCTAGCACGGTCGGTGGCTAGGTCCCGCGAGGGACCGCCATCCCGGTCGCCGGAAGGCGACTCAGGGACTTGGGCGTAAACAAAGCTAGCTTGCCCGGAACCCTGAGGTTCGTAGGGGTGAGGGGAGAACGCTAACGAACTAGTCCGGCGAGAGGCCCGCCTGCGGGCTTGCGCCGGGCGAAGCTAAACGCAGGCTACGCTCGTAGTGTCTTGCGAGGACTGTCCATCGGACGTGGGTTCGATTCCCACCGCCTCCACCAAACAGACCTATGATCGAACTCAGGTCTGATCGCTCACACGAGTTACCTGACTTCGGCCACCCGTCCACACCATGCTCTCTCGCCGATTGGTGGTCTCTTCACACCACCATGCTCTCGGTCTCAAACCGTCTCTCTACGTTTTCAGGCGCTCTCAGACGAGGGCGCTTCTGCGCTTCTCCTGGCGTCTCTGGCGCAGTCCTGAGCGTTTCGCACCTCCGGCAAGATGTGGACGAGCTATCCCTGTTTACCCCCCGAATTCCGCCTGAAACGGCCTTCTCGGCCTCTCTTTCTCTGATACCATTGGACTTCGGCCACCTCGTCCACATTCAGAGAAAGCAAGGAGAACGCTTGTTCTTTCGGCACGGCCTTTTCGCGTTTTGAGAGGGGAGTTCGGAGTAGGACTCGGCGCTTCCGAACTCCTGTGGGTATGTCACCCAGTATCCCGCAGCTCACTCCACGTTGAGCTACCCCTGTCTGGGCCCCAATCCCGACAGCAGCGGCCTTCCGCGCCAATCTTTCTGTGACTTCACGTTGAGCTGTCTTACCGGTCTTGCCTCGATGTATCCCCGGTATCCCATCGGTGCCAGTTGGAACCTTGGCCCGTCTTCGTCAGCCCATTCGAACCCGTAGGTATTCGGGTCGTAGATGTCCATCGCGTGACGTATCAGATTCCCGGACGGCTCTCCCTCGGTCGGCGGCCCCTGGAAAACCATCATCTTGCAGGGCGGAAGGTCTATGATCTCAAAGCCCTCGGGGATCTCGCCGGCATAGTCAGCCGGCACCTCAACGCCCTGGGTGTACAACGACGTTCCGGGCGGCCGCAGATTCTCGGGCATCCACATGCCTATAGGCTCATAGAGGGCTTCCTTGATACCGCAAAGCACCTCCCACACTTCCACCTCCCACGCCTCCTCGCCGCCCACTTCGTCGCAGTACTCGTAGTAGTGGGTGGCCTTCACACCTCGCTTCAGAATCAGCTTTCTCGCAGGACGGTCGATCACTTGCACGAAAACGGGACGGTGGATGACTTCGACGAAGGTGCTCCAATCCTCAGGCATGGTGTTCGCTCCTTTCTGTAAAGTAAGGTGATAACCACGGACCTGCTCGGGGAGGAGGAACTTGATCGGCGGCGCGTGCTTGCGGAAGTGCTGTGGCGTTATCCCGAACTGCTTGGAGAAGGCTCGTGTGAACCCTTCGTGGGAGCCGAACACGAAGTCAAGGGCCACATCAATGATCTTCGCGTCCGTATCCCGCAATCGAGCCGCCGCCTGCGACAATCGAACCTCTCGCACATACTCGAACGGCGTTTGTCCAGTCAGTTCCTTGAAGACTCTTTCCGCGTGCCAGGGCGAGTAGCCTGCAGCGTCGGCAAGCATGCGGAGCGTGATCTTTTCTGCAATATGCTCCTCCACGTAATCCTTCATCCGCTGGACAGCCTTCCTCTTCCCCGAACCATCCATGCTCTCACCTCTTGTGAGGAGAATATCATGAGATGACCGTAGTCTACTTGACCTGTCTTGCTGACTTTCCTGTAGAGTGAGCCCTGGCAGGCTTCAGGAAAATGCTGCACGCGCACTCGATCCGCGGGTTCTACGGGCCTCCGACGTAGCTCATCAGTCCACACCGTTCCAGACATCGCAGGGCCGGGACACCGACGTCTTCGACCTCCTTCCCGTATGTAACGGTCCGGAGGAGAGCACCCATGCCTCGCCTACCGGAGCCTGCTTCGCCCGTCTCGGGCGAGCCACGACGTCCAAGCCCCGAGGTGATGTCCCCGGCCGAGCGGCTTGAGGAGGCGGCCTGCTGTCTGGGGCGTCCCGACTCCCACCGTCATCCCGGGCCATCCGGGTCTTCGGGCCAGACCCCAAGACCGTCCCCCTGTGAGGCGCTGTGCCGCCCACGGACGGGAGAAGAAAGGACTTGATGTTTCTCCAGACCTGAGTGATTCATGTGTCACCTCAATCCGCGTAGGAGAAACAGACACATGAGCACTGAACCACGATCCCAGCTTACCGAGCTGCGGCGCCTGTCGATGCCGGACCTGAAGCAGCGCTGGCGCGATCTGGTCGGCACCGATCCACCCCAGTACAGCCGGAGCTTCCTCGTCAGCCGTCTCGCCTACCGAATCCAAGAACTGGCGCACGGCGGCCTGAGCCCATCCCTTCTCGCAGACATGGACGCCATACTCGACGACGCTGGCTGCGACAAGCTCGGCCGCATACGCCGGCGACGGAATGGCGGCCCGGGATATCGCAGACTCCTCATCGGCACCCGACTGGTGCGCGAATGGGATGGCGGCCGCCATGAGGTAACGGTGGTGAAGGGCGGATTCGAGTACCGCGGTGAGCGGTTCTCCTCGCTGTCCGCCATCGCCAGGCTGATCACCGGCACGCGCTGGAACGGACCCGCCTTCTTCGGGCTGCGCGTGAAGAAGGGGCACCAATGAGCAAGAAGCGCAAGGCCGTCCCTCGCGTCCGCTGCGCCATCTACACCCGCAAGAGCACTGACGAGAACCTCGACACCGAGTTCAACACCCTCGACGCCCAGCGCGAGTCCGCCGAGGCCTACATCGCCTCACAGCGCGAGGAGGGCTGGATAGTCCTACCCGAGCGTTACGACGACGGCGGCTACTCGGGCGGGAATCTGGAGCGGCCCGCTCTTCAGCGACTTCTGGCCAACGTCGAGGCCGGGAACATCGACTGCGTCGTGGTCTACAAGGTTGACCGCCTGTCACGATCGCTGCTCGACTTCACCCGAGTGATCGAGATCTTCGAGCAGAAGGGGGTCTCGTTCGTATCGGTGACCCAGCAGTTCAACACCACCAACTCCATGGGCCGGCTGGTCCTGAACGTGCTGCTTTCCTTCGCCCAGTTCGAGCGAGAGATCATCAGCGAGCGCATCCGGGACAAGCTCGCCGCTACCAGGCGCAAGGGCAAGTACATCGGTGGAGTGCCGGTGTACGGCTACGATGTCGACCGCGGGCGCAAGCGGCTCATCGTCAACCAAGAGGAGGCGCGGCTGGTCCGCCATGTCTTCCAGCGCTTCGTCGAGATCGGCTCCACTACCAGGGTGGCAGAGGAGCTGAATGCCCAGGGCTACCGCACCAAGGCCTGGACGAGCAAGAAGGGGATCGTCCGACCCGGCACGCCCTGGAATAGAGCCCACCTGTACCGCATGCTCAACAATCCCCTCTACCTCGGCGAGGTGCGTCACAACAGCGACCGCTACCCGGGCGAGCAGGAGGCGATCGTGTCCCGCGAGCTATGGGAGAGTGCCCACGACATCCTGGCTGAGAACCATAACGTCAGAAGCGCGCGGACGCGGACAAAGACCACGGCGATGCTGCGGGGCATCCTGCGTTGCGGCCACTGCGGGTGCGCCGTGGGGCCGAGCTTCAGCACCAAGCCGAACAAGCGATACCGATACTACCGGTGCGTTCATGCGTCCAAACAGGGCCGCGCCGCTTGCCCGACACGCCTGCTGCCGGCCGGGGAGATCGAGCAGGCCGTGGTCACGCAGCTGCGAAGCCTCCTTCGGCAACCCCAGGAGTTGTTGAAGGCGCTCCCACCTGCCAGGAGGAAGGCGATGCAGCTGCGATCGCTTGCGGCAGTTGACGAGACCTGGGATCAGCTCTCTCCGGCCGAACAAGAGCGCATCGTGCGCTTGCTCGTGCGTCGCGTCGATGTCTACCCGGACCGGGCCGAGCTGCTCGTCAACCCGGGGAGCTTCGGAGCGCTTTCCGTGGACCCGCAGCTGCGGCAGCAGGAAGGAGAGCAGACAGATGAGACGTGATCATAGCAGGATCGCCGCGCACGGGGATGATGTCGTAGTGACCGTACCGCTGACGCTGAAGCGGCGCGGAGGCCGCAAGGAGGTCGACTCGTCCACCAACTCGAGGGTCGCGGCTTCGACCGGCGCCCAGGTGCCGCTGGCGCTGACTCTCGCCCGAGCGCATCGCTGGCGGGCCCTGCTCGAATCGGGACGCTACGGCACCATCCGAGAGCTGTCAGGTGCATTAGGCATGGACAACTCCTACGTCGCCCGCCTCCTCCGCCTCACCCTCCTCGCCCCCGACATCACCGAAGCCATCCTCGAAGGCACCGAGCCCAGCGGCATATCGCTCGAGAAGCTCTTCCGCCTCCCGCTGGATTGGGAGAAGCGACGGCGGGCGTGTAACGTGGACGGCCGCCAGTAGTATGCGGCGCATAGCCGTCTCTTGTGCGCCAAAGTACCGAGTCCCGGGGTCTTCCGACGCTTCCTCCGACCTCACCTCACGAGCACACCGGGTATGCCCGCAGCTTTGGGCTGGACGTGATGTTACACCCGTCGGGGGCCGTGGCCAAGCTCATCCCCGACGTCATCGCCTGCGGCATCGATGTGTTTGACCCCGTTCAAGTCTCGATGGCGGTGGCGCCTCAGATGGTGGCGGAGCGATTCGGCGACTAAATCGCCTCTTGCGGCGGCATTGGCGCCCATACCCATCTTCCCCGCGCCGCGCCTGCCGAAGTGCCCGCCGGGAGTACGCACACTACTCGCGCCTCCTGCCCCACCGGCCACGTCGCCGGCCGCGATCAGTGGCTGATGCCGAACACCCCAGTGCAGGAAATGGTGGCGATGTATGAAACCATCCGTGGCTAGGAGACAGCATGAGCCAGCGGGCGAAATGCTACGCTAGCGACTCGGGGGAGATAGCTAGAGGGCAAGAAGGCTCAACCCAAGAAGGGCGCATGCCGCGTTCCGAGCCAGCATCCGTTCAGCGTCAACTGATCGGGGTTGGGCCACTCAGCGCCGAATCGCCTCAGCCAATCCGGACGACGCCTTCTCACGAACTGTCGCCAGCACCCACATGGCAGGAGCGGGTCAAGCATCCGGTTCAGTTTCCCTTTGTCTATGAGTCTGATCGTGTAGCCCTTCTCCTGAGCCCTGCCAGCAGCTTCGCATGCGCGGTAGGTGAAATGGTCAGCGTTTGGCACAACGACTCCACGCAGTGCCCCCTCGAGGAGAATGGCTCCCAGCAAGTTCCGGATCCTCCCAACTCCCTCCGAAGCACTGCTATATGCATGGCTCTTCACTTGTACCAGCCACTTGCCCCTGTCTGAATCAACGAAGATCACATCGACTCCGCCATCATCCGGACGGCCAACGTGGAGAACCTCACTAGGGCGGTAGTTGGCCCGGAAGACCTCGGCAACCAGCAACTCCATCTGCTTCGGGTCCAGTGCATGCCACGAGGCCGGGTGTAGCCTCAAGTACTGAAGTAGTTCGGTCTCGCACGCGTACGGCAGTCGGTCCTGGTACTCGTCCAGTTTCGAAAGCTGGCATTCCCATTCTGAGGTCGGGCATCCGAACCGATCTCCCACGCACCGGCTCATGGGGCGCCCTGGGGTGAAGCAGGCTTTCGTGCAGTTACCACAAGCTCCTCGCCGAGCCAGGCGAGGTCGAGCGCGGTCGCGAAGGGGAAGAGAAGAGGGGCCGCCAGGCCTACAGCCCAAGGCGAAAGTCGGATGGAGAACGAATCGCGGCCTCGCAGGATGGAAAGCCATTGCCTGGCAGTCAGGAGAAGCCAGTTGGTCGGGGTGTTGTGGCTGATCGCGACCGCGGCGAGGCCTGCTTGCGACAGGCAAGCTCGGATCGTCGCCGGCGTGAAGAGGTTAACGTGGAACGGCACCCAGGCGTTGACGCTCCCACGCTTGAGGAAGCGCATGCAGAACGGTGCTCCGTTGGGAACGTACAGAAAGAGCAGGCCCTCGGGTCTCAGCAAGTCTTTGAGATTCCTCAGGAAACGGACAGGGGCCTCAACGTGTTCCAGTACCGCGTCGGCCCGAATGGCGTCAAAGCTCGCCGCCGGGAGCCCCACTGCTTCCACATGTCCTAGGTAGAAGCGCCCCTGCGGCAATGCTCGCTGAGCCACCTCCAGAGCCGACGGCAAGACGTCCACGCCGTGTACCTCCCACCCTCTCTTGGCGAACCCCCGGAGCTTGGAGCCGTTCGAGCACCCCACATCGAGAATGCGGCGCCGCTGCCCGTCCGAGCGGATGCCTTCCCAACGTGGAAGACTGTGGTACCGCGCGCTCCTATCGAAGATCGCGGCCGCCCTTGCCAGCCCACCTCTCACAAGACGCCCGAGCCTGCCGACGCGAACAGGGGACCGGCCCACCGAGTACACCGCGTCGAAATCCTCGAACTCCATATCGGCGAAATCTGGGATCGGGTTCAGGTAGATCATGTCGCACATCTCACAGCGCAAGTAGGTACCCGCGCAGGCGAGGCCCTCTCTGCGGTTCCTATCCGAGAAGACGCGTCGGCCTTGGTCTGACCCGCACAGCGGGCAGCTACGCGCCTTCAGCTTCACCGAGTTCATTCCTCGGTCTCCAACCAGACTCGCCTTCGCAGCCACATCGCCAGCCCGAAGGTCACCGTAAAGCACGCAAGAGTCATCACGGCAGCGGCCCACGCGCCGTACCATCTGACTAGCGCGATGTTGCCGGCGACGTTCAACAGCGCGCCTGCCCCATGCACACTGGCGACCGCTGCCGACCTCTTCTGGTAGAGTGGGAGGTTGAACGCTATGCTGGCTGCGCCAACGAAGACGTAACCCAACACTATCGGCAGAACGTAGCCGTAGGCACCGTAGTACTGGGGACCTACTAGCACGTGGAAGATCGGCCTTCCCAACAGGAATCCAACGATGACTAGAGGTACGAAGAAGGACAGGTAGCGGCGCAGCATCCGAGTGTTTCGTCTCTCCGCGGCCTCGAGGTCCTCCCGGTAAGAGGCGAACACGATGGGCTGGTAGGCGGAGGTGAAGGGCTGGATGACCAGGAGCGTGTAGAGGGTGCCGAACTTGTACGCCAGCGAGTAGAGCCCGAGCTGGGTCTGGTATCCGTAGGCGGTGAGCACCCACCGGTCGGACGCGCTGAGCATCCAGATCGCCACCGCGGCCGGCATCAGAGGCAGACCGAGCCGGTAGTACGCCTTCGTCTTCTCCCACGTCAGGTCAAGGCGGAAGATGCCCGACTTCATGAGGTAGAAGGCCGCCGCTGCGATGCATCCCGCGACGACCGCCGCGAGATTGACGCCGATGATGGCGGCAATGCCGAGTCTACGATAGTACACCAGGTAGATGTTGAGGGCGGCCACTCCCAGCCCGCTTGCCACCTGGAAAGACACCAAAGGCAGTGGCTTGCGTGCCATCCTCAGCGCGCTGAAGAAGATCGCGCGATAGAAGGCGAGAAAGGCAGTAAGCGCCGCGGCTATGACCAGCACATAGGATACGTGGGACTGGAAGATCGCTCGGCTGATGGGTCCGCTGAAAGCGAGCAGAGCAAGAGTGATCGGAGTTGCTGTCAAAGCATAGAGCACGGACACATTCAGCGCGAGCTTGGGACGCTCCTCCGGCTGATGGTGATAGTAGTCCAGGATGAAGGTCTGCCTAAGCCCCAGGGGCAGAAGGGTGCCGAGGATGGCGATTCCGGTATTGAGCAGTTCCAGCAGCCCGTACTCCTCGGGCGCGATCACACGAGTATAGATGGGGATGAGGAAGAAGGAGATGCCGCTCAGAAAGCCGGCGCCGGCCCCATAGATGACGAAGCTGCGCACCACCTCCGCCGACGCCAGCCGCCGGGCGCGGCTGAGCAGGCTCAACGGGTCCATCCCTGTGACACGCTCCGCCGGCCCGGCTGGCGGAGGCGGTAAGCGCGCCACATTGTCCAGGCTCGAGCCAGACGAAGGCGTTTCAGCAGAGCTGGCACGTAGGTTCTTGAATGGTACCGAAGGCAAGAGTTGATCCATTGATAGCGCTCAGTGCGCCCCAGGGAGCCAATGAGCTCCCAGAGACGCGCCTCCGGTATCCGCACCAGCGCGACGCCCAGCTCGATGTGGGAGTAGTTTCGGCGGTCCCGGAAGTACTTCTCCGCGAACGAGCGCTCGTGCTCGAGCAAGAGACGCAGCAACCACGGGCGCTCACGTTCGTAAAGTGCGGCCGTGACCATTACCGAAGACGCGACCGCGCCCACGGGAACCAGCTCGTCGAGCCGCCTGTTATCCCGCAGCCAGCGTAGCACATACGTCATGAACTCCGTTTCCCGCTGCTTGTGCGACACTCCCCACTGAGCGAAACTGATCTCGATCTCCTTCGGTGCGTCCTGCTCCAAGGCGAACGCCTGGAACTGAAGCTTCTCCGGCTCCCACTCCTCGCCGTCCTCGATGAAAGCGACGAAGTCGGAATCCACGGACAGTGACTCCGCCCCCGCCGTGCCTGTCTGCCGCCATGGGCGCGTCAGCGCTTCGGCTCCGGAGAGGCGCTGATCAGAGACAACCACCACATCCACGTTCGGCAGCGTCTGCCCGTTCAGGCTCTCCGCGGTGGCCTGCGTCAGCCGCCCGGACCGCGCGTAGTAGAGCACCGTCACGCGCTTGCTGCTTATGATCGGCTGCGGTCTCTCCGGGATCTGCGGCCGGAGCCTCTCTATCTCCCGGAACATATGGTCATATCGCGCGTCCCAGGTGTGCTCCCGGAGCGTCCGCTCGTATCCGGCCCTCGCAATCGCCTCCCGTTCCTCCTCGTGTTCCAGGTAGTAGCCAACCTTGTCAACCAAGTCCTTCTCATCGCGGAAGACCTGGATTTCCTTCCCGATCTCGTAGTAGCGGCTGACCTCGTCGAATGCGCTGCAGAGCTGGAAGCTGCCGCAGCCACTGACCTCGAAAACACGCGCCTTGACGACCATACGATCGCGCGTGCTGGCCGAGAGCGGGTTGAGGCAGATCCTGGACTCGTTGATGGTGTGAACCACCTCATCGGTAGAGAGGTGGCCGCCCCAGATGCTGGCTAGCTCGGGGTAGCGGTCCCACCCCGCTCCGAAGACGCGGATCTCGATGCCAGCTCTTCGGAGGTGCAAGACAATCTGGGCTCTGTCCGAGTGAGGCTGACCAATGAAGGTAACATCATAGCGCTTGGGGAGATCGAGCTTGCGGTAGAGGTCGCTGTTGCAGGCCCATGGGATGAGTACGGCGGTCTTGCCGAATAGCGCGTACTGCGCCACGCACATCGGATCGGTCGTCGTGACCACATGGTAGTACTGGCAGATGAAGCGGGAGAAGATGTCGAACTGCCACTCGTCATCGTTGAAGAAGTGGATCGCGAGGTCCACGTGCGGGATGCGTTCCGCTAGGGCTCGCGGGTAGAGGACACCGCTGTGAACCACTTCCAACAGGAACTCGACCCGCTCCCGAGCGAGATGGCGGACGTAGGCAGCGTTGAGCTCTCGCCTTGTCTTGTGCTCAGCGCCGTTGGCATAGTTGAAGTACTGGAGATCCCGAAGGCGCTTACGAAGAGGCAAGTACCAGTAGAGGTAGTTCAGTGTGCCGGGGGCGATGCCGGCGATCGCTACTAGCTTCATCTCTGTCGGTCCTGGCGACCCTCCCATGCCGGTTGCTGAGGCCGAGCTCCGGCCACCGGTCGCCGCACTGTCTAGGGGTTCCGTCTCCGGACGTTACCTTCCTGCTGCAGCAATGCCAGGCGACGCAAGCGGGCAACTGTCGTTGCCGTCTTCGCGTCGAGTGTGCTACATTGTATGTCAGGTATGGTGACTGGGGGATGATGGATGCCGACTGGGGTCCAACAAGTGGTAAGGGCCGGGCTGTGCTCGGGGTGCGGCGTCTGCGTAGCGGTGGCGCCGCACGAGTGTCTGCGAATGGAATGGACGCGGGACGGCTTCTACCGAGCGGCCGTGTCTAACTGCCAGGGGTGTGGGGCCTGCGTCGAGGTCTGCCCGTCGGTTCCCGACGCGGTTCAGAGGCCCACGAAGGAACCCCTTGGGCCAATGCTCGCAGCCTATGTCGGCTACTCTCAGGTTCCGAGGGAGCGAGAGCACGGCAGCTCGGGAGGCGTGACAACGCGCGTCCTCAAAGCGCTGCTCGAGCGGCAACGGGTGGACGGCGTGATCGCCGTCGCGAACTCGCGGCAGAGCGGCCGCCTGTTTGAGGCTGCCATCCTGCGGAATGTCGGGGAGATCGAAGAGGCGGCCGGGTCGAAGTACTATCCGATTGAGTTCTCGCAGGTGCTGCGTGAGCTGCGTGACGCCGAGGGGCGATACGCGCTCGTCGGATTGCCATGTGTGGTCAGGGCCGTGAGGCGGGCAAGAGAGCGGCATAGTTGGTTGGCGGCGCGAGTCACTTACCTCCTGGGATTGGTGTGTGGACATACCGTGACCGCCCAGTACACTGACCTGCTTGCCTGGCTGTCAGGCGTAAGCAAGCGTCCCCTCATCCGTGCCGAGTATCGGCGTAAGCAAGGAGCCAGCAAGGCCAGCGACTACCGCTTTGTCGCCACGGGACGGGACGGCAGGCGGGGCCGATCTCTCAGCTTTCTGGACCCGCGAGTGACTGAGATATGGTGTAAGGAGCTTCTCGCGCCAGATGCCTGTTTTGCCTGTCACGACCTCTTCGCGGTGAACGCAGATGCGACGTTCATGGATGCCTGGCTGCCAGACTATGCGGCGGACCCCAGAGGCACCTCGATCGTGATTGTCCGGAACGGCGAACTGGTGGGATTGATAGCAGACGAAGCAGGCAGAAGGAGCTTGAAGGTGGCGCCTATCTGTGAGGACATGGTTATCGCCTCCCAGGCAGGCGTGCTGGCGCGTAGGAAAGAAGGAGCTAGAGCGCTGACCAAGGCGCTGCGCCGGACACAAGATCGGCCGAGCAGTGCCGGGTTGGAGGTGTCGTGCTTGGATGCCCCGGGACTCTGGTTTCGCCGGTGGCGTGCACGAATGTGCAGGAGCCTGCTCTGCGGTCGCGCGTGGCCGCGCGACGCGGGAACCTACCTTCTGCTATGCTATGTCGTCCTACTCCATACTCTAGACCTGCTGAGCTGGCCTTTCAGGAGATTCCCAGGCATAGCGCGGCGGACGCGACGCATGCTCCGGCGCGCATGGACGTCGGCTGAGTAGGAGGCCCGCAGAGCCATGTCAACCATCCTGCTCGTCGGCCATGCTGGCTTCTACAACCGCGGGTGTGAAGCGATCCTGCAAACGACTGTAGACCTGCTGCGGGACCGACTGGGACCCAGCCGGATCGTCCTCTCTTCTTTCTCCCACCGGGATGATCGGATGCACTGTCCTGTGAAGGGGCTTGAGGTTGTGCCGGCACGGGCCGAGCGCTGGTCGCCTGCGTGGGTCTGTTACCAGATCGGACGACGAGTCGGCGCTCAAGGCTATTGGCGCTACCCCCTCGCTCCCGTCTGGCGCGCGGTCCGCCAGGCGGACCTGGTACTGTCCATCGGGGGAGACAATTACTCGACCGACTACGGGACTCTCGATTACTTCCTTTGGCTGAACCGGTTGGTGAAGGAGGAACAGCGGCCGCTCGTGGTCTGGGCAGCGTCGGTCGGGCCGTTCGGCGATCCAGATGTCGAGAGAAAGGTCATACGAAATCTCAGGGAGGTCGATGTTATCACTGTCAGGGAGTCTGTCACCTGGGCTTACCTTACCGGCCACGGTCTTTCGCAGAACCTGCGCCGGGTGGCCGATCCAGCTTTCCTGCTCCCCTCCAGGCCTGTAGACACGTCGGGCTTCTGGCCCGTGGGGGATGGGGTGCTCGGGCTGAACGTGAGTCCGCTCCTCAGTCGCTACCAGGAAGAACGCGTCGTGCTGGATGCTGCCGTGCAGGCGACCCGCTACGCAGTGGATGAGTTGGGCATGGGTGTTCTGCTTATTCCTCATGTGACAGGACCGCGCACGGGCGCGGACGACCAAACTGCATTGCGCCCCGTACTTGAGCTTGCAGACCGTGGAGACCGCGTCAGGCTGATGCCAACGCATCACGATGCCATGGAGGCCAAGCATATCATCTCTCGGTGTAGGCTCTTCATCGGGGCGCGCACCCACAGCACGATCTCGGCGTTCTCGAGTGGGGTGCCCACCATATGCCTTGCGTACAGCGCCAAAGGGATAGGAATAAGCAAAGACGTCCTGGGCGAGACGCGCTACGTCGTGGATGTCCGCACGATGAAGGAAGAGGAATTGACAGGGGCGCTCCGGGATCTCGCAGCGCAGGAGTGCACGGTGCGGGCATATCTGGCACGGCAGGTGCCCCACCTGAAAGACCTAGCGCGCGCTGGCGTGGATTGCGCGGCAGACTTGCTCGGTGAGGCTAGGACCGCCAGGGAGGCGCGCTGATCTGCTGTCCCTTCGACTGGCTGAATCATCAGGAGTTGGGAGTGTCCGGCGTTACCGTCTGCGGTCCTCTGTCAGCCTCGGCGAATGGTTGCCATGAGACAGCGGAGGCCAGTCCTGGGGTGCCTCAAGAGGATGAAAGGGTTGTCCCGCAGCGCCTGGCGGAAGCGGGATCGGAAGGAAACATAGTCCCCGAGCTGAAGGTACGCGTACGCGTAGCGCAGCTCCCTGTTCGCGCATATAGTCGCTGTCTGCCTACACATGCTTCCGCCTCTCCGCCGGTCGCTCTCTAGCGCACGGCTCAAGACCACCGAGTGGTCTTGCTCACACTGTTCCAGGTTACCGCTCAGGCTGCTATCGCTGGCACGCCACCGCACTAGCGCGCGGGGGATATCCGACACGCGGAAACGCGCGGCGATGCGTAGCCAGAGGTCCAAGTCTTCGCGCGTGCGCAAGCTCGTGTCGAAGACGCCTACCTCGTCCAGCACCCTCCTGCGTACCATCGTTGCCGAGGTGGGGGCAATGGGGTTCAGGTAGAAGAGCTTGCGGTACGTCCGACGACCGGCTCTCGCGCAGAGCCGCCCCACAACCCTCTGCTGTTCGTCGACGACATATGCCCAGACGTAGGATAGCGCCACCTCTGGGTGTTCGTCCATGAACTTCACCTGGACGGCCAGCTTCTCGGGGAGCCACTCGTCGTCCGAGTCGAGGAAGCAGATGTGATCGCCCCGACTGAGCGCGATGCCGCGATTGCGGGCGGCCGCCGCGCCGGCATTCTCCTGGTGAGCGCAGCGGACAAGGGACGGGTTCTCTGCTGCCAGCTCATCGATCACCCGACCGGAGTCGTCGGTCGAGCCATCATCCACCAGGATCAGCTCGAAATCTCGGTAGGTCTGGCCGAGCACGCTTGCCACCGCCGCTCTGACCGCTGCGGCGCGGTTGTACACGGGCACGATGACACTGACGCGCGGGCTGGAGGTAGCTGCCGACACTGCGCCTCAAGCATACATTGTCTTTAGAGAGAGCACAACCCTGCGGGGCCCGCCCACTCTTCACCAACGACGGCTGCTTCCCAACCTGTCCTTGCAGCACCAACACCTGCTGGTAGAGGGCCGCCACCAGGCGAGCCCGGTCGTTGCAGAACAGCAGCGCAAACATCAGATAGAGAGGAGACAACGGAATCAGAGTCAGGTGCCAGAACATGCAGGGAGGATGCCGCAGAGGCGGCCGGAAGTCAATCCCTGGGGGAGGCGCCGAAACACCAGGAGATCCCTAGACATCTCGGGGCCCGGATGAGTTTTGGCACAGTACGGGGATGCAGTTCCTCACCAAACCGGGTGCACCACCGCCCCCGCGGTATCCGCCGGAG
Organism: uncultured bacterium; assembly: GCA_964559435.1. GTDB lineage: Bacteria > Armatimonadota > Hebobacteria > Hebobacterales > Hebobacteraceae > Hebobacterum. The sequence goes on along the minus strand of CAZLHI010000024.1, from coordinate 10,830 downwards.
TGAAGGACCTCAAGGAGGCTGACAGTGACGCGAGGCAGATGGATCACTCTGGTTCTCCTGATCGGGCTATTGGTGGTGACGGCGCTCTGCGCGAAGCCAGCATCTACAGCGGCGGAGACTCTTCCACGGGTGCCCAAGACGGTCTGGGAGCTGTACTTGCCGGAGGAGTATGATGCGTGCGGGGTGGCATATGGGCTCTATGCGCGGCTGCCGCCCGCTGACCTATCGAAGTTGCACTCAGGAACGAAGCTCCCGCTGGATGCCGGCGCGCTGACCCGCGACCAGAGCCGGGCACTGGCCGCCTGGTTCAACTCCGCCCGCTGGGGGTGTGACCCGCCGGCGGAGAAGCTCGACGCAAACGCCATGCGCAGTGCGACCATCTTGCTCAAGTGCGAGGACAGCATCGTCGAGTTGGCCTTGCAGAGCCCGGACAAGGGCATCTGGAAGAAGCTCGCCGTCGCCTGCGCGCCGGAGCGGGCAGAGTGGGTGAGGGATGGGTTGCCGCTGGCCCCTCACTGGTTCCACCCGGTGAACTGGCAGGGGGGACTGACACCTCCCGAACCCCAGCTTTCCCGTAACGCGGTGAGGCTCCAGGAGGAATGCATGCGTTCCGTGGGCATGGACCCGGTGCGCGCGCTCAGCAACCAGCGCCTATTCCTGCGATACGATTGGTTGGAACTGCGCGGCTACTACTGCGTCTACGCCCAACTGCCTTCCGCCAAGCTCCGTGAGCTTCATCGGTCGCGCAGACTGCAGCTTCGCCTTCAGGATCTCACATCCGATCAGCAGCATGCGCTCGCCGAGGCGATTGATACGACCATTCTTAGCGGCAACATCGGGTTCGGCCAGCCCGTGGACCTCATGCGGCCCCCGGACGCCAGGCGGAAGCACTTCGGAATCACGCAAGTCGTCTTTGAGTACCGGCGTGATCATCCTAATGCAGGGCTTCCCGCCCCGCCCGGCGTGAACTACTGTCCCCGACCGTTCCGAAGGGTCTATCTGACTTATGACAGGAACTATCCGCGAATGCCAGAAGGATACCCCGCTCGTGGGCCTGAGACTGTCCCTGTGGCGATGCCGCCTGAGCTTCAGCGCGGCCTGCTCGACTGGCGGCGCAGAGAGGATGTGTGGTCGGAACGTTGGGAATACGGCGCCGCGCGCAGCGAAGGCGGCTCAGAGGTTCGCGTCAAATCCGGTGCACCGCCGCGCCCTCGCTATCCGGCGGACTGATGAGGGGATAGCAGATGGGGCTTGTAGACTTGTCCTATCTCAGCCTGCGCAGCATCGCACGCCATCCGTTGCGGGCATCTCTCGCGGCCGGCAATTCCGGCGGCAATTCCGGGGACATCATACTGAATTATTGACTCGCTGATGCGGGCGTGCTATGGTGACGACCATGGCGAGACTGGCTCGAGTGGTGGCGCCGGGAGTGCCGCACCATATCACGCAGCGCGGCAACCGCCGGCAGCAGACGTTCTTCTGCGAGGGCGATTACGAGGCGTACGTCCAGCTCATGGCAGAGTGGTGCCAGCGTGAGGCAGTGGAGGTCTGGGCCTACTGCCTGATGCCCAACCACGTCCACCTCATCGCGGTGCCGGAGTCGCCGGAGAGCCTGCGGCGTGCGCTGGGCGAGGCGCATCGGCGTTACACGCGTGGGGTCAACTTCCGAGAGGGATGGCGGGGACATCTGTGGCAGGGACGCTTCGCCTCCTTCCCGATGGATGACGCGCACACGCTGCAGGCAGCGCGGTACATCGAGCTGAACCCGGTGCGCGCGGGACTGGCAAGGCGAGCGCGCGAGTACCAGTGGAGTAGTGCGGCGGCGCACGGCCTGGGACGGGATGATGCTCTGGTCAGGGTGCGGCCTCTTCTGGACATGGTGGGCAAGGGTCAGTGGGGCAAGTTCCTGGGGAAGCCGACGGCCGAGGAGCAGGGGGAGCTGCTGCGACAGCACGAGCGGACGGGCCGGCCGCTGGGCGGGGAGCGTTTCCTGGCGCACCTGGAATCGGCACTGAGTCGCGAGCTTCGTCCGCAGAAGCGAGGACCAAAGGGGCCGTGGAAGCACGGGCGCACAGACTGAGCACCCTATCTCAGCGACTGGCGGGTAGGCCATTGCCAGGAACCGGATAATTTAGTATGGTGTCCCCGGAATTCCCGGAATTGCCCGGAATTGATGCCCGGAATTGATGCTCAGAATGATCGGATTCGACCAGGCCACTTTGCCGTCGGCGTCGGCGGCCTCGAGGCGGCAGTAGCGCGCCCGCGGCAGTGCGAACTCCGCGTCGGTGATCGTGCGGCCGGGCTTGGCGATCCGGCGGCCGCCTACACCCGGCCCGGAAACGAGCGCAATCGACCGGACGGGCGAGGTGCGGACGGCGATCCTTCCATCGGCAGCTCTCAGGTCGAGGATCTCCGGGCCCGTGGATGAGTAGTAGAGACCGCGGCGCAGTGCGTCCATGATGGCCTCGACGCTCAGCTCCTGGGCCTTGATCATGGTCCACCCGAGGCCGTGGTCGAAGGCGCCGGAGTGCCCGTCGTCAACGGCCACGGCCCCGTAGTCCCGGCCGAGCGTAAGCAGATCGTCCCAGTGCACTGTGCTGTAGCCGCGGAGTATCTCCAGGTCGCAACCAGTGTTGTAGACCTCCAGCGCGAAGCACCCGCGCAAGCTCACGACGTCCTCAGCCATGAGGCCGGACCAGTAGGGATGCGCGAGGATCGCCTCTCCGCCGTCGTCCCGAACCATGTCCACGACATCCTGCGCCTTCGCCCCGGCCGGTATCTCCATCCGCCCACGAGAGCGGACGTCGAGGCCGACGATGTGATACGTGGTGCCCTGACGCGATCTGTCCCCTTGAAGCTCCACTCCACTCAGTAGGAGGAAGTCGGGGAACTGCGCGCGCACGTCGGTGACGTGGCTGTGATCGGTGATGGAAAGCACCTGGTATCCTGCGCGCCGGTAGAAGTCGGCAGCCTCCTCCGGCGACAAGTCGCCGTCGGACCTAGTCGTATGGGCATGGAGGTTCGCCCGGTACCAGCTTCCGGGAGACCCAAACGGGTTCTCAAGCAATCTGATCCTCCTCTCCTGTAGTGGCGCTCGAAGCGCTTCGGCGTGGCTCTGGCGCGACCTGCACGGCGGCGCGTGACGATCTCGGCGCCCGCGCGGGCCAGAGAGCGACCACGTTCCCGGCGGCGATCAAACCCGCGCCCTCCCAGAATCCCGGCCCGATTGATTCCCGCAGAATCAACCAACCCAGTCCGATGGCAGAGACCAGAACGAGATTCGTCAGCGGCGGCAGCTTGTGGGCCTGACCGACGCGGCCGGCCGCTTCGAGGGCGTAGAGCCAGATCGTGTAGCCCAGGCAATAGTTCAACACGGCCATGATGGAGATGGGCACCCAGGCATCGACCCAGACCGGCCCCAGCTCGACCAGATAGAGCGCGGTCCGGAGGCCGGCCGGGACACCGAGCTGGCCGCTCAAGGCCAGCGCCGCTCCCATTGCCAGCAGACCCGTGAACATCGCGCCGAGGTTGTGGATGTCCCCGAGGCCGGACGCCTCATGTCCGGGCCGCACCGCAACGAACCGACCCAGGTTGGAGTAGACCCCCCAGGCGAAGGCAGCGAACATCGCGGCCAGGGCGCCGGTGACCGATGTCAAACGGTCGAGCGCGGAGAGCCGGCCGCCCGTAGCAATCCAGGCGACACCCAATAGACACAGCAGTAAGCCGATCGCCACACGACCGATGGGCGGCCTCCGCTCGACGTCCGGCTGCTGCTCCCAGCCGGAGACGATCCGGATCGCCGATCCGAACATCGCGCCCTGCAGGAGCACGACGAAGACCGGGTTCAGGTAGCTGATAATCATCGCCTCAGGCAGCGAAAGCATCGTGTAGGCGACATTAATGCCTACCGGGTATCCGACCCAGCCGAAGAGGCCCATCCCGATCAGCACCAGCCAGCCGCGCCCCGAGACATCGCGGAGCCGAGCCAACCTACCCCGCGCACATGTGAGCACCAGGAGGGCCAGCCAGCCGAGGCCAATCGCCCAGAAGGCGACCTGCAGCGGGGTGAGCCGCGCGCCGCTGCCCTCGGCCAGCAGGGCGGCCTTGCTGCCAACGGGTCCCGTGGTCCAGAACACGACTGCTAAGAGAGTGAAGACGTAGGCCCGACGCAATCCTGTGCCTCCGGCGGCCCGAAGAACCTACCGCGGGGGTGCTGACCCGAGGATGCATTTCGAGAGCCTTCGAGGAGCCCCTTTCGGCCTGCCCGATGGTGTCGGTCGCTCGCAGGCGTGAAGCCGCACCCCAGGCAACGGAAGAGACACCGAGCACAGCCTGCAGCTAGAGGAGCCAATGGCTGACAGCTTCTTCCAACAAGTCTACGAGATCGTTGCTCGCATTCCAAAGGGCAAGGTCGTCACCTACGGCCGGCACGGCCGATCATGTGTCCCCTCGCAGCCGCGGCGGAAGGAGCGTTGCGTGCGCGCGAGAAGCAAGTCACCATCTCGCGTTGGCGGATGGCCAGGAGGGCGAGAACCGATGCAGATCGACGTGTGGACCACGCATTCCCTGGACAAGCTCTTCCCCGAAAGCCTCAAGCCCGGGAGAGCGGGCAGGTCTATCTCTCTGAAGGCGGCTCGGAACGAAACCGAGGACGCCCAGATCGCAATACGTGTTCCGCGAGGCGTTCAGGTGGCCGAAGCACGCTTCTTGCTCCCGGACCTGGTCGGCGACAACGGCCGTTCCATTCCCAGCGAATGCCTGTCGGCTTGGTGGGTCTGGTACGTCTACGTGCTCAACAATCCCCCTGAGAACGCCGATCCTTCGAGCTATCTCAGGAAAGCGCCCGCGTTCTTTCCCGATGCATTCCTCGAGGAGAAGACGATCAAGATAAGAGACGAGTGGACTCAGCCGCTCTGGGTGTCGGTGACCGTGCCTGAGGGCACGCCACCAGGGGAGTACAAGGGCGCCATCGCCGTCCAACTCGCGACTCAAAATGGGCAGCGACACGATTTTGAAGTCCCCCTAGCCGTGAGTGTGTGGCCCTTCACGCTCCCCGGCGAGTTCCACCTGCATCACACGGAATGGTTCTCGCCGGAGATACTGGCCGACTACTACCACGTCGAACTGTGGTCCGATCAGCACTGGGACTGGCTCGCGAAGGTCGCCGCCGACATGGTTGAGCACAAGCAAGACATGGTGCTTACCCCGTTCGATACGCTGGTCAAGATGAAGAAGACCAAGTCCGGCCGCTTCAGCTTCGACTTCGCACTGCTGAACCGCTGGCTCAAGATCTTCAAGGACGCCGGGGTGACGTGGATAGAGGGCGGCCACCTCGCGGCGCGGGCCGGCGGTTGGGAGAGCGACATCGTGTTCAGACGATTCCCGGTCTATGGTGCGAGCGGAAGGCAACTCAAGACCTCGCGTGCGGATCTCAGTGACGAGGAGTTCGAGGGCTACCTCGAGCAGTTCGTGAAGGGCGTCTACGCACACCTCAAGCGTCGAAGATGGGAGAGGCGCTTCGTCCAGCACATCGCCGACGAGCCCGTACCTGCGAACGAGGCTTCCTGGCTTCACTGCGCGGATAGAGTGCGCGAGTGGCTGCCTGGAGTGCCAATCATCGATGCCGTGATGAGTCCCGGACTGGTCGGCGCTGTGGACTGGCGGGTGCCGCAGATCCAGCACACCGGGCCGGATTCCCCCCGCAGCCCGAACGAGGAGCTGTGGAGCTACGTCTGCCTCGCGCCACAGGGGCACTATCCCAACCGCTTCCTCGACTATCCCTCGATCCGGAATCGCATCATCTATTGGCTCTCCTGGAGCCTCGACCTGAAGGGATTCCTTCACTGGGGGTACAACTGGTGGGTGACTTGGCAGGGAGTTCCCATGCGCGTGCCAGTCTCACCCTGGCTTGACGCGACCGGTGCGAGCATCTACTGTGCTGACCGAACGCCGCTCCCTGCAGGCGACCCGCACATCGTCTATCCGGGGAAGAGCAGCATCTGCTCCAGCATCCGCTGGGAGGTCATCAGGAAAGGGTTCGAGGATTTCGAGTACCTCCACCTGCTCGAGCAAGCGGTCGAGGGCGCCGGCAAGAAGAACGCACGACTTGTTTCCGCCGCAAAGAGGCTCCTCCAGCGGGTCCGAACACAGATCGCACCCGACCCGCTCGGCCACACCAGGGACGATGAGCTACTGCTGACGACGCGGGAGGAGGCCGGTCGTCTGCTCGCGGCTCTAGCCCCGGACTAACGAGCTAACGCTTCATCACCACACCGTATGCGAACGCGACCCAGTTGAGGATCGGCAATGCCCAAGCAGTCGAAGGAGACCACCAAGGAGGCAGAGCACCGCCGCATCTGCCAGGAGCTGTGCGAGGCGCGCTGCTGCCGGTACATAACGATTCACATAGACGCGCCACGCCGAAAGGCCGACTTCGATGAGATCAGCTGGTTTCTCGCTCACGAGAACATCAGCGTCTACTTCCACGGCCGCCGCTGGCACGTAGAGGTTCGGAACCGCTGCAAGTATCTCACGCGAAACAACCTGTGCTCGGCCTATGAGAGCCGACCCCTCGTGTGTCGCGGCTACGATACCGAGGAGTGCGAATACCCGGCGCGGCCCAAACACGACCTGCAGTTCGACAGCACGGAGCAATTCGACGCCTGGTGGACTAAGAAGAAGGAAAGGCAGCGCAAACGTCGCAGGCGCCGCGCACAGGCGGCCAAGTCGAGCTAGGTAGACACCGCCGGCCGTCTTGCGCGGCCGATGAGTTTCCGGGCGAGCCCACCGATGCCGCGAGCCAAGTTGTTCAGAAGCCGACCAAGGCTGGGGTGGCGCGCCAAGAACGAGCCAAGCCACGGACATGCCACCATCAGTGCTGGGTGGAGCCGGAGCCGGCCGGTCTCCTTCTTCCACCGGGCGGCCTCGGCGGCGGCCGCGAGCAAGCGCGGGTACAGCTTCAGAAGCCAGCCCATTCGGTAGAGCTTCCGGAGGACGCTGCGCGGGATGAAGGGCATGCTGGCGAGGTAGATCAGGCTATGCCAATAAGCGGACCTGCGGTCTCCGCCGGACAGAGTCGCCTTCCAGAGGAACGATTCGAACCGCTCCTGTAGAGGACGGTCGGCGGAGGCAACCTGCTCGGGTTGGATCTTCCCTTCGGCGAGGGCACGCTCTGTGATGTCGGTGCATGGGAGGAAGCTGAGGCTGTGCAGGCCAATGTCAAAGGGGTGCGGCAGGCGCATCAGCATCTCGAACGTGCCTCGGCAGTTCTCCTCTGTCATCCACGGGATGTCCACGATGAAGTCATATCCCACCTCCACGCCGTACCTGTGCAGGACCTCCCCTGTTCGAACAACGGTGTCATCCGTCTCCCGGCGGTTCAGCACTTCCCGCCGGACGGCCTGTGAGCCGCTCTCGACCCCGAGGACGACTTTCTTCAGGCCGGCCTTTCTCAGCTTCCCCACCATTGCCTCCGGCAGCAGGCCGGGATGTGACCAGATGGCGAATGGAAGCCCGATTTCCTTTGGAAATCGCTCGCAGAACTCGTCGAGCCACCCCTTCGGCGCACGCACGCCGAAGACCTCATCCCAGAACTGAACGAGCTTGATGTCTGGATGACGGGCGCGTGCCTGCTTGATCTCCTCCAGCAAGCTCTCCACGCTTCTGTAGCGGCGGTGGGGGCCCTTTCCAGCATAGAGCTGGCGGCGAAACCACGGCCCCGCGCAGAAGGAGCAATTGAACGGACAGGCCATCCGAGAAGCGGTTATGTGGTAGCGCGGGATGCGAGTGGCCGGATCGATCTGCTCACAGCGATCGTACTCGATGATGTAGGACTGCGCGTCACCGAACGACACGAACGGCAGCGAGTCGAGATCGGCGCGCAGCGGCCGTACGTCGTTGCGGTTAATCCGGCCAGCCTGCTTGGCCCACATGTTGGGGATGTTCGTCGTCGGCCTTCCCTCCGCCAGGGCGTCCGCCAGTTCGACGAGCGCCTCCTCGCCTTCGCCCCGGCAGACAAAGTCGGCATGCTCCAGGCTCTCCTCCGGCCGCACGGAAGCATGGCCGCCGCCCAGGACCACCGGCACCTTCAGCTGCGCTCTAATCTCATCCGCGAGCACGTATCCGAGGTCGGCGGTGAGAGATGAGGTCAGAGAGATACCAACGAGGTCTGGCTTGAGGCGCCGGAGCAACTGGAAGAGCAACTCCTTCTCTCGGGCAGAGGCCGGCCGGAAGACGTCCCACTGGAATTCCTTAAAGAAGACCAAGGAGCACTCGTGCCCGTGCGCCTTGAGCACAGAGCACAACTGGCGCGCCCCGAGGGACTCGCTCAAGTAAAGGGTCATCAGGCACACGTGGATGCGCCCTGCGCCGCGACGTGCCGCAGTCATCTTCCACAACCAGGGGAGAATTCCGGATGCTGCAACCGAATCTCCGGATGACGTCTGCTGATGTGCGTCTTCCTCATAATTCCGCCTGCTGACCGGCCCTCCCTGCACGCACGGAGGCGGAGGAAGGGCCGCCGGCCGTTAGGACGCACGCCCGGGCGGGTATTCATGCTGTGGAGGCTCCTGCCCTCTGCAGCCGTGCGGCAGGAAGGCCCTGTCGCATCGCCAAAGATAACGATTGTCGTCGCGCAAGCCCAGCGAGGTCGGAGGAACCGAGTGGCATTGAAGGGATCCGTGCGGGCCGTGGCGAGACAGGTGAAGTGGCGGTTCCGGTATGGCAACACGCTTCGCCGGATTCGCCGCGGCCTCGCGCTCAACCAGGCTCCCTCCTGGGTGCAGATCGGCATAGACGACCACTGCAACTACCGGTGCGTCATGTGCCGCACCCACTCCTACAACCTCTCCTCCGAAGGCCAACTCCATCGGATGCCTTTGGACCTCTTTGAGCGGACAGTGGCGCAGTTGTCATCCCTCGGCACGAAGAGCATCGACATCTGCGGTGCCGGTGAGCCATTGCTGCACCCCAACGCAGTGAAGATGTTTCGTCTCATCAAGCACCTCGGCATGGAGTGCCGACTCATCACCAATGGCACCTTCCTGACGCGCGAGCTGTGCGACGAGCTCCTCAGCATGGAGCTCGACCTGCTCCGCATCAGCATCAACTCGGCCACAGACGAGACTCACCACACTGTCACGGAGGCTCCCCTCGGGGAGCGACGCGAGATCATGAGGAATGTCGGATATCTCATCCGGCGGCGGGATGAGACCGGCGCCCGGGTGCCAGTCGTCGGGGCCACCATCGCAATCCACAAGCTGAGCTATCACGAGGTGGCGATGCTCGCGCAGGAGGCCGCGGAGCTGAGGCTCGACAATCTCGAGTTCCTGCCGCTGGGGATCAACGAGGCAAGCGCCTCCCTTGCCCTGACCGCGGAGGAACGGGCGGAGGCGCGCCGCCAGGTGGAAGAGGCCGATGCGATCATGCGGGCCCATGGGAGGAGCACCACGGCCAGCGAGTATCTGAGCCGCGAGGACAAGGAAGACTGGACCAAGGACCTGTTTCGCGACTTGCCCTGCTACATCGGCCAGTTCTTCTGCCGCATCAACGCGAATGGGGATGTCAATCCGTGCTGCCCGAGCGTGCGCGTCATCGGGAACGTCGGGCAGAGAGGATTCCGCGATGTCTGGGCTTCCGACGACTACCGCGCCTTCCGCCTGGAGGCCCTGGACCTGCCCAACCGCGACGGGCCGGTCGAGCAGTGCTTCTGCAACAACTGCTACCACTTCACTCAGATCTTCCTCTACCACCGGAACCTAACGGGGGGGCATCTGGACGGGCTTCTCTGACCGCCGCCCTCCTCTCCGTCGCCGGCCCAGTCGGCCTAGGCCCCGCCTCGTGTATCATCTGAGGAAGCGCGCCCCCGCCCTTTGAGCGAAGCACGACGCGAAGTGCGGAGGGGGGAATGCGCGGCCTTTGCGGCCGGGCCCGACAGGCCGGTCCGCGCCTTGAGGCAGCGGAGGGGGCGGGATTCGAACCCGCGAGGGAGCTTTTGACCCCCTACGCGATTTCCAGTCGCGCTCCTTAGGCCAACTCGGACACCCCTCCGGGCAATCGCCTCAGTGGGCCAAGTATAGCCCACGCTCCGCGCCGCGGTCAAGCAGCGGGCCGAAGAGACACGGCCGCGTGCTGTGGCCCGAAAGGCATCAAAAGGAGAGCGCCCGCCGAAGCGGGCGCTCTCGGTTACGGGCGCCGGAAGCTAGGTCGGCTTCTCGGCGCGAACTGTCGGCTCAAGAGCCGCAGTTAGCTTGCGTTGACTACGCTCACGCGGTGAGGAACTCTACCGTCCGAGGCAACTCGTGCGCGACATTGGTCGAGTCCTCGACCAAGACCACCAACACGTAGTCGCCAGCAGGCAGAGAGCCGACCGGCACGGCTACATAGACCGTGAGGTACGTACCGGTCGCGCCGGCAATGGTGGCGTTACTCACCTGAACCACCTGAGTCACGCCGGTAACCGTCGGAGTGTCGGCATCCCTGAAGTCGAACGTGATGTCCCACGTCGTGGCAGCAGGGGCCAGCGTGTCCGCGTCGAGGTTCGCAACGTCGAACTCAACATAGGCGTACGTGCTGGCAGTGGCCGTGGGCGCAGTGCTCGACCAGCCGTGGTAGCCGATAGTCGGCAGGTACACGTCCGTTATCGCCGGGCCGCCAAGCACCACCGGGTAGGACGGGCTCTGGAATGCCCGCCATGTGTAGACGGACATCTGCGCCCGATCGACCCACACCGTCGGTCTGTAGGTGTCATCTCCGTAGCCCTGCACGACATTGCCGTCGACGCATTCCTCAACGGCCAGCGCGCACCAGTAGTCAGAAGGGACATCCGAGAAG
>CAZLHI010000023.1:0-49067 GCA_964559435.1 uncultured bacterium | reverse complement strand
GCCGCTCGTCGGATTCCCTGAGAAGTCCGCCACAGGCGGCTGAGGGGCGCCCCCTGTCACGTCAATGTAGTCCGTCCTGGTCAGGGTGTCCTGCCCCTGCGAGTTGGCGGCCGTCAGGCTGACGGTGTAAGTCCCCGCGCCGGTGTACGTGTGGCTTGGGTTCTGGTCAGTGGAGCTGCCCCCATCACCAAAGGTCCATGACCATGAGGTCGGCGAGTTGCCCGTCAGGTCTGCGAAATCAACGGCCAGCGGCGCCTCACCACTCTGAGGGTCCCCGTGGAAGTAGACGGCCGGAGGCATCGCAGGATACTGATCGCTCGGCACGAGCGTGTAGATGCGGTTCTGCTGCATGAGGCCGTCCAGCAGGTCCCGCGGATACTCCTTGCCCCCCGCCGAGACGGTGTCGAGGCCGAGCGCGCTCCATTCATTGCCCGCGCTCACCCAGGCCTCGAACTGCAGATGCGCACCCCCGCTCGTGTCCGTGATGAACCAGCCGTAATCGCGGAGGGCCCGAGCCACGGCCTCGGCAAATGGCTTCATCTGCTCGATCTCCGGCGGAAACGAGTCGAGCCAGTCCTGGATCTCCTGATCGGTGACGTCGAGGGCAAACCGCATGCCCTCAGGGATCCCAGGTGGGTTGTCTGGGTGCTCGAGCTTCGTCGCGGGCGCGACGTAGAACTCGCCGCTCGTGTTGATGATGGGCATCGACAGGGCGTGGCGAATCGCGCCCTCGTGGCTCTCGTCGGGACGCACGAGCATGGCGAGGTACTGGATTCCAACGCCGCGTGAGGGCGGGAAGCCATACTCCTTCATCCAGTAGCTGCCGCTGGTCTCGGGGCCATACGGTTCGACGAGGTTGGCATTCGACGCGTGCACGACGCTGCCGTCGAAGTCAACCTGCCAGAGATTCCACTCCTTGCCGGTGGCGGGATCGAGGAGGATGATCTGCCCATCGGTGCCCGGGGGCTCCTGGAAATCGGGACTCCATGGTATGTACTCGCCGTCCATGTTGCCCCAGGGGCTGTCGACGAGGTAGTCACCGGTCTTGTTGTACTCGTAATAGACCGGATACGTGTAGTCGAGGAACGTCAGGTTGAAGTTGCCCGGCCGGGCAGCACAGGCGTCGTTCCAGAGCGAGTCCCGATAGTAGGTTGACTCTGGATGCAGGGGAATGTCTGCTGCCGGAATGTTCCAGGGAGCATCCGCGCCATACGGCCTTCTGAACGGGTCTTCGAGGTCGGCGAACAGCGCTCCAGATGCGATGACGAGCGCCACAGCAAGCGCAAGCAAGGTTGAGGCGACGCGAGAAGCGTTCGTCGTGGACATGCCTCTGTCTCCCCTCTATGACGGCGTGGCGACAGCGGTCGATCCCGCCCATCCGTCTTCGACCTCGGGCGGTCGCTTGGCGATCATCACCTCCCTTCCGCCACGGCGGTGGCACACGCCGAACGACCTGAGCTGCCGCACGCCTATCGAGCGGAGAATAGCAAGGGCAACATGGATAGTCCATGCGATCTGATGCTGGAAACTTGTCGTTTCAGCGATGGTGTGCCCCAGCCGACCAAAGCACGGCCAGGCACACACTACAGGCCGCGCAGTCGCTCCCGGTAGGTCTTCGGGGAGATGCCCGCGGCCCGCGTGAAGGCGTGGGTGAAGTTGGCGGGGTCGCGATAGCCGAACCAGCCGGCAATCTCCGATATCGGGGCCTCTGAGCGCTCAAGCGCCGTCTTTGCGGCGTTGATCCGCAGGCTGCGCAAGTGCTCCGAAACGGAGTGCCCCAGGTGCGAAGCGAACAGACGGCCGACATAGGTCGGGCTGTAGCCCACTGCTTCAGCGACGTCCTTGATCCCAACGCGCTCCCAGAAGTGGGCCTCACAGTACGCGAGCGCGGTCTGTATGACGCGGCAGGCACGCGGATCGCCGTCGATTGTCGGCGATTCGCTCGGCTTAGGGTCCTTGAGGCTGCCGCGAGAGAGGCGCCGGATAAGGATGAAGCTCAGATAGCTCAGCAGGCCCTCTGCGCAGCGATGCCACCCGTCGTCTTTGTTTTGGAGTTCCACCGCAATCGCGTTCGCGATGCTGCCCACGTCGGTGCGCCCCAATAACTCGAGGGCCGGGCCCGCCTCCCGAGGCCCCGGCGGTTGGCAAGAGGTCTGATCCAGCCGCGCCCAGTTCTCGTTAACAGAGCACCAGAACATGACATAGGGCACGTCGGAACGCGCAGGGCGCTCTTCGTGGAAGACGTGCGACGCGATCAGCAGCAGCCGCTTCGGGGTCAACTCGAACGAGCGGTCTGGCGTCTGGACCCTCGCTCTGCCCTTGACGACGTGGGCGAACTCACAACAATCGGACACGTGCAGGCGAGAGCGTCCGTCAGCTCCGTCCGCCATCCCCGCTCCCACTCCAGGAGGCGCGAACAACATGTCCGCCGCGGCTCGCGCCGACGCGAGGCCCCGAAGTCTGCTCTTGAACAGCTGGACAGCCGATTCCATGCCCCCCGATTCCCTTCGGCTCCTTGCTCAATACGCCTCGGACTGCTGGACTCCTGCCCGAGCATGCAGCACCTGTGCCGACCGGTCCATGTGCCAGTCGACGAAAAACCTGCGCGGACCCACGACGAACCACTTATACGCAAGGCATAGCCCATGGAGAGTGAGGAGGGGACCCGGCGAGCCGGGCCCCCTCGTACGCCTCCGGGCCGAGGGCTGCTGAGCCTACGGCAGCGTGACGCTGTCACACGTCTCGTGGTTGTCGCCGGACTGGTACGGGTACCCGTCCTTGGTAAGGTTATCGACACAACACGTGAAGGTCCCGCCCTGACGGTTTTTCGGCGACACGAATGTCACCTGGCCGTTGGCATCCGTCACGTCTGAGTCGGTGGCGGACACCGCCCCAGACCAGGTGATGTCCACTGTCACCCCGCCCAGCGGCTGACAGTCTTGGTCGTGCACGGTAACGGTCGCCTCTGCGCGATAGCTCGGCGGGCTGCCATCGGCCATGTCGATGGCACCCACGTGGCAGCTCTGGTCGCTGACAGTGATGTAGTCGGGCTTCGTTTCGGTGTCGCAGCCCTGTGCGTTGCAGGCCTGCAGGCTCACCGTGTACGTGTTGACCGCGGTGTAGTCATGGCTCGGATGCTGCGCTTGCGACACGCCGCCATCGCCGAACGTCCAGTCCCAGGAGGTTGGGGCATTGGCGGACAGGTCGGTGAAGTAGACCGTCAGCGGTGGCGGGCCGCTCGTCGGGTTGCCGGAGAAGTCGGCCACGGGCGGCTGGGGGCCAGCTAGACCATAGGCCTCGAGCTCATGGATGTGGAGGCCCCAGGGGCTGCCGAGGTCAGTGACGTCCACCTTGACATAACGCCCGTTGGCGCTGAGGTTGTAGATGTCGTCGATGCCGCCTTCGCCCTCGGTCTCAGTATGGACCACGGTCCACTGGCTAGCATCCGGCGACACCTCGACTGTGTATCCAACACCAAAGCAGTGGCCGATGCCCAGCCACTTGATGACCACTCGTGTGATGTCTTGGGCGGAACCAAGGTCAACCGTGAGGCTGCCCACTTTGCCCTCGGGCGCCTCCGCGGCGGTGCTCTCGCTTCCGTCAACTGCGGCTTCTGGGGTCGTGAAGTTGACCGCCGTGACCGGCTTACCCAAAGCCAAGTTCGGCCCGCTGGGCAGGCCGGGCCAGGCCGGGTCAGGCCCTCGGAACGGATTGGTCGGGTCGGCGGACCAGTCGAGAGCTTCCTCAAAGTCAGAATAGCCATCTCCGTCGGTGTCGGCGTCGAACGGGTTCAGCGGCTCGTAGCGGAAGTGCTTGCGAAGTTCACACTCCTGCGCGTTGGTGAGGCCGTCGTTGTCCCAGTCCAACGGGCCGTTGGACGGGTCGTTGTGTTCCACGTACACGGTGTAGTCGCGGTAGCCCCAGGCGGTCTCCGCCGCGTTCGTGATGCTGTCTCCGTCGTAGTCCTGGTATCGGTCGTCCCGGGGGTAAGGGAAGAAGACCCGGTCCACGACTTCGAAGTTGGCCGGGTCGAGGAAGTACTCCGGCCACAGCCGGGCATAGGTCCCCCTCGGGTTGCGCTGGTCTGGGCGAAGTCCGTCGATATCGGCATAAGGGTCGCTGGGGTAGGCGCAGATGCTGTTCGCGTAGAGGTGCGCGCATCCCGTGTTGTCCGTGACGTAGATGCCGTAGTCCCGGGCCGCTTTGGCGAGCGTCTTCTCGGTGAAGTTCCAGGGCGTGCTGTCCGGATAGGTGGCGTTCTCAATTGCCTGGTCCGTCCAGACGCTGGGCTTCAGCCTGAACGCCGCCGCCTCCGGCAGGCGGTAGGGATACTGCACATCGCCGAAGTCGTCGGCATCGCTGTAGGTCGCAGGCGGGCACGGACCCGCCGCCGGCTGCACGATCGAGTAAGCGAGGCCATGGTATACCGTGCCGGCGGCCAGCTCGCCCGGCCTGCACAGCCCGATCGAGTGCGCGATGGACGGGCCGCGCATGCTACAGGCCACGGGGTTACTGCCCGACGTGTTGGTGAAGACGTAGCCGGACGCGCGACACTCGTAGTATCCATTCCTGTTGCGCTTCCAGTAGTCTCGGCCGTTACAGGCCCAGAAGTTGTACTCCATCCCGTGAATCGGATCCACAATGGACAGGTTGGCGTCAGCGTCGGCCGTGAAGTTCAGGTCCTGGTCGGTCGGGACCGGCACGTCGCGCATCCAGAAGCCCACCGGACACCAACCTTCGCTGCAGTAGATGTCCTCGAGCTGGTAGTTCGTGCCGTTGATCCAGTAGGCCGACATACCCCACTCGTTCAGCGCAATGCGGAAACGTGAGTCCGGGTTTATGTCCTGCAGGTCCTGGATGAGCACATCGCTGTTTGGATCGATCGGCTCGTCGTACGGGATCGCCTGCAGGAAAGCACAGTGCTCGGCCGGATAGTCAGGCGACTCCGCCTCCGCGAAAACAGGAGCCGCAACAGCGGCTGTCATCGCCGCGGCTAGGAAGATGCAGAGATACTCGGGGCGCAAGACGCCCGCCTTCTGTGACATGATCAGATACCCCCTCCTTGAGAAGAGATTAGCTGAGTCCGTAACGTCTGTGCGCGGACCATCACCCCCTCTCCGGCGCCGGCCGGTCCTGCCGAGATGCTGGCCCGGCCCCGCGCGGGGCAGACCTGCCAAGCCCGCCGCCGCAGTGTAACGCCTAGCTCACCGTAGCCAATATCTCTTCCGCCGTCCATGCGCGCAGAGACCAAGAAGATGTCGTTTCTTAGCTTGCGTAGTCCTCATGTGACATACAGACGTATGCAAACGCAGATATGATCTCCGAGGCCGGGGGGCTCCTGCCCGCGTCTGCGGCGCGGGATGACACCGCATCACCCCGCGGTGTGCGTCTGCTCGCGGCTCCCTTTTTCGACTGCCCGGACAAGACAATGACGGGGCCCCGCGGAAGTGGGGCCCCACCTTACTCCAGAGACACTCCGAGGCGTGCGTGTCCGTGTGATCGCCGCTCACCAGCGTTCCCACCTCGATGGTCATCGAGGTGCACAGGCGGTCACCGCCGCCTGTGGTCACCGTGATGTAGTCGGGCTTGGTCTCGGTGTCCTGCCCGTAGGCGTTCGCTGCCGTGAGGTTGACCGTGTAGGTGTTCTCGGCCGCGTACTCGTGGCTCGGGTGCTGTGCTTGGGAGGTGCCGCCGTCGCCGAAGGTCCAGTCCCACGAAGTGGGATCGCTGGCTGAGAGGTCCGTGAAGTTGACCGTCAGCGGTGGAGGCCCGCTCCTCGGGCTGCCGGAGAAGTCCGCCGCCGGTGCCTGCGGCCCTGCCTGCGTACTCGTGCGCTCCTCGGTCTGTGCCTGTCCCGGACGGCACCGTATTGACCCAGTAGTCCTGGCCGCCGCAGTCCTCGACATTGTAGATGATGTTGTTGTAAAGGTAGGTGTTCAGAGGACCCTGTTTCCGGGGCCCGATATCACCGCACTTACCCGACTCGACGGTGTAGTCGACGTCCGGTCCAACGTAGATCGTGTTGTTGTAGACGTAGTTGTCCCAGATCTTGCCGACGAACCGCAGCACCCTCGTCAGGTCGCGCTGGCTGATGTTGTAGCGGAAGATCTTGTCGTTGCAGAACGGATCGCGGACGGCGCTGTAATTATTGTTGGCGCAGTCGGGCGTACCGACGATCATCAGTAGCCCGCCATTGTTGTCGTGGAAGTAGTTGTATTGCACAACGTTATTCTGGCAGCAGCCGTCGATGTCGAAGCCCATGCCGTCCCTGGTCTGGATCGTATCGTAAACTTCGTTGTACTGGAATACGGCGTTTGCCATATCCCAAGCCCAGAGCGGGGCATTGGCGAGGTCGCCCTCCAGCTCGTAGCAACCGCGGCCGGAGATGTTGTACTCCACGAGCGCCCCGTCGCTCATGAAGGGGCAGATCCCGTCGCCCGACCGAGCCGGACGAAGCTCCGATGCTCAGACTAGGCAGTTCCTACCTTCTCGAGCGGCACACCTTTGCACAAAACGCGCGAATATGTGCACCATCCGCCTACGAGTGAACCATCGGCACAAACCGGACCGGGATCACTCCCTTCTGCTGCAGCCGGCCCTTGCTCTTCCGAAGGAGGTAGAGCGTCTGGTGAGTCCACTGCGGCCCAACGGGAATGACCATCCGCCCACCCTCCTTGAGCTGCTGCTTCAGCGCCTCCGGGACCTCCGCAGGGGCGCATGTCACGATGATCGCATCGAAGGGCGCATGCTCAGGCCAGCCCAGGTAGCCGTCACCCGTCTTGACCTCCACCGAGTCGTACCCGAGCCTGCGAAGCCTCTCCTCTGCCCGCTGTGCGAGAGACGGTATGATCTCAATCGTGTAGACGTGCGGGGTGAGCTCCGCGAGAATCGCGGCCTGATAGCCGGACCCGGTCCCGATCTCCAGCACCTTGTCGCCCTCGCCGACCTCGAGGAGCTCGGTCATCAGCGCGACGATGTAGGGCTGCGAGATCGTCTGGCCCTCCCCGATGGGAAGCGGCCTGTCTTCATAGGCGTGCGGTCGCTGCTCCGTCGGGACGAATTCGTGTCTGGGGACCTTCTCCATCGCAGCCAAGACGCGCTTGTCCTTGACACCACGGGCGCGGATCTGGCGCTGCACCATCATCTTTCGGGGGGAGTCGGGTACAGGCTGCGCGGGCTCAGCCCGACAGCCGGCCAGGCCGGACATCAGCAGGCACGGAAGAGCCAACCCCAGCCAGGGATGCGTCCACCGCGAACAACCGCGGGGTTTGCGAGTCGTCATGGCGGATCACCTCCGCTGTTGGGGCTTCTCTTCGCAGTCGAATTGAAATCACCTGTCGGCAAGCGGACAACATGCACGACCGTTCGATCGCTTTGGTTGCTCCCCCACAGATGCCTGTGCTATAATCCGGCGCGAGGTCCTGTATCAACGGCTATCCTGCATCTGACCCTGAGCATTCGCCTGACCGGCAGATGATCTGATACAGCCTCCGAGGAGAGGTGAGCCGATGGCGAGCTTTGACATGGCGCTTGTGGACGAGCTTAGGCAGCGCCTCGATGCCACCTACGAAGAGGCGCTTGTCGGTCTGGAGGAGGCCAATGGCGACCTGTTGCGAGCGCTCGCCGCAATCGAGCGACGACGGCGAGACCGCCAGGAAGCTATGGAAAGCGGGGAGCTAATCGGCCGCGCGGTGGGAATGGCCAGAGAGGGAAAGCTGTCGGGCCTGGAAGTGAAGCTCGGCGACCGCACACTCCGCCGGCTTCCGCTCCCGAAGGGGACGGCCGGCGCAGTCGCGGGCGCGGTTCTGTCCGCCCTGTTGTCCCAGCTGTCGGTGGACCTGATCCGAAAGGAGCCAGCAGAGCCCTCAGAAGGGGAGACCGACGTCGAGGTCGAGGAAGCGGGTTGACGTTCCAAGAGGTCATATTCGCGCTCGAGCAGTTCTGGGCTCACCGAGGCTGCCTTGTCGAGCAGCCATATGACGTCGAGGTCGGCGCGGGGACCATGTGCCCCGCGACGTTCCTCCGCGTCCTTGGTCCAGAGCCCTGGCGAGTCGCCTATGTCCAGCCGTCCCGGCGCGCCGACGATGGCCGCTATGGGGAGAACCCGTACCGCTTCTATCGCCACTTCCAGTACCAGGTGATCCTCAAGCCCTCCCCTGCCGACGTTCAGCAGACCTATCTGGATAGTCTCCGCGCCCTCGGGTTCGAGCCAAAGGAGCACGACATCCGATTCATGGAAGACGACTGGGAGTCGCCGACCCTGGGCGCCTCAGGCGTAGGCTGGCAGGTGTGGCTGGACGGCCTGGAGATCACGCAGTTCACCTACTTCCAGCAGGCCGGCGGCATCGACCTCTCTCCGGTCTCGGTTGAGCTTACGTACGGTCTCGAGAGAATCACCATGGCGATCCAGGGCGTCGATCACTTTAAGGACATCATCTGGGGCGGTGCGGGCGTGACCTACGGCGAGATCTACCAGATGGCGGAGGCGGAGTGGTCGCGCTATAACTACCAGTCTGCCGACGTCGAGACAGTGAAGAGGACGTTTGACATGGCCGAGCGGGAGGCCCAGCGCTTGATAGACCTCAGCCGCCCAAGCGGCGAGGACGATGCGGCAGAGCCTGCGGTTCGCAGCAGGAGCTGCATAATCCCCGCCTATGAGCTGGTGCTGCGCTGTTCGAGTTCCTTCAATGTGCTGGATGCCCGCGGGGCGCTCAGCGTGCAAGAGCGGGCCGCCTACATCGGCCGAGTGCGCAACCTGGCGCGGCAAGTAGCACGAGCATACCTCGCACAGCGAGAGGCGCTCGGCTATCCGCTGCTGAAGGAGGAAGTCAAGGCCTGAGTATGCGGCGTCGAGCCATGGGCTGTCGAAGGGAGGCGGCGCGCTGCGTGGCGCCGCTTTTGCCTGCAATCGAAGCAAGCCAAGAGCCAGTAGGAAAAAGCAGTAGAATGAAGCCAGTAATGCGATGGATGCTGCCGTCGGTCATCCTGATAGCTGCTTCGGCCGCCTGCGGCGAGGCGGCGAGCACGCTCCGCTTCACTGCTGTGCCTGTCAGGACAGACCAGAGGTCGGCCGCCCTCGGTCGCATCTGCGCCGGATCGCAGGGGGTGATGACCCTCGGCGGGCGCGGCGCCAAGTCAGTGACTGACGCCACCGAAGTGGCCAGGCGGCTCAATGCCCTGGCGGAGGCGGGGCTCGCGGCGGACGACATCACGGTGCGGCGGGAGCGGCGCAGCTATGTCATCATGGGCGGAGCCACCCGCATCGTGCAGGTCGACCCGGCACTCGCCAAAACCCATCGCACGGCGCCGGATCGGCTGGCAAGGATGTGGGCCGCCAACCTGTCGGCTCAGTTCAGCCAGCCGTACCTGTCGGTGCGTTCGGTGGTTGTCCCGGTCGGCGAAACACGCCGCGCCCCGGTCAAAGGAAACATCTCGGGCCTGGTGCGGGTGCGAGCGGAAACTGACATAGTGGCGGCCAGCTACGACAGCGCAGACATGGCGGTGCGGGTCGTCGGGCAGAAGCCGGGGCGCACGGAGTTAGTCATCTCCGATGACCGAAGCGCTCTGCGAGTGCCGGTCCGCGCGGCCAAGTACGCCGGTCGCCTCACTGGCTCCGTAGCCGCTGCCGTCAGCGGGACCCCGGCCACAGGGGAAGTCGTCTATCAGGCCGTCCGCGCCGCGGTCGCCAGCAGTCTCACGCTGGAGCCCGGGGCCTGGGCGAGCATAAACCCCTGGGTGGAGGAGCCCCGCGGCCTCGTGCCCGGTTCCTCCGCCGCAGTGCCGGTGCGGGTCAGCGCGGCCGGACCCGACTACCTGCCCTATCGGGTCAGGAGAGTGGTGACTGTGTGGAACGAGGGCGTGGGGGCCGATCCGGTCGAAGTGCTCATGGTCAGCAACTCACCCGAGCGCCTGCTCTCTCACGGACTGTGGTTCGAGGGATCCCTGCGCGAGTCCCGGTCGGCGAGACTGCTATACCATCATGTTAACGGAATGAGCTCCACCGCCGACCTTCTCGTCGAAGTGGTGAATCTAGGAGATCGCCCCGGCCGAGTGCACGCAATCGTCGGCAAAGGCGGCCCCAGCAAGGACGAGTCATGGGCTGGTCACAAGGCGACACTGGCGTTCATGCGCAATCGTCTGAACAAAGCCGGCTGGATGATACCGATTCCCCCGGGGGCGGCCGCCCCTGTGCTCGTCCAGCGAGTCACGGCAGGCGCCACTGCCAGTGGCGTTCTGGAACTCCGCGCACTGACCGCTGGCGACTTCCGGGTCCGATGCCACCTGGCACCGTCGCGTTCTTCCTGGCTGCCATACCCAGTCAGATCGTACCGTCCCTCACCTGCCCTGGGGAGATGGCACTTCCCGCTGCCGCGCAAGGAGATCGAGGCGAAGTATGAACTTGGGCGCGACTGGGTGTTCGTTACGATCGGCGATCAAGCCCTATCCGGGGTCACGGCGGAAGATAGGCTGGCCGGAAACTACGGGGTGGTATATGATATCAAGCTGGAAGTCAGCAATCCAACCAATGAGAGCTCATACGTGGAAGTCCTGCTTGAGCCCGGGGGCGGCCCTGCCCGCGGCACCGTAGTCGTAGATGGGCGGCTTGTCGAGGTCTCTCTGCTGAAGCGCGACTCCGAGGCCCTCGTTGCCCGCTACTCGCTTGCCCCTGGCGAAGCCCGGACGCTCGCCATCCAGACGATGCCGCAGAGCGGGTCGAACTACCCGGTTCGTCTCGTCGCGCGTGCCCTCTGACGGCCGGCAATGAGTTCCTTTCGCGTGAGGAGGGCGACCTGGCTTCTCGCAGCGGCTCTGTGTTTGGCCGCGGTGCAGGCGGCGCCGCAGGCACAAGGCGAAGGGCCCCGCGTGCTCGTGCGGACCCGCTACTCAGCGGTGGCCGGGTCTCCCAACGCCCAGGAGACTGCCCACAAGGTGGCCTCCCTGATCGACGAGGCCGTGCCCCGCATAGCGCCGATCGTGGGGACCGATGACGTCGGGCCTGTGGCTGCGCGCATCTACCTGGACCGCAAGGCATTGGTAGAGGCGACCGGCATCCCGCCGAGATCGCGGGTTACCGGCTTAGCCACGTTCCCTGCAGCCGTGATACATGTCGACGGCACCGGCCTGCTGGCCGCTATCGAGACGGTTGTGCCGCACGAAGTCGGGCACATCATGATAGCCCGCGCGGTGGGCCGCGCTCTTCCCTCTTTACCCTTATGGGCAAACGAGGGGATCGCGGAATACGTCGCGGGTGAGAGAAGCGCGCAGGTCGACCCCGTATGGGTGCGAGCGGTCGGCCGAGGGGCCGCGCTCGAGCTGGCCGAACTCGACGGCGTGATCGCCGAGCGCGGGGAAGGCTCCGGCCTGGCCTATGCCGAGGCGGCCTCGCTTGTAAACTTCCTCGTGAATCAGCACGGAGAGAAAGTCATCGCCGATCTGCTGCGATCGGTGGCGCGCACGCACGATTTCCAGGCCTCCCTTCAGCAGGTCACAGGATGGAGCATCGAGGAGCTTGAGACGACTTGGCGGCGCTCGGTCGTGCGAACGTGGCGCTGGCCGCTGCTGGCGCAGTCGCCGGTCCTCATCTACGGTCTCATGGCTCTCCTTTTCGTGATAGGCCTCGCCCGCTACTTGAGGGAGCGGCGGCGTCGGCAGGAGATATCCGAAGACGAGGGGGATTGGTAGACTTCGATTGCTGGGCTGGGGGGATGAGTGACCAACGACTCAGCGGAAACTCGACTGGCAAACAGCCAAGCCGCTTGGTCCCTCCGCCGGCCGAAGAAGGCGGCGGCGCTCTATGTCATGGGGTACGTATCGGTCGCCGTTCTAGGCGGCTGGCTCGTGGCTGCGCTCGAAGCGGTCCTCGCGCCCTACCTGGAGGAGCCGGTAAGCGCCGCGGCGGTGCTGGGGCTGGGCCTGGTCGCAACGGTCGCCGCCGCAATGGTGCTGGCGCTCTCCCTGCTGCTGGTGCTCAGCATCTGCCGTCTGGATCTGGGCCCAACTGGTGAACTTGCGCTCGTGCTCGGCTTGTCGATCGTGTTCGCCATGTTCCGGCCGTTGGTCTTCGTCTTCCTGGGCCGGTGGCTGGGCCGTCCGGAGGCGGGCGCACATATTGCGGAAACGCTTTCCTTCATGCCAGGGCAGCTTCTGCTCGGCAACACGATCCTGATCGTCTGGGCGGCTTTCCTTGGCAGGCTAGTCTCCAGAGTGATCCGGGAGGGGAAGCTACTGCTGCCGGTCGCCGTAGTCGCCTCCCTGGCCGATGTGATCACCGTATTCTGGGGGGTGGTCAAGCACGTCAGCGAGACCGCGCCGGAGCTGGCCGAGACATTCAGCGCGGCCGCCCCGATCGAGCTTCCCGAAGGCGTGCAAGCGCCGATCCTTGCCTTTGTAGGAATAGGTGATTTCCTCTTCCTCGCCGTGTTCATCGTGGTCGCAATTCGTTTCTCGATGCGGCCCGTGAGGACGCTGTGGGCCTCGTATGCGGCGATGTTGGTGGCGCCGCTCGCCTTTCTGTTCGTGCGGGAAGGACCCGGCCTGCCCGGGTTGCCATTCATCGCTGTTGCCGCGCTCTGGGCCAACTGGCACCACCTCAAGTTCAGCCGAGAAGAAAAGAGGGCGCTGGCAATCGCGGGCCTGCTCGTGGTCGGCGTCGCCGCCGCAATCTGGCTGGCCTTTCACAGATAGCACGATTTTGGCATAATGAAGGCTGATAGGTGGAGGCATGAGCCGAGTGGAGCAGCGTTACAGGCCCCAAGAGATCGAATCGAAGTGGCAGCAGCGCTGGCGGGAGAGCAAGCTGCACCGGACGCGGCAGGAGGCCGGACGGCCGAAGTTCTACTGCCTGGAGATGTTCCCCTACCCCAGTGGAGACGTCCATGTGGGGCATGTCCGGAACTACACGATTGGCGACGCCGTCGCGCGCTGGCACCGGATGCGGGGGTACAACGTGCTCTACCCGATGGGATTCGATGCCTTCGGTCAGCCCGCCGAGGCAGCGGCTGTCAGGCGCAGCGCCCACCCGGCCACCTGGACCTACGAGTGCATCGAGCGCATGCGGGGGCAGTTCCGCCGGCTCGGGAACAGCTACGACTGGGACCGGGAGGTCGTCACCTGCGAGCCCGAGTACTACCGCTGGAACCAATGGTTCTTCCTGAAGTTCCTCGAGCGCGGCTTGGCCTATCGCGCGAAGGCTCCGGTCAACTGGTGCCCCGCGTGCGAGTTCGTGCTCTCAGACGAGGAGGCCCAGGGCGGGAGGTGCTGGCGGTGTGACGGCCCTGTCACGAAGGAGGAGCGCGAGCAGTGGTTCTTCAGAATCACCGACTACGCCGACCGGCTGCTGGGTGATCTCGCGCAGCTCGAGTATTGGCCGGAACGCGTGCGGACGATGCAGGCGAACTGGATCGGTCGCAGCGAGGGGGTGGAGTTCGAATTCGAGGTGGTCGGCAGCGACGAGAAGATTCGGGTCTTCACCACGCGCATCGACACGATCTTCGGCGTGACCTATGTCGTGCTCGCTCCGGAGCACGAACTCGTGGACCGGCTCGTTACCAATGACGAGATGCGCCGCAAGGTGGCGGCCTACCGCGCGGAGGTGGCGGCGAAGACGAACGTCGAACGCCTCTCCGAGGAGGCGAAGGGTGGGCTGCGCCTGGAGGTCGAGGCCATCAATCCCGCGAACGGCGAGCAGGTGCCGATCTTCATCGCCGACTACGTGCTGCTCCAGTACGGCACGGGCGCGATCATGGCGGTGCCGGCCCACGACCAGCGGGACTTCGAGTTCGCCCACGCGCAAGACCTGCCGATCCGCGTGGTGATCCAGCCGGAGGGCGATCCGCTCGACCCCGCGACGATGGAATCGGCCTACGTCGGCGAGGGCGTGCAGGTGAACTCCGGGCAGTTTGATGGGCTGCCCAACACCGAGGCGCAGGTCAAGCTGGCCGAGTGGCTGGAGGAGCGGGGAGTCGGCCGGCGACGCATCAATTACCGGCTGCGCGACTGGCTCGTGTCGCGCCAGCGCTACTGGGGGACGCCCATCCCGATCATCTACTGCGAGGCCTGTGGCACCGTGCCGGTCCCCGAGTCCGATCTCCCCGTCGTGCTGCCTCCCGACCTACCGTACACGGCGACGGGTTCGATCC
Organism: uncultured bacterium; assembly: GCA_964559435.1. Lineage (GTDB taxonomy): Bacteria > Armatimonadota > Hebobacteria > Hebobacterales > Hebobacteraceae > Hebobacterum. Next base: position 34,929 of record CAZLHI010000023.1, on the reverse strand, counting down.
TCCCGCAGGCGGAGTCTTTCGTGAGGACGACGTGCCCGAAGTGCGGAGCGCCCGCGCGCCGCGAGACGGATACGCTCGCACAGTGGATCGAGTCCTGCTGGTACTTCCTGCGCTACGCGGACTCACACAACGAGCAGATGCCCTTCTCCCGCCAAGCGGCCGACCGGTGGCTGCCGGTGGACCAGTACATCGGAGGGATCGAGCACGCGGTGCTCCACCTGCTGTACTCCCGCTTCTTCACGAAAGTCCTCTATGACCTCGGGCTGATCGGCTTCGAGGAGCCCTTCACGCGGCTGTTCACGCAGGGCATGCTGTTGGAGGACGGCGCCGCGATGAGCAAGTCGCGAGGCGGGGTGGCACCCGACGATGTCATCGACCGATATGGCGCGGATGCGCTGCGGAGCTACATCCTGTTCATTGCGCCGCCCGACCAGGAGGCGGACTGGAAGGAGGGCGGGATCGAGGGAGTGTGGCGCTTCCTGAACCGCGCCTGGCGCGCGGTCCTCCGGCAGGCGGACGGCTTCGACCCCGACTGGGCGCAGACGGTGGACGAGGCGAAGGGGGACGACGCGAAGGGGAAGGCGGCCGACCTGAGGCGGAAGACACATCAGACGATCCGCCAGGTGACCGGGGACTTCGAGCGGTGGCACTTCAATACGGCCGTCAGCGCGCTGATGGAGTTGGTGAACGCGATGACCGAGGTGCCCGACGGCGATCTCAGCGGCGACCTCGGAGGGGCCTACTCGGAAACCTGTGAGCGCCTTGCACTGCTCCTTGCCCCATTCGCGCCGCACCTGGCGGAAGAGCTCTGGGAGATGATAGGCAAGAAGGACAGCGTTCACTTGGCCGAGTGGCCGTCGTGGGATGAGGGGATCGCCAGGGAGGAGAAGATCACCGTAGTGCTGCAGGTGAACGGGAAGCTGAGGGACCGGATCTCCGTTGCTCCTGGCACGCCAAAGGCCGATCTCGAGGCCCAGGCGCTCGCCTCGGAGAGGGTGCAATCACACCTCGAAGGGAAGTCAGTGCGTCAGGTTGTTGTTGTGCCCGACCGCCTTGTCAACATCGTTGCTGGCTGAGCGCGCGATGACCCGCGGCTGAGCAGCGGCAGATATAATATGTTCTATCTCTCCCGCGCCGAGAAGGTGGCTCTCTTGGTCCTCCTGGCGCTGCTGTTGACCGGTGCCAGCGCCCTTGCCTATCTGAAGCTTCAGCGCTCGGCAGAGAGCGCGGACGAGAAGCCTATCTTCGTGCCCGCCCCGAGAGCTACGAGCGACCGCCAGATCGTCGTCAGTATCGTGGGGGCAGTGCGTAGGCCCGGCTTGTACGCTCTTCCCGCGGACGCCCGACTTGCTGATGCCATCGCGCGCGCGGGCGGCGCAACAGCCCGGGCGGACCTCGCCGCGCTCGATCTCTCGGCCCCGGTGCGGGAGAGTAAGAGGGTCCTTGTCCCCTACGTTATGGAGGCGTCCGCATCGGGCGGCGATGTTCCACGAAGCGGCAGCGAGGCCGGACTTATCTCCCTCAACCGATCGAAGCAGGAGGAGCTGGAAGCCTTGCCAGGTATTGGACCCGTGTACGCGGAGCGGATAGTCGCATATCGCGACAGGAAGATGCGGGAGGAAGGTCAAGGCTTCCAGAGCACTGATGAGCTGCTGAATATCCCGGGAATAGGGCCAAAGCGGTATGCAGCAGTGAGGGACCTCGTCGCTCCGTAAGGGCGTGGCGGACTGCCTCGGGCGGATTTCGCGACGCTGGATGGAAGAATCGAATAGGACGCCAGGACTTCGCACGCTTTTGATGAAGGGTAAAAGCACCATGCGGTGCGCCGTCTTGGCGTTTGGTCCGGAGGTGCGGCTCGCGCAGTGACTGACGATACGGCGGGGATGGGCCTTGGCGACATTCCCGCGTCACTTCTCACCGAGGCCAGCGGCCTGATCGAGTGCTGGCTCGACTGCCTGGAGAGGTCCGGCGATGCGCTGCTGGACTCATGGAGCCGTTCCCGGCTTGCAGACGTAGTCCGGCAGTTCATTCGCCAGCAGGGGAATTCCGCGCGGCTGAGGGCATCGAACATGCCGCCGGGCACGCTGGCAGCCATCGCCCGGTCTCTGCAGGACCGACTGTCGGATCTAGGCGAGCGGTGCCAATGTAGCGCAGAGGCGCAGAAGCTCATTCTGCGGGCGTGCCAGGAGATGGCGGGGGCTGCCCCTCGCCGCTCACAGGGCGCCGGGGCAGACGGTCGGAGTGAGAGATCGACTTTCGTCCTGGCCCAAGCCTCCGCGAAGATCCAGCAGGCCGCGAGCGGAGCGAGAGCCAAGCGGCACGCCGTGGAGGCTGCGGTTCGACTGTGCGAGGCAGATGTCGCACTCTGGTGGGATCAGCAAGACGGCAATCGCCTCAAGGTCACCGCGGGCGCCGGAAGGCGGCTGTCCGGTGGTGCTGCGTCTGTCACTCTGCCCTCATCCTTCTGGAAGGGGGACTGCCCGCGCGACGGCGTGGTCGCGCTCTCCGAGGAGGACGAGGGACACCAGCAGCTGCTTGCGGCCGCCGGGGCATCGAGGGGCATCCTTGTTCGCGCCAGCGGCGGCGGACGATGGGTTGGGGCGCTCAGCGTCTATGGCGGCGACTTCGACGACGAAGCCGTCGACCTCCTCGTTTCCCTGGCTCAGCAAACCGGAGCGGCATGCCGAGCTCAGGAGCTGGCCGCCGACAAGAGGACCCTCACAGAGGTCCATCAGCGCTCGATCTCAGAGCTGGGTTTCGCTCTGAGTTCTGCTCTGAGCGTGGAAGAGCTGCTGGAGTTCATATCCCGGTCAGCGGCCGAGCTGGTTCAAGCCGAGGGCGGCCTCGTCTACTTAGCTGAGGCTGGGAGTGAGTTTGCTCTTCGCGCTGCCTTCGACCCCCGATCTATGCTGTCTGCCATTGACGCTGAGGCGCTCCGCGCTTTCGCAGATCAGGTGCGCGCGCAGCCTGCGGGCAGGCCGCTCTCGCGTGCGGGCCTCCCGGCCGGCAGAGGTGCCAGAGGCTCGCGCGACTCTGCCGCCCTCAGGATCACGGGGGCCGCGCTGTCGACTCGCGGCGACCGCCTGGGCGCACTCCTCGTGCTTCGTCGCAAGGCGCGATCCTTCAGCACCATGGAACGCGAGATACTCGTCTCCTTTGCAGCGCAGGCCGCAGTCGCCATCGACAACCTTCAACTGGTCGAGGACATGCAGCGGCGCCTGCTGGAGATGGCTGACCTGACGTGGGTCAGCACCCGAATCACCTCAACCATGGACATCCAGCGAATCGCCGCAACTGTGGTCGACGCCGCGTCGAAGGCCATCGACGCACCTCGCATCGCCCTCTTCCTCACAAACGAGGAGGGAGAGTATGTGCCGGTCCCCTCCGGGCAATACGGCCTTCCGAGCGAGAAGGGCGAGCCGTTGCCGAGCAGCGGACATCTGGGTGCGGATGCCCTGTCGGTCGGCGTGCCCCAAACCGTTGTCGACGCCGTGCGGGAAGGCCGCGAGGACGATCCTGTCGTGAAATGGCTGGGAACGCGCTCCTTGCTCTGTGTTCCCATGGTGGCACAGCAGGGCCTGCGGGGAATCTTGGCCGCTGGGGATTTGACTCCCCGCGATTTCTCATCCCACATGGTGGCACTGCTGTCGGCCTACGCCAACCAGACGGCACTGGCGCTTCAGAGCGCGACCCTCTACCAGGACGTAGTGCGACATCTGAAGCAGCTTGAGAACCTCTTCGAGGTGTCACAGACTCTGGCCTCGTCGCTCGAGCTGACCCAGACGCTGGAGCGCGTGCTGAACGCGGCGGCTGAGTTGGTCGACGCACCGGTGGGCACACTCATGCTCGCCGATCCCAAAAGCGACGAACTGATCATCAAGGCCGCACGAGGCATCCGCCCCGATCATGAGTTCTATCGACCCCTGAAGATCGGAGAGGGTCTCGCCGGCCGGGCTGTACAGTCGAGCGAACCACTGCTGAGCGCTGACATAAGACGTGACGGACGTTTCAGCGATCGAGCTTCTGCCCGCGAAGGCGGTCTGCAAGCGGCCATTGCCGCGCCCCTGATCACGCGCGGCCACACCGTGGGGGTGCTGAACCTATATCGCAGGACCCGGCGCCAATTCAACGAGGACGACGGCAGACTGGTCACCGCGCTGGCCAACGCGGCCGCCGTTGCGATAGACAACGCACGCCTCTACGAAGAAACCCAGGAGCGGTCGCAGTTCCTTACCGCTATGGTCAGTGAGATCAACCATCGTGTGCGAAACACGCTTCAGGCGGTGGCGGGACTGCTACGAATGGAGATGGACCAAAAGCCACCTCGGCCAGTCAAAGAGGTCCTCCGCCGCGGCATTGCGCGGTTGCAGAGCGTGGCAGTTGTCCACGACATGCTGCAGGCTCGCGACCTCCGCTTTGTCGACATCAAGCAGGCTGCTCGGCGCATCATCCAGCTAACCGCGCAGACCACCATGCCGGATAGGGACATCGAGACCCGGGTCACCGGCGCTCGCGTTATGCTCCCCTCGCAGCAAGCTGCCAATGTCGCGATGATCCTGAGCGAGCTCGTGGACAATGCCGTACGACACGGTTTCTCCGAGACCCGTGGCGGTCGGATTGGAGTCAGCTTGGCCGAGGCCGGCAACAGCGTCGTTCTTGAGGTCAAAGACACGGGCAAAGGCCTTCCTGCTGGATTCGACCTTGAGAAAGACTCCGGGTTGGGTCTCAAGGTCGTGCGGGGGCTCATCGAGGAGGAACTCGGGGGATCCTTGGAGGTCGAGAGCGACAAAGGTGTCACTGTGCGCGCACGGCTGCCCAAACGGCGTTGACAGGGTGATAGGAGCTGTTGGGAATGCCACGAATACGCGGCCCTGAAAGCTGCAACGAGAAGCTTGGAAGGGAGGTGCAGCGCAATGCCGGGCATGGTTCGATTTCTGGTGATAATCGCCGTGTTCGGGACGCTGGTGGCCCTTGCGACCACGCCTGCGTCGGCCGCCCAGTACACCAACGTGGCCGGCTTGGAGCCCTGGAGCGCCGAGAGCAACTACATGTCCCTCGCCGGATATCTCCGGTGGATGACGTTCCGCGAGCAAGGCGTCTGGCTCTCCATGCCGGAAGCACAGCGCATCGTCGAGCAGCAGATGACCATGCCGCAATGAGGCCCTTGTCGGAGTTGGGACACGATGCGAAGCCGAGGCTGTCCGCTCGGCTTCGTTTCTTATTGTCGGCCCTCGCGCTGGCGGCCGCCCTGGCGGGCGCCGCGCCGGCTTCTGGCGAGCCCCCTCCGGTGCTAGGGGTGAACGTTGGCACAGCCGCCTTGGAGGGCGCAGAGCAGAGCGACCTCCTCAACAAGCTGGTCGAGGCGGGTGTCGCGAGCATTCGAATGGAGCTGGACTGGAACCGGGTCGAGCCGCGGTCCGGCGAGTTCGAATGGGCGGACTTCGATGCCTTCGTCGATGCCGCCCGGGAGCGAGACCTCGAGGTCGTCCTCGTGCTGGGACCGTGTGCTGAATGGGCGGTCAACCCCGCGTGGAATGTCCCGGCCGAAGAGCGCTGCCGGTCCGTCCCCGAGTCGGTCAACGTGTGGCGGCGGTACGTAAGGTCCGCTGTCTCCCACTTCCGTGGACGCGTGACCTTCTGGCAGGTCCGCGAGCAGCCCGATGCCCATAACTTCCGCGGCGCGCGCCGGGAGTACATGGCTCTGCTCCGCGCTGCGGCTGAGGAAGCGCGCGCCACAGACCGCGCCGCGCGGATACTAGTCCCCGAGGCGGGCCACCTGGACGTCGCCGCATTCGACAGGTTCGTCAAGAGCGATGGCTGTGCTCATGCGGACGTCGTCGGCATTTATCTTCCGTCGGAGCCTGCGGATATTCTGCTCCCGTGGTCGGTTCTCGTCCACGAAGTCCTCGGCAAATGCGGCCCCGAGCGGCAGCGTCCGGTGTGGGTGCTCGGAGGAGATGATGCCGCCCCGGTGGCCCGTACGTGGCAGGCGCACTACATGCTGGCCTGGGCCTTCGGTGCGGATCGCTGCTACGTGCCAGTCGGCGCGATAGACGAGAGCTGGACTTCCGCGCTCGGCGGTCTCGAATACAGGGGATTCTTCTCGCCTGCTGCCGGCGCTCTCGCTCTCGTATTCGATCACGAGGAGAAGCACCGCTCCCTGGCCGTGACCTGGCGCGCACCCGATACTCAGGTCCCCAGGTCGGAGCCCACCGTTGGCGACGAAGACTCCAGCTCCGGCGCCGCGCCCAGCAGGGCCGAAGGGGTGGGCGAGCCGCCCCCTGTGCAATTGGAAGCGGGGGAGTCGATCCGCATCGGCCCTCGCCCGCAAGTGATCGCGGACCCGGCGTGCACGGGAGCCGTGCGCGCCGGCGTGCCGACCCGGGCCGACGTGCTGGCCACGCGCGGCGGAGTGGACCTCGCGGATGTGCCGATGGTCTATGTGGAGTTCTCGCTGCCGGCCCGGCAGGAGTTCGGCCTCTATAATCGGAGGATGCGGGGCCTCCGGGGAGGTGAGGCCCTCGAAGAGGAGCGATTCGGGAGGATGTCGGCGCGTACACGGATCACCTATCGCAAGGGAGAGGAAGAGAAGGACAATCCGTGGCTGTACTTCGACGTGGATGACGCATGGCTCTACTTCGATGGGGGCCGGAGCAGGCTGGCTATCACGGTCGAGTGTGAGGCCTCCTTCCGAGGCAAGAAGAAACTGGGCTTCAACATACTGTACGACTCCACGACGGGCTATCGCTTCACGCCATGGCAATGGGTTGACCCGGGTTACGGGTGGCGGCGATATTGCCTCCGGATCGACGATGCGAACTTCACGAATCGTGACGGGTACGACTTCCGGATCAATGCGAAGGGCAGCAAGCAAGACCTCTACGTATCCGCGGTGACAGTCGAGAAGCTGCCTGCCGAAGAGCCCCCGGACGAGCCGCAATAGTCCTCCGCTGGCCCGGCACCCGCTCGGCCGGCCGAAGCCGAAGGCGGCGACAGGCCGGAGCGTCCGCAGCGGCCCCTAGTCCGCGGGGCGGCCGGCGGCTGTGGCAGCGGCCCTGTGCAATAGAGCTGTAAGATCGATGCCCAGCTCGACCGGGTTCACGACCTCGGCCATCTCCAGGCGTGGCTCCACCTCCTGGAGCGGGACCTCCTCCTCTACTACCCGCCAACCGCCGGCAGCATCGATGACGCGGGTAAGCGGGTTGTCCGGGTTCGCCGGATTCGGCCTCGTGACCACCAGCAGTCTGTCTCCGCCGACACGCAGCAGCGTGCCCCAGGGGCAGGGGCCGAGCATTGCCAGGAACCGTGACAGGAGCCGAGGCTCCAGACGGGTCGCCAGCTGCTCCCGCATCACCTGGATGGCCGCCTTGGGCGGCAAGGGAGGCCGGTACGGCCGCACGGTCGTCAGCGCATCGTAGATGTCGACTATGCTCGTCATCAAGCTATACATGTGGAGAGGCCGAGAGTAGTGCATCTGCGGGTAGCCGCTATGGTCCAAGTGCATGTGGTGCTCGAACGCGACCACGGCGGCCACAGGTGGCAGGTCGGACTCTCGCACCAGTACGAGCGCGCCGTCGATGGGGTGCCGGCTGATCACCGCGAACTCCTCGTTGTCAAGCTTCGCCGGCTTCCGGAGAATCTCCAGCGGAACGAAGATCTTGCCCACGTCATGCAGGAGGGTGGCCGTGCCGAGCTCCTCCAGCCTCTCCCTCGGCAGGCCGAGCACCCGCGCCAGCTCTATGGCTAGCACGCAGATGTGTAGGGCATGCACGAAGGTGTACTCGTCCATGCCCTTCATCCAGTTCAGGCTGTAGACAATCGAGCGCTCTCCCATTATGTCGTCGACGATCTCGCGAACGCTCGACTGCACGCTTCCGATGTCGATGGCGCGGCCGGTCCGCACCTCTGTCGAGGCACCCCGGATCACGTCAAGAGCGGTTGTGTAGATCCAACTCCACTCCGATAGACTTCCGCTGCCGTCGTCTGATGTCTCTGATCGGGAGACGATCTTCCGAATTGATATGTGCCTGACCCCGCGCGCCGTGAGGGCCCGTTGTGTCCCGCCCACGTCCTCTACCTCGCCGGGGTCCATCGCCAGGACTTCCAGCAACTGCGAGAGATCATCCTCGGTAACACCCCGACCAAACACGATAGTATCCACGCCCCGTCGGTGGCACGCGCCGACGAGGTTGCCGATCGATGCGCTCGGGTTCAGCAGCGGCGCGTCTTGCAGTACGACATATCCGTTGCTGAACTTGATAACGAACTCGGGGTCAATCTCGAGAAGATCGTCCACCTCGGCGGCCATCTCATGCAGCGCTCCGGCGACGACCGGGTGTGTGACCTCGTAGAAGCTGACGTTCTTCATCGCGCGTGCGAGGGCCGCCACGGTGTGCTCGGCGATCTTGCGGACCTGATCGGCGGCCGGCGCCTTCGCTTCAACGGACACTGCTCGCCCTCGTCCTCAGCCTTTCGCGAACAAGGAGGCGCGATAAGGCCTTTCCACACGCCTCCCGCACCGCGGGGTGCCTGCTGCGACAGCCCTGCTCCAGCGCGTACCGGGAATCCGGACCGCCGAGGACTGCAAGCGCCTCGGCGGCGGCTATGCGCGGCCGGTGGCTCCCAAGCTTGGACAAAGGAGCCGTGCCTTCCACCATCGCACACAGCGCGGGAACCGCTCGGCCATCGCCCACCGCGCCGAGAGCGCGCGCGGCCGCCTCTCGCAGTCTCGCACCCTCACCGAAGCGAGTCCCCTCCCGGATCATCTCGCACAGCGCCGGTCCAGCTGCGCGCACGCCGAGTTTAGCCACTGCGTCCACAGCAGCCATCCGGACTGCGAAAGAGGAATCCCCGAGCATGGGCACGAGCACGCAGTCAAGATCCTTTCGCCTCCCCTCTGCTATCAACCGCACCATATGCAGGCGCGCCTCCTCGCCCGCATCTGCTGCCAGGGCCCGCACCACCTCGCGCGTTTGCCGTCTCTTGCTGTTGATGAGCGCGCTCAGCGCTCGCTCCAGACTGATTCCGCGCGCCTGCAAGACAAGCTCGTGCACATGCGATAGGTTCGGCCCATCTCTCGCCAGCAGCGTATCTATGGCCAGTTGTGCCTTCAGAGCGCTGCCCGTGCGCACAATCAGCACCAGTGCACGCATGCCAGGCTCTCCCAGCAGTCCGAGCATCTCGATTATCCTCGAGCCGACTTCCTCCGAGGCCTCGTCCAGCTTCTCGACAAGCAAAGTAACGACGCGGTCGGTGCTCGCCCGGGCAAGCGCCCCGGCCGCCACGGCCCGCCTCGAAGGGTCTCCGCCCCTCGCCTCACCACCCAGAGCCGAGAGCACAGAGACCAGGCCTTCGAGGTAGTCCCGCTCCGCGCATCCCTCGGCAGCCTTCGTCAGCAGGCTTATGACAGTCCCGTACTGGCTGATGGTGAGGTCGGCGTGCAGCGACTCCAGCAACAGGCACAGTCGAGAGCGCCAGACCGATTCATCCTCCGTGGTCTGGAGCAGGTCGTTGATATCGTCCTCCGGGACGGCCCGGAGAGACTCGTCCCAGGAGCCCCAACTCGATTCCAAGGACGACGACTGCGGATCGGGCAGTGGCTTCCCGTCGATGCGGGACACAAGCAGCCCCACCACGTTCTGGTAGACTGCTTCCGGCACCCCCCGCCCAAGGGCCCGCGCGTGGAGGGCCGCCTCAATACTGCTTCGCCGGCGGTGATCGGCAAGAATCCGATCCAGTGCCAGGGCCAGCATGTCGGAACGGTCAGCGCGAATTGAGTCGGGATGGTCCATAACGATCGAAACACAGTCGGACTCATCCATCTCCATCGCTATCAGCGAGAGCATGTCGGGGCACTCAGAGGACACTCCCGCCGGCGCCCGAAAGACGGCTGAGCGCCAGGGGCGGCTGAGAGAGGAAAGCTGCGCGGCCATCGCCTTCCGCCATGTCTGCCATTCCTGCTGATCTGCAAAGTAGCACGCTTCGCCGGCATGCTGAATGAGGCGGGCGATGCCCATGGCCACGACGTCCTCGGCAGACTCCTCGTCGCGGTCGGAATCCAGCACAGTCGAGCTGGCGACGGCCCTTCCCGTCGCGGCGGCCTCCTCCGGATGAAGCCTGCTAGCGCAGCAGGCAATGAGCTTCCTCAGGCTCCCGGTGTCTGCCGGTTTGACCCCTTGGCTCAACTGCTGCCAGATGGCCTCGGACACGAGCATCTCGCCGGCGAAGTCCACCCGGGTGATCCGTATACCGGCCCCGGCGCTGCCCTGGAAGACTTCCAGCGCAGCCGCATCGCTCGCTAGTTCCTCTGGGTCTTCCGCCAGCAACCTTAAGAGTTGTGCCAGATCCGAGGGGCGAACCGGGCCGGTGATCTCGACCGAAGCGATCAACCTGTCGCGCATCGCCGAGCCGAATCGTGCCACGTTGCCATCACTGCCCGCGAGCCGCGTCCCGTTCCAGAGGAGAGCATCCGGCTCGGCTCTCACAACGAGCTTGCCCCCATCGGCCGCCTTCTCGAGATCGCGGCATGCCTGGTTGAGTGCCTCTACCGCTATCGGATGATCGGGGCCATAGAGAGCCACCTGACGCGCGGTGCGCGCCAGGGTTTCCAAGGTCGCGGTTCCTGCTCCCTCGGCGGACCTGAAGGCCGGAGTTCCGGCCTTGGCAGAGCTACTCATGTGCCTTTGAGCGCCTAAGCGGGTTGCGTCACGAAGCCGTCAAGGGTTCTGTTCCATACAATGGCCCGGCGGGGGAGCAGGGAATCGGAAAGCAGACGCGAAAACGGCCCGCCGATCGGCGGGCCGCTAGGCCAGCGAGCGCTAGCAGTCAGTCACCTTCCAGCACCCGGCGTCGAGGCCTCGTATGCCGCACCCACCCCTTCCTCAGGGTCGCCCTTCACTTGTACGACGATGTCGGGAATTGGCTCGCCGCCGGGGCCCATGAGGGCACTCTTTGCCCGGTACGTGGCGCGCACAATCTGCTCCTTGGCCCGATAGCCGTCTATATACAGGTCCCTACCTGGCCGCTCTGTTATCGCGACCTCCATCACTTGCCGCGTGGCCTTTCGAATGGCATCTCGCCCCTTATCGGATGCGGCCGTCACATTGAACGCGAAGTCGACGCGGACCCGATCCCCGGCAACATAGCTGACGCCCATCACGACTCCCTGCTGCCATACCGGAAGAGCCGATGCCTTCTCCCGAAGCCGCTCCTCGGCCTCCCGCCCGGGAGCCATGTTGCTTATCAATCGGCTCCCGAAGACGACAACCCCCACCCCGACGAGCGCGACGAACAGAACCAGGGCCAGCCCCCCCGCGCGCCGGGGGGCCTCACTCTCCTCTTCGGTGGCGGAGGCCGGCACCTCGTTCATGGAAAGCTCGCGGAAGCCCAGGGGAGACGGCCTCTCCTGCTCTGCCTCTTTGCGAGTGTTGTCGTCGCCCGGGCGCTCTGCCATGTGTCTGCCCTCGGTGGGGTCCCTTTTCGACGCGCAGGATGCTTTCACCTGCGCCCCCCGGCCACGGTATGAGTAACAGACCTCCCAAGACACCGGCCCGATACCCGCGGAGAGGACGAAGTATCCACTTGTGCAACTTGCTGGACGGGCCCAACCGCCCTGAGGCCCAGCCGGCAAGCTCAGCTGCCGCTGCGGGTCTCCCGCTGACATCTACCTCCGAACCCTCGGCCCGGAAGTCAGACGCCGGCTGACACCCGGGCGAGACCTCCGCCTTTCCGGATGGGCACATTGTAGGGTCGCAGCGGGCAAAGGCCGGAGAGATTCGTGTCCGGCGCGGTCCTGCTTGAGCTGGTTTCCATCACTTGGTTGCTCAACGTTGACTCCCTTGTCGCCTTCGTGATAGATTATGAGCGCGCAAGCTGGGAACGGGGCGAATGGGTTCGCGCTTCAAGTGGCTATTTCTCGCGTTCTTGGCGTTCGTCGCCGGCCAGCCCGAACGCTGCGCAGGGGAGCTACCCAGGATTCGCATCGGGCTGCTATCGGGCCGAGAAATCATTTCCTTCTCGGGCCCGGCCGGCGTCACCGTCCAGAGGCCGGGATCCAACGAGGTTATAGCCTGGGCTCCCCCCGGAGAGGCCTGGCAGGCTGAGGCCGAGCGGAGGCGAGTGCGAATCACGGACTTGAGGGACCAGGAATGGTCAGCACGAGGCCGGGTTCGACTTTTGCCGCCCGAGGGCGGCGTCGTCACGATACGCGGCATCGGAGGACACTGGGATGGTGTCGTGGACCGGGACTACCATGGAGTGATCGAGGTGCTCCCGCGTGGTTCTCGATCTCTGACCGTGGTCAACGTCATCGACGTCGAGACCTATCTGCGGGGGGTTGTCCCATCCGAGATGCGTGAGGACTATCCGCTGGCAGCACTCCGAGCACAGGCCGTCGCGGCACGCGGGCAGGCTTTGCTAAAGGCCGGGCGGCACCGGGCCGAGAGATTCGACCTGTGCGCAGGTCAGCACTGTCAGGTCTACGGCGGGGCCACGCGAGAGTCTCCCGCCTCCGATCAGGCCGTCGCCCTCACATGGGGGCAGGTATTGGAGTACGAAGGCAGGCTGGCCGACACACTGTACTCATCGAACTGCGGCGGCCACACGGTCAACAACGAGGACTACTGGCCGGACCAGAGCCCTGCCTCATACCTGCGCGGGGGGCCCGACTTCGATCGGACTACGATCGAGCTTGAGTTCCCTCTCCCCCTCGCGGAGATGGAGCACTACCTGAAGTACGCGCCAGCGGTCAACTGCAATCAGCCGCGACATGCGAAAGCCAGCAAGTTCCGCTGGTGGTCTGTGGTGCCGCGCACGGACCTGAAGGAGTCGCTGGTGGCGGCCGTCGGCAACTTCGGCGAGCTGCTCGATGTTCGTGTGACCGACAGGGGCGACTCGGGCATTGTCCGCGAGGTGGCCGTCATTAGCAGCGAGGGACTCCATAAGATCCGCGGGGGGCCAGACGTGAGGCGCGCGCTGGGCGGCCTTAACTCCGCTTCCTTTGCCATTGAGGCAATCCGCGAAGGCGAGGGGCCTCCGGTGGCGTTTGTCGTGTGGGGTGCGGGCTGGGGACACCAAGTGGGCATGTGCCAGGTGGGAGCGGCCGGACTTGCCGACGACGGCTGGGACTACGGCCGCATCTTGGAGAAGTACTACCCGGGCTGTGAGGTAGTGAGGCGGTACTAGCATACCGCCCCCTGATTCTGACGGCAGTCGGTCGGAGAGATTCGAGAGGCAAAGGGGTCGAGACCGCCATGCGAGTTGCCGATCTGGAACCCGGAAAGAGGTTTGAGTGCGACCTGCTCGTGATACGCAAAGAGCTGCGGCAAGGCGGGCGCGCGGGATTCTTCCTTGACCTCACACTGTGCGATCCCAGCGGGCGGGTGCCGGCAAAGGTGTGGGAGAACGCGGCCGCGCTCGCGGAACGGTTCGATATCGGCGACGTCGTGCGGGTCACAGGGCTGGCCGAGACGTATCGGAACGAACTCCAGCTTCGGCTGGAGGAGCTGGAAGCGCTGCCGCCCGGTGAGCCCGAACCAAGCGACTTCCTGCCGCGCAGCCGGAAGGACCTGGACGCGCTCGAGGCGCGGTTGGCAGAAGTCGCGAAATCGATAGAGAACGTGCATCTCCGCGAGCTCCTTATCGGTCTGTTCCAGGATCCTGATTTCAGAAAGTGCTTTCGCACCGCGCCCGGGGCGAAGGCGCTTCATCACGCGTACATTGGAGGGCTCCTCGAGCATACCGTCGAGGTCGTGGAGCTATGCGAGAAGGTCGCGGAAGTCTTCCCGGAGCTCGACCGTAGCTTGTTGCTCGCGGCGGCCGTCTTGCACGACATCGGGAAGACACAGGAGTTGAGCTGGCAGACGGCATTCGACTACACCGACGCAGGACAGTTCCTCGGACATCTCGTGCTGGGCGAGCGCATGACGAGGGAAAGGGCCAATCAGATCGAAGGCTTTCCCGAAGAGCTGAAGCTCCTGCTCAGCCACATCATTCTCAGCCACCACGGCACGGCCGAATTCGGCTCCCCGAAGGCGCCGATGACGGCCGAGGCGATCGCGCTGCACCACGCGGAGGACCTGGGAGCGAAGATCAACATGTTCCTGGGGCAGATCGGCGCGGCCCGCGAGCAAGGCCGCCGGTGGACAGAGCGGCATTTCCTGCTCGGCCGGTCACTCTTCGTCGGCGAGGCCGACGAAGAGCCGGCTCAAGAAAAGGATGCAGGCGATGCAGATTAGCTACTCCCAGTTCGCCGCCTATCGCCGCTGCCCGCATCTATACCGGCTCCGATACGTCGACAGGATCGTCGTGCCTGTGGGACCGGAGCTGCACTTCGGGGCTGCCGTTCATGACGCACTGAATCGCATGTACGACCCAGGACAGCTGGAAATGCCGCAGCTGGAAGAGGTCGTTGCGACCTTCATTCGCTCGTGGCGAGGCAGGGAAGCCCAAGTCGCAGAGGACAAGCGACAGCTCTACTTCGATCAAGGTGTCCAGCTGATCCAGCGGCACTACGCACGCTACGCCGCTTCCGAGGACGATAGGCGGACGGCCGCCACGGAATTGCGCTTCAGCATCGATCTGCCGGGGGAGCATAGGCTGCACGGACGCATTGACCGCGTGGATGTCCTCCCGGAGAAGAAGCTGGAGGTCATCGACTATAAGACGAGCCGCCGGATGCCGCCTCAGGAAACCGTGGAGAAGGACGCCCAGCTCGCGATCTACCGGATGGCGGCCGACGAGCTCTACCCTGGTTTCGAGGTGACGACGATCCTGTTCTTTCTGCTTCACGACCACCAGATGCGCACCGTCCAGACCCCCGGAGGCCTCAAGCAGACGAGAGAGGAGATACTGGACACAATAGCGCGCATCGAGCTGGAGGAGTTCGAGCCAAGCCCGGGCTCGCACTGCGACTGGTGCGCTTTCCGCCAGCACTGTGAGCTCTTCCGCGCGCCGGTCGAGCCGGAAGACTTGGAGATCGACATAGGGGAGGCAGTCAGGCAGTATGCCGAGGCGAGCGCGGCCGAGAAAGAAGCGAAGGAGCGTAAGGAAACAGCGCAGCAACTCATCCACGCCTATCTGGATCAATGCGAAGCAGAGCGAGTGGAGAGCAGCGGCTACGTGGCGGAGCGGCGAACGCAGAAGCGCGTACGAGGATGGGATGTCGGGCGCCTGAGGGAGATACTGGAGCCGATGGGAAGGTGGGATGAGGTCACGCAAGTGAGCAATCCCGCCTTGAGAAAGCTGCTCAGCGCGCCGGACCTATCGCGCGAGCAGAAGCGGCATATTGAGGCGGCGGCTGACTACAGCGAGACCAAGGTGCTCCGGGTCAGGCCGCTGGCAGACGATGAAGACCTCGAGGAGAAGGGCGAATGAGGGAGCCGAAGTTGACGCGCCCATGTGTGGACCAACTGACGCCGTATAATCCGGGGAAGCCCATCGAGGAGGTGCAGCGGGAGTTCGGGCTCACGGAGATCGTCAAGCTGGCCTCGAACGAGAATCCGCTCGGCCCCTCGCCGAAGGCGGTGGAGGCGATCTGCCAGGCGGCGAGCGAGGTGTGGCTCTACCCGGATAACGACTGCTATCACCTGCGCCGCGCGCTGTCGGAGAAGCTCGGGTTTCCAGGCGAGCAAATCTTGCTCGGACATGGCAGCGATGGACTGATCCACAACATCGGACTTGCCTTTGTATCTCCCGGCGACGAAGTCATGATGTGCTCGGGTCCGTTCAGCCAGTACGAGTTCACGGCGAAGCTGATGGACGCCGCGCCTGTGTACGTGTTGATGAAGGATTTCCGCTACGATGTCCGCGCTATGGGCAAGCGCCTCTCTCCCCGCACGAAGATCGTGTTCGTCGGCAACCCGAACAACCCGACTGGCACAATTGTGACCCGAGGAGAGCTCACGGAACTCCTGGCGGCCATCTCCGACAGCACGATCCTGGTCCTGGACGAAGCCTACCACGAGTACGCGGACGATCCGGAGTATCCAGACAGCCTTGCGCTCGTGCGCGAAGGCCGCCGGGTGATCGTACTACGTACATTCTCCAAGGTCTACGGGCTGGCTGGGCTTCGCGTTGGCTATGGTGTCGCCACCCCCGAGCTGGCCGACGCGCTGGGGCGGGTGCGAGAGCCATTCGACGTGACCAGCGTGGCGCAGGCGGCGGCGCTGGCGAGCCTGCAGGATCCCGCGCAGGTGGGGCGAGCCAAGGCCCTCAATGACGAATCCAAAGAAGCGATGTATGCCGCCTTCGAGCGGCTCGGACTGGCCTACACGAAGAGCTATGCGAACTTCGTGTGGGTGGACGTCGGCCGTGACTGCCGCGAGGTGTTCCAGGAGCTGCTGAAGCGGGGCGTGATTGTGCGCACAGGAGACATCTATGGCGTGCCGACGCACCTTCGCGTGAGCACCGGCACGCGGGAACAGACGGAGAAGTTCGTCGCCGCGCTGGAAGAGGTGCTGAGCGCGCCGGCGGTGTAGAGACTCCGAATTCGGATGATCTCCGCCTCCTGCCCCCCAGCGAGCCGGCTCCGATGGGTCCGGGGGCCGCGCTGGACATTAGCTCGACTGGGTAGGATAATGATTGGGTACAATCGGACGGGCCTGTGGGCGGCCGGCGGCGCGGGCGGGGCTGAGCATTGATGGGCTCCGGCCGAGAGGAGCGACGTTACTCATGTTGTGTCGACGATGCGGGATGGAGAGCAGCACAACCGACGTATGTGAGTGGTGCAAGCGGCCGATGCTGCCCCCCGGTGCCACCGTCTCCGCAGAGGCCGCGAAGGAACTCAAGCGCAGCGGCCAGCTCATTGTGCAGCCTACCGAAGCGAACGACCAGGAACCCCCGGGCCTTCCCTTGGTCCAGCACCCCCCGGAGCAAGAAGAGGCGGAATCGAACTTCGATCAGGAAAGCAATGAGGCGCCAGAACCTGACGCCGGCGGCACGCAGCTGAGGCCGCTTGGCGGGGGCGGGCAACAGAGCTCGACGAACTCGCCGTCCGGGCGCACTCCGCCGAGCCACGGCGTGTCGGAGGACGCAACGGAGACTTCCATAGACATCTCGCAGTATCTCGGCGCCGACCAGTCCATCTTCAGGCCCATAGAGCGCGAGGGAACTCAGAAGGGCGATGCAACCGACTTGCTTGCCCGGAAAGCCGGCGCGCTGTCCGACGAGAAAGACGGTGCGATCGACCTCTCAGAGAACGCCCGACTCGGCCGGTCAACCATCGCGGGCCTCGCCATCGGCCTCTTCTTCGCCGTGGTTCAGTTCTTCGTCGTGGGCACGACGGTAACCGTGCTGTATGGTTTGAGCTTGGGCAGACCCGAGAGTCTCATGACGGCCCTGAAGTTCGGCATTCTTACGGGGTTGATTTTCGGCGTGGGTCTGGGCGCCATCCTTGTGAAGCTCCGCAAGGGCCCTTTCATTGGCGCCGTGATGGGGATCATGGTGGGTTTCGGGTTCTCGAACTTGCCCTGGTCCCCGATAGCCGGTGCGGCGACGGGGATTCTCGCGGGTCGATTCGCGACCATCGGCATCCGCCGCGTTGTGAACGTCTAGCGGCTTTCTCATCGGTCGTTAGCCAAGGGGCCTTACGTACCTGCGGCCCGACAGGGCCGGCAATGGATCCCTCCGCGGCCGACTTGCGTTGTCTTACGAAGGGCGAAGACTAGGAGGCAGCTGCAGATGAAACTGGATCCGGGACTGCTGGAGATACTCGCATGTCCGGAATGCAAGGTGCGAGTTGAATTGGAGGGCGATCGCCTACTATGCGTCCAGTGCGGCCGACAGTATCGCATAGAGAACGGCATTCCAATCATGCTCGTGGACGAGGCCGAGCCGCCCCCCGAGGGATGGAAGCCAAAGGACGCCTGAAGGAGCGCAGCCGTCAGCCCTCATGGCCCAGCCCGACCTTTCCGTCTGCATCGTCAACTGGAACACCCGAGAGGACCTTCAGGCCGCACTAACTTCTGTTCTGGAACCGGACCCAGGGCTGAGTCTGCAGCTTGTCGTTTTGGACAACGCCTCACAGGACGGCAGCGCTGAGATGGTGCGCGAGCGGTTCCCCGATGTGAGGCTGCTGGGAAATAGAGAGAATGTCGGCTTCGCCAAGGGATACAACCGTGCGGCCCAGGAAGCCGAGGGCCGTCACCTGCTGATGCTGAACCCCGACACAGTCGTATCGGCAGGCGCGCTGGGAAGACTGGTGGAGTTCCTGGACTCTCGAAACGAGGCGGCCGCTGCAGGACCTCGACTGCTTAACAGCGACGGGAGCATTCAGTACTCCTGTCGCCGGTTTCCCAGGGTGATGGCCGCGATAGTGCGGAACACGGTGCTCGGGCGATTCGTTCCGGGGAATCGTTTTGCGCGCGACTACCTTATGGCAGACTGGGACCACAGCAGAGTGCGGCAGGTCGACTGGGTCTCGGGAGCCGCTGTGTGCATCAGGAGGGAAGCCTGGGCAGAGGTCGGGGGGTTCGACGAAGGATTCTTCATGTATGCCGAGGACATTGACTGGTGTCTGCGCGCGCAGCAAGCCGGTTGGAAGATCTACTACGTACCTGACGCCGTCATCGTGCATCGGATTGGACGCAGCAGTGACCAGCGCCCCATCCCCATGGTCATCGAGTTCCACCGAAGCATGGCACGCTTCTATACGAAGCACTACTCAGCTCACTGGCCGCTCGGGGTGAGGAGTCTTCCTGTGTTGGGAATCTGGCTGCGAGCCGGCCTCGTCCTGCTGCAAACGATAGTGACACGCGCACGCGATAGACTTCGGCGAATCTGGGGCAGAGCGACGTGAGACGCTCCCGCGAAACAGGAGGGCCCCCGGCTGCCGCTGCGGCTCTGCACGATGCGGCCTTGCTTGTTGCTGTCTTCTGGGCGCCTATCCTATGGGGAAAGGTCGCCATCCCGGAGACACACTCCCTCGGCCAGATATCGTCATCGGCCGGGCAGGCGCTCATCACCGGGCTGATCGGCGTGGCGGCCCTGGCGGCGCTGGTTGCACGATGGTCGAGCGGCAAGGACCTCCGTCGGATACCCAACCCAATCCACGCACCCGCGGTTTCGCTGCTCGTCGTCGCCGCACTCAGCACCGTGGCTTCGGTGAACCCACACGCGAGCAAGATCGAACTCGCCAGACTGGGGATCGGGGTCCTCTTCTTCTTCCTGGTGGCGAACCGCGCCCTCTTGCCGCTGCCGCGCGTCGGCGTGGTGGCGGCGGCATTTGCGTGTTCGCTGATCCTGACCGCGTTCATCCCGGTTCCCGAAGAGCCCGGGCTCGCGATAAGGCTGTTCACCATCGTCGCGGCGGGGGTGGGTGTGGCGCTCATGGTGACGCGGGAAGACGAGCCGGATCCGCTGGCCTGGTGGCGTAACGCGCTGATCCTCTCCGCGGCGCTGGTTGTGGCGCTCTATGGATGGCGGGAGAAACTTGTCGTAGCGCGCGAACTCGGGAACCCAACGTGGGCCATCTTCAGCACCTTCTTCAATCCGAACCCATTGGGATGCTTCTTGGCCATGGTCTTCCCGCTCGCACTGGGCGCAGCCCTCGCCGCCTCCATCCTGGCGCGAAGGCTGCTGTGGTCCTTCTGCGCTTTGACGCTGGCCGTGACCATACTGCCCACTTACTCGAAGGGAGCTATGCTCACATTTGCCGTTGCAGCACTGGTATTCCTGGTGCTCCTTGCGCGCCGGAGCGGCCGGCTGTCGCAGATCGCCGGCGGCTTCCTTGTTGCAGCCGCGATCGGTGTGCTCGTGTTCGGCGTGCTCGCCTGGCAGCTCGAGCCCTTACAAGCCCGGTTGGCCACGACGTTGGGCCGCGAGAACGCCTCGAACATGTTCCGCATTCTCACCTGGAAGGGAACTCTCCATTTGGCGCAAGCATATCCCTGGCTGGGCGTCGGACCGGCCGCCTTCAAGTACGCCTACCCCACGTACGCCATCGTCGGCTATGTGGAGGCCGCGCATCAGAACTACCTTCAGATGTTCGCGGAGCTCGGATTGGCGGGAGGGCTGGTCTTCCTCTGGCTTGTCCTGGCGGTGCTGGTCACTGGCGCGAAGGCCCTCACGAGGGAACAGGAGCTCTCCGGCCGCGTCCTGGCTATCGGCAGCATATGCTGCATCACCGCCTTCCTCGTGAACAGCCTTCTGGACTACGGCTGGTACATGGGCGCAACGAACCTGGTCTTCTGGCTCGCAGCCGGGCTGTTGGCACACCAGGCGCACGGACAGAGCTTCGCCTCCGCGGAGCAGACCCAGGAGAACTCGCGGCAGGGCAGACGGAAGCGCTTCCGGTCCAACGGTCGCCGGGCCAGCTGGACGGCCGCGGCGATGGCGGCGATCTGCCTCGTGACGGCCTTCTCACTGTCGGTTACGATCAGGAATGCTCTCGCGCAGCGGGCCGTTGACAAAGGCATCGAGCGCGTCGTCTTCGCCCTGGGAGACGCAACTGCGCGGCACCTGGCGGCTCGCGACGCTCTTCGAGAATATGACCGGGCCCGCGGATACGATCCCGGCTGGGCCGAGGCCTGGGAGCGATACGGGCGGCTTCTCGGGACTGTGGGGGATATCGAGTCCGGCATCTCGGCCCTCGAGCACGCTCGCACCCTCAGCCGGACCAGCTTCCGGCCGTTTCTGTACATGGGACAGCTTTACCAACACTTCGGCGAACCGGAGGAGGCAGCGGCTGCGTACCGTGGGGCGCTTTCCCTCTTCCCAAACCACACGAAGACGCTGAGGCGGCTGGGCGAGGCCTACAAGATGATGGGTGCATATGATAAGGCGTTAGAGACCTACCGGAAACTGGCAGCAATTGAGACCGCGCCGTACAATCGTTACCGGGCCCTGTCCAGTGTGGACGTGGACACGAACCTCGCCTTCGCTCACTATGAACTCGGCAAGGCCGCCCACGCGGGCCTGAGCGAGGGGCAGCGAGAAGCGGCACAGGCTGCGTTCAACGAATACGAGGCCGCACTTCGGATAGTTCAGGAGTACTTCGATAAGGCAGAAGAATACGACAGGATGTTCGTTCAATTGGGCCGCCCACGGGAGTATCGAGGCGAAGATATGCGGATGCTCCAGGCCAAGCTGCATTGGCGAATGGCGGAGATGTATCTTATGGTCGGGGAGGCAGCCTGGGCGCAGGAGCAACGGGAGATGGCACTAGCACTCTGGCCGAACGTCGAGCAGGGGATCAATGCAGAGGAGGAGGGGCAGACAGAGTGATGTCCGCTCCGCCCGCGCAGCGCCACTCGCTGCCGACGCGGATCGCTGTCCTGACCGGCAGCTTCGGGGGATTTCTTGCTGCGTCGGTTCTGCTCGCCGCCAACATCGGCGCCGAGCCGGTTCCGCTCGCCGTTATCGTGGACTCGGCGCGCAGCTATCTGTCCGGCGTGCCTGTCATACACGAACCGCAGCTGGCCTACATATTCTGGGACCTCAGGCTTCCGCGGGTCGTGCTTGGCGCGACCGTCGGGTGCGCGCTGACAGTGGCGGGTGGGTCGCTGCAGGGGCTGCTGATGAACCCCCTCGCCGATCCCTACCTTATTGGTGTCTCCGCCGGCGCGGCCCTGGGCGCAAGTGCGGCAATAGTGCTGCATGTTGGGCAGTTTGCGGGCGGCACCGGCAAGGTCGTTCTCGCCTTTGGCGCCGGTGTCGGCACCATGCTTGTAGTCTTGTGGCTGGCGAGAGCGAAGGGCCGGATTCAGCGAGACGCGTTCATATTGGCCGGCGTCGTCGTCGGCTCTTTCCTGTGGGCACTGGTGACGCTGCTCATGACAATGGCGGGGGTCGACCTGCAAACAGTCGTCTTCTGGCTGATGGGCAGCCTCTACGGACAAGCGGACTGGGTGGTGGTTGGCGTTGCCGCGCTGTTGGTGGGGCTGGGCTGCGTGGCGCTCTACGCATACGCGCGAGACCTGAACCTGCTCGCCCTCGGCGAAGAGCAAGCCCAACAGCTGGGCGTGGAAACGGAATCCCTTAAGACGGGCGTCATCATCTGCGCCGCGCTCATCACCGCAGTCGCCGTCTCCGTCAGCGGCATAATCGGATTCGTGGGGCTTGTGATACCGCATATCGCGCGCCGGCTGGTCGGCCCCGACCACCGCGTCCTCCTGCCGGTGGCCGGGCTGCTCGGCGCCTCCTTCCTGGTCTGGGCTGACACCCTCGCGCGGGCAATCAACGAGATGTTCCCGGTTGGGGTGCTGACCGCTGTGCTCGGCGCCCCCTTCTTTTTCTATGTGCTGAAGGTGCGTAACCGGTAGTTCCATGCTCCGATCTATGCCTCTCTGTGGCCCTGTGGGCCGCTACGGCGAAATTTTTGGGACTTATATACTTCACGCAGGGTAGCAGGTCGGCCCAATTGGGGCCTTGGCCAAAACGAGAAACTGTGCTATAATTCAAGTATGAGAAAGACGGGTCCGGTGCAGGAGTGGCGGGAGAAACATGGAATAAGCCGCGCTGCACTGGCGCGGGCGTGTGGCCTATCATCAATGGTTCTGTCACGAGTTGAAGCAGGGAGGGATGGCCTCCCGGCCGAATTGCAGGACTACCTAACTAGTCGGGGCGAGAACGTCAGCCAGTTCGCAAGCCAACAGTCCGCATACATCGCCTCGCGGCGGTCGTAGGGGATAGTTCATGCGGTCGGATTTGACAGAAAGCAATCCATCGGTGGAACTAGCGGAAGAGCCAGTAGCCGAACAGGTCGCCGAAGAAGCACCAACGGAAGAGGAGGCGCACGTTCCAACCCCCGAGCATTACTTCTTCGTGTTCTTCCAACTAGACAACAGAGCGCAGATTGGATCTTCAGATGTGCTCGTGGTCTTGAAGGAACTACAGCAGATTACTTCGCCACCAGAGCACACAACGATTGACCTCGTGCTCAACGCTCCCGGGGGGGACATTTACAGCGCATACAAGATCATCAATATCATGCGGGCACGCTGTACAAAACTACGCGTCGTTGTGCCACTTTACGCGAAGAGCGCAGCGACGCTGATGGCCTTAGGCGGAGACTGCATCGTAATGGGTCCTGAGTCTGAACTCGGTCCCCTCGACCTGCCGATGGAGCATCCCCTTACTGAGGGGATACAGATCTCTGCGCTTGATGGTGTGAGGCCTGTCTTCTTCTTCGCGGGAGTCGGATCTGACTTGGCCTTCCGTCTAGGACTGCGCATGCGGCGGGAGACAGGCATAAGCAGGAAAGATGCGCTGGACATAGCATCTAGGTTTGCTGCTGATTACGTAAGCCCAGTGACTTCGCACCTTGATCCATTGGTGGTCAATATGTGCTTCCGCATGTTGGGTGTAGGGGAGAAGTACGCACGGGAGTTCCTGCAGACTTATATGTTTCAGGGCGAGGCTGACGCTTCTTCGCGCGCAAGGGTGATTGCACGAAGGCTGGTCTGGCAATATCCTTCCCATGAATTTGCAATCGGCGAATCCGAGGGCAGGGCACTCGGCTTGAACATAGAAGGAAAAGATGAGTATGGATTCTGGGAGCCCATCTGGAGTTTGTTGTTGAAGGTGATCGAGGCCGACGAGATGGAAGTGCTGCGCCTAATCAAACTTGAAGAATTGACCGGAGAGAAACAGGAGGAGGGCAATGATACGTGCTCGCACTCATGAACGCCGCCGAATGCTTCCTAGAAGGAAGAGGTACGACGACATAGAGTCCGTGGAGCAGATTCTACTTGAACTCGAAGATATAAGAACACTGCAGCACTTCATACAGATACTGGAGAGCGATAGCATCCGTCGCAATGAGATTGACATAGAGAGTACGGCTTCCCCTAATTATCCCTTGCAAGCCACGCCTCGCGGCCAGCGGTGTCATATCTAACTCCCCAGGGCCAAGTCCTGCATCACGCACAGTGCGCTCTCCTCAATCCGCCGGCAAGCACACGTTGACTCCGAGGGCCGGCCACGGTGCGCTAACTAGTCCCTGTAGGCTACGCGTCGGCCCGGTGCTTGACCCAGTTGCTCAGCCGCCGCAGCGCGATAAGCGCCGCTGCCGCCACCATGCTCGCCCATACGGGCGCGCCCTCCTGGTCGGTGAGCGCGCTCAGGGCCGCGACCAGCACGGGAATGCCGACCAGCGCCAGGTCCATCAGCAACTTGTCCAGCCACTTGCCCCATTCCATGCTTGCCTGCCTCCTCAGAACAACACTGTATAGCTCGCGACGGCGCCGCCCGGCACCACTGAAACCGTCAGATGGTCAATCGGTGGCGCGCGTCCAACAAGTTCGCTTCCAGGCGGCGGCGGGTAGACCACGCTCGTGGTCACATCCCAGGCGAGAAACCACGCCCCGCCCGTGCCGCCAACGTAGGCGACTCCGGCGCGGAGCGGCATGTTGCCCGTCGAGTTGTAGATCGGCGCCGCGAGACTGGCACCGACGGCGACCTTATCCCTATGCAGCCCGTGGACGAGGACATTGAGACCTCCCTCCGCAGCCAGCCATTGGGCCAAGGTCAGAGGCTCGCTCAGTAGAACGTGTTCCGGGGGTTGGATCGGCAGCCCGAGTGTGACGTTGAATGCCCCGAAGCTCTCAGCGTCACTGTCCCACGGGAAAACGCCTGCCAGTCCGGCCCCCATCTCATCGAGTGGGATGTCCACCCCGGCCGTTGCCGGTGCTGCCGTCAGAAACGGCAGGGCGAGCAGTACGACTACGACCATCATCATCTTGCACACAACTCTCTCCTCTTGCGACTAGTGTCGCGCCGCATTTCGGACAGCGGCGCGCGGTGCATCGAATAGCGGCCGGCCACTGCTTCTCCCGGTAGGCGCACCCCGGCCGCGGGCAGACGCAGTATGTCAACGCTTCACTCCCATGCTTCTCAACCATGCGTATATCCCCAGGTGGACGCCGTTCGCTGCCCGCTCGACCCAGTGGCGCGTGCTCATGGCGGCCTCGACGTGCGGGTCCGAAATGAAGCCGAGTTCCGCGACGACGGCCGCCTCCGTCGAGGTGCCGCAGAGAATGCGGGGGGTGAACCGCCTGCGGCCTCGCATGTAGGGCGCGGTCAGCACCAGCGCGCTCTGCGAGTACATGGCGTAGTCGCGCAGCGACCTGGCGAGCTCGTGCGAGCGTTCGGCGCGGTCGAGGTCCGGGTCATCGCGCCACCAGAACATGCGGGCCTCGTCCAGGTCCGTCGAACCCGCGTCGCAGTGGAGGCTCACGACAACGTCGGCCGGATTGCGGCGCAGCGCGAACAGGAGCGTCCAGAGGCCGAAGACGTTCTGCCGCTTGAACTCATACTCATCCATGCCCCGCATGGCCTGGGCGACCCGTCGCACCACATCGGCCTCCCGGAGGCCGGTCGGCCCCCGTGCGCCCTTGTCGCGGATGCCGTCATGGCCGGGGTTGACGACTACGCGGATCACTGGTCGCTCTCCGCGGGCCGGTCAATGCCGAGCCGGTCCTGGATGCGGTCAAGGGCGCGAGTGTGCTCGTCGAGCACCTGGTCGAGCTCGGCGAGCTTCTCGGTGATCTCCTCGCGGTCTTGGTCGAGGCCGTCGATCTTGGTGGCGTGCTCGCGCACATCGCACCGAATGTCCGGTATCGCCTGGGCCGTCCATATGACGACCCCGAGAACGAAGGTCACGGCGATCCCTGCCACCCAGAGCAGTGTTCGGAACGTCCTGTTGTTAGTCGGCTTCCTCATCCGTCTGCACTCCCGCACCCGCAGGTTCCGGGTTCGCGCACTCCTGGCGTAACGCCTGTTCTATCTGCGCCGTTAGGAGTGGTGGCAGCTCCTCGAACAGCGGCAGTGCCGGCATCCACGTCGCGCCCCGGATCGGATCGAGTACCACGGTGGCCATTGGTGCTACGCGTTCGCGCAGCATGGCCTCAGCCACCCGCCGCCGCCGCGCCTGTTGCTCTTCGAGCAGGACGGCTTGCGCCTCCTGCGCCGTCATCTTGGGGGTGCCGTCGTTTTGCTCCGACTTATCTTTGTTCATACCTGTGGCTCCTCGAATTGCGTCAGGTCATCCTGCTCGTCCAACGTGAAGCTGATCGGATTCGCCGTCAGCCGCTGGCCCGCGGCCTGCACTGCGGAGAGGCAACCCTGATAGTGCGCCAGCTTCGCGTCGCGCTGCTCCTGCGTGATGGCGAAGTCGGGGTCGGCGAGGGCCGCGAGGGTTCGGTCCATGAGGTCGAGGCCCCTGGCGGCGCACTCCACCACGAACGCCCAGCGATCTCGTTCTAGTTTGAGGTGCTGCTCCGCGGTAAGTTCAGCCATCGCCTTCCTCTCCAGTGCCTTGCCGCTCTGCTGTTCCGATTTCGGGATTCCGTTTCACCTCGTCGGCCCAATCACGGCCCCCGACCCATCGTTGGATTTCAGGGTCGCCTTTTGCGTCCTCTGTTAGTCGGACTGTGTCTTCTTCAAGGAGTTCACGAAGCGTGCGGAACCTCGGAGACTCTGCCCCGCCGGGCACCAACGTCCCATTTCGATACCGTCGCAGCGTCTCAATGGTCACCCGTAGGTGCTGGACGAGTAGAACAGCATCACCCCACGGTTCACTCCTACGCCGGATGATCTCTCGCCGCTTCTCTGGCGAGATGGCACCTGTAACTGCGGGACACAAGCCGACTTGGCAATCGACTGTCAGAAGGTATGCCTCCTGGGCACTCTCCCACACCCGCTTCTGCAATGCCTCCAGATCACCAATCAGTTCGTTCCAGTCAGTGTCCGAGAGAATATGCGTCATGGCACCCTTCCCGACCCGTAAACATAGATGGTGCCACCGGAACGAAGGTCACTCAGCACTGTGTTCGGGGTATCGATCCAGTACATTTCAATCCCGGCACAGTGGATGACGTCGTCGCCTTCAATTCTGATGTAGCCGTTACTCAGCGGCAGAATCCCCAGTTCGCCCTCATCGTAGACGGTCTGATTCAGGGTCCCGCGGTTGTCGGTAATCTCCCAGCCCCAAAACGCGGGTAGCACTCCGTCGTCTTCGCAGCGGTTA
Source organism: uncultured bacterium (assembly GCA_964559435.1). Lineage (GTDB taxonomy): Bacteria > Armatimonadota > Hebobacteria > Hebobacterales > Hebobacteraceae > Hebobacterum. The sequence goes on along the minus strand of CAZLHI010000023.1, from coordinate 7,967 downwards.
CAGCCAGGGCACTCGTCGGGATTCGACAGGCCCGCGCAACCCCTAGTAAGGCATTCTGCTGTCGGCACCTTATACCAGCAGCAACTCCACCCCCACGGCCCGGTATGATTTATGCAGTCCTGCTGGGACAGCCCCTCACAGCCGTCATAGGTCGGCGTTCCCGTCACCACTCCATACTTGCACTCGCTCATGGCACCTTGATCTCCAAGCGATTATTAGTCGTATCCCACTTGATATACGCATCCTGGTTGCTCCCCAGGTAGATGCACTTGTTGTCGCCAATGTAGACGTTGCCACACTCGTCCGCAGGACCGCCGATGTTCCGCGCGCCAGGCCAACCCGGTAGCAGGTGTCTGTTCGCGTCGATCTTCCAGCCCAGCACCCCGCCGGTTGCGAAGCCTACCTCATTAGCCGCAGGGAAGTACATGCCCGTGGTCGGATAGGGGCCGGCAGCCACCGCTGGAGCGGCAGCCGAACCCGCCGCGGTCAGCAACCTCTTCCAGTATCGTTCTGTCGTACCGAGACTCGGGACGCCAGCGGTGTACGGCACCACACCCTCACCCCCGACCCAAACCTTGTCAGAAAAGAGGCTTCCCTCATTGGAGTCTCCGGGTAGCAGAGCGATGCTCCCGCTGTAACCGCTGCCGTATGTGTTGCCGAAAACCTGGAGGTAGCCTCCACGCGCTCCGCTCGGCGCGCTAGCCGCCGCCACGATGACGCGCTTTGTGTCGGAGCCCGGCTCGGAGTCAGTGCGGATGATGTTTGTGTGCTGAGCGAAGACTAGGTGGCCCTCCCCCGTGAACCGCGCCCTCTCCGTGTAGTCGCCGCGGTTCACGCCGCCGATCCCGATGATCAGTCCATCCGCACTGGGGTACAGGATGTGCCGCGTGTAGCCATAGTCGAGGTAGTCGATGTATGCAGGGGCACCGAAAGCCTGCGTGTCGCCGATGATCCAACCGCCGAGCAAATCGTGCACCGCCTCTTGGAAGTGGTAGCGCTCCCCGAGCAGCCCGCCCTGGAGACCGCCGAGACTGTTGTGCAACAGCGTTCCGGCACCGCCACCAAGACCGACCCAGTAGTATGGGCCTCCCAGCTCCGAGCCCCATGGCCATGTGCCGTGCCCGGGCCGAACGCCGAGCGCATAGGCGGATTCGATGCGGCCTTGCTGCGGCCGCGCGACGATGGCGCGGTGGCCCGACGAGGAAGTCGGCGGCGGAACGTGCGCCGGCGCCGCCATGTTTACGGAGTAGGCCGCCTCATACAATCGCACGAAGATGCGGCGATCGCTGCGGGGTGTGTATGGGCCGGTTAATGGCGGTTCGACATCGACATCAGCCGCGATGAAGTCGCTGGCGCCGACTTCACGATTGCCGCGAGAGATGAGGTAGGCGGTGATATTGGTCATCGCCCCTGAAGGCGTCTCGCCCGGGCCAGTGTAGGCCTTCGGCCCGATGCCGACCCAGATCACATCATTTTTGGACACAGATATGGGTTCCCACACCGGCAGCAGGAATCGCTGTGTGTTCGCGTTCGTCAGCATCGACAGCGGGAATGGGATGCATCGGCCGAGCACCGTCCCAGGCGTAGGCGGTGAGCCCAGTCCATCGTTCGCGTAGATCGAGACCTGCGCCCAGGCCCCCTCCGTTTCATCTTCATCAATATCGAAGTACGGCTGTGTGCTGGGCTGTATGAAGTCAACCTCGACGATGCCGATTTTGCAGTCCCGTGGAACAGTGAACTTCTGATACACGGAGCGCGGGGTGAATCCATACCTGCTGAAGCACGTCAGGTTGGTCCATTCCGGGTTGGCCGTCGAGACCCCGATCATGCGCAGGTCGCGGCCGGAGACGATCCCGGTCTGCGGTCCGCCGCCGAACCAATAGCCCTCCTCCGTGTCCTGGCGGGTGGCCGCCTGCACGTCGGCTATCTGTCGAAATCCGGCCAGCGCGCTCATCACACCGTCCCCACCACGCAGCCCTGGATCTGCGTCTGTGCCCGCCCGCCCTCCTCCCACGTATGCTGCACTTGGCGCGCCCACACCAGCACGTCGTAGTCATCGCGGGGATGGGCCGTGCGGATGCAATCACCGGGCAGGAGCCGCAGGTCCTGTCCCGCCAACGGCAGGACCGCGGGATAGCGCGCGACCTTCACCACCTCCATCTGCCGCACGGCCTCGTCCTCGACGGCCTTGCGTTCCTGGTTCTCCACCAGGAGCGTCTCGTTGGATACCTGCTTCAGAACGTCGCCGTGCGCCGCGATCAGATCATCGTCCCAGGCCTGCGCCGACAACTGCTCGAGCGAATCCGGCGCCACCTGGCGGCCGGTGATGTCCCACGAGATCTGCACGTCGGAGTCATCGAGGATCATCTCCTGCCAATACTTGCCCGGCATGTACCCGCCGGGTGGCGGCATCGCCTGATCATCGACGTCGACGCGAATCTGCACGTAGCAGCGCTGGCGGTTCTCGACGGTGGAGAATTCCTCCTCGAAGACCGCGCCCTGCCAGAGACCCTTCTCACCAAAGGTCTGCGTGAACACAAGGATGGAGACCGGCTCAGTGGAAATCGCGGGATTGTTCGTCAGGAAGCGGATGCCCACGGGCCCCTTGTAGCCGTCGTCGCCCCAGGACGTGTCCATCAGGTTCTTCGCGAAGTTGATGTAGAGATAGTCACCCTGTTGCCATATTCCCCAGTGGGGATTGTTCCCCCAGGCGTCAGCCCAATATGGCGAGTCAGTGTACAGCGCCGAGCGCACAAGCGCGTCGGTCTTCGTGCCCGCGGCCCATCGGACGCCTTCGTCATAGAGCTCGCCAGTCGAAAGCCTGTTGACCACCGTCGACCACGTATTCACCTCCACCCGCTCGACGTTCCGCAGTGTGCCACCATCGACGATCACACGGGTCGCCTCCGGCACCTGCCATCCGAACTTCGGATCACGCCGTAGCGACCGTGGCAGCGTCACGTCGGCCGACGCCGGTATGTCGCAGTCGAGCGTCGACAGCTTCTGCTGTACCGGGTCCCACCAGGGTACGTGCTCGGCCGGCTCGTACAGGTCGAAGGCCACCGCCATGATCGGACGCTCGAAGGTCTGCAGGTAGGTGATGATGCGGCCGTCCCCCGGCAGGTCGAACTCAGTGGGACCCAGGCCCCCGAAGTCCTGGAACATGTCCTTGACGATGTTGTCCGAGTCCTGGCTGGTGTAGACCTCGGAGACGACCTTGCGTTTCCACCAGTGCTGGCGCCCGCCGACCGCGCGGATGGGCGTCCGCGCCGCGGGGTCCTGCTCGCCCGTCTCGCCCGACAGGATCTCGCCGTCGAAGATCCGGGTCATGGTCCCGCCGCGCTCGCCCATCTTGATCTCCAACCGGCTACCTGGCGTGAGCGGCGAGGAACTGTCGCCCACAGGATCGTTCCAGGACTCCGGCTGCCGCTCAAGTTCGAGCTGCGCAGTGGAGGGCGCTCGCTCGAGGGTATCCATCACGCGCACCGATCGCACGATGTCCGTGATGTCGACGGCCGATTCGCCCGCTGGCGTCGCCGTCACCTCGATCGCCGTCTCGCGGTCCGGTCCCGTTGGGTCGTAGCCGCTGATGATCCTCATGTCGTACCCAATGCCTGCTGCCCCACCTCTGAGATGGGCTGAAAGATAATGGCCGCATCGACCAGGATGCCCTCATGGTCGACGTCCAAGGGCTCAAGCCCCCACTGCCCCTCGACCTCGCGCAGCTTGACGCTGTACTGGCTGCCGTCGTCGAGCTCGAGCGTCCACGCCTGCGGGCCGTCGCCATCGGGGTAGCAGTAGGCCTCCTGAAATCCCCGAAGGACAAGGAAGTCGGCGCCCTGCCAGACGGTCGCGCTGAGTTCGCCAGTCACGGTGGACCACGTACTCGTGGCAGGATTCCACTCGGCGTGCGCGTTCGCGACCGTGTTCTCCCCCGCCCAGTAGACCGTCCCCGTCGTTAGGCCATTTCCATTGAGCACGAGATAGCCGCCGTTTGGTCCCAAGAATGGCCAGGCGTGGCGATTCGACCACACCGTCACGTCCTGATAGCTGGTGCTCAGTCCGCTCGCTACGTCAATGGCGCCAAGCAGTCCGATCTTCTTCTCGGGTAGAGAGCTGGCGTTCTTCTCCCACACCTCGACGCTGAGCGTGCCAGCGCCGTCGGCCGACCGCTTGAGCCGCATGGTCGCCACGGAGATCGCGGCGAACTCGCCGGCCGCGACGTTGACGTAGAAGGCGAATGCCTCGTTCGCGGTGAGCGCGTGGTTGTAGGTCTCGGCCGTGTAGGTCCGCACCGTGCTGACCTTCGGCTTCCCCTTTAGGGCTGGTAAGGGTATCCGCCACATCTGGTCGCCGATATGCCCCGGGGAGGAATGCACCACCACGCCCCCATAGGTCCCGTCGGCCTGGATCCGGGGCCGCACTGCCGGCGGTTTCCACCCCTTCCCGGCCATCGGCATTGTGTAGCTCTCCAGCTTCATCCGGCCATCCCCTCCGCCAGCCGGCGCCTGAGGGCGCCGCCCAGGTGCTCTGCCAGCCGGTCAGCGAAGCGGTAGAGCTGGTAGTCGGTGGCGCCGTCAAGGTTGACCGACATGGCCCCCTCTTCGATCGTGACCAGGATGGGTCGCAAACCGCCGGGTCGAGTGGCCGCCGGAAGCACCGCGGGAAGCACTGCCTGGGCGAGTTGCGGCGATAGTCCGCCCTCCAGGGGCACGACGGCCTCCGCGCCCATCTCGCCGATGAGGGCCCTGGTCGGGGACGCGACGATGCCGCCGCGCTGGAAGGGCAAGAACCACTTGGCGCCTGCTGCGCGGAGCATATTGATCGAGGCCGCATACATCGTGTCGCCGGCGAGCACCATGCCAGCCGAGGCCGTCACCTGCTCGGCCCCGGCGGCGAGCATCTCCGCTCCCGCCCCAACCTGCGCGGCGCTGGAGACCGCCATCACGCTCGCCGCGGCGGCTTGGGTCGCGGCCATGATCTTCTGGATCAGGATGCTCACGCCCAATCGGATGATCGCATTGCGCCAATCCCCCGAGGCAGCGGCGAAAACGGCCGAGGCCTGGAGGAACAGGGTGCCGACATTGGACAGCGTATGGACCCACGGAGGGGGCTGCCACTGGCCCAGAACGTCCGCGGCCAGACCCTCCTCGAGCATTCCCTGTCCCCTCACCCATCTGTTGAGTATATCGCCGATTGTATCGTCCCAGACCCGGCGAAGCCGATTGCAGACAGTTGTCCAGGCGTCTGCAAGGTCGCCTTCGCTCTCCAGCATGCCTCGGGCGAGCGTCTCCATAAGCCCCTTGCCCATCCCGGTCAGGCCCGCCAGCGGGCCCTCCTTGGGGTCCGACCCGGGCAGCATGTCCCGGATCTTCTTCAACGCTCCCTTCACCGCATTAACGGGCGCCATCGTTGCATCCTTGATACCGCGCGCCAATGACTGGAGCATATTCCTGCCGGCTTCGAGGAACCGGCCAGCCAGCGACTCGACGAACCCGATGATGTTCTCCAGGACCTGCCAGACCGTATCCTTCACCGTCTGCCATGCGCCTGACCAATCGCCCCGCAGTACCTGGAGGCCAGCCCTGACCACACCCCTGATGAGATCCAGTGCGCTTCCGATTATCAACTTGATCGCGTCCCACGCGGTTCCCACCACCAGTTTGACTGCCTCCCAGGCGACCTCACTGACCGTCCTGACTACCGCCCATGCGGCCTTCAGGTCTCCCACCACCAGGTCGAGGCAGGCCATCACATAGGGGCCGAACCATTCCCAGAGCTTGTCCGTCACGATCCTCACTGCTTCCCAGGCATCCGCGAAGATCGTCTTCGTCTCCTCGCCCCATTTTGACAGGGTGCCAGTTATGGATTCGACCGTGGGCCCGATCACATTCCAGATCGCCTGCCACGCGGCAGAGGTCGCCGCCTTGATGACATCCCAGTGCTTCACGATCTCATAGATTCCAATACCCAGGGCGACCAGGGCCCCGATCACAAGTGCGATCGGTCCGGCGGCAGCCGCGATGGCCGCGAAAGCGGCACCCGCGACTGCTATCGCGGCGCTGAGCGTCGGAAGCGCGATCAGTAAAGGACCGAGCACCGCAGCCATCCCAGTAATCGCCGCGCCCACTGCCACCACCGTGGCCGCCAGCGTGGGGTTCTCTTTGGCCCATGCTATGACCCGATCGGCGATCGCCGTTATGCCGCGGATAATCGGCTTGAGCTTCGGCGTGAGACTGGCCCCCAGAGCGGCCGCGACTTGAAAGAACGAATCGCCGAGATTCGACAGCGCGCCCCCGGTAGTCTTGCTCACCCTGTCCATCGTCCCAGAGAAGCCCTCGACCAACTTGATCGCAGCGGGGAAAAGGTCGTCGCGGTTCAGGACCTCGCCCGTCTCCGAGAACTGGACGCCGAACTCCTTCAACTTGTCGCGGGTAATACCGAGGGGCGCCATCTCCGCCATGTCGAACATCCCAGCCTGCAACTTGGCGAAGTTCCGAATCACCTGCTGGATCGGCACCCCCATCGCCGCCGCCGTGTCGCCGAAGGTCGTCATGGTCTTGCCGACGCCACCGAGATCCAGCCCGAACGCCTCCACCAGCTTGCCCGCGTCGATGATGCCAGGCAGGTCGAATGGAGTCTTGGCGGCGAAATCCGTGAGCTCCTGGAGCCGCTTCTTCGCGGCCTCACTACTGCCGGTCAGGACCTCGAACTCGGCCTGATACTTCTCCATGTCCGCGGCCGCGCCGACGAGCTTCTTACCTACCCCTATCCCGATCCCCCCGACGCCCGTCAGCGCCATCCCGACGCCGCGGATCGCCGCCCGGTTGCGCTCGATCGCCCCCTGCACTCGCGCGAAGCCGGTCTGCAACTTGGCGGAAAACCCGCCGACCCGCTTCTCCATCGCGGCCATGTCGCGGGCGAACTTCTCCCGGCCGACCTCGACCGTGCCGAAGAGTCGGAAGACCTCGCTGCCGCCTAATGCCGTCATCTCACCGCCCCGCCTTGTCCCTGGCTGCTATGTCCTCGCCGATCGCCAGGGCCCGCGCCTTCACCACGGCCAGATCCTCGCTGGGGACGGAGGCGGATGTCCCCGACGAGGCCAAGCCCACCTGGCGCAGATAGGCGCCGAAGCTCAACGGCTGCTTCCGATATGGCGCGCTGAGCTGGTAGCCTATGAACGCCGCGCATACCCACTGATTCCGCTCCTCCTGTGCCTCCCGCTCGGCGGCCACGCGCACCGCCTGCTTCAGGCGCCTATAGGGCATCGTCAGGATATGTTCGTCGGAGTAGCCGTACCGTTTAGCGACGAGGTCGACGGCCCATTCGAAGGCGGCGTCAGGATCGGCCGCCCCCGGACTAGCGCCCCGATCTCGACGAAAAAATCCGTTAGGTCCGGATGCTCGAACAGTTTGCGCAGTACCAGAGGCAACGAGGCGAAGGGGAAGAGCTCGGGGTCGAGAAGCGTCTGCCTGCTGACGCCCAGCACGCTCGCCAGCAAGTCGAACATCTCACCCTGGGCATCCCCAAAGGCGGCCAACAGGAGCGAAATGATCGTCTCCGTCTGTTCCTTCGCATCGCCCCTGAGCGCCACCGCCGCCAGGTCTACCTTGCCCTGCCGCACGGCGGCCTCGAGGATCGCCGCTAACCTTCCGTGGTCGGCGTAGCCCAGCGGCCGCATCGTGTAACTACGGCCCGCCACCTCCAGCGTCGGCGCCTTCGCCAGCATCGGCCTGTCGCCCCGCTCCTCGGGCGGCGGCGGCGCCTTCTGCGACTGCTCCGACTCGTCTTTGCGCTGTTCCGACATATCGTTCCTCCTTGCTCTACCGGCAGCCCATAGCAGGCGACAGGGCGGCCCACAGCGGACGCCTGCGGGCAAGATGCCCCATCTCCCCTGCCCTATGCCGGCAGCGGCCTGCGGACCGCGAAGGGCAGCGTCTGCGGTGCAGCGCCAGTGACGCTGCCGC
>CAZLHI010000022.1:0-49722 GCA_964559435.1 uncultured bacterium | reverse complement strand
TTCGTCCCCCCGAACCCCCCTCACTCGCTTTTGAGCCCCTCCCCGTTGGGCAGCAGCTTGCTGCTGCCACCAGAGGCCCGCGCGGCCACTGACACGTGGTCATCGCAGGAGCAAGCTTCCGATACACCAACTCGCCCCTCCCCCACCATAGGAACCCCCTCCCCGGCCGGAGAAGAAAGGCGGCAGACTGAGCATATCCCCTGAGGAGAGTTGCCGTTGGAGGCGCGTCTTAGGAAGAAGGTTCTGAAGCGCGGGCTGTCGGAGCGGTGGCAGTCCGAGCCGATGCTGGGCACCGACTACGGGGAAGAGGAAATCGAGGTCGTCGTCGCCACCATCCGCGCCTCGATGGAGCCCTCGGTGGGGTTCGGGTTCATCACCGATGAGTTCGAGGTCTTCGAGCGCGAGTTCGCGGAGTACTGCGGCACCGACCACGCGGTGTCGATCTGCACGGCCAGCGTCGGGCTGGAGATGGCGATGCGGTGCCTCCACCTGCAGCCCGGCGATGAGGTCATCTGCCCGAGCATCAACTTCGTCGCCGCTCCGATGTCGGTGCTGGGGCACGGCGGGAAGCTGGTGCTGTGTGAGGTGGACCCGCGCACCCTCTGCGCCGGTCCGAACGATGTCGAGAAGCGCATGACCCCGCGCACCCGCGCCCTGCTCATCACCCACATGAACGGCCTCTCCGCGCCCATGGACGACTTCCTCGAGCTGGCCGAGCGCCACCCCAACCCGGATCACGGGCCCCCGAAGGTGATCGGCGACGCGGCGCGGGCGGCCGGCGGCGGCTACAAGGGAACGAAGATCGGCAAGACGGGATGGATGACGATCTTCAGCTTCCACACCATGAAGAACATGTCTACCCTGGGCGAGGGCGGCATGATCACCACCGATGACGGCGACATCGTGCCGCGGCTGCGGGAGATGCGCCAGTTCGGCGGCGAGCACTGGGGGTCGAGCTATAAGATGACGAAGGTCCAGGCGGCGGTGGGGCCGGTGCAGCTTCGCCGGCTCGATGGTTTCATCGCGGCCCGCCGCAAGCTGGCCGAGCAGAGGAGCAAGCTCCTGTCGGGGTGCCCCGGCCTGACGCTGCCCTATGAGCCGGAAGACTGCTATCACTCCTATTACATGTACACCATCCTCGTGCCGCGGGAGTGGGCCGGGGAGAAGCGCGATCGGCTGATCGCCCTGCTCGACGATGAGTACGATGTCGAGTGCCGCATCTTCAACCCGCCGGTGCACAAGACAGTGCCCTTCGTCGCTCGCCACACCGAGGGGCAGGAGCTTCCCCTGTCGGAGGAGCTGGGCGGCCGCATCATGTGCCCGCCGATGCACCCGACCATGTCGGAAGAGGACAACGAGTACATCGCGGCCGCGGTGTGGGAAGCGGTGGAGAAGATCGCGGCGGAGGGGTGAGTCCCATCGGCGTGGCGCTGCTCAAGGACATACTGCGGGCCGGTCGCGCTCGGCGGAAAGGCCTGGCGGCCGTCACCAGTCGAGGCGGGTGTGCCTCTTCACTTCGTCGTCTTCGATTCTCGCGTGTATCTCGTGGGCGAAGGCACAGAGGGGATCGCCGGGATCACACGTGACGTGATAGAGGTCGTTCATCATCAGCTTGGCCGAATCCACAAGGCGCCTGCATATGTCGATCCGCTCATCCGCGTCGCCAGTGAGCCAGAGCGAGTCGAGGCCCCGGCGCACGGCGGCCGGGCAGATGGGTAGACGGCGGAAGTGTACAAACCGCCACTTCGGCGGTGGCACGAAGGACTCGTTCCAGCAAAACGCGAGCTCGATCACTTCCTCTGCGAATCGGGCAAGGCACAGGTCGAAGGCCGCGCGGTCGCCACGCTTATGAATGCGCTGGAGGTTGTACTCGGGGCCGGCGTTCCAGGCCCGGAACAGCGAGCGCGCAAGAAGGGCGCGGTGGATATCGGGCGGCACGTAAGCCGTCCAATGCCTCCAGACTTCGGTGAACTGCTTCCCCGGGTCGTGGAAGACGCGCCCCTGCCCGGCCTCGAATAGCTGCTCGATCCATCTCCTTCCCAGGAAGCTCTCGCGCCTCAAGTGGGGCAGCCAGTCGCGCTCTGTCTCGGGACGCGCATCGAGGCCCGTGAGCATCTGCAGGAATGACGTGATCTCCCACACACCCGTCTTCCGCGGACAGGGGCCTTCGTAGCCAATCCATTTCACGCCATCCACTTCGTCCGGCATGTCTTCGAGTGCGCGCCGGAGGCGCTCGGCGTGTAGGCGCCAGTCCTCTTCTGTCAGAAGGAAGGTGAGGTACGGCCCCCACATATGATCCTGCGAGAGCCCATCGTCCAGGCCGGCATTCTGCGATGTGCCGCCGAAGCATCCGACGGAGCAGCGATCCGAAAGCCCGAGCCTTCTCAGGAGTTCGCGCCCCCTCGCTCGGAAGAGTTTCTCCGACAGCGCAAGTGCAGAGCCACGGGCCGCCTGGGCCCGCTCCGGCATGGCGAGATCCTGCCGCGCATCGGGCCTTGCCAGTCGGAGCGTGAAGTCTGGGTCGAGGCAGCCATCCCATGAGCGATAGCGCTCGGCCACCGCCTCCCATCCGGGCCACTGACCTACGGTCAGCCGACACCGGACGCTTCTGGACTCGCCGGGCCGCAGCCGCCAGTAGACGTCTCAGCTTGGCCCGCCCACAGCGGTGCCGAGCAGGACGTTGGTGAAGGCCACATCGGCACTGTCAAGCTCCAGGCTGTAATAGAGCTCCCTCCATCGGCCGACCTGAACCGGCAGTGAGAAGCGGAGTTCGGATTCGGCGAGGAAGTAGCAGGGGGGATGCTCGGCGCTGTGAGCCGCCGGCAGCACTGACGGCCCGAGGACGGTGTTCGCACGGGGAGACCAGGAGTCCGCTCCTCCCTGGAAGTAGTGCCATCGATGTACTCCCGTGTTGTGTGCCACGATCACGTGGAAGCCCCGCTGGCCGCCGGCCGGCACCAGCGTAGTCCAGAATAGGCCGACATACCCGTGAGGATAGCTCTGCGCGTGGGAGCGCGTCTCGAACCGCGCCTGCACTGTCCCGGGCCCGACAAGCTGGTACTCCACGCGGCTCTCGACATGGGTGTAGGGTGTCTCGGGCTGATGCCAGACCGCGGTCGTCTCCGAAGTCTGGTCGAACCAGCTCGGAGCCGACATTGGCTCATAGTCGATGGCGTCCTCCGGCAGTGGCCACACGCCAGTGAAGAAGTGTTCGCCCATCAGCGCGGGCACGAGAAAGGGAATCTCTGTGTCATCGCCGAATACGAGCCGCCGAATACCGCCGCCGCGGTCTGGCAGGACGACCCGCGTGTCATGTTCGCGAAGTTCAATTGGCATGATCGCCTCCTGTCTCGAACCGGCCGGCTCACTGCGTTCGCCACCTGCGTGTCTTCCGGCCGCGTCGGCTCGGCCGCCCGCGGCGAAAGGACCGAGCGCGACGACGCGCAGGAACTCCCTGCGGCTCATGCGCGTGTCTGTCATCGGCAGGTCTCCATCACCACGCGGCGGAGAAAAAAAAGAAGACCGCAGGCTTCGGTGCCTGCGGCCTGCAATCGACCCCGCCCTCCAGCTGGGCATTTCGCTATCACGGTTGTTCTTCGCCCTTCATGGCGCAGACCAGTATAGCCTGAGACCACCCCTCTGTCCAGTCAGGCCGCGTGCATCCTGCTTCTTGGATGCGCTGGCGAGCATGTCAGTCTGCTCTCCGGCTACAGGGCGACCAACATGCCCCGTGTGGGCGACCGTCCAGGACATCACCCAGGCCGGGTGCGCGGCCCGGCCTGGCCGCGAAAGCTCTCTTCTTCTTCGTGCGAAGGCAAACCGTTGGGTGATGCATCGCGTCTGGACTGGCGGGAGGACCGCTTCCGATGAGGCGTGGGCCGGGAACCGATGCCGAGCTGGTGGAGCGGGCGCGCAGGGGCGACACCTATCGGCTTACGTTCCCCGTCCGGCGGGAGGGCGACAGCGAGGTGCTCGCGCCGGTGGTCGAGGAGGTCATCGGGCCACTGGTGGAGGAGGTGCTGCTGCCCACGTGGCCTGACTTGGACGAGCTGCTGGACCAGATGGGATACGAGCACCGCCGCGATCAGTACGAGGTGTGGCGGGATTGGCTGTGCGGGTTCATCCTCGGCGAGGCACTGCGGTTCATGGTGAAGCAGGGCACACTGCCGGAGCTGGGCGACCCGCCGCCCGCGAAGTGGCACTTCACCGCCTGGAAGGGCGACCTGGCGCTGATGAGGCTGAGGAGGGAAGAGGAGGGGTAGGCCGAAAGGCGTCTCGGGGGTGTCCTCCCGAGACGCCGCAACTCTACGTGTGCGCGTCTACTTCACCAACTCGATCTCTCCCGGCCGCCAGGTCTTGTCATACCACGCCTCGGTTGGGCTATAGAGACGCAGGAGGCAGAACCAGCCCTTGCCGGGCACGGTCTGGATCCAGTTGTTATCCTTGCCCGCTGGCGGCGTGGGGCCGAAGTAGAGATCCACCGACCCATCCGCGTTCACGATGAACTTGTCCCGCTTGTTGTTCCGGCTGGGGAAGGTCTGGTCTGTCTGCAGCTCGGACCTCGTCTGCGGGTCATAGACCACCACCGACCAGAACCTCTCGGCGGGAGGATCCTTGGGCACGTTCATCTTGTAGTTCTTGCCGCCGTCGAGGTAGTTGCCATTCGCGTCCAGATAGCCCCAGGCGTATTTTGAGCCCTTGCGGATCAACTTCATCGCCATCGCCGGCGTGTTGACGGTCGCGAAGTAATAGAAGTGGGTCCGCGCATCCAGATTGCGTCCGCCCAGGCCCTCGTCTTTGAGGTATTCATAGTTCCCGCCGACGAAGCCCCTCTTCCAATAGCTGTCCTCATAAAGGAAGGCCGATTCATCGCGTTCGTACCAGAAGATCACACGCGAGGTCGCGTTGGCCACCGCAGCCGCTTCGGTCAGCAGCTTCTTCATGCGGGCGTCTGGGGCAAAGGGCTTGCCCTTCTGGATACCGATGGCCGAGAAGAGTCCGCGCAGCTCGGGATCGAGCATTTCGACCGGCTCGCGGTCTATGACGGCGTGGAGCTCTTCGAAGAAGTGGTAGTCATTGGCATGAATGGTGTTGAGCGGCACCCCGGAGCCGCTGATGAACTCCATCGCGGGTGGGTTCGCGGCCTTGGCCAGGGGATAGATTCTCAGGCCTTCCTCGAACATCTTGGTGGCGGCGTCCGGCTTGCCGTCAACGAGGAATCCACGCAGGGCGATCCAGTTCACATAGCTGGTCGACTTGGCGGTGAAGTAGCCGTCGGGCACGTCGCCCTCGTAGCCGGGCGGAAGGATCAGGTAGTTGCCTCCTTCGCCCCGGTCGGGGCCGGGCGGTCCCATGTCGATCACGAAGCGGAAGAAGGCGTCGTTGACCGTGCCCGGGCCGCACTTCGGTGGAACCTCGACCACCATCGGGCCCTCCTTCTCCAGGTCGAAGAAGGCGAGGCAGTAGACCGTGTCAGTGTTGCCGGTGAGGAACAGGGAAGTGCTGTCCATCAACTGATCGAAGATCATGGCTTGGTTCGAATGCTTGGCACCGAGGGCCGCCTGACCGCGCCGAAGCGCTTCCAGCGAGGTCGCAGGCAGCCCGTTCAAAAAGGTCTCCACGCCGCGAAGGAAGTCGAGGTTGTCGTAGCACCGCGCGGCCGTCTCATTGGTGGGAATCCCGTCGAAGAACTCCAGCGTCCCGATGCGGGTCTCGACCCTGTCCGGTGTGGTGATGGCCTCCGGAATGTCCGTCGTCATCTTCATCTTCGGCGGTTCGGCGAACGCACTCGCGCAGGCCATGAGGCCGAGCAGAACAATCGCGATCCCGACCAGGCCAGCGAAGCTGTGTGGCGTCCTCATGTTTCTTCTCTCCCTCCGTGGAATTGAGGCACACTCATCCCGGCGTCCCCAGCATGTGGGAGCGTCGGGTCCCAGCGACTTTGTTAACGTCCCGCGCGGGCGCTCCTGTGCCTCCTCGCGCCGGCCGTGTCCGTCTCCGGTCATATTGTGCGGAGATGGCCACACCGCGCGTTGGCTGGGAGCTTGCTCCCGTTGCACGGCCGACGACTTGCCGGGAGCAGGGAGGGGGAAGAGGACAGCTAAGCAAGGCGGCGGTCGAAGCCGTGTCTAGGGCGCGCCCGCCTCCAGTGACCGGGCTTGCTCGTGGAAGAATCGAACAATCTCGGGCAGAAACGCCGCCAGCGTCGGGTATCGCTCGCGATTCGACTCGTATTCCGCCAGCAGCTCGGACAGGGGGCCGACGAGCCGGAAGCCGGTGCGTGTGTTCCAGGCGATCTTCCGCGAGGTGGCGTCGTCACCGAGATACCTGGTGTAGTACCGCATCTCACATGCTCGGACAAGGGTCTCGTGAGTCATCTCTTGCCAGCTCCCATACCCCTTGTCTCCCATGTCCCCCGGCGGGAAGAGCCGCTCGCCAGCGTCCCGGAACTCGTCGGCGTGCGCGTGGATCATCGGGGTGACGTAGGCATGGCTCAACTCATGGACGATGCAGCCGACGGTGTCATGATCGACCACAGGCAGACCGTCATCGCTGGCACCGTACACCGCCTGGACCGCGTAGATTTCACTGACGTCCTCCGCCTGATAGCTGACACCATAGCTGTTCTGACCAGTCAGCATACCGACGATGACGTGGAAGCGGCCGCTCGCGACGTCGCCATAGAAATCATCGAACCAATCGAAGTACCCCCACTGCGCCAGCGCCTCCTGCATCCGGCGCACGGCGCCCTGGTAAAGAGCCTGGTGAGAGGTGGTGAAGTCGGCGAAGGACGTCTCCGACACGAAGTCTCGCGCCGCGTCGAGGAAACGCGACGTCTCCTCCGGCCGCCATCGCTGGTCTAGCTCGCGGGGCCGAGGGTCGAGAGCGACTCTGGGCGCCAGGGAGTTGGCATCGGCGAGATGAACCGCCAGCGAGATCGGCGCGGCCCAGCGAACGTGGTGAGCTTCCCGAAGCTCGGCGGCCGATGTGACTGCCAGGTGGTGCTCGAAAGGGGCGAACTGCGCTTCGACCTCCTGATCGTAGCGCGGGAGGCTGCTCTCGCGGTACTCGGGGTTTCCCGCCAGACGAAAGATGATGCACATGAGTTCGACGCGAGGATCGACGGCGACGTGCACTGCCGCGCTCATTACTGACCTCCCCCGAGTCGAGTTGAATGTTCCCTCGCCACTATTTGCGGCGAGAGCGCGAGCCTCCTGCCGTCAAGGCAGGAGGCCCCTCGACTTCGCTCGGGGTGAACGAGCCACCCGAGGCGGCCAAGGCTCCCGCCCAACGGGCACGGGCCAAAGGAGGAAAGTGCGGAGGGCATCATGGCCGCCGCGGCCCAGAGGTAAACCACACTCGTTGAGCTGCCATCATAGAGGCGAAAGCAGGCGCGACAGTTCACGTCTGCTGCGAATTCCCTGCACAGACGGCGATCACTCTCCCCCGAGCGGCCGGACGAGACGGCCGCTCACTCCCGGGCGGCCCGCACGAATGCCGCCCTGGCAGGAGGGGAGGCGGGCGAAGCCTCGGGGCCCGCCTCCCTGCCCGCGTCGTCGCGAGCTACCAGTACAGGTTCCAGATGCGCTCGATGTCCGTATCCCTCATCTGAGAGAACTCACGGTTCGCCGCGGCCGTCGCCCACTCGAGCGCGCCCACGGAGGCCTGGTAGTCCTCATAAGAGATCCGTCCATCGATATAGGCCTGCTCGCCGGTGTAGTAGCCGCCAAAGAAGTTCTGGTCGATGCTCATGAACGTCAGCATGAAGGTCACGGCCTGGCTGCGCACGATGTACGAGGCCATCTGCTGGCGGTCCACCGGGGTGGAGGGGCCATAGGTCCCGTCGGCGAAGCCGCTCACGACCCCCATCTCATAGAGGTAGCCGATGTCGTGGTCGTGGGGCGAGCTGGCGGAGACGTCCGGGAAGTAGGCGCTGCCGCCCTGGTGGGTCATGGCCGCCCAGGCGGTGAGGCCAAACAGACAGATGGCCGCGCCGAAGATGAGACAGGTGAGGGTGCGAAGCATAGCAGTTCTCCTTTCGGCAAGAGTGGCGCCGCGCGCGGCCGGCCGCAGCGCCGGTCCGCGTGCATGGTGCGGCGGCGGGGGTGCTCAGGAGAACCAAGAGGGCGAACCCCGCGCGCCTCGATGGCGCAAACATTAGTTCTATCTTTGAGCGATTGATTCCTTCCCAGGTCAAGGATTTCTCTGGTTTTTCTGACTCGGTTCCGTCGGGCAGGAGCCTTGAGCGCCTCCGGCGCTCTTGGCCGCCTCGGGCGGCGCGTCTCCTGCCCCCCTTCCCTCCCGCTTGTCTTTGGCTGTGACTCAGCCCCACACTTGACGGGGGGTTGGTTGGTGTGGGAGGATGGGGCTTCGGAGGTCGCAGCAGAGCTGAGGGATAGCCAACATGAAGTACTACTACCGGGAACACATTGCCGGGTACGACCGGGTGAAGGCGGAGGGCCACCTCGCGTGGCACACGCGCTTCAACGGAAAGCCCTTCGATGATTTCTGCTCCCGCGCGTTTCTGGAGTATGCGCTGACGCGCCTGGAGCTGGCCGAGGAGCGACCGAGGGCGCTCGAGATCGGGTGCGGGACGGGCGTCGGCGCGTGCTTCCTCGCCCAGCGCGGCTTCCGGGTAGACGCCATAGACATCATCCCGGCCGCCATCGAGATCGCCAGGAAGGTGGCGGCAGAGCGCCAGCTCGACATCAACTACCAGGTCCAGGACGTCTGCGACTTGCCCCTGCAAGGAGACCAGTACGACGTCATCGTGGACAGCTTCTGCCTCCAGGCCATCGTCTTCGACGAGGAGCGCGCCCGCGTATTCGCGGCCGTGCGAGCGCGGCTGCGGCCGGGTGGCTACTACCTCGTCAGCACGGCCATGTTCGACAAGGAACGGTTCCGCGAGCACGAGACGGTGACGGACGAGAGAAGCGGCATCGTCTACCACCGCTACGGAGACACAGGCCTCATCGAGGCCGAGACGGGGATCGCCTACGTCGAGCTGGAGGAAAGTCGGGACCTCTACGAGGGCGCCGCCGAGATCGCCGGCACCTGGTATCTGCCCAGCCGCAGACACCATCGGCCGCCCGCCTTGAAGGCGGAACTCGAGCAGGCCGGCTTCGCCGTGCTACACCAGGCCGGAGAGTACGGCGAGCACGTTATCTGCACGCTCGCCTAGCTCATGCCCTACGGTGGTGAGATGACCTGGGCGGGAGACACGCTCCTGCCTGTCATCGGCGGTCATCGCGAGCATGTCCTCGGCACTTCATCGCTCCCGGCCCCGAGCGCTCTATCCTGTCGCCGTGTCCGGACCGATGGCTCGGCACGGGGCATGTCGCCCGGGCGCGCAGTCATCGGTCGACGCAAGCGCCGTCAGCGGAGATAGCCCAGCGCCTTGAGTTCCTCCCGCTCCTCGTCGGAAAGCCGCCGCTTGGGCGCCGCCGGAATCTCGGGTGCCGGAGCGTCCGGCTCGAGGTAGTCCAGGGGCGGGTATCGCTGCTCCTCGGCGAAGCGGCGCAAAGCCTCGGTTAGCCGCGAGGCCTCCTCCGGCAGCTCGTCGACGAGGTTGCGCGTCTGCCGTGGGTCCGAGCGCGTATCGTAGAGGGCGCGCAACCGCCCTCCTTGATAGAGCAGCAGTGAGAAGCGAAGGTCGTGGATGACGTAGCATGACGGCTCCC
Organism: uncultured bacterium; assembly: GCA_964559435.1. Lineage (GTDB taxonomy): Bacteria > Armatimonadota > Hebobacteria > Hebobacterales > Hebobacteraceae > Hebobacterum. The sequence goes on along the minus strand of CAZLHI010000022.1, from coordinate 40,042 downwards.
CTTCCGTCTGCGAGAATACGTACTCGTTGATCTCATCCGCCTGCCCTGTGAGCAGCGGGAGCAGCGAGCGGCCCTGGACAGACTCCTGTGGGTAGGGGAGCTGGAGCAAGTCGAAGAGTGTCGGCAGGAGGTCAACGGCCTGAGTCAGCGCGCCGACGCGTCCGACCGGGCTTGCCTCTCCCGGGAAGCGCATCAGCAGGGGAACGCGGACGGCCTCATCGTAGGGGCACTGAGTGTGGAACCGGTAGCCGTGCTCGCCGAAGGCCTCGCCGTGGTCAGCGGTCAGGATGAACAGCGTGTTGTCAAATGCCCCCGCCTCGGTCAGTACATCGACGACCTGCTGGACCGCCCAGTCTGCCTTCCGCAGGTTCGCGTCGTAAAGATCGACCAGCTCCGGCCCCGGCGACTCGTGAGCCGACGGACGGCCCTCATCGCGTATCTCACGGAAGGGCAGGCGGCCGCGCCGGAGCCTCGGCGCCTCATCGCCCTCGAAGAGTTGTTTCGCTTCGGCCGGGTCGCCGTAGGGACTGTGAGGCGGCAGGAAGTGGAGGTAGGCGAAGAACGGAAGCGGCGGGCGCGACGCCAGCCAGTCGCGCAGCTGGGCCAGAAGGCTCTCGGGCGAGCGATCCATGCGCACGTGGCGGGCCCCGCCCACCCCGCGCCCAGGCCGGCCCGCCGGCCCGCGGCTCATGGCGCGCACATGCTCGAAGCCCGCCGCCAGCCCCCGATCTGGTGTGAGCCACATGTTGGAGGCGAAGAAGGCGGTGTGGTACCCTGCCGCCTTCAGCCCGCTCGCCATCGTCAAGGCCGAGCGATCCAATCGGCGCACCCGGTAGGCCGCGTGCGTAGGTGGATGCTGACTCGTGAACAGCGAGGCCGTCGAAGCCTTTGTCTGGGTGTGCTGGCAGTAGTGTTGGTCGAAGACGAGCGACTCCTGGGCCAGGCGGTCGATGTTCGGAGTTGTGGCGCGGGGATACCCATAGCACCCCAGGTGATCGCGCCGTGCGGCGTCGAGCACGCAGATCACAATGTTCCGCCCGGCGGCCGTTGCCCGCAGTTCCTCCAGCGTTGGCGTCGAGCCAGTAAGATCGAGCGGGACCGTCGCACGCGCCGGCCCCAAGTGGGAAGGGGCCTCGGGCGCTCTGCAATGCGGGGAGAACACGACGACCCCCGATCCGCCGATCAGAGCAAGGCACAGCACCATGACCCGGACGCGGGTCTGCCTCATGACTCGGCGCATATGGCGTCTCTGCATAGCACAGGGAAGAGCGCCCGAGAAGGACGCTCTGCTCTCTGTCCGCCCGCGTGGACATGACCTCAGCCCAGCAGCAAGGAGTTATAGGCGTTGGGATCGCCGGCGGGCCGCGTGTCCGGCGGCCGGTGAGCGTGTCTGCTGGCCAACTGCCTTCTGCGCTGCCGCGCAGACTCCTCTGGAAACCATCTGCTCAACCGTGCCCGCGCTCTGCGGCCCGCGCCCGGCCCCGTCGCGCCAGTGCCGCGGCCCCCATCTTGTGGTAGACTTCGCTGAGGAGCAGCGCCCGTTCGGAGGCATGTCGTCATGGCCCTGCTCGGAGACATACTCCCGCCTGGGCTGAAGCTCGTCTTCGTCGGCGAGGCGCCCGGCGATGAGAGCGCCCGGCGGGGGCACTACTTCGCCAAGCGCGGCAACTCCTTCTGGGGCGACCTGTTCGAGTCCGGCCTGACGCCGGTCAAGCTCACCCCGGAGCAGGATAGGAGCTTGCCGTGCTATGGCATCGGCCTCACCGATGTGGTCAAGGGCCTCACGAACTCGCAGCTCAAGCGGGAAGCGTATTGTCCGCACACCTGGCGCGAGCGAGCCGCCCGGCTGCGGGAGCGCATCGAAGCCGCGGGGCCGCGCATGGTGTGCTTCAACGGCCTGAGTGTGGCGAGGCGCGTGCTCGGCTACTCGCCCTCCCCCGGCAAGCTCAGCGAACCATTCGCCGGCGCGGAGGCCTGGGCCGTTGACAGCAGCAGCGGCCTCGCCTGGCGCTACCGCGGCCGGCGGCTGCGCGTCCTCAGGCGGCTCGCCCGGCGCCTGGCCGAGATGGGTTGACACTCCCATTGGCTGGGCGGCTGTTCGCGCCAGACCCGGCTTGGCGGGGGGCGCAGCGGCCGGCGTCGCTTCTGTGCGAGCTCGACATGCCGGACGATAACTGCCCCGCCCTACGCCAAGCGATCTAGGGTTTCGGAGCGTGAACGCCAGCTTCGCCCCGCTGGCGCGTCTATGGCGGAAGTTCGGTCCTCGCTCTACGCGAGGCTGGTGGTCCGCTTAGCTCCTCCTGCGCGCATAGGCCACGGAGAGAAGCAGAAGAGCTCCAGCTAGGAGACTGATCGCTCCCAACCACCACCAGGCCGCGACCTGAACAGTCCAGGCATGCCCAAAGGCTGCGCCGCCGGTAGCTGAGAGCAGGAAGCCCACGATCACCCTGCCCCAGACCACGCTTACCCATGTCGCGGCGCCCCGCGACCCTTCATCCTTCGCCCTCGTCGTTGTCTGCTCGGGACTCACGCTTTCCATCGGTGTTTCCCTCCTCTGTCTTGACCGCCAGCCGCGCCGCCTGGCCCTTGGATGGGGCTGTCAACGGCTTCCGTCCCCCGTTGTGCCCCTCCGTCTCATACCACAGATATCCCTCAACTTACAGCTTAATATCGCTTGCCGCCCAGCGGGGCGTGATTTTCGCCTGTCGGGCGGGAGCCTTGGGCGCCTCAGGCGGCTTGCCTCCCGCCCGTTTCTCCGCTTCCTGCGCTTGCTGGGGCAGCCGTGCCGGGAACAGAGCGGCCCCGCAGGCAGTCATGCCATTCATACGTTGAGGCGACCTAAGAAGGCCCGAATGCGATGGTGGTGGCTCGGGGTGGCGCCGCTCGTCGTTCTGCTGTCGATCGCAGTCGTCGGCCTAGTCGGCCGCGAGGCGGTGGAGCTGCGCTGCCCGGAATGCGGCTCGGCTGATGTGATCCCCATCGTCTGCGGCAAGCCCGGGCGAGAACTCATGGCGCAGGAAGCGCACGGTCAGGCAACGTAGTGTGGTTGGGACGTCCCCGCCCCGAGGTGGGCCTGCGGGCACTGCACGAGGAGGTGCCGAGCACATGGGAGAGCAGCTAGCGATAGCAGGGGGGAAGCCGGTCATGCCGCCCGGCACGATCAAGCCGTGGCCGCCTATCGATGACACGGATCGGAAGATGGTGATGGCTTCGCTGGAGGGCGGCAAGCACACGTTCGGGCCGAACTGCGTCGCCTTTCAGAAGGAATTCGCGGCCTGGAACGGCAACCGCTACGCGATCACCACCAACGGCGGCACGGCCGCGCTGCACATGGGCCTGGTGGCGTGCGAGTGCGGTTGCGGCGATGAGGTGATCGTCCCGGCCTACTCCTGGTCGTCGTCGGCGACATGCGTGATGCAGCACAACGCGATCCCGGCCTTCGTGGACATCGACTTCCACACCATGAACATCGATGTGGACCAGATCGAGGCCGCCATCACGCCGAAGACGAAGGCGATCATCGTGGTGCATCTGCACGGGCTGGCCGTTGACATGGACAGAGTGATGGCCATCGCCGATAAGCATGGGCTGCGGGTTATCGAGGACTGCTGCCAGTCCCACGGCGCGAAGTATAGAGGAAAGAAGGTCGGCACGCTGGGGCACTGCGCTGCCTTCAGCTTCAACCAGAACAAGTGCCTCGTGTCCGGCGAGGGTGGCATGTTCGTCACCGACGACGAGGCCATGCACAAGCGCGCCCAGGCCCTGTGGTCCTTCGGCGAGGAGGTCGGCCCGACGGAGCGCCGGGACTACCACGTCTACGCGATGGGCTGGAACTACCGCAACAACGACTTGACCGCGGCCTTCGGACGGGCGCAGCTCACGCGGCTCGACCACTACCTGCAGGTGCAGAAGGAGAACGCGGCCGCGCTGAGCCGCCAGCTTGAGGGAACGCCCCACCTCATCCTGCCGACCGAGCCGCCGGACTGCGAGCACAACTGGTACAACTACACGATCCGCTTCGACATGGAGGCACTAGGCCACGCAGACGACGCCCGCGCCTTCAGAGATACAATCGTGCGCGCCCTTAACGCGGAGGGTCTGGAGAGCAGCGTCTGGCAGTCGTTCATCCTGCCGGCGATGACGGTCTTCCAGAACAAGGACGGCTACGGGCACGGCTGCCCCTGGAGCTGCCCGCACGCGGAGGCGGTTGACTACTCGCCCAGCCGCTTCCCGATGGCCACCAAGCACTGCGATAGCCACACGGGCATGACCACGCCGCTGCGCGCGCCGAACGGACCGGAGGTGGCGAAGCTCGCCGCGCAGGCGATCAAGAAGGTGCTGGCGAACGTGGACCAACTCGAAGACCTACCCGAGGGAAGAGGCTGAGAGCGACGCGGAGTAGCGCACGGAGGAAAGCATGAAAGTTCTTATCACAGGCGCAAGCGGACGGTTCGGCCCGTTCGTCGTCTCCGAGCTGGAGTCGGCCGGGCACGAGCTCGTGCTGATGTCGCGCAGGCGGCCGCAGGCCGCCGATCGCTGGCCCTGGGTGGAGGGGAGCATCACCGACTACGACGCCTGCCTGAAAGCGACGGAGGGTGGGATCGAGGCGATCCAACACATCGCCGCGAGCCCTCATCCGACCGACCACCCTCGGACCCGCAAGCGCGCCGCCGAACGAGGCATCCCCTTCGACGAGACCATGCGCACGAACATCATGGGGACCTACTACCTGCTGCAGGCGGCCGTCGAGCGCAACATCGGCATCTTCGTGATCACCGGAAGCAACTGCGCGCTCGGGCACGGTTTCCGAATCAGCGGCTCGGAGTTCCCGATCCACTACCTGCCCATCGACGAAGAGCACCCCACGGATGTGGAGGACTCCTATTCCTTCAGCAAGCTTGCGGGCGAGGAGCTGCTGGCCTCCTACACGCGGGCCTATGGCATCAGGACATACGCCCTGCGCTCGGCCGGCATCTGCGATGCGGAGCGGCGGGCCGAGATGGCGAAGAACGCCGGTCCCGCCGCCGGCTGGGACGAATGGCTGTGGCCCTGGATCGGCAGCGAGGACCTGGCCTCGGCCCACCGCCTGCTGATGGAGAAGGCGGGGGAGATCGAGCCCCACGGCGTGTACTTCTGCAACAACGATGACACGACCGCGCTCGAGCCAACGATGGAGCTCATCGAGCGCTTCAAGCCGGAGCTGCTGCCGCGGTGCAAGGGCCTCGAGGGGCACGCGAGCCTGCTGTCCAATGCCAAGCTGCGGGAGACGGTCGGCTGGGAGCCGCGCACATCCTGGAGGGACGCGCCGGGTGCGTCGTAGAGAGAGGAGACGAGTGAGCATGAGTGATCCAATCGGAATGGGCGTGGTGGGCGCCGGAGCCATCGGCATTCGCGGCGCGCTGTCGCATCTGTCGCTGCCGGATGTGCAGGATCGGGTGCGGCTGGCGGCCGTGTGCGATCCGGCACGCGGCCGGGCGCCGGCGGCGGCCGAGAAGTTCGGCGTCCCGAACTCGTATGAGGACTACGAGTCTCTGCTGGCAGACCCCGGCGTCGACGCGGTGACCATCGGCTCGCCCATCGGGATTCACTACGAGCAGGGGGTGGCCGCCATCGAGGCCGGCAAGCACGTTCACTTCAACAAGACGATGGCGACCACGGTGGAGGAGTGCGACGACCTCATCGCTCGGGCGGCGAAGAAGGGCGTGCGCCTCGTCGCCTCCCCCGGCATGATGCTCCACCCGCACAACCAGCGGATCCGGGATCGCATCCGCGAGGGGGCGATCGGCCGCGTGATATGGGCGATCACCGGCGCGGCCGTGAGTGACTACCACCTGACGGAGGAGTTCCGGACGGGCGACGACATCCTCACCGACGTCGATCCGACGTGGTACTTCAGGAAGCCGGCCGGCGGGCCGCTGTGGGATGTGACGGTCTACTGCCTGCACGCGCTCACCGGGATTCTCGGCTCTGCAAGGCGCGTCACCGCTCTGTCGGGGCTGGCGCTGAAACAGCGGGAGTACCGCGGCCGGACCATCGAGTGCGACATGGACGACAGCACGTTCATGCTGCTGGACTTCGGCGACTCGGCCTTCGCGACTGTCTACGGCACAGTCAGCGGCGACGTCGCTGTAGGATTCCACCCCAGCATCTTTGGCGCCGAGGGATCGGTCGTCGGCACTGAGCTGAACGGCGAGTCGATGCGGCGCCAAGGTGACCACATGCCACATGTCGTGGGCGAGCACGCGAAGATGGCCGAGGGCCATGTCTTCGAGGACATGATGCAGCTCGTGGACTGGGTCCGCGATGGCACTCCTTCAATCGTCACGGCGGAACATGCGCGCCACGTGATTGACATCATCGAGTCGGCCTACAGGGCCGCCGAGACGAGCGAGACGCAGGAGCTTCGCACGACGATGCCCGCCTAGGGATACACGGGCCGAGGCGCTGCCCGCGGCCGCCAAGGAGCCAAATGGCGCTGACAGCCGGGTTTGCTGAAACAGACATAACCCCGCCCCTGGGGACCCATAAGATCGGTTGGATCGTGGACATTGTCATCGACGAAATCGCTGACCCGCTGTCCGCTCGGGTCGCGGCCATCGAGTCGGGCGACAGCGCGCTCGCCTTCATCCAGCTCGACACGCTCTGCGTTCGCTGGACGCAGACCGACGACATCCGCCGCCGCATCGAGGCTGCCTACGGCTTCCCGGGCGCCAACGTTATGGTTGCCGCAACGCACAACCACGCTGGCCCGGCCGTCGCCCACTGCGGCGATGTCCCCCGCGATGACGCCTACATCGAGACGATGGTCAGCAAGATCGTTGGCTGCTTCGGCCGGGCTCTGGACAACATACAGGAGGTGGAGGTCGGCTTCGCCAGCGTCCCCGAATGGAACGTCTCCCACAACCGCCGCCTCGTGATGCGCGACGGCACCGCCAGCACCCACGGCCCCTTCCGCTGTCCCGAGGCCCTCTTTGTGGAGGGGCCGATCGACCCCGAGGTCGCCGTCATGGCCGCCCGCGGCAAAGGCGGCAAGCTGCTCGGCGCAATCGTGAACTTCGCCTGCCACCCCACCGATCACGGCGGTGACACGATCGCCACCGCCGGCTTCCCAGGAGCGCTCGCCAGCGAGATGAAGCAGCGCGGCTGCCCCGTCACCCTCTTCCTCAACGGCGCCTCAGGGAACATCTGCTCCGGTGATCCCTACCGCGGCCTCGAGTTGTCACTGGAGGAGATGGGCCGTGCCCTCGCCGATGACACCTCCAAGGCGCTGGAGGCAATGTCGTTCACAAGTGACCTCGGACTCGACGCTCGCTCCCGCGCCATCCAGCTTCCCTACCGGAAGGTCAGCAAAGAGGAGATCGCGGGGACCCTCCGGGGCGGGCAGCGGTTCGTGGACCCGGCCGCCTACGAGCGCGGCATGCCTGCGCTTCTCAAGCGCATCGAGGAGCGGAAGACACAGCCAGCCGAAGTCCAGGCCCTCTCGCTCGGGGGTTGGGCATTCGTTGGCATCCCGGCCGAGTACTTTGTCCAGCTCGGCCTCCGCATCAAAGAAGAGGCCCACCCGCGCCATGTGCTCGTGGCGACCTGCGCGAACGGCATGGTGGGCTACGTGCCCCACCGAGAGGCGTTCCTCCGCGGGGGCTACGAGACGACCTTTACGCAGGGCGCCGCCCTCGCTCCGCAGGCCGGCGACATGCTGGCCGAGGCCGCGCTCAACCTCATCGGCGAGAGCAACCCGACCGCGTAAGGGGCAATGAGTTCGCGCGGCAGGGAGCTGGGGCGCCGGGCGGAAAGACTGTCGGTAGGGGAACCACTTAGCTACACTCGCGGGCAGGATGGCCCAGTCGATGTTCGAACGCCTCAGCTGCCAGGAGCTGACTTGATGCTGAAGTGCGTCAACTGTGGGAAGGCGATATCCTTCGGCTCTTACTGCACGGTGCGGTGCATGAACGAAAGCACCATCAAGCAGAAGCAGGACATCGGCCAGACCACGCTCCGGTCGAGGGCGGCCCGCCAGCGCGCTCTCATCAAAGAGCGCGGCCACGAGTGCGAGCAGTGCGGCCGCAGCGAGTGGATGGACAAACCGATCACGCTCTTCGTCTTTCACCGGGACGCCGACATCGAGAACTGGAAGCTCGACAATATAAGGCTTCTCTGCCCCAACTGCCGGGCCTACTTCCGAACATGGGTCAGGGGGGAGCAGAGGTGATTCCTCCTCCCTGGCTCGCCTTCGGCTGTTCCACCGTTGGGCAGTAGGTTGCTGCTGCCACTGGCCGTGGCGCGGTGGAGAGGCGATCGAATCGCAGGAGCAAGCTCCCGCGCAACGATATCGCCGAGAAGCCCGTCGGGGGCCCGCCATCACTTCTCGCCCCCGGCGATCCTGAGCGACCTGTCCGAGGAAGCCTTGACGAAGTCGGAAGCGAAGCCCTGCGCTGAGCCTGCCGAATCGGATCTTGGTCCTCGCCCACCGTGCCGCCGCAGCCCATGTTGAGGAGCGTCTCCGCCTCGATCTGCGAGTGCTGCCGGATGATCTCGCAGAACCGCTCGCTCTCCTCGACATAGGTTGCTGGCGCGCTGACAATCGGCCACGTCCACGCCAGGTCGCCGTAGAGGCGGCGTTGGTCTTTGCCGGATGATTCCGTCATGCCACCGGCTGAGTTCGCAAGGCAGAGGCTTGCCTCCTGCCCCAATCGTCTGCCCTACGGACTGGCCTCGATCTTCGCGCGGGCTGCTCGATACCAGTGGAGCGCGGTCAGGCAGAACCAGGCGCCGACGAGGGCCGAGACAATAGGGCGCAGCATCGTCGCAGGCAGAAACAGCAGCAGATGAGAGTGGTAGGAGCTGTACTTCATGACGAGCAGCACGTCGGCGGCCTCGACCGGGAGCAGGAGTAGCAGTCGGACCACAGTGAGCAGCAGCAGGAGGCAGACACCGACGCTGGCGAAGCGGCCCACGGTCACGACACTGCGCCGAAGGGCCTGCCCCAGGCCGGCGTCATCGCTCACGATGGCGCACCACGTCAGCGCGAGAAAGAAAGGGACAATCGAGACCGCCACCAGCGAACCATAGCTGACGAAACCCGACCAGAAGCGGTGCCCAGCCAGCGACATGCCTGGGTGGAGGAGCTCGAGCACGTCGAGCAAGGTCCAGAGTCCCGTGCCGAGCAGGACGAAGATGGCCAGGAGCAGGAAGAGCCGCAGCCAATAGCGCCGGCCATCGCGTCCGAACTCAGACCATGAGAAGGTGTCGCGATCCACCATGCGCCGTGCCTGGCCGAAGAACCCCCCCAGGACGAACCCGCTCACGGCCAGCCCGAAGACGTGCAACCCGAAGGGGAGTAGCGAGTGCATCCATAACAGCAGGGCGTCATCCGGGCGGGTCCTCTGCCGTGCGTTCATCCGGATGGCGGCGGCTGTGTGTTGGTAGTCGAGCCACAGTATGGGGGCTGCGAAATGCTGCGCGGCCAGCGTCGCCGTGGGGCGCAGAAGGTAGTTCAAGAGCTGCGCGGGTACCCATTCCACGACGTCCGAGAGCAACACCCGGTTCACCGTGACGGGTTGCTGCGTCTGGCCCGAGGCGCGTGCCCAAGCGGCCTGCGCGTCCATCCTCTCGGCGCCCCTGACGAGCGCGAACAAGACCGGCACCAGCAGCAGCGCGCGATGCCGTCGGAGCACCCGCCAGCCCCCGGCCGCGTGGGAGAGGGCCTCGACGATGAGGCGGCGCAGTCTGCCGAGGGACCGGGCGAGGACGCGCCGGGCGACGACGGAAGCCTCCTCAGGCCGAGGTGGAGGTTGGTCCTGGAGTCCGACGCGGCACTTGGCACACGTCGTGATGCCCTCTCGGTATTCACCTCCGCATTCCGGACACCAAGGCATGGCTGCTACCCCCTTCGCCGCTTTCCGTGGACTCCTCCATCCTCCCACGCCAAGCGACCGGCCGTCAAGGGCGGGCGCTCAGTAAGAGAAGAGGAGAGGTGGGCGGCGAGGGTTCGGCTCTGCGGCATTTCCACCCTCGGCCACAGGCTGCAAACCTGTGCCACGAAAGCGGCCCCGGCGGGAGGCAAGGCCCCCGAGGCCCCTGCCCAACCAGTACTCGCCGACCGGCCGGGTCGGCCTGGCCCGTTGACCACACGGGCTAGGCTATTGAAGCCAGAATCCTATCGGCGACTTCATCTGGCTCCAGGCCCGTGGTGTCGATCTGCGTTGTGGGAAGACGCCTGGACTGCCGCAGACGGTCTGCGACCAACTCCGGCACCGTCTGCTCGCCGGCTCGACTCCGCCATCTTTGAGACAGTGTTTCCTCGTCTGCGACCAGCGTGAAGACGTGGAGCTCGAACTCAAGATCGCTCAGCGCCTCCAGCACTGCCTCTATGATCTCCTGTCGGTGCATGACCCATGCTAGGAGCACGTACTCGTATCCGGCCTCCAGGTAGCTGCGCAGGACAACGGGGATGTTCTTGCCGACGATGGCCTTCGTGCGGTCGTTGACCTCGAACGGTCTGATACGCCACACATCGTCACCGTCCAAAAAGGCCGCATTGCAAAGCTTCGAGAAGACAAGCTCCGCCACGGTGGACTTGCCCACGCCGGGCGCTCCGTTGACGATCACTAGCTTGGCCAAAGGGATACTCCGTCGGGCGGCCCCTGCCATGACTGCTGTGCGAAGACCACACCCCACCTTAACTCTCGCGCGGCGAAGCAGCGGCCGTCAAGGGCCAAGGTCTCGGGAAGCCTGGGGGCCGGGGACGAATCGCCGGCCTGCCTTGAGCGCAGTCGAGGGGGTCGTCCCCTGCGGGAGGGGCAGGAGGCAGGTCGCCGGCGCCCAAAGGCTATGGCGGTCAAGGCTCGTGCCCTACCAACAGGCCTGCCAACGGAGTCCAACCATGAATTCGAGTCTCGCAACGATGACGGTTGCCGCGGTGAGCATATTCGCGCTCTGCTCGAGCGCGGCCGCGAAGGTGCACAAGGTGAGCGATTTCGATACGCTCGAGACGCTCTGCTCGGAGACGGCCGAGCCGGGGGATGTGATCGAGATCCAGCCGGGGACGTACTACCTCGACCGATCGCACATCTCGGTGACGCGCAGCGGCAAGCCGGGCAATCCGATCATCATCCGCGGCTTGGTGAAGGATGGCAGACGGCCGGTGATCGACGCCAGCCGGGTGAATGTGAAGCGCGGCATCTTCCGCACCGAGCAGATCACCCACGATGTGGTGTTCGAGGACCTGGAGCTGCGCAACGCCTGGGGCGCCCGCTTCCCCAACCGGGAGAGGTATGGCACCAACGCCGGCGCGATCTACTTCCAGGGCAAGAGCCTGACGGCCCGGCGGGTCCACTCCCACCACAATGAAGACGGATGGTTCGCCATCCACGATGCCGACAACATCCTGATCGAGAACTGCGAGATCGATCACAATGGCACGCTGTATGAGGGCCGCCACCACATGACCCACAACTTCTACTTCTGCGCGGAGAACCAGGTGATTCGCAACTCCTACCTCCACCACTCGACCGAGGCGCAGAACTTCAAGAGCCGCGGCCACCACACCGTCCTCGCCTACAACTGGATCGAGGAGGACGCGGGCTACAGCACCGAGGTGGCCAGCGGCAATGAGGGCAACACGCTGTGGGTCGGCAATGTCATCATCAAGCGCACCGCGCAGGACCGCCGGCAGCGGCGGATTCTGGGAGTGGGCGACGGCACCGGGGTGGCGAAGGGGCGGCTGACGATGATCAACAACACCATCATCTCTACCCAGCCCAATGACCTCTACCTGTTCACGGAGAAGTCATCGACCTGTCACGTGGTGCTCATCAACAACGTGTTCGCCGGGCCCTCGACGCGCTTTCTCGAACACAACGGCCAGGGCCGGATCACCGGCACGAACAACTGGTTCCAGAGGGGGATAAATGTGCCCGAAGGTGTGACCGACAGCATCTTCGGCGACGACCCCGGCTTCGTCGATGTGGCTGGGCACGACTTCCGGCCGCGCCGCGGGTCGGCGCTCATCGACGCGGGGCTTGCCGCTCCCGAGTACCTCAACGCCGAGCAGGCCCTCGAGCACGCCCTCCCCACGCACGAGCCGAGCCGCGACGCCAACGCGAGCATCGAGCGTATCATCTGGGGAACGGTGGACATCGGAGCCTTCGAGTATCGGAGTAGGCAGAGCGATGCCCAGTAGACGCGAGATGATCGGCGGTAGCCTACTCGCAGCGGAAGATGACGTCGTAGTCGTGCGGGTGCTCTTCGCGGTACTCGGGCGTGGTTTCCCTGGAGAAGGTGAGATAGTCGCGGGCGGCGTTGTCGTCATCCATGTCGGGGCCGATGCTCCACACGACGAAGCCGTCACCTTCCCGCCGATAGCGGAAGGGCTCGCCGCTGAACGGGTCGGTGGGGAGGTCCCAGCCCTCGGCCTGGAGGTCGGCGAGGGATGCGGGGTAGGAGTCGCGCTCGGCGCGGCGGGCGGCGACGGCGAGGGCGACCTGGGCGGCGCGGACCGAAGCTACTCCCCGCTCCCTGGTCCAGACGAAGCGAGTGTAGACCGGGAAGATCTGCTGCGTCACCATGTTCCGCCAGAGGGGTAGCTCGTGGAGCGCGGCGTCGGTCTCGGTAACACGCTCCTGCGACTCAGGCCAGGGAAGGTCGAAGGCGTCGAGGTAATCCGCCCAGAGGCGCAGGGCGGCGAGCTGGTCGAGGTTGAGGAGAGGGCGCCCGACGGTGCGGTAGAGGACGATCCCGGCCCATTGCCACCTCGATGCTTCGTGCCCGATACGCCACATACTCACGACGTCCGCGGATGGGGCGTGCCGCACATAGTCGAAGACCCAGAGGTGCAGGTTGAGCTCGCACTCCATCGCGCGGACGACGGGGGGGCGTTCGGCGCTCGGTCGGAGCTGATCGAAGGTGTCGCGGCAGGCCTGGGGCGAGGGGGCGCCGGAGGAAAGCGTCTCCTCGAGCGCGGGCACGATAATGCCGTGGAGCGCGATGGCGACGAGCTGGGCGATGAGGCCCGGCTCGGTCCTCGCCTGCTCGACGAACCGGAAGACGGTGGCGCAGTCGGCGAGTGCTTCGTCCGTCCGGCCGTCGGCGCTGAGGACCCTCGCCCGAACTCCGAGCATCCGGGCGGCCTCTCGCATTCGCGCCCAATGGGGGAATGTGGCGTCGGCGCCGGCCTCCCAGTCAACCGGGAAGACGCACTCGGGCATGCGTGAGGCGCGCTCGAGAAGGTCGAAGTACCTCTCGTTCGCTGCCACCACCCCCCGGGCAACCGCCATCGCCTCGGGACGGTCGCTGAGATCCTCCGAAAAGATCACATCGCCGTCTTCGGTGGAGATGCGATAGGCATCGAATGCCTGCTGGTACACATCGGCCGCGTTCTCTCCCTGCGGTGGAACCGGAGGAGCGATCTCGGCGAGGGTGAGGGGGTGGCCGGCGTCGGCGAGGCGCTTCATCTCCTTGCCCACGAGACGGCCGGTGATGAGGGTGGCGGCGATGTGGATGACGAGCAGGGGCGGGAGGACGTAGAGCAGCAGCACGCGGCCGAGCTTCTTCAAGCCGCGGCCCAGGAATCGGAGGCCGCGCCAAGTAGCCTGTCCAGCTTCTGCGAGCGCGCGAGGCAAAGACGGAAAGAGATCGCTCATCGGCTAGCCTCCTGATCCGTTCGCCAGCAGCGAAGCGCGCAGCGCCAGGTAGTTGCTGGCGCCGGCCGCCGAGTCGGCGCGAAGCCAAGCGATGCGCGCCGGCCCGGCCTCGCCGAGCACCTGTGCAAGCCAGGCTGTGTCGTCCGCGGCGGCCGCGGTCTCATGCGAGGAAGCCGCGACCATGCTGACGGGCGAGCGCTCCGGCAGGCTTCCGTCCTGCACTGTCAGCACGATAGCGTCGATCACGAGCAGCGCCGCGACGAGGGCGGCCGCCAGCACCAGCCGCGCCGCGACCCACCCGCGATGAGCGCGGGACAGGCGAGGAGAGAGCACCCGCGCCCGCAGGTTCGGATCGGGCTCCCGGCGCGGGAGGCCGCGGATGATGTTTTCGAGCGCGTCTTCGTCGATATCCCGGAGGCGTCGGTCGGTCATGACGCATCCCCTTTCAGCAGGCCGCGCAGCTTGGCGATGCCGAGGCGGTAGCGGCTGGCGGCGGTGTCCTTTGTGGTCCCGCAGAGGGCGGCGATCTCGCGGAACGAGTAGCCCTCGCAGAGGTGGAGGGCGATGACCTCACGCTGGTCGGCCGGGAGCGATCGCAGGGCGCGGTCGATATCGATGGCGAGGGCGCGGTCCTCGGGGCCGCAGGCCGCCAGGTCGATCCAGGAGATGTCGGCGTCGGCATCTCGCCGGCGGCGCCTGCGGAGGAGGCTGATGGCCTGGCGGCGGGCGGCCTGGAAGAGGTAAGGCCGCAGGTTGCGAATGCGGCCCAGCCCGAGGCGGGCCACCGCGAGGAACGTCTCTTGCAGCGCGTCCTCGGCATCGTGCTCCGACCCGACGAGCGTCAGCAGATAGCGGTAGAGAGGCGCGGCATAGGCGTCATATACCTCGCCCAGGTCGCGCGGCCGCTGGGCCTCGGCCGCGCCTTCCTCGCCCTTCAGATCGCCGGCCTCCAGCACTCGGCTGGTCTCCATGCGGGCACTCCACATGATTAGACGCGGAAGCGACGCGATTGTGTCAAAGCAAGCGCGGCCTTTTCGCTGGGGGAAGGAGGCAAGATCCCGCCCCACCAGACACGGCCAACGACGTGGGCAGGACACGAAGCCGCCTTCGCCAAGGCTACGGCGTCCACGGGTCCTTGTATGGTTCGTGTGATGTGGTGTAGGGAGGGTGAGAAACCCGACGAGCGGGAGGAAGCCCTTCTCCCCCGACCTGTACGCTCTGCCGATTTGTGGGGCCGAGAAGTAATGAGTACAATGTTGTCCGCGTCCCGCCGGCCGAGGGCCGGCAATGATCTTGAGTTCGGACGGCGAGGCGTCCGGCCAAGCGGAGGTGCCAATGGAGCGGGTACGGTTCTCGTTGTCAGGCGGTCTGGGCTCGGCTCAGATCGAGACGATCCACGACGCGGTGCTCAAGATCCTGGCCGATGTCGGCATCGCCTGCAAACACGAGCCGACCGCCGACGCGGTCAGTGCGGAGGACGGCATCGACTTCTCTGACGGGCGCCTCAGATTCGCCGCGGAGGTCGTCGAGCAAACCATCGAGCGGCTGCGTGCAAGCGGCCGGAGGTACAAGCCGGAGCAGAGGATCAGGGTCACCGGCCCCTGGACCTGCTTCAATGTCATCGACATGCAGACCAATGAGGTGCGGGCCTCCACCGCGGCCGACGCGATCGACATGCTGAAGCTGGTCGCCAGCTTCAACGACGAGGGGCCGCCCCCGGTCTATCCCAACGATCTGGACGATCGCATCCAGGTGCTGTGGCTGGAGAAGGCCTGCCTGGAAACCACGGCGGGGCTCGGCGGAGCGATGATCACACACGAGCTGGAGGCCATCCGATGGCTCGGCGAGATGCACGCGGCCGCCGGGCGGCGCTACACGCTCGCCCTTCAGTTCGTCATCAGCCCGCTCACGCTCGATCATGTTGCGCTGGATCTGTTCTGGAAGTTCAGGGATGATCCGCTCGTGGACGTGGGCGCGAGCATCTGCCCGATCCCCACAGGCGGGATGACGGCGCCCCTCACGGCGCCCGGCCTGCTCGCGCAGAGCCTCGCCGAGAGCCTGGCGGGATGGATCGTGGCCGACCGGCTCGGGCTGACGCACCCCGGCCAGCTTCTTCCCATTCGGGTGGACTTCGGCGACATGCGGGATCTCACGGTGGCCTACAGCCTGCCCGAGAACGTGATGCTCCAGGTGCTGCTGCGGGACCTCGGCGAGCACTTCGCCGGCTACCGCCTCGACTGGATATACCTCGACACCAATGCCAAACGTGCCGACTCCTTCGCGGCGGTGGACCGCACGGCCTACCTGCTGATGCTCGGCCTGGCCGGCTTCAGGCATTTCTTCATGGGGGCCGGGCAGATGTCGATGGACGAGATCTTCAGCCCCGCGCAGTTCATCATCGACATGGAAATCGGCCGCTACGTGCAGCACATCCTCGACGGGATGAAGTGGGGCGGAACCGCAGGGGAGATAGCGAAGGTCGTGGCCGAGGGGGTCGCGGAGGGAAACTTCCTCACTCACCCGACCACCCTGGAGAGCCTGCCGGACTTCCTCGATTCGCAGCTTTTCCGGCGGGACAACGTGGGGCGCTGGCGGACCGCGGGAGAGCCGACCGTCGAACAGGTCGCGCTGGACCGGGCGCGAGATGCCATCGACAGCTACGAATACGAGATCGACGCGGCCGTGCGGAAGGAGCTCGATGGCATCTTCTGGAACGCCTGCAAGTCGCTGGGTGTGGAGATGCCGTCGCCGCCCGCGCCCGGTGATTGAGCTGCCCGGCGCGTCTTCCGCAGGGAACCCGAGGAGGTAGGTATGGCGGTCAAGGTAGCCGTGATCGGAGCCGGGAGCATCGGCTTCACGCGGGGGATCATTCGGGATATCCTGCCGTGTCTACCGCGGGCACTTCAATGTGGTGAACAACAACTGCATCGCGAATCTCCCGGCCGACTGCATCGTCGAGGTGCCGGGATACGTGGACGCGAACGGGATGAATATCCCGCAGGTCGGCGATCTGCCCTTGGGCTGCGCGGCCGTCTGCAACGCCAGCATCAGCGTGCAGCGGCTGGCCGTGGAGGCCGCGGTCACCGGCGAGGACACACTCCTGCGCCAGGCGATGATGATGGACCCGCTCACCGGCGCGGTCTGCAGCCCGCCGGAGATCTGGCAGATGGTGGACGAGATGCTGGTGGCCCAGGAGGCGTTGCTGCCTCAGTATAAGAAGGCCGTCGCGGAGGCGAAGAAGCGCCTCGCCTCCCCCGACCGCATTCCACCGCGGGACTACGACGGCGTTCGCGTGCCGGAGAAGTCAGTGGAGGAGTTGCGCAAGGCGCATGCATCGTAGCGCGGCCTCAGCAGTGAGAGGAGAGTATCTCAGGCTGGCGGCTATGAGGCCGTCTGGCGGGCACGCCGTCCTGGGACCAAGATTCTTCGCTTCGCTCAGAATGACACAGAAGAGGCCGTTGGCAAGCCTGTCACCCTGAGAGAAGCGAGGCCTGCCCTGAGCGCAGCCGAACAGGAATCCCGCCGTTGAGCATGAGGCCGGGGGCGAAGCTCCTGCCCAACGAAGAGACCAGTGTGTAAACGGCAGGCAGGGCCAGTACCGGCCCTGCCTGCGTTCTTGATGTGCTCCTGATCGCCGCCTATGGGACTATGCGGATGCTGTCGCCGCCGGCGATGGGAGTTCCATCGAAGAGGTTCCCGGTGACGTGGGCGACACTATCGCCCACAACCCAGCCCTCGGTGAAGTCATCCACGAACTGGCACACCAGATCGAGGTAACCGTCAGGTGTTCCTAGAGGCCCGCTTACGTCCTCAAGTGAGCACTGGGGATTGCCATTCCCCTTGACGCGCACGGCCGCGCCCTCGAAGCTCAAGGTGGAGGGATCTATGTCGGCGGCATCGAGGTCGGCGCTGCCAAGGATGGCTACGGGGATGACCCCATTGCCGTTCGCGTTGAAGGAGTTGGGGCAGCTCCCCGGCTTGATGTCTATCTGCACGGGGAAGTAGAAGTTGGTGATCGTCACCGTGCCCTCAAGATGTCGGTGATAGTCGAAGTGCTTTCCACCGACGATCAGGCCAAACTCATAGCCCTCCGTCACGTCGATGCTGGCAGAGCCCGTGAACACCCTGCGGCACGTCCAGTCATCATGCGTGTAGAAATCGACCAGATGCTGTGTGGCCACGCCCGAGGGGCCCTCGGCGTACACCCAGAGGTCTGCGTACTTCTCCCAGTAAGAGTGGAAGCACTCGTACTCCCAGTCGAAGACGATCGTGCCGGTTCTCGTCGCCACGGCGCTGAAACGTGCCTTTCTGTAGCGGTACGAGTAGGGAGACGGATAGAGACCGTCATAGTAGAGTTCTATGAAAGGCGAGGGCCCGGTTGCCGGGCTGATGGCAACATCGACCGGGCCTAACAGCACTTCGCTGCTCCAGTTCTCCGGGCCGTATGCGCCCTGGAAGTCGGCGAAGGCCGACGCCGTCATTCCGAGTAGGGCCACCGTGCCCAACACAGCTGTGTACATCACGATACGAACTGCACATCTCTTCATCTCCACGCCTCCTTGAAGCATCACATCGCCCGGCCGTGATCTTGGCACGGGAGGGAGAACTCCGATACTGCGGCTTGCGACAATGCGCCACCACAGTCTCTACGGCGCAAGCCCTCATGCTCTGATAGGCACCACCTCCTTTTCGTGATTGCTCGGCCTCGCGCGCAGCCGCGGGCCTCGACTCCCGAACCGATCTAGTTGATCGCGGTATGTCCCGTTCTTGTGCATCTCCCTTCCGAGCAGTAGGTTCGGCTCCGTAGATATGGGGACGAGCGCGCAGTAAGAGCAGCGCGCTCGGCTGGTTCTGCAGACGGGAGCGCGGCAGGCAGGCGGAAGCATGGGCGCGCTCTGCCGTCAGGCGGGGCACACACGCATCCGGGGAAGGACATTCGGCGGAACACTCCGGCGGCCAGGCGAAACCGGTCGCCGATACCGGGCTCTGCCCGTCTTCGCGAAGACACAGATCGAGCCTCGCCCCGCGCCATGCGCGTAGCCCCTTACAGCGGCCCGGGATGTGGCTGTCGGGTGTAGTCAGGACACGGCGCAGGCGCCTGACGTGAGGCGCTGTTCTCACTCTGCGCGATAGCTCAACGCGAACCTGCAAGGCTTGACCTGCTAACCTCATTGCTAGTTCGCCGCGCGATCACAATCTCCCGCCGGGATTGTGGGAATCCCCGAGAATCATCTGTTTGCACAGCATCAGGACTCGGGCCGTTGTTGGGGGCAAGGCCGGAGAGGGGCCTTGTTCTGAAGAGTCGTGAGACGGCCTCTAGGCAGCCGCCAGCCTGCTCGCGCTTCCGGCGATGCGATAGTCCTCGACGTGCTGCGCGACGACGTCGGCCACGGCCTGCTGGGCCGACTCGACCGGTCCGCCCTCCCGCAGGCGCACCTCGTAGGCCTGCCGGATGGCGGTGGCGATGTTGATCTTCGTGATGCCGTTCTCCACCGCCTCCAGCACACATTCCAGATCGATGCCGGTCCCGCCGTGCAGCACCAGCGGCAGGCCGACGCGGTCGGAGATGCGCCGCAGGTGCTCGATGTCCAGCCGCGCCCGCACCTTCTCTTGGTCTTTGGCCGCGCCACTGATGGCGCCGTGTACATTCCCGACGGCGATGGAGAGCCAGTCCACCCCGGTCTCCCGCACGAACCGCTCGGCCTCCTCCACATCGGTGAACCCGCGGCCGCTGCGGAACAGCTCCTCATAGGGCGGCAGCGGCCCGGGCTCGTGCCCGAGCACCGCGCCGAGTTCGGCCTCCACCGCGGCCTTCGGATGGGCCATCGCGACCACTGACTTGGTGGCCGCGATGTTGTCCTCCAGCGGCAGCCGCGAGCCATCGAGCATCACCGAATCGTAGCCGAGGTCGAGCGCCTCGCGGATGAGCGGCCTCCAGTCCACCGGCCGCTGCTCTTCATCGATCACGGGGACATGGTCCTGGTGAAGACGGAGGTAGGCCGCGTCGGCCTGCCGCTCGTACTCCCAGGCCACGGCCGCGTAGCTCTCCGCCTCGAAGCGCTCGATGTCCGGCCGCGCCACCTCCAGCAGGGCGAAGCAGTCCAGCTCCTTCAGCGTCGCCGCGACCGGCTCCACCTGGGGCAGGTAGGCGATGTTGAAGGCGGGGACGAGGAGGTGCCGCTGGTAGGCCCGACGCATGATCTCGGCGACCGGGAGCTCTTTGAGGCTCTTGCTGTCAGCGTGTGCCGGCAACCGATGCCTCCGCGCCTCACAGCTCGCGCAGCGGTTCGAGCGCGGGATAGAGGCGGCGGTATCGCTCGAACTGGGGGGCGTAGGCCGCGGCCTCGGCCGCGTCGGGCGCGATCGTGTCGGCGACCCGCACGGCCTGCTCGACCGCCTGGCCGAGGCCGTCGTACACGCCGGCGGTCGTCCCCGCCAGCAGCGCGACGCCGAGGCAGACGGCTTCGGGACAGGTGAGCGTCTGCATCGAGCGGCCGGTGATGGAGGCCCTGAGCCGAAGGCCCAGCCGCGAGCGCGCCCCGCCGCCGGTGCAGCGGAGGAGATCGAACGGCCCCACCGCGTCGGCCAGCAGGTCGGAGACGATCGCCAGCTCGCAGGCGAGGCCCTCCAAGATTCCCTTGTAGATGTGATATCGGCTCGTCGTCTGGGTGAGGCCGAAGACCACGCCGGTGGCGCGGGGATCGAAGTGGGGATTCGCGGTGCCGATGAGATGGGGCGTGATGCACAGCCCGGTCGGCCCCTCCGGCGCGGCCGATTCGAGGTACTCGTGCAGGCCCTTGCCCTGCGCGGCCGCGCCGGCTGCGTCCTCTCCGCAGAAGGTGTCGCAGAACCACCTCACCATGATCCCGGCCGGGAAGTAGGCGATGGTGATGTAAGCGCCGGGCACGACGTGGCAGTAGGAGTTCAGGCTGCCGGTCAGCGCGGCCTGGCCGAGAGTCGGCTCCTCCGCGACGGCCACCAGGCATTCCCATGTCCCCAGCGAGTTCGTCACCATTCCCGGCGCGACGGCGCCCATGCCCAGCGCGCCGTTCGGCTGGTCGTGCCCGCCGACGACCACCGGCACATCGGGCGCAAGCCCCAGGTCGGCCGCCGCTGTTCGGGAGAGCCTGCCCGCCGAGGTGCCGGCCGGCACCGGCGTCGGCAAGCGCTCCGGAGACAGCTCCGCCGCCGCGAGGATTTCGTCGGACCAGCGCAACTTGCGGACATCGAATGCCATGAAGCGGCAGGCCAGAGGATACGCTATCTGCGGCTCCAGGCCGAGCTTGAGCAGCACGTAGTCGCTGACGCTCACGAAGCGGGCGGCCTTGGCGAACAGCTTCGGCTCGTGCAGTCGAAGCCAGCGGAGCTTCGGCATCGGGTACATTGGGTGGACGATCATGCCGGTGGTCTGGAAGATGCGCTCACGGCCGAGCTGATTCTCCCACCAGTCGGCTTCCTCGCTGGCGCGGTTGTCGGCGTTCATGATGGCCGGCGCGAGGGGCTCACCCGAGTCGTCCACCGGGACGAAGGACTCGCCGTGGCTGCTGAGGCCGACGGCCTCTACCGGCTCCGCGCTCGCCTCGGCCGCCGAGCGGATCGCGCCGGCGACGGCCTGCCAGAGCGCGTTGGGGTCCATCTCGACGCGAGCCGGCGCGGGGAACTGGGGCGTGTAATCCTCGGCGGCCTCGGCCAGCATGCTGCCATCGGCGGCGAAGACGACCGCCTTGCACCGGCTCGACCCGATATCGACGCCCATCAGGCTCATAGCTTCTCTCTGCCCCGCGCTGTTCGTTGGGCAGGCGGGTGCCTCCTGCCTCTTCGTCTCCACCCGCCGCGCGTCGGGGCATCGGCGGCGATGCTGCGCATGGCCGCCCTACAGAACACCTTCGCGGGCATGGGTACGCCCGCCCTACACCTGCCGCGGGGGAGGGGACGCGGCCCCGAGACAGAAGAACCCGCAGGGCGCATCCAATCTCTGCGCGTGTCAACGGAGTCAGTGACGTGATCAACCCGAAGCTGCCCAAGGTCTTCTATGGAGGCGACTACAATCCGGATCAGTGGCCGCGGGAGGTGTGGGACGAGGATGTCCGTCTCTTCAAGCTGGCGAACATCGACATCGCGACCCTGCCCGTGTTCAGTTGGGCCCACCTCCAGCCCGATGAAACGCACTACGACTTCGAGTGGCTCGACGAAATCCTCGACCTGCTCGTGAAGAACGGCGTCTACGCCTGCCTGGCCACCTCCACCGCGGCCCATCCGGCGTGGATGGCGCATCGGTATCCCGATGTGCTGCGGGTGGACTTCCACGGCCGCAAGCGCAACTACGGCGCCCGCCACAACTCCTGCCCCAACAGCCCGACCTATCGGCACTACGCCAGCGAGCTGGCGAGGGCGCTGGCGACGCGCTACAAGGACCATCCCGGCCTGCTCATCTGGCACGTCTCGAACGAGTTCGGCGGTGCCTGCTACTGCGAGAACTGCGCGGCCGCCTTTCGGGGGTGGCTGGAGAAGCGATATGGGAACCTGGAAGAGCTGAACGACCGCTGGTGCACGCGCTTCTGGAGCCACACCTTCTACGATTGGGAGGAGATCGTCCCGCCGAATGTGCTCTCGGAGCATCTGTCCGAGCGCGACCACACGCGCACCGCCTTCCAGGGCATCTCGCTCGACTACTCGCGCTTCATGTCCGACAGCATCCTCGAATGCTATCTGCTCGAGCGCAATGTGCTGAAGGAGATCACGCCCGACGTCCCGGTCACGACGAACTTCATGGGACACTTCAAGCCGCTCGACTACTTCGCCTGGGCGCCGCACCTCGACGTCATCTCCTGGGACAGCTACCCGCCCATGCAGGTCAACCCGTGGGAGATCGCGCTCCGGCACGACCTCATGCGCGGCCTGAAGGCGGGGCAGCCGTTCATGCTGATGGAGCAGACGCCGAGCCAGCAGAACTGGCAGCAGTACAACTCGCTCAAGCGGCCCGGCGTGCTGCGGCTGTGGAGCTATCAGGCGATGGCCCACGGCGCGGACGCCATCATGTACTTCCAGCTCCGCCGGTCGCAGGGCGCGTGCGAGAAGTGGCACGGTGCCGTCATCTCCCACGCCGGGCATGAGAACACCCGCGTGTTCCGCGAGTCGGCCGAGCTGGGCAAGGAGCTGAAGGACCTGGGCGACTCGGTGCTCGACGGCCGCATCGAGGCCGAGGTGGCGATGCTGTTCGACTGGGAGAACTGGTGGGCGGTGGAGTATTCGAGCGGCCCGAGCGCTGATCTGAAGTACCTGCCTCAGATCTACAAGTACTACGGCGCGCTGTGGCGGGCCGGCATCCCGGTTGACTTCGTAAGCCCGGCCTTCGACCTCAGCACGTACAAGGTGTTCATCGCGCCCTTGGTCTACCTGCTCCAGCCCGGCTTCGCGGAGAAGGTCGAGAAGTTCGTGGAATCGGGCGGGACGTTCGTGACGACGGTGTACAGCGGCATGGTGGACGAGAACGACCGCGCGGTGCTCGGCGGGTATCCGGGGCCGCTGCGCAAGGTGCTCGGCATGTCGGCGGAGGAGTTCGACGCGGTGCCCCCGGAGCTGAAGAACGAGATCGTGATGGCGAGCGCGCTCGGCGGCCTCCAGGGGAGCTACGAGTGCGGGATGCTGCACGGGCTCGTGCACACCGAAGAAGCCGAGGCCGTCGCCGCCTTCGGGAAGGACTTCTACGCCGGCATGCCCGCGATCACGCGCAACCGCTTCGGGAAGGGCGCGGCCTGGTACATTGCCACCGACCCCGAGACGAAGTTCGTCGAGGGCCTGATGGCCCACCTCTGCGCGGAGCACGGGATCGAGCCGGTGCTCGCACCGATCGACGGCGTCGAGGTCACGCAGCGGAAGAACGGCGACACGATCCTCACCTTCCTCCTCAACCACAACGCAGAGCCGGTGAAGGTTGACCTCACGCCGGTGGCCGGCCGCGAGCTGCTGAGCGGAAAGCAGATGTCGAGCGCGGCCGAGCTGCCCGGCCGCGGGGTGTGGATCATCGAGAAAGGCGGGTAAGCGGCGGCCGTCAGTCCTGCCCGTAGTAGCGGTCGGGGCCGTGCTTGCGGAGGTAGTGCTTGTCGAGCAGGGCCTGCGGCATGGACTCGACGTTGGGGTCCACCCGCAGGGCCTCGCTCGCCATGCGGGCCACGCATTCCAGATAGACCGCGTTGTCCACCGCGTCGTCGGGAGAGCGGCCCCATGCGAACGGCCCGTGGTTGACGACCAGCACGGCCGGCATCTCCATCGGGTCGAGGTCGGCGAAGCGCTCCACGATGACCTTGCCGGTGTTGACCTCGTAGGCCTGCTTGATCTCGGCCTCGGTCATCTGCCTGGTGAGCGGGATCGGCCCGTAGAAGTAGTCGGCGTGGGTGGTGCCCAGGGGCGGAATCTCCCGCCGCGCCTGCGCCCAGGCGCTGGCGTAGAGGCTGTGGGTGTGCACCGCGCCGCCGATATCGGCGAAGGCGCGGTAGAGTTCCAGGTGGGTCGGGGTGTCCGAACTCGGGCGATAGTCTCCCTCGATCTTCTCGCCGGTGTCGAGGGAGACCACGACCATGTGCTTCGGTCCCATGCCCTCATAGGGAACGCCGGAAGGCTTGATCACGACCAGACCTTGCTCGCGGTCGATGCCGCTCACATTGCCCCAGGTGTGGATGACCAACTGCTCTTCGACGAGCCGCAGGTTGGCCCGACAGACGTCCTCTTTCAGCGCTTCGAGCATGTCTCTCTCGGAGCCTGACCTTACTTCCTGACGCGGTTGCGGATGGCGATCAGGTCCTTCATGACATTGTGGAGCTTGCCCCCCCACTCCTCGGTGCCGAAGGCGTCGTGGAGCTGCTTGTAGAGGGCATAGAGTTCGGCGTAGACGGCGTTCGCCTTGCGGTCCGGCGTGTAGACCTTTGCCTTGAGGCCGGACATGGCCTTCTGCGCGGCGCTGAAGCCCGGATATCCGCCGGCCTTCTTCCCGGCGACCACCGCGCCGGCCATGGCCGCGCCGAGCGCGGGCGTCTGCGCGGAGCGAGAGATCTTCATCGGCCGGCCGGTGACGTCGGCGTAGATCTGCATGACGAGCGGGTTCTTCTCTGCGATGCCGCCGCAGTTGACCACCTGCCCCACCTTCACCCCATACTCCTCGAAGCGGTTGATGATGGTGAGCGCGCCGAAGGCGGTCGCCTCGATGAGCGCCCGGTAGATCTCGCCCGGCCGGGTATAGAGGGTCTGGCCGAGCAGCATGCCGGTGAGCCGCTGGTCCACGAGGACGGTGCGGTTGCCGTTGTTCCAGTCGAGCGCCAGCAGCCCCGACTCGCCCGGCTTGAGCTTGGCGGCCTCCCGGGTGAGCGACTCGTGGGAGCCCATCTGCTTGCCGCCCGGCTGGACGTAGTTGACGAACCAGTTGAAGATATCGCCCACGGCCGACTGCCCCGCTTCGAGCCCGTAGTACCGGGGCAGGATGCTCTCGGGAACGATGCCGCACAGGCCCGGGATGTCGGGCAGGTCCCGGCCCAGGGGCGCGACCATCATGTCGCAGGTGCTGGTGCCGATGATCTTCACCAGCGTGCCCGGCCTGATGCCCGCGCCGACCCCGCCGAGGTGCGCGTCGAAGGCGCCCACGGCCACTGGGATGCCGGCAGGCAGGCCGGTGCGCTTGGCCCAGTCCTTGCTCAGGCCGCCGACGGCCTTCTCGATGTTGTAGGCCTTGGCCTGGAGCCGGGTGCGCAGCTCGCCGAGGTTGGGATCGAGACGGCCCAGGAATCGCTTGTCTGGGTAGCCGCCCCAGGCGTCGTTGTACATCGCCTTGTGGCCGGCCGCGCAGACGCCGACCGTCAAGGTGTCGGGGGAAAGCGTGTCGGTCAGGGCGGCCGGAATCCAGTCGGCGATCTCGACCCAGGTGTAGGCCGCCTCGAACACCTTTGGGCTGGTGCGCAGGCAGTGGAGGATCTTGCTGAAGAACCACTCGCTGCTGTAAGTGCCGCCGCATTTCGCCAGATAGTGCGGCCGCAGCCGCTCGGCCAGCGCGGTGATCTCCTCCGCCTCGGCGACGCCGGTGTGGTCCTTCCACAGCCGGGCCATGGCGGCCGGGTCCTTGGCGAACTTCTTCTGGAAGGCGAGCGGCTGGCCCTCCTCATCCACCGGGAGCGGCGTGCTGCCGGTGGTGTCCACCCCGATGCCGATGACCTGGTCGGCCGAGAATCCCTTGACCTTTCGCTTCGCCTGGGAAAGCACGGCCTTGATGACGACCTCGCCGCCCTTCAGGTAGTCGGCCGGGTGCTGGCGGGCGAGGTTGGGATCGCTGCTGAGGATGACTCCCTCGGTACCGTGCACGTAGTTCCACACCGAGGTGCCGACCTCGCGGCCGTTGGCTGCGTTCACCAGCAAGGAGCGAACCGAATTCGTCCCGTAGTCAAGCCCGATCGCGTACTTTGGCATTCGTCTCTCTCCCCAGAAGCGGTTACTACATGGAGTCGTTTGCTAGAGCACCTCGAAGGCGTTCTCGCCCGGATAGAGCATGGTCTTCGGCAGCGGAACGCCGATGTCATCCACGCCCAGTAGATTCACCGCGTCGAACAGCACCTTGGCGACGTTGTCGAAGGCCACCGCGCCGTGGTGCGGGAAGTGCATGCCGAGCAGCACGTGGCGGTAGAAGCGGGCGAAGTTCGGAACGGCGAAGACGCCGATGCCGCCGAAGCTGTGCGGGTCGATGTCGAGGATGTTGCCGGGCGCGACGTAGCTCATCAGATAGCCGTCGGCGCTGCTCTGCAGCCGGAAGAATGTCGCCGGTCCGGGCCGGAGCTGGCCTTCGAGGGTGCCGCGGGTGATGTCCGGCTCGGCCTTCGGGTCCTCCATCAGCCGGTTCATGATGAGCTGGTAGCTCATGGCGCAGTCTTTCATGCAGGCGCTGGGGCTGTTGCCGCAGTGGAAGCCCATGAAGAGATCCTCGGGAGCCGCGCCCTTGAGGTCGGCCTTCTTGCCGACGAGATCGGCCGGGACGGTGTTGTTGATGTCGAGCAGCGTGACCGGCTTGTCGCTGGCGAGCAGGCAGAGGTACTCACTCAGCGCGCCGTAGAGGTCCACCTCGCAGGCGACCGGCATGCCGCGGGCGGAGAGACGGGAGTTCACATAGCAGGGCACGAAGCCGAAGGCCGGCTCGAACGCCGGCCAGCACTTGTTGGCGAAGATCACGTATTCCTTGGAACCGATGTTCTGCTCGGCGAAGCGGGTGAGCGCGACCTCGAAGCGGGCGAGCTTGGGCAGCAGATCGGGGTAGGTGGCGCCCGCGCCCAGCTCCTTCTTCATGTCCCTCACCACGGCCGCGACCTTTCTATCGTTTTCGGGGACGTCCTGGAAGAGCTGGAACATGTCGAGCTCGCTGTTCTCCATCACCTCGAGGCCGAGCTCGTAGAGCGGCTTGATAGGCGCGTTGCAGGCGAAGAAGTCGTGCGGGCGGGGGCCGAAGGAGATGATCTTCACGCCCTGGACTCCCAGCACGCACCGCGCCACGGCCTCGAAGTGGACGGCCTTCTGGGCCAGCTCGCCCGGCAGGCCGACCGGCATCTGCGGGATATAGACAGGCACATCGCGGAGATCGAAGTTATAGGAGGCGCTCAACATCCCGCAGAAGGCGTCGCCGCGGCCGCCGACGAGCGTGTCCTTGCTCTCCTCGGCCGCGCCGCACAGCATGACCGGCCCGCCGAAGTGCTGGCCGAAGATGGAGAGCGGCCCTTCGGGGCCGAAGTTGCCGAGGTAGACGACGGCCGCGTTGGCGCCGTTCTCCCGGCACTTCAGCACGGCCTCCAGCGCGTCGTTCTCGTTCTCGATGATGGTCGGGCAGGGGTACACCTTCAGGCCGGCGGCCCGGCAGGCCTTCACGAGTTCCCTGCTGCGCTTGCGGGACAGCTCGATGGGGAAGCAGTCACGGCTCACGGCCGCGATCGCCAGCTTGATCCGCGGGGAGTTCGGCATGGTCGTCATCGTCGCTTTCCTTCCTTTCGGCCAGCGTCCGGGGCCCTCGCCGAGGGTCACTGTGGAGGAGCGCCCTTCGCGGCGGCGCAGCCTATGTCAACCGGCCCTTGGGGGGCCAACGGAGTTCCGTAGTAGTCGCGGTGTCCCATGTCGGGTATGCGCATGCCCGCGCCTCGGCACGGCGAGTCGGGCCGCAGGTGGAAGTTGCCCGCGCTCGGGTCCGCCAGCTTGGGGTCGCCCGCGATCTCGCCCTCGCCGCCGACCAGTTTCATGAATTCTTCGAGAGTGCGGATTTCCTTCCCCTCGGGCGTGAAGTACAGCCCCTCTCTCACCCGGTGGTAGAGGTTGTTGCGGAACTGGTTTTCGCCGATGTCGAACTCCGACTTCACCAGCGGGATCTCCTCGGGAGAGTCGATGAGGAAGATGTTGTTGGCGATGAGGTTGCCTCTTGCGTTGAAGCCGCTGGTGGCGAACTTCACCGCGGGCGCGCTGCGGGTGATGCAGGTGTTGTTGTAGATCTTGCAGCTTTCGTTCTGCCAGAAGTGGATGCTCGCGTAGTCGTTCTGGAGGCCGTCGTTGACGGACACGTTGTAGCGGCAGATGCAGCCGGTGCAGGGCCACTTCTCCGCGTCCCAGGAGCAGATGAGATAGCCCGCGCCCTCGTTGTCGTGGGAGTAGTTGTACTGGAGGAGGCAGTCCACGCATCCGCCGTCGAGATCGAAGCCCCCGCCGTCGGCCCCGCGGCCGCCGGTGCGGTTGTCGTAGGCGTGGCAGTCCTGGATGACGCACCGGTTGGCCCACGCGTACCAGATGGCGACCGGGCTGTGGTCCTTCTCGTCACAGCCCTGGCCGGTGCGGTAGGCCGTGCAGTACTCGATCACGCCGTTGTTGCCGCAGAAGGGGACGATGCCGTCGCCGCCGATGTCGTGCACGACGCAGTGCGCGACGCGGAACCCGCCGAAGTACTCGGTGCCGTAGTCCGGCCCGCCGAGGAACTGGATCCCGCAGCTTGCGTGGTAGACCTCGCAGTGCTCGATGACGGTGTCCTTGAAGACGAGCTTGGGCTTGCCGGTCGCCTTGAGGAAAATGCCCGGGCCGCTCGTGTCGTGGATCAGGCAGTCCTCGACGGTGAGGCCCTCGCACAGGTCCTCCTGCTCGACGAAGAGGCCGCACGTTCCGCCGGTGATCTTGTGGGTGGGGTTGAGGTCATTGGTGCTGGTCAGCTCGAGACCCGAGATGCACCAGCCCGAGATGCGGCCTTCGCCGGTGATGGCATGGGTCGGGCCGCCGTTGATGCGAGGCCGGGGCCCTTCGCCATAGGCGCCGAGCTGGATGGGCTTGTCGGCCGTGGTGCAGCCCCGGAGCCGCAGCCCCTCGTTCCAGGTGCCGCCGCGCAGCAGCAGCACCTGCGCGCCGGGCTTGAACTCATCTCGGCTCACCCGCTCCAACGTCTGCCAGGCAGTGCCGGGGCTGGTGCCCTCGGCGCCGTCGTCGCCCGCGAACGGGTTCGCATAGAAAGTCATATCTCCGCCTCCCTCCCCGCGCGCCGCCGCGCAGGCGGCCGGCCCGGAGCTTCGTCCAGGGCAAGACGCTTCGCTTCCGCCTTCGCCAAGGCTAGGGCGGACATGGCGCTCAGGGTGACGCCTCTGACAGCGGCCTCTTCTGTATCATTCTGAGCGAAGCGAAAAGCCTCGGCCGCAGGGCGGAGCAGCGTTCACATGGCTGCTAGGATGCCCAGGGCTGCCGCTCGGCCTGAATCGGGCGGCCTTCCCGCACCGCCTGCTGGCCGAGCAGGTAGAGGTAATGGTCCTGCGAGGCCTCGGCCAGCGGGTAGAAGTCCTTGCCCGTGCGCACGTACTCGTCCATCTTCATCAGACAGGTGGCGATAGCGATCTCATCATCGGCCAGCGAGGCGGGAGCGCAGGGGTTCTCGTAGATCCAGCTATCTCCCACCAGGTATCCCTGGAGGTGGTTGCCTTCGAGGTTGCTGCCGGTGCCCGCGGTGCGCCGGACGAGGCCCAATTCCACCGGAGTTCGGTGGTTCTTCAGATAGTAGACGCGGTCGTTGACGATCTCGCCGCGCTCGCCGCGGATGAGGAGGCGGGTGTTGCGAATCCAGCCGAAGTACTGGTCGTCGGTGAAGTCGAGCAGCCCCAGCCGGTCGCCGAAGTCCATGAAGTAGAAGTCCTGGGTGGACTGCTTGACGGTTTCCTTCTCCTGGGGGCCGCCCTTTCCGGGGGCCACGATGATAGGAGAGGCGAAGCGCAGGCCGGTGATCTTCGGGGCCTCGTAGCCGAGCCCGAGGAAGCGGCGGATGAGGCTGATGCCGTGATAGCCGTGCCCCACCGAGACGTGCGCCTGGCTTCGCCGACCGATGGAGCACTTCGACAGCAGCCCCAGCAGGGCTGCATGGTGGGGCTGGACGTGGTACTGCTCGGCCACCTGGATGCGGGCGCCCTTCTTGGTCAGCTTGTTGACCTCGATCAGGCCGTCGAGGTCGGGCGCGGGCGGGGTCTCAGAGAGCACCGGCACCCCCCGCCCGGACAGCTCCTTGAGGAAGTCGGGATTCGCCGACCAGCTCACGCATGTGAGGACAAACGAGGGCGAGGTCTTCGCCAGCATCTCGTCGAGAGTCTCGAAGGTCTTGACCCCCCACGTCTGCTCGAAGCGCGGGCGCTTCTCCGGGTTGCGGATGACCATGCCCGTGATCTCGAACCGCTCGGGCATGGCCTTCATGATGCGAAGGTAGAACTCGGACCGCCATCCGGCCCCGACGATCCCGTACTGGATTGGACTCATCTCCTACTCTCTCCGTCTATGGGCGATGACTGGATTAGGCGCGGCCCACGTCGAGCACTGTCAAGGAATCCGACGGGAGCGAGACCGTGATCTCGCCCTTCTTCACCGCCACCTTCTCAGGACCGGCCCAGGTGGGCTCGAAGTCGCCGGGGCCGTCTCCCTGCCACACCCAGCGCTGCGCCGAGGCCGAATCAGGACCGCCGCTGATCGAAAGCCTCGCCTCGCGCTCGCCCTCATCCTTATTGATAAGGAAAATGCTCAGCCTCTTCCGGTCCTTCGAGCAGGTTGCGAAGGTCCGCATGCGCGTCGGCTCGGCGATGCAGACCATCTCGTCTCTCAGAAATTGGCTCCAGATCGAGAGCGCCTTGCCGGTGGGCCGGAGCTCGTTCCCGTCGCCAACTGCATCCCATAGGCTTGGGACATCCGAGGGGTTGCTTACCCAGCGGGTGTTCCAGACCTGGGCCATGTCGATCTTCTCGATCTCGAGCAGCGTGCCGAGGAGGTCGAACGTCACCAGCGCATGCCCGAGGTCGTTGACCTTCGGCCATCCGTCCTCGGACCAGTCGGCCGAGTTGAGTTCAGTATCGGTCACGCGCAGACGGTCGGCGAAGCCCGGCGGCCCCCACTTGCGGGCCGCTTCGAGCACGCTCGTCGCGTCGCGGTGGGCCTCGGGATAGCCGGGGCCGTGATCCCGGTAGTGGTCGTAGCTGCCCCACTCCCAGCAGGAGTAGGTGTGCACGACGGCCACGTCGATGTGGTCGGCGGCGGCCTCGTAGACGATCTTCCACCAGGGCGTGCCATCCGCGTCGGCCCGGCGGCCGGTGCCCTCGACCCGAGGCGGCCCATTGGCGCCGATCTTGATGGTGGGATCGACCTGCTTCATCGCCTGGGCGAAGTCGATGAGATCGCGGGCATAGTCGCGGGGGCTGACGGAGCGGTCGATGTATCCCTCGTTGCCGATCTCCCAGTACTCCACCCCGTACTTCTGCTTCACGTTCGCGTACTCGACCCAGGCGACCGCGGTCTCGAGGAGCTGCTCCTTGGTCACATCGCAGCCGGGCTTGTGAAGCGCGTCATAGCAGACACAGATTGTCGGGTCGGCGCCGAGCGCCTGGGCCAGGCTCATGAACTCGTCGAAGTTCATCAGCCGCACCTTCCACTTGCCGCCCTCATCCTGGACGACCGCCTCCCGGCCGTCCCGAGGCCTGCCGGCGAGCGTGGGCTGAGGCCGCTCGAAAGGCGGCACCGACCAGAGATGGTTGTCGGACTTGTCGCCGCCGGGGAAGCGCAGCGACTTGACACCCATCTCCTGCAGGGCCTCCAGCAGGGGCCGCGCTCCCGGCTCGCGGTTGTCGTCGTGATCGACGAGGTAGTCGATGTTGATGCCGATAATCCGCCGCTCGGCAGCGCAGATCACATGCGTGAGATCGACTTCGATCTTTGAACTGCTCAACTGATCCTCCTTGGCTCGAAGCTCGCGGCTGGCTCCTATTCCACCTTGATGACGGCCACGCCGTACGTGTCCAACTCGATCGTGTCGCCGGTCGTGGCGCCGGTGATCAGCTCCTTCTTGCCGGAGGGCACGCTCACCTTCTGCTTCTCCTCGGTGTGGTTGACGAGGAAGAGCAACTTCCTTCGGCCGCCCTGGCGGACCGAGACCTCGACCCCGACGGGCGGCTTCAGCGCGCCCTCGACCTTGGCCGCCTTCAGCACCTCGGCCATGAGTTCGTCGTAGAACCCCTCTTCCCTGACGACCGTACCGAGGTAGTAGCCGGTGCCTTTGCCGAACGAGTTCCGCGTCGCGGCGGCGCACTCGGACAGGTGCCACTGGTCGTAGCTGGCGAGCGCCTCGGCCCCGTCGGGCTTCACCCAGTCGGCGTACTGGATGGCGGCGTACGTGCCCTTGAGGCCCTGCTTGCCGACGATTGCATACTCCATCGTCTCGTCCATCGCCTCGTACTCCTCGATGGTGATCCCGAGCGCCTCCGTCAGCAGGCCGGGCAGCGTCCGCTCGTAGCACAGGTTCGTCTCGTCCTTAACGCCGAACCGGCAGTCGGCCAGCAGCACCCCGCCGTTCTTGACGTAGTCGCTGAGCGTCTGCGCGACCTCGTCGGGGACGACGAAGAAGTCGGGCGCGATCACGACGCGGTACTGGGAGAGGTCCTCGGTCGGCTTGATCATGTCCACGTTGACGCCGGCCCGCACGAGTGCGGAGTAGTAGCGGAGCATGGCGCTGTGGTAGCGGTTGCCCTCGAAGCCGGGCTGGATCCTCAGCGCCCAGATGGTCTCGTAGTCGTAGATGATCGCCACCTCGGCCTTCACGGTCGTGCCCTCCAGCTCGGGGGCGAGCTTGTGGTATTCCCGGGCCGTCTGCGCGGCCTCCTTGTAACGCCGGAGGGGCTTGCCGTCGTGGCCGAGCAGCCCGTGCCAGTACTGCTCCCGGCCGGCGGTGCAGGTGCGCCAGCGGAACCAGACCTGGCCGTCGGCGCCGTGGGCGAGCTGCTGGTAGGCGACCTTGCGGAGCTCGCCGGGGCGGGGGTTGCGGCCGAAGGTGCTCCAGCCGCCGGGGCCGGCGGTCTGCTCCATGATCCAGAAGTTCTTGCGCTTGAGGCCGCGCATCACATCGGCCGCGGCCGATGACTGATAGGGGATGCTCGGCGCGCCCCACACCGGGTAGTTGTCCCAGCTCACGTGGTCGAGGTCCTCGGCGAAGTCATAGTAGTTCAACTCGCTGTAGAGCCCCATCAAGTTGTGGGTCACGAAGTGCTTGGGGCAGAGCTGGCGCAAGATGCGCACCTGATCGCGCTGGAAGCGGACGTTGAGGTGCGAGTGGTACCGCTGGAAGTCGAGGCACAGGCTCGGGTTATGGGTGCCGAGATAGTCCGGGCCGGCCAGGCGTCCGGCCCTGCCCGAGGGATGCGGGATCTGGATCTCGCCCCAGGTGGTGTACTTGTGGCCCCAGAAGTGCGTGCCCCAGGCGCGGTTGATCTCGTCGATGGTCCCGTACTTGGCTCGCAGCCAGTCCTGGAAATCGGCGCGGCAGGTGTCGCAGAAGCACACGGGCTCGCCGAACTCGTTGTCGGTCTGCCAGCCGATCACGTTGGGAGCCTCGGCGAAGTGCTCTCCCATCGCCCGCGTGATGCGCTCGCTCAGCAGCCGGTAGGCGCCGGAGGTGAAGCAGTTGTTCTTACGCACGCCCCAGGTGATGCGCTCGCCGTTGGGCTGCATGGCCATGACTTCGGGATACTTGCGCGGCGCCCAGGCCGGCATGGTGGCGGTCGGCGTGCAGAGGATGGCCGAGACGCCGTGCCCGGCGAGAACGGCCAGCGCGTCGTCGAGCCAGCCGAACTCGTACCGGCCTTCCATCGGCTCCATGTCGATCCAGGCGAACTCCGCCAACCGCACGACGTTGAAGCCGGCGTCCTGCATGAGCTTGGCATCGACCTCCCAGCGCTCCCGAGGCCAGTGCTCCGGGTAGTAATCCGCTCCTACGTACATACTCCTCTTCTCCTCTGCGCAAGCCCCTGGCTCGCGCTCGTTATCGAAGGGCTGGGCGACCGCGCTAGACGCGGCCTTGGGTCACGATGCGGACCGTCGCCCAGATGCCCGAATTCAGCAGGTCGCCGACGATGAGGCCAACTGCGAGCGGAATAGTTCTGCGATACAGCCTCAATCCCCCGTAGCGAATCACCAGCACCTTGAACGCCCACCCGATGAAGAACGGAAGGTACCACCAGTGAGAGCCCCACGTGTTCGACGCGATGTACCCGACCGGATGAAACGGCCACCACCAGAACCGCAGCCGCAGCAGACCCAGGATCACGACGACCGCGGCGCCCGCGGACAGCGCGATGATGCCGTTGACGTCGGTCTTCCCCGGATTGGAGAGGAAGGTCACGATGCGGCCGCCGTCGTTGATGCTCTGGGGCCCGAGCCAGCCGCCCCGGCTGCAGGCGAGGCCGAACCAGCCGTAGTGATAGATCCCTGCCAGCACGACGACGGCCCCCGCGAGCAGGGAGAAAGTGAAGCCGGCCAGCACCGCGTATCCGAGCCGTCGCGAGTTGATGCGGGCGGCATCGGCGATCTTGAACGACTCCAGCGCCGTGCCTGTGAACACCTCGGAGGAGGTGCTGAACCCCGGCGTGTAGGCCCACCGCATGGTGACGAGCGCCACCTGCTCGGCGGGCCGGAAGACGCTGCTGCCGAAGGGAATCTGCACCACGTCCTGGATCTGGATCGGGAAGCATAGGAAGCCCAACCCCGTCTCGGCCCGCAGCCTCGCCCAGATGGCGAAGTACCCGACGGTCAGCGCGACCAACATGACGCCGAAGATGACCCGGCAGTCCGACAGCCAGAAGAAGTAGATCATGAAGGCGGCGGAGGCGATGAATCCAAGAAACGCCCACCGGTAGGTCAGCGGCTCCTCCGCGTCCGCCCTGCCCGACTGGCCGCTGAAGGCGATGCGGGCGGCGCGGGTGAGATGCTTGCGGGCGATCCACAGCACCCAGATGGCCAGGGCGAGCACCGCGCCTCCGCCCTGATAGTAGGGCGCCGGAAACGAAGTCGTCCACCAGTCCTGGGGCTGCATCGGCGTCGCGCCGGCGGCGATGGCGGCCACCGTCAGCCCGATGCGCACGATGGAGAAGAACCAGACCGAGAAGGACAGCTCCTTGGGAACCAGATAGGCGATGGCGATCATCCACGGCCAGAAGAGGAAGGTGAGGGCCCCGATGCCGGCCATCGGCCCCACCCGCTGCCAGGGGATGACGTCGTAGAGGGAGAGCGAGATGCTCGGCAGGGCCGGTATCTTCTCCGACAGACTGCTGAGGAAGTTGACGGCCAGCGCGATGATCAACCCCACCCAGAAGGCCCAGGACACCGGCAAGCGGCCGCGCCGCTCCTTCTCGCCCGCCTGCGGCCGGCGCACCAGCTCCAGCGGAATCTGCGCGATGGGGAAGGTGAGCCTCTCGTGCGTGATCCACTGGCGCTGCAGGAGGGCCATCAGACAGAACGTGCACCCGAAGAGCGCGATGGAGAAGGCGCTCCAGGCGGCCAGCGGCACCATCCACTCGTCCCAGGGCAGCGGCGCCCGCCCCTCGAAGAAGCCCTCCACCGCGGCGGCGCTGCTGGGGGTCCACCAGACCGGTATGTGCTGCAGGAAGATCGTCTCCCAATGGGGCTGCGCCCAGGCGGTGTAGTAATAGGCGATATTCTTCACCAGCATCCAGGCCAGCACGCCGTGGGTGGCCATGGGCGCGCCGACCAGCACGACCGAGTAGATCGCCAGGAGCTCCCGCCGCGTCAGGCCGGCCCGCCTCAGCACCGGAAGCGCCATGGCGCCGACGAGAACGAAGAGCACGACGATGGGGAGGGCCGCCGGGCAGCCCTGGGAGAGCATCCACCCACCGCCCCAGTTGATGCCCCATGTCAGCTCCACATAGAAGTTAAGGAGGGTTATCAGAACGAGCAATACGAGCGAGATGAGGACAGCGCGGCCCGTTACCCCTCCAACTCGGTTCGCTCCATTTGCAGCCTCTCCGTGCGGCTCGGAGACACTGCCCGCCGGACGCTGAACCGATGTCATGGGGTCGCCTACGGTCGATAGCGGACGAAGGCGGAGCGCCCTTCCGGGCGCTCCGCCACTGTTCACACAGCTATCTCGGGCTCAGCCGAGATCTCAACTGTCGTCTCAGCAGTTGGCATCAATAATTGTAGGGTCTACCGTACCAGTCGATGGGCCGATTGTGCAGGAAGTACGTACCCGGCGGGATGTCTCCGCATTCGTTCCGGAAAGTGACTGGGTTGGTGCCGCCCCAACCTTGGCCGGGCGGGCCGGTGCAGATCCAGCCAACAGCCTCGATCTCCTCATCATCGCTCATGGCGCACAGCCTTTGGGACGCGACCCAGGAGGCATGGCCGTCGGCCCATCCGATGTTGACGCCACCGAGGTGGCGGGCGGTTTGCTTCCTCGCTGCGTCGGGATCGTCCGCCCGGTACCAGGTGTGGATGGTGTGGTGAGCCATGCAGTCCTCACAGTAGGTGCCATCCGGGCAGTCGTTCTCTCCTCCCCATTCTCCGTAGGTGATTTGGACACCGCCACACTCGGCACAGCAGATGTCGGGATAGGCCATGGTGCCGATGCTGAGCCAGCTCGGCGACATCCCGCCATCGGCGATGACCGGCACATGCACGGGATCCTGCAGCGATACCAGCTTCACATCAGCGAAGTTCTCCTCGCCAACGGCATAGCCCTGGACAAAGGTCTTGATGGCCCCCGGCAACATGTCGAAACGATCACCCATGCCAGCATTGCGCTGCTGGAGGATGGAGTCGGTCACATCACCGCCCCATCCCGGGGGAAAGGTCATGTGGTAGCAGCCGCCGATGTCCTGGGCGTCGCCCCACTCACCTTGGTGGGCCATGAGATACCCCAGCCAATCCGGGCCTGGCACGATGAAGCTCGCGGCCGCGACCGACTTGGCGCTGGGGCACTGCCAGACGTCCCGGTTCTTGACATACTCGTCGAGGACCACGGGCCACCTGAGATACGGGTTGGTCAGATTGACTATCCACCAAACGTCGTGGCAATCCTCATCGGGATCGCCTCCGCCCGGGCCCGTCGCGAAGAAGTCATACGCCTCCTGGCGGGACTCGTAGCATGGGAAGCAGTCGTTGTTGTCCGCCAGATACATCTGAATGGCCAGGGCGATGTTCTTCACGTTGGACAGACACACCGCCTTGCGGGCCGACTCGCGCGCCCGTGCGAAGACCGGGAACACCATCGCTGCTAGGATCCCGATGATCGCAATAACCACCAACAGTTCAATCAGTGTGAAGCCTCTGCTTCTTCTCAAAGTCACTTACTCACACCTCCCTAGCAATAAGCGCACATCCTTCGCGGTCAGAACGCTGACCGCTGTCCGCCATTTACAGCTCTCTCTCACCTCCTTTCCCCAGTCAGTAGATGCCCAAATCGATCTGTCAGCCGCTACCTACGCCTTCGCTGCTTGCCCTCGACCGTGGGCTAGCGCGCGGCGCAGGCCGCGGCGAAGAGCCCCCCGAGTATCACGCGGAGGCTCCGGGGAGTCGTCTTGTGGAGAGCACAGGAACGAAAGCCATCGCCGAACTCGAGCCCGGCAGGTGGGAGCACAAAGCCGACGGCAGGCGGGGCACATATAATGGCAACGTGCATCCGGGGCCGGGCATACGGCTCGTTCGTCGGCCGCGCGACTGCCCGACTACGTCTCTGACCCGAGCCAGCTTCTCGCGCAACGCCATAGCGGCCCCGCCTCTGCGCTCGAAAATTGGCATCTGATCCCGATCACTGCTGCAAAGCCAGCAGATCAGGCCCGTATGCCTACCACAATCATAGCTCCCGCGGTCGGAGTTGTCATTGGAAAGATCGGCGTTTTTCCTGTATAATCTGACGCTTTGCAGGTGATTTTTTCAAAGGTACTATGCGCTGGTCTATCCGAAGGCTGCGCAGGGCTCCTCGCGGGCCGTGCGCTTCCCTCTCCCAGGAAAACCAGGCGGGAAAAAGAGGGACGGGCCCTGCACCGCGGGCAGCCCGGGCAAAGGAGGGCGGAGCGCCCGGGGAGGGCGCTCCGCCTGATGTGAAGTCCGTGTTCTGCCTCTTGCAGAACTGTGAGCAGTCCTAGTACAGCGTCGGCTCTCCGCCGCTGTTCCCTGCGAAGTTCGAGCCCCAGCCGCACGTCATCGTCGACCAGGGGCCCCACATCCACAGTCCGAACGCATGGCCGCCAGAAGATGTCGTCTCCTGTCCAGAAGCGATCATTGTTGTCCGCGAGGTACATCTGAACGGCTAAGGCGATGTTCTTCACATTGGACAGACACACCGCCTTGCGGGCGGATTCACGTGCCCGCGCGAACACAGGGAAAACCATCGATGCAAGGATCCCGATGATCGCTATCACGACCAAGAGCTCGATCAGCGTGAAACCCTTGCGTGTTGTGACAGTCACGCGATCACACCCCCCAACAAAACGTCCCAACAGAATGGGTCTGCACATCGGACACAGACATTGCATGCATGCAGCAGACGCATAGATTGGCCGCATGGATGGCTTCGGGGGCATCGCTGCCGACCGCCAGCCCCAGTGACAACTCTCCGGCACCTCCTTTCCTTGCCTGTGTCCTGGGCCCCCGCACGTCGGGCCCCGTTTACTAAGCTGTTGCATAGCTGAGGAGGACCGGAGAGATCTCTTCCAACGGAAGTCTACCCATTTCCGGCCTCAGACGCGACCCATTCGGGCCACAAGCACGTCAGCCATGCACCAGTGCCCGCGGCAAGGCGCGTGGGTGATCGGCAGGTAGGGCCCGGCAGGGCATCAGGAGGCGTCGGGAACCAGCTCAACGACATGGTCGGCGGTCTGTTCACAGTCACCGGCAGCGCAGCTCGGGGGTGGTCGGGGGAGGCGCCCCAGGTGGACCGTCTCAGCACCACGCGTCTGCGCGAAGTCGAGGGGCAGCGGTGGCCGCCGGCACGCGTGGGAGGCGTCGCCCACCAGTGCGCGTTCTGCCTGTAGAACAGCTTTTTTCAACTAGACAAGACGCGGTTTTTCTTGTACGATCTTACGGGCTTCACGCAATCTGCTCATGAGGGTGATCTGACGGCGCGATGCTGGCAAGGATCGAAGAGTACAACCTCAGTCCGGCAAAGCCGTTCCACGGCGGCGTTGTGGAGCACGCCTACCCGGCGCCGCTGGGCACCGACATGCATCAGGCCTTCGAGGTTGGGGTACTGTTGAGCGGCGCAGAGGAGCGGCACTTCGAGGACACGATTATCCCGGTGGAGCCCGGCGAGATGTGGCTGTGCGGCGCGTGGGAGCCTCACGGCTGGCGGGCGACCGCCGGCGGCACCCGCGAGCTCGTGCTTCAGTTCCTGCCGGATTTCATCGGTGAGGAAGTCTTCGACGGAGTCTCGTGGCTGAGTCTCTTCTCGGCGCCGCCAGAGAGCCGGCCGCTGGTAACCGAGCCGGCGATGCGCGACGAAGCGCGCGGCATCGCCAATGAGCTGCGCCGCGAGATGCGGGAGCGACGCCGTGGTTGGCTGGCGGCCGTGCGGCTGGGCATTCTGCGCCTGCTGCTCATGCTGAGCCGGGACTGGGATCCCGAGTCGCAGCCGGGCCGAGCGGCTACGGTGCGCACCGGCAACCTCGGCAAGATCATGCCCGCGGTGAGGCTCGTTCACTCGCATCCGACGCGCCGGCTCAGCCTCACCGAGGCGGCGGCGGCCTGCGGGCTCAGCGTCTCCCAGTTTGGCTATCTCTTCAGGCACTTGATGGGGCTGAGCTTCGGTAAGTTCTGCATGCGGGTGCGGCTCGCGTACGTCGCTCAGCTCCTCCTGACGACCGATCTCTCGGTCGAGTCGATCGCGGACGCCGCCGGGTTCTCCGATGCGAGCCACTTGCATCATTCGTTCGTGCAGGTGTACGGTTCCACGCCGGCTCGCTACCGCACCAGGGGCCAACGGCTTCCAGACGGTCGCAGCTACACGGAGATAGAGATCGTCAGCGTCGAAGACTACGAGGGTGCACAGGCATCGGGCTCTGCCCGGCCCGAGAGAGGGGCAGGGCGCAGAAAGCGCAAGGAGCCATCTC
>CAZLHI010000021.1:2799-51659 GCA_964559435.1 uncultured bacterium | reverse complement strand
CTCGTGTGCCGTCGCCTAGACGCTCGACTCAGCGGCTTCTGCGAGCGTCGCGGGTGGCGCTATACGCGCTACTGCGACGACATCACTCTCTCAGGCCCGGGGCAGCCAGGAAGAGCAGGTGAGGTAGTCGCGCGGATCGCCCACGACGAGGGGTTCGTACTCAACAGGCGCAAGACCCGCGTCATACGTCGAAATGGACGGCAACAGGTGACAGGGCTTGTGGTGAACGCTTTTCCCAACGTTTCACGCCACCGCCGGAAGACCCTCCGGGCCATGTTCCACCAGGCCAGCCTGGAGCCCGCGGAGTTCGGACATAGATGCGCGGAGCTGGCCGGCCACATCGCATTCTTGAAGATGGTGAGGCCCGCAGACCCAGCCTTGACGCGTTACCGCGACGTCCTTTCACGGGTGGCGGCTACCCGGAGGGTTCGAACTGAGGCCGATGGGTAGGGCCAGCTCGGTCAGTCGCTCTGACCTCGCAGCTGGGCAGCACACTGCTCGCCCTGTCCATTTCTGGCTGAAGCCGGGCAGGAGGGCACGCAAGCTCTGATCGTCCCTACCCCGCCTGTCCCGGTACTTCGGTCAAGAGGCGGATGGCGTTGGAGAGCAAGAGGGCGGTGGTGCCGCCGAGGAAGAGGCCGAAGAAGCTCGGGCGGAGGCGCTGATAGAGGCGGAGGCCGCCGAAGCGGAAGACCAGCGTGACGATGAGCCAGCCGACGATGGCGTTCGCCCAGATGAACCGGTTGAGGCCCGTTCCGGGCTGGAAGAGGAAGCCTACGGGGCTGAGCCGCCACCACCCAACATGTGTCTGCAGCAGCGCGAGGCCGCTGACGATGACGCCTCCGGCCGCCATGGCGAAGATGCCGATCGCATTCGGGCCGTGGGGGTTCTCCAGCCCCTCCACCATGTCGCCCCATTCCCAGCGCGGGACCATGTCCGCCGCCCAGCTCGACAGCGTCCCGACCCCGCGGTGGTAGTCGGTGTAGACGCGGCTGGCCGATCCGACGGCCAGCATGACGAGCACGGCGAGGGCCAGCGCGATGATGACGCTCGTTCCGCGCAGCCTGCTCGCATGGAAGATCTTCATGTCGTTGGCCGCGTAGTGCATGAACGAGACCTTGAATTCGGTCATGAAGATGGCGTCCATCTGGTTGAGGAGGACGAAGCTGGTGGGCCGCGCGCCGGCGGTGCCGATGCCGTAGTCGAGCAGGTAGCGGATCTGGGGGCCGCACTCGACGTGGTTGGTGCCGGCGGCGGCGATGACGCGGGTGAGCGAGAGCGCGGTCATATAGAAGAAGAAGAGCAGAATGAGCAGGCGGTGGGACTGCGCCCCGGCCGCGCTCGCGATGAGGCAGAGGCCGACGGTGCTCAGCACCA
Organism: uncultured bacterium; assembly: GCA_964559435.1. Classification (GTDB taxonomy): domain Bacteria; phylum Armatimonadota; class Hebobacteria; order Hebobacterales; family Hebobacteraceae; genus Hebobacterum. Next base: position 50,282 of record CAZLHI010000021.1, on the reverse strand, counting down.
GGCCGAGCAGCGCGTAGCGCGGCTGCAGCAGGTCGAGGGGATCGGCCTGTAGGTAGGCGGGATCGCGCCACGACTTCACCGCTCCGATGATGGCGCGCCGCGACTGCCAGAGCACGAACACGCCGAAGCCGACGAGGGCCCCCGCCGTCTGGAAGTCCATGAAGGCGTAGGGATCGAAGCCATAGCGGGCGCCGCCCTGTCCGGTCAGGCCGAGCTGCGCGAAGCCGACCATCACCGCGAAGTGGACGAGGTTGAAGAGCCAGAAGCTGAGGGTCACTTCGACCGGCACCAGGCACATCACGCCGACGGCGGCGATGGTGACGTTGAACTGCATCCGGCTGAGCGGCCCCCAGGGAATCGCGTCGGGGTTGACGGCGGCGGCCGGCGACCAGCGCAGATTGTGGTAGGGCACGGCCGGGAAGTAGGTGTTCAGAAGCCCGATCATGCCATAGAGGAAGGCGGCGCCGAAGGCGACCCAGAAGACCCGGGAGCCCAGCAGCGCCGTGCCGGGCGTGCCGCGGGCGCCCACCGTCTCCAGCGGTATCTGCGCCAGGGGGAAGACCAGCCGCTGGGCCTCGATCCAGTCCCTGCGCACGAGCGACATCAGCGAGAACGACCCGACGTAGATGCAGAACGCAACCGCGCCCCAGGCCAGCAGCGGCTGCCGCCAGGCCGCCAACGGCATCGGGGTGTTCTCGGGTATCCCCTCCCACAGCCACCTGATCGCCATCGGGTCGTTGAGCTGCAGCCACACGGGGATGTGCGGCAGGATCATGACATCCCAGCGGTTCTCCGGGGTGGCGAGGTAGTGGCTGGCCGTCACCATGATGTTGACCCAGACCGCGTAGCCGACACCGGCGATGGCCGCGGTGGCGGCCACCATGGCGTAGATGGTGAGGATCTCCTTTCGGGTGAGGCTGGCGCGCCGCCAGCGCAGAAGCAGCAGCCCGTTGATCGGGCCGAGCACCACGATGAGGGCCAGCACGGAGGCCGCGTTCACCGGGCCGAGGCCGAGATCGGCGCCGTGCTTGATATCGGTGAGATAGGGGATCACGAACCCGAACCCGGCGACGAAGAGGAGGCCGATCAAGACCGCTCGGATGGTAACTCCGGAAGGCTGGTTGTCTTGAGACGTCACCGCTGCTCGCCCCGTTCCTTTCGCCGCCTCCGCAGTCGCGCCGCCGAAGCGGGTCGGGTGGCCTGTCGCACAACCTCCCAACTCTCGCGCAGCAAGGGAGAGCAGTCAAGGGCAGGTCGCCGGTCGCCCCCCCCCACGCGGCTGCGCCCGGCAGGTGTCTGCCGGGCGCGTTGCCTTTCCGCCGAACGGCGGTTTATGTCGGTGCTCTATGGACTTGCCCTCGTCCGCCCGAGGGCGAAGGCGTCGGGCGGCGTGGGCTGTCCCGGCTTCCGACGGAAGAAGCGGAGGAAGCGAGGCGGGAACGGCAGCCCGAACTGCTCGCTCACCGCGCGGAACATGTCGAGCTCGGATACGTAGCCCAAGTCCACCAGCACGCGCCCGAGCTTGTCCTGCGAACGCCTTTGCTCGCGCAATGCGTCGCGGAGCTGGCCTGAGGTGATGAGGCACTTCTCCAGCATGAGTTCGCCGAGGAGCTTCCTGAACTGAGGCTCTGCCGCCATTGCGAATCCCTTCTCGGGGGCTTCGCGCATGGAATGCCTCATGCTGTTCTCCATGTCCAATCTTGCCACCCATCACAGCGCTTTCTTCCTCATAAGCATATGTGGAATCCCCAGCGTCGGCGCCTAGCTCTTCGCCACGCGGGGTCTGCCTTCACGCTCGCGAAGCGACCGGTGCCGCCGCGCCTCTTGATGGCTCCGGATACACCTTGGGGCAGAAGCAGCCACCAGGGGATGATGTTGCGGTTCCATGGATTCACGATGACATCCACGTCCTGGCCCAGCAGATCACCCTCGACAATCTGCACTTCCATGCTCATGTCTCCGATGGGTGGATGTTCTCGGGCTCCGCTCGGCGCGGGAGCACCCCGCCATCACAGGCAGATTCAGTAGAAGTTATAGGCTCCGATATTCTGAGCCGCCTCTGGGTCCATGATCAGGCATAGTAGGCAGATCGGATACGGCTCGGCCTACTCCAGCCAGTGAGGCGTCGGGGGGAGCTCCTCCTCGTAGGCCCTTGTCCACAGCCCTTCCGACCGCGGTGTCAGCTCGGCGCGCCGCGCCAGCTCCGCGGCCACCACGGAGGCAATCGGCGCGCTCCCGGGCCACGTGAGCACGGCCGCCCACTGTGGCGGCCGTGTCGAGCCCTGCTTGCTGTGGCAGACCCGAACGCCGCTCTGGCGCGGGAAGCGCTTGACGACGGCGACTGCCGCCAGCTCTCGGTAGGGGATGGGCCGTGCCTTGTTTCGCCAGTCCCACAAGATGAAGTGGTCGTCTTTGAGCTGAAGCGCGCCGTGAGCGATGCGGCCCCATTCGTACACGTGCCCGAAGAGAAGGATCGCGAACACCAGCGGGAGGAGCAGGATCTGGAGCAGCCCCGCATCGCGTGCGATCATCACGGTCTCGACGATCAGGAAGACGAGCGCCAGGACGAGCGCGATTACCTTGCCTCGCCAGCTTCGATAGCCTCGGTAGATCTGGACCCTCTCGCCCTCGCGCAGCCTTCGCAGCCACTCATCGCCAAGCCCGTCGGCCTGCTCAGCCATGACTTCCCCTCGTGTTGCTTCGGTAGCGTGCTGTTTACCCTGAGCCTTGTCGAAGGGCCGAACCGCATCTCGTCTCCCCCTCGAGCCATCTCCACCCACTCTCGCGCCCCAAGGGCTTCAACGTCAAGGCCGCTCGCATCTGTCGGCTACCCCGCTCGCCCGTACGTCACCAGCACGACCGAGTATGGCGGGACGGTGAACTGGGAGGCGCCGCCGGTGACGGCGGTCTGCCCCACCACTTGGTCGAGGACCTCCGCGCTGAACTGCCGGATCTCGCCCGTTCCATCGCTTACTAAGCCGGAGAGATCGGCGCGGACGTGGTACGAGACCGTCTCGCTCCAGTTCAGCACCAGCAGGTTGATCCTGCCGTCCGCCTCCTTGGTGGCGATGGCCATGAGGTCCGGGCCGTCGGTGGTGGCCTGGAACGTCGGCTTCGCGCCCTTGAGCGCCCGGTTGGCCAGGCGGAGCGCGTAGTAGGTGGCGTGGCGGGTGGCGTCGCCCTTCACGATCCCCCAGCCCGCGTTCCCCTCGTACACCCAATCGTAGAAGGAGAAGAGATGGCTTCCGTACACGTAGTCATCCCCCGGCTGGCTGAACCGGATGAGATTCTCCACCACCGCGAGCGCCATGTAGGGCACGTCGTAGGAGACATCATAGGTGCCCCACTCCGACAGCCAGATGGGGTAGTCGGGATGCCCGCTCTTCTTGAGCTCGGCGTGCATCTCGCGCACGCACTTGCCCTTGTCCCACCAGGCGTAGTTGTGGAGGTTCAGGCTGTCGAAGTGATCGCCCGCCCCGGCGAGCACGCCCGGCACCCAGGCCGGGCCGGAGGTGACGGGCGCGTGCACGTGATAGGTGCGGCCCGGCAGGTAGGTCCGATAGACATGATCGAGCGCGTCATTCGTCCTCTTCACCATCTCGCAGTACTGCTCGCGGGTGCCGAGCCATCCCTGCTGGGGGGTGTTGTCGGGCTCGTTGAGCACCTCGAACTCGTCCACGCGGTAGTCGTTCCGCACGTTGAGCCAGTAGCCCATCGCGAAGACGTACTCCCACCACTCGTTCCAGTCGGCTTCGGTCTCGGGGACGGCCGCGGTCCAGTCCGGCTTGAGGTGTGTGTCGCGGTTGCGCAGCGAGATCACCGGGCAGATGCCGGCCCCCTTCAGCTCCCGGAACAGGCGCCGCCAGGTGAGCGGCGGCTGGCCTTCGGCGACCTCGATGTGGGGAGAGTAAGGGGAGTCCATCACCTCATCCCATCGCTTCCAAGGGATCACGTCGGGGTCGGCCTCGATCTGGGCGATGGTGGGCGAGCCGTAGTCGCCGTCGTCATCGGTGGGCTCGAAGCGGGACATGTCGCCATAGATGCGAAGGGTGTTGATCCCGCAGTCGGTCAGGTCGCGGATGTCGAAGCGAGCGCTGCCCTCGGTGCCGCCGATGTAGCGCGTGCTCACCCCCCATTGGTCGGGGCTCACCTTGATCGTCGCCTCCGCCCTCGTCGGCGCCGGCGCCTCCTCGGCCGCCCGAGCGGCGAAAGGCGAACAACTCAGAACCATCGCCAGCAGACCGTACGCGATCACCAACGCGAATACACCATGTCTTCCCACTCTACGTGTCTCCTTCGGGCATGATTGAGGAGGCAGGAGGCGAGGTCGACCGCGGCGAGCAGCATGTTCTGGATGGCGGCCCCGATGGACGAAACGTCCGCGATGGTCCAGAACTCCTGGGGCAGCCCGAGCGTGTTCTCCTCGGGCCCGGACCAGAAGACGAACACGAACACGTTCGCCTGGTCCATGTAGCCGGCGGTCAGCTTTGAGCTGCCGAGCTGTGCCCCCTGCTCCTCCCGGCGTCGCAGTGCGCCCCACATCAGCTCCATAGCCTCCGTCTTCTTCGCGCCCTGGACCACGATGAAGTGCCAAGGTTGGCGGTTCTTGCCGGAGGGGGCCTGACGCGCCGCCTCGAGGATCTGCGCGATCGACTCGCGCGGGACCGGCGCTTCCGTGAATTGCCGGATACTTCTTCGAGCGTGAATCGCTTCCAGAGCGTCCATAGTCGCTGTTACCTCACCGTGGTTGTCCAGTTGCTTCCGTGTAGTGCCGAAGCCGACGCGCCCCCCTCACTCCCTCATCACTCCTACTCTCGCGCCGGGAGGGAGCGGGTGTCAACCTACCTAAGTGCTCGGCGGTAGGGTGAATGCGCTTCGAAAGGGGGACGGACATCCGTTCGGCTTCGCTCAGAATGACATCCGGGCAGGAGACAGGTGGCTAGGTCGCCTCTCGCGACCGCCATCCCGACCGGCCTTCGGCCGGCCTAGGGACTCCTCGCCGCTCGATTCTTCTCCCTCCCCACGGCAGGAACTGCGCCGCTTCGGCAGCATGCCGCCGGAGCCCGGTTCCCGGCGCCGAAACCGGTCCGGTTCCCAGCCGTCTACCGGGCACTACGCGGACGCCCGCAGGTAGCCTCTCTCTGCGAGTATCGTGAAGAGCAGGTGCAACTGCACGCGTACCTGGTCCCGGATCGGGATAGCCCGCACGGCATCTGGCGGAGCCTGTGAGCTAATGTACTGCCAGAAGACCTCGTCGATTGCGTCTGCCTCGGACGCATAGCCCTGGCGCCGCAGCACCCGAAGGGCGCAGCACGAAACCGCCAGCGCTTTCGCCCCGTCCTCCCCGTTGGCGATGAGGTGCCTGGCGTGCCGCGCCTGGCTCCTCGCACTCTCGATGCGCACGACGTCGTCATCGCCGACGAGGTCGAGTATCTCCAGGTAGCGATCGATCGCCTCAATCACCGTGGCCTGCTGAGGAGCGGCGCGCTCGTGGTCGGGTGCGGTCGCGGAGGGAGCATAGCCACACACTTCATCGAAGAAAGCCATGCAGTCAGGGTTCACCTCGAAGGCGAAGGCGAGGCTCATCCGGGGGTCTCGGATTGTGGAGGGAGGCGCGACGGGCGGATCGGCGAGCGGCATGCCCGTCGATCTGACGAAGGCGAGATGGGCGTCCGTTGATCGGCTCTCGATCGTCGACGACGGGACAACGTGGTACCCGGGGGCGGGGAAGTGACTGTCATCGTGCATATCGAACAGGACATCGGGGGTGAGCGACGACACGGCCGCGCGCCAGGCCGCCATCTCCGGGTAGATGGTGGGCGCATCCCAGTACAGGATCCGCTCATAGGGCGGCTCCCAGGACCCTCCGGCGAAGGCCCGGAGGTCCCCGGGAACGAGGAACCACTCCTCATTGCGCCATACCCCGTCCGGGTTGATGGTCGGGATGATCGCCCAGTTACACCGGAACCTCATGAGCTGTGGGTTCCGCTCGCGAAGCTGATCGCAGAGCCAGAACATAGTCAGCGCGCCGATCGGCTCTGTTGGGTCCTCGAACCCCCAGAGCAGCACCGTCCTGTCCGAGCCGCCATCGTACTGGATCATGTCGATGGGAAGGCCCTCGGCCGACTGGCCAATAGTCGTGACGGAAAAGCCCGGCTGCTCCCGCAGCGCGTCGATGTGCGCCCGAATCTCTGCCAGCGTCAGATAACGCGCGTACGTCGGTACCGGCCCCAGCAGCTCCTGCAGCAGTGCTTCCACGGTATCCTCCTTGGCCTGCGTACCCATTAGATACACGGGGGTTCCAAGGAGTTCTCCTGATGGTATCGCGCGCCGAGGTCCCTCACATCCCATCCCCTCCCAACTCTCGCGCAGCAAGGGAGCGGCCGTCAAGGCGGGATGGGGGGCAGGGGTACGCCGCTGCCCAATGCGTCCCCGCTGCCCAGAGCTACGCCAAGTACGCAGGGGGCACGCCGGTCGTAGGCGGAGGCGCGGCGGGCCGAGGACAGGACCGGAGCGGTAGCTGCTGAGCCCCCTTGAATCACCGAGGCCGAGGGGGCCGGGCCAACCGGCGCGGCCCGGCACAGCGATCTCGTCCCAGGATTGCACGGCCCACTGCAGAAAAGCGTTTGAAACCTTTGGCGCCGCTTTCGCGTCTATGACTATGGCGGATCAACACCTTGCAACGGGCATCCTGTACGTACTGTGCCCGTAGCCTGCTCGGCCGCATTCCGGCGCGGCCGCCGGGAACCCAAAGGCGGCCGCCAGAGGGAGGATTTCGATGGGGCGTCTTCGAGGCTTCGTGGGCGGCACTGCCGTGCTGGTCGCATGTGGACTCATGTTGTGCTGTTGGCCAGGCCACGCCGACTCAGCTTCCAGTGCCGTCAACCTGGAAGTGCGGGAGGTGCGCTTCGATCCAGTCGCCGAGGGAAAGAACAGCGTCGCGGTGCAGGTGTGCAACCTCAGCGATAAGGCGCAGGTCTTCGCGATACACATTCAGACCAAGTCGGCGATTCAGATCGGATCTGAGACGATACGTCCAGGCTGGGGAACGCAGTTCTCTCGCCACCTCGCGCCGAAGGAAGAGAAATGGTGCCGCTTCGTCTATAGCTTCCTCGACACGCCGAATGCTGAGAGCTGGGTCCGCCTGCGGTTCTACAACCCGGCTTCAGAGGAAGTCCGGCGCTTCGAGGATTACTTCCAGGAGGTCAAACGCTCGGGCACCGAACTCGAAGCGCGCAAGTCGGAAGCCCCGCCCCGGGCCGCGCCGCCCGACGTTGCGGCGGCTGTCGTGGGCCGCTTCAGACACATGCAAGGATTGCTGCGGGAAGAGCAGTACGAAGACGTGTGGGCGAGCTTCACCGAGGACCACCGCGCCGCGGGCTTCATGGGCAGGTTGGAGGTCTTCCAGTCGACCATGACTCGAGAGCGGCCGCGCTTCACGTGGTCGAGATCTGACTTCCTGAGCCTGGAGCCAGTGGGCGTCGGGCTCAGCGGCGACCTGGCGGTGTTGACCGCCGAGCGCGGTGGCGAAGTGTGGACAATCGACTTCGCGCAGGAGGCCGGCGAATGGCGGATAGACTGGATCGCCGGCTACGTTCTTCCCCTCATACGCCGGGTGAACTGGCAGGACCGGCTTTTGCCTCAACTGGAGAAGCGCACGACGGAGCACTTCGACATCTACTACGGGAAGGGCTCCACCGCCGAGCGCGACATCGACCAGATCGCCGAGAGGAGAGAGTCCGGCTACCGGGAGGTGGAGGAGTTCCTGGGCCAGACTGCTGATGCGAGAATCCAGCTTGTCTTCTTCGAGGACGAGCGCACGAAGCTCGAGGAGACCGGCCACATGGGCATGGGGTGGGCGACGGGGTCGACCATTGTTGAGGTCTACAATGAGGACCAAAGACTGGACCCCTACCACGAGACGACCCACATCCTTGCCGGGCCAGTGGGCAATCCCCCCGCGCTCCTCACCGAGGGCCTGGCGGTCTACTTGTCGGAGCGACTCGGTGCACCGGCACTGAAGGAGATGAGCGGCGCTGAGCTTTCCGTCTACGAACGCGTGCGGCAACTGAAGGAAGCGGGAGAGTGGATCGCCCCCGAGAGATTGCTCACGTACGCGGAGATCGGATCGGCGGAGAGCCAACCTCCGGTCGCGTATGCCGAGGCAGGCGCCTTCGTGAAGTTCCTGGTGGACGCCCACGGCAGAGACAAGTTCCTGGAGGCGTACGCCACACTGAAGAACTCATCCGAGCCCGAGGTGCACGCCCAGAACCAGCAGGCGCTCGAACGCATCTACGCCAGTTCACTCGACGCGCTCGACCGGGAATGGCATGCCGCCATGGGGATCCCCTACGACGCCAGCGCCGCAGCGCGGCACGTGGTTGAACCGAGGGAGGCAGAGATGAAGCCGTTCTGGTCGCCGGCGGAGCCGCTGTCCGCCACTTATGTCATCGATGTCACGATTGACCCAGAGCAAGAGGCAATCTCGGGCACGGAGACCATCACCTTCGTCAATCGCTCCTCGGCCCCCATCGAGCAGCTTGCCCTCCGCAAGGGAGTGATGAGGGCGGGCACGCTCGACGTGGCGATTAGTGGCGAGAGGCCGCCGCTCTCGCCCTCCCCGGAGGAGGCCGATGCCGACACGCCCATACTGGTGGCCCTGCCCAAGCCGCTCGGCGTAGGTGAGACGGCCGAGCTGAACATCGAGTTCCGGGGCCCGCTTGCAGAGCCGTGGTACGCGCTGACGGTGCTCGGGGATTGGCACCCGCGGCTGTGGTGGGGCTATGACACGCACGATGATTTCGAAGTGAGCATCGACGCGCCGGAGGGCTGGACGCTCGCGGCCACCGGCCGCGCCGATCCCCCCGACGGGCCGTGGCGGGCAAGCGGGGTCCGCTCCTTCGGCATCGTGCTGGTCAAGGACCATGAAGTCGAGGCGGCCGAGGCCGGGGAAACGCTGATACGCTGCCTCTTCACTCCAGAGGGACAAGAGTGCGCGGAACTCGTCTTGCAGACAGCAGTTGACGTCGTGGACTTCTATCGCTCGGAGTTCGGCCTCTATCCTCAGCCATTCCTCACGATAGTGCCTGGAATGGGTCGACCGGTCGGCGGGTGTCCTGTCGCGAGCGGGATCATCGCCATCCACGGCGAGGAGCGCTTTGGCGAACGAGATGACGACCACTGGCGCTGGATCACGGCCCACGAGATCGGCCACCAGTACTGGAGCGAGCACGTGCTGGAGGCGGACCGCCCCGACTGGCTGTGGCTCGGTCTCGGCATCTACATGGATCGGGAGTATGCTCGCGCACGAGGCATCAGCCCCGACGTACACCGCGGGATATTCGACAGATACATCGACGGCGTGCAGGAAGGGGTCGATACCACCATCGAGCGGCCGCCGGAGCAGCTTGCGGACATCGACTTCGACCACAACAACATCGTGGTGCACGGCAAGGGCTTCGCGGTCATCAGCGCGCTGGAGAGCGTGCTCGGCCGAGACACCTTTCGGCGGATTCACGACCACTGCCTGGCGGCCTACAAAGGCAAGTGCCTGGGGGCCCGCGAGTTCCAGCGCGTCTGCGAGGAGCAGACGGGGCAGGACCTTTCCTGGTTCTTCGACCAGTGGCTGAGGTCGAACCGCTATCTCGGCTATCGGGTCGCCTCTGTTGACAGGAAGCAGGAGGGCCATCGTCACGTGACGACGGTCGAGGTGGAGCGGTTCGGCACGCTGGAGATGCCGATACCGGTGGAGGCGCGGTTCGAGGACGGTTCCACCCAACGAGCGACCACAGAGCGACTGCTCCGCGTCTCAGCGCTTCGTTTCGAGAGCGATGCTCCCCTCAAGGAAGTCGTGCTCGACCCCGACGACGTGCTGCCGCTGCTTCAGAAGCCGATACTCGACATTGCGCGGCAAGTCAGGGAGCTGCCATGGACGGGTGCCGGCGAGAGCGCGCTGACAACCTTCGAGTTGGCGCGAGAGAGCGACCTCGACGGTGCCGACCCATGGGGCAAGCTCGGCCTGACCCTCTACGACGGCGAGTACTACACCGAGGCGCTGGAGGCCTTCGGTAAGACGGCGGAGTTCGACGATCCGATGTGGCGACCGGTGGCACTGGTGTGGCAGGGCCACCTCCTCGACCTGCTCGGCCGCCGGGAAGAAGCGGTGGCGCGGTACAAGGAGGCCCAGGCCCTGCCTTTCCCCGGCACTATGCGTCACGATCAGTACGGGATCGCGATCGACGCGCAGTGGATCGAGGAGCGGCTGAAGACGCCGTTCGAGCGCGTGGAAGCCAGGTAAGCGCGCCCGGCAACGGCCGCCCCACACCTGCCTCGGCGCGAGCACATGGGGCAGTCCGTTGAGGAAGGGGAAAAGGACGAACATCCCCCACTCCCAATGGAGCAGGCCCGCGAGGACCAGCAGGCCGGACACGAACATCGCGAGCAGCAAGCCCGTGCCGGGGAACCGGTGATACGCGGCCTTCAGCTTAAGCGGCAGCCAGGACATGCGAGTCACCCCTCCGCCCTATCTTAGCACGGGGCGCGCCGATCACGCTACCTCGAAGGGCAATACGGCCTCCGCATGCTCGGCGCTCGGTGCGGGGCCTCAGGGGCCGCGCACCATCTCATCGAAGCGCGCGATGTGGTCGTCTCTCATCGCCCACCCCAGCCCCTCGCTCTGCGCCCGGTCGTAGCTGGTGTCCAGCGTCTTCGTCAGCGCCGACTGCCATGACATGTGCCATCCCTCCTCCGCCAGTCTGCGCCGGTGCCTCCGGCCTGCCGGCTCCGCGCCCGGCGGGCCGCCGCGGCCCCACACCAGCGGCAGGGGAGTATAGCGAACATCTGTTTATATGTCAATGATTCGCAGTCCGGCGCTGCGGAAAGGCAGGCCGGAAAGGCGGCCGGCGCGCAGGCGGCGAAGCGTCCGGCAAGACCGCCACGAGTCAAGAGGCGAGGTAGGAGATGAGTTCCGGAAGCACTCCGAGCACCAGGCCCAACATGGTCTTCATTCTGCTCGATGACATGGGCTGGCGCGATGTCGCCTGCTATGGCAGCGAGTTCTACGAGACGCCCAACATCGATCGGCTGGCCGCCGAGAGCGTGAGCTTCACCGATGCCTATGCTTCCTGCCCCGTCTGCTCGCCCACCCGGGCGAGCGTGCTGACCGGCAGGTACCCGGCGCGGGTCGGAGTCACCAACTTCATCGGCGGGCACGAGCGGGGCAAACTCCTCGGCGCCCCCTATACCGCCTACCTTCCCCTGGAGGAGCACTGCCTGCCCGAGGCGCTGAAGGCAGGCGGGTACACCTCCTGGCATGTCGGCAAGTGGCACCTGGGCGGCGAGCCCTACTTCCCCGAGCGCCACGGCTTCGACGCCAACGTCGGCGGGTGCAGTTGGGGCTACCTCCGCAACGGCTACTTCAGCCCCTGGGGCATCCCGACCCTGGAGGACGGCCCCGAGGGCGAGTACCTGACCGACCGCCTGACCGAGGAGGCGGTCCAGCTCATCCGGGGCTGCGGCAACCGGCCGTTCTTCCTCCACCTCTGCTACTACGCGGTGCACACGCCTATCCAGGGCAAGCCCGAATACGCCGAGCGCTTCGCGGTGAAGGCGGAGAAGCTCGGCCTCGACAAGCAGGAGACATTCGCGGAGGGGCCCTTCTTCCCGGTCGAGCACAAGAAGGACCGCCGCATAAGACGCCGCCTCCTCCAATCCGATCCGCGCTACGCCGGCATGATCCAGAGCGTGGACGAGAACGTCGGCCGCCTCCTTCGCGTCCTGGAGGAGACCGGCCGCGCCGATAACACCATCGTCATCTTCACCTCCGACAACGGCGGCCTGTCCACCGCGGAGGGATGCCCGACCACCAACCGCCCGCTGTCCGAGGGGAAGGGATGGATGTATGAGGGCGGCGCCCGCGAGCCGCTCATCATCAAGTGGCCCGGAGTCACCCGCCCCGGCAGCCGCTGCGAGGTGCCAGTCACGACCCCGGACTTCTACCCGACCTTCCTGGAGGCGGCCGGCCTCGACCCCCTCCCCGAGCAGCACTGCGATGGTGTGAGCATGGTTCCGCTCCTGCGGGGCGGGACGAAGCTCGACCGGGAGGCCATCTACTGGCACTACCCGCACTATGGCAACCAGGGCGGCACCCCCGGGTCCTCGGTCCGGTCCGGCGACTACAAGCTCATCGAGTTCTTCGAAGACGGCCGGCTGGAGCTGTACAACCTCCGCGAGGACATCGGCGAGGAGCGCAACCTGGCCGACGCGCACCCGCGAGTCGCCAAGCACCTCCACGAAATGCTGCGCGCCTGGCGCGAAGAGGTCGCGGCCAAGCTCCCCGAACCCAACCCCGACTACGTGCCGTGGCAGTGAGCACAATGGTCCAGGTTGACGGCCGGCCGAATGGCTGCGACACTGACAGACAGGTGAGTCGTCCTGGGAGCAGGCTCCACGGCGACTGAGAGCAGCAAGGTCGCACTGGAAGGGATGGTCCCGATGCGAAGACCTCGCATCTCCTGGCTGGTGCTCGTCGCCGCCGCCGTCACGGTGCTTGCCGTGCCCGGGCTCCGCGAGCAGGCGCGGGCGATCCCTTCATCTGCCGTGCGCGGGCTGTGGTCCGAAGGCTTCTTCTGCAACCCATCAGCGTTGCGGGAGGTTGCTGCGTTCGTCGATCGCCACTACGCCGACGACCCCGACATGCTGCTGGCAGTTGGCACCCTGGCTTTCAACACGGAAGTCAACTGGGTGCCGGATCAGCCAGAGAGGGAGGAGTTCGCCCGGCTTCGGCGGTCATTCCTCGAGCGGGCCGTCGCCGCGGGCGGGACGCCGGCCGCGTGGGCCGCTTACACTGAGCTGGGGACCGTGCGCGTCATCGGACCCGGCGATCCGGGGTGGGTTTGGCCCGAGCCTGGAATCCCTCCCGAGTTGGGGCCAGTCCCCGCTCCCGATCCCGCTCCCCGAGTGTCAGACGCCCAGACCAGCGCCGATACCCTCGCCGACCTCCGCGGATGGCAGGCCGTTGACCCGGAGAACGCCCTCCCGGTTGCGCTGGAATCATCGGCGCTGTGGGACCGAGGCCGGGAGGCGGAGGCAGGCTCTCTGTGGCGGGCCGCCAGCACAATGCCGGTGGTCAGCGACCGTCGGACTGAGCGAAGGGAAGCGCTCAGCCTGCTGTGGCGGCGAATGGGATGCCCGGAGATGGAGTCCCGAGCGGCCGCCGCGTCCCTGTATCGGGACGGCCTGTGGTCGAATCTTGACCTCGTTCTCGCCATCGGCGCTGGTGCGACATGGCGAGCAGGCATCGAAGCAGCCTCGCAAGGACGGCCGGAGGAGGCCGTCCGCCTCTGGCAGGCGACGATCGACTTGGGGCGTCGTATGCAGATGTCGGCCGATACGCCGGGCGATTTCCAGTCCTGCATCGCGCTTGAGAGGGAGGGCGTCGAGCCGATCTGGCACCTGTACCCTAGGTATCACGTCGGCATGTCGTACGAAGAACGGCGTGGCCGGAGCTTCTGGTATGGGAGGCACCACGCGCTGTATGTCGAGCACATGGGCGAAGAGGCCGATGCGGCGCTGCGCGATCATCTGGTGAAGAACCATGCCCGGTTCTTCCTTCTATCCGGGCCGTTCTCAGCTGACACTGAGCTCTCTGATATGCAGGCGGAGGCAGAGAGCAGCCTGCGCCACTTCGTCTTCCTTGCGCTGACCACCGGCCTGCTGCTCATGCTGTTCGGCTTGCTGAGCCTGTATGCACGGGAAGCCGCGGACCGCGCGGCGAATATCGGCCTCGGCTGGCGAGCGACTCTCGTCCTGGTCCCTCTACCCCTCGGCTATCTCCTGCTTCTCCTTTTGGGCGTCGAGCCTTCCTCCATACCGCTGGGATGGCACCCGGGCCGCTCGCCCTGGTTCAGCGCAGCCGCTGTCCCGTTCGCCGTGCTGGTGCTCTCGCTGGGATCGGTCCTCTATCGTGACTTCGGGGGTGCCAGCACGTGGACTGTCTGGCGGGGAAACATGCGCGCGGTGTTGCCCCCCGTCGCGGCCCTCGTCGCGCTGTTGTGCGTTGTGCTGGGCCTCGACGCGGCGCCCGTGCGGTCCAAGGTGACGCAGGAACTCCGCCGCCCGGAGTTGACGAGGGTGATCGAGGAACTCGGCGACAGGTGGCACGACCCGCCGATCCCGCCCAACGCCTGGAGAGCCGAGTACCCGCCCGAAGACGCCGCCGCCGACCACACCCCGCCCCCGCTGTGATGGGGCCGGTGAGGGGCCTGCCTAGTCCACTCGGCACTCCGCATAGAGAAAGTCGCCGACTCGCTGCTGCACCAACTCGACCCCGAGGCCGGGGCGGTGCGCCTCGTGCGCCGGCCCGCTACCGCCTGCACCGGGCGTGCAGGAAGAGAGGGACGATGCGCGTGTCGGCAACATCGGGGCAGCGCTTCGCGGTCTCCTCGTCGGCATACGGTTCCCGCATCTGCTCGAGGCGGAACCCAGCATCGGCGAGGACGTTGATCCACTCGCTCAGCGTGCGGAAGAAGCGCGGCACGCGGAACTTCGGGAGCTTGTCCCTCAGCTCCTGAGGCGCGGCGCCGAATATCCACTCCTCGATCTCGCCCCAGCGTTCCTCGAAGTAGTCACCACAGGCCACCGCCACCCGCTCGCCGGCCTCGTTGCGAATCCACTCCCACCGCGGGGTCCAGAAGCACGGGTGGATGATGGAGAACTGGAGGAACCCACCGGGCTTCAGCACCCGGTACGCTTCCCTCACCGCCGCATCGTGGCAGGCCATATCCATCAGGCTCATGACGGCCACCGCGAAGTCGAAGCACTCATCCGGAAAGGGGAGCGCGCCGCCGCTGGCGGCCGCGTAGCCGATGCCAAGTGGCTCCTCGGCCTCCATGTCGGCCGCGTGGCGAACGAACTTCGGCGCGATGTCGATGCCGGTCATCGTGGCGCCGCGCTCCGCGACCAGGCGGGTGTTGTGCCCCTCGCCGCAGCCGATGTCGAGCCCGCGCATCCCCGACACATCGGGCAGCATCTTCATGAACGCGGGCGTGTTCAGATGGTCGCGGTAGACGTCATAGCCCATGCGGGCGAGCTTGGTCCAGGCGTCCGCGTTCTCGTCCCACAGCTTGCCGACTTCGCGGTCGTCCAACGGTGTCCCCTCAATGAGGATGATGTCAGAGCCTGATGTTTCGCACCGGGCCGCGGTAGGTTCCGCTGTCGGGAAACCCGGCCGCGGCCAGCTCGCAGAACTTCTCGCCGAATCCATACTCCCGCAGCGACGCGAGCGGCACCATCTTCACGCTTCGGATCGGATGCGCGCCGCCCTCCGGCTCTGCCCTGGCCTTCAGCGCCCCGCCGGTTCGCCGAACGGCGAAGGTGATGTGAACGACGTGTGTGTCCCCGTCGATACGGTCACACACATAGAGCAGCCTGTCAAGCGCGACCTCGAGCCCCGTCTCCTCCCGCACCTCGCGAACGAGACACTCCTCGATCGTCTCGCCCGGCTCCACCGTCCCGCCGGGCAGCGACCAGCGCCGCTCGGAAGAGCCGCTCACCCGCTGCTCCAGCAGGAGCATCTTCCCATCCTCGATCAGCACCGCCGTGGGGCGAACCTTCGGAACCATCGCAACCTCCTCGGCCCTCGCAGACAAGCCCGACCCCATTGTACGCGGCTCGGCGAGAAGTGCAACGAGCCGCCGTGCAGCAACCGACGCATTACTCTACCCTCGACCGGGGCCCAGCAGCCGCCCAGCGGGCGCTCCAGCAGTCATCGCGGCCGGCGCATTCGCCAGACGGCCCTGAAGACCGACGAGGGCACAAGGCGCAAGCCGAAACCGTGCCGCCGGCAGCGCTCGACGCAGAACGCGTGGCGTTCAGAGCCGCCCGACCAGCCGGAAGCAGGAGCCGTGAGGGAGGTGCTCGGCCTGCACGCCGGGGAAGGTGTCGTTGACGTACTTAGTAAGAGCGACCATGCCCGGCTCCTCCGAGGTGCCGTGGTTCACCCGGATGATGGCGTGTTGGTTGTCGGCCGAGCACTGGAGGCCCTGCCAGTAGTACACGCCGTCATCGCACACCACCGACACGTCGCAGCCGATCTGCTGGAAGATGGCCGGATCGCAGAAGCACCCGGTGCCGATGCCGATCTTCGACACGACTTGGTCGCCATCGCCGAGGACTTGCACCGCGGGCTCCCCAACCGGCGCCGTCTTCTCAGCGATCCGCCGCGCAAGCTGATCCAGCGGGATCGGGTCGATGTCGTATCGCTGCTGGAGACGGGTGGGCGTGGCGGCCGCCGGGGCCTCGCCGAGCCCGAGGAACTGCGCCCAGGCATAGGGGATGCCGATGTCCGGCCAGCGATCCCAGCAGTCATGGACCCGCAGCACGACGAGCGCGTGCTGGTCGATGAAGTGCTTCTTGCTGAGCGCCAGGGCGCGGGTGGGCGAGTCCGACTCCCAGGCCAGGCCCTCGAGCTCCTTGGCATGGGCCCAGAAGGTCGGCTCGTGGGTGATGAGCAGCTCGCACTTCCGCGCCACCGCGGCCCGCACGGCCTCGAAGCTGCTGATCCAGCTCACCAGGGCGCGGCTGACTTCGGTCTCGGCGTCACCGATGATGATGCGATCCACCGTCTCGATCGGATCGACCCAATCGGCGGCGGCGAGGAAATGCTCACGGATTTCGCGGGCTGTCATCAGCTCTTACCTCACACCGGTGGCTGGCGCGTTGCTTTGACGCGGCAGGCCCTCTACCTGCTCTACTCTCGAATGCAGAAGTCAACCTCTCACAGTGTCCCCGCGTCGAGCTAAGGAGCCGATCAGACCTTCTTCGCGTCCTCGTCGTACGGCACTGGCCGAACGGCCTGTAACGCTCACCAGCGCGACGGGAGGCCCTTGCCGGCGGCGAGCTTCTCCGCCCGGCGCCTGATCTCCGGATTGGGATCGCAGAGGGCAAGCTCGAAGACTTCGGTGTGCTCAGCGACGTCGAGCACTGAGAGCTGCCTCGCGGTCTCGACGCGGACACATGGCTCCGGGTCCTTGAGGCCCTGCACGAACCACTCGGCTGCGCCCTCTCCGCCGTGTCTGGCCAGCGCAGCCATCGCCGCTGCGCGGATCCCCTTATCCTCGGAGGAGGCGAAGGGGAGGATCACATCCGCCTCCACCTCATCGCAGGAGAGCATGGTATGGAGCGCGGCGATCTTGACCTCGGCGTCGTCGCCCAGGAACATCACGCACCAGTCGAAGAGGTCGGGGTCGGCGAGTTCGGCGAGTAGCGCTAGGCCGCGGGCGCGGCGTGCCGGCTTGTCGGAGACGAGGCAGTCGAGGGCCTCGTCCTCGCGGGGGTCGGCGGGCTCCGGCAGCGGCGCCACTTCCACCTCGATGGTAGCGACCTCCCGGCGGGCTCGCATCGTCTCGAGGTCGATCTGCACGCCCTCGAAGAACTCCGGCAGCCACCGGCGCGCCATGCCGAGAAGCTCGCTCCGGCGAATCCTGCTGTTCGGCCGGGAGGTCATGCGGTTGACGACCCAGCGGGAGAGGCGGTCGAGCCCGGGGTGCCGTTTGTTGACGCCTTTGTAGGGCTTCAGTCCGAGGACGTCGTTGATCCACGCGGCCAGGTCCTCGGGGGAGCTGGGCTGGTCCGCACAGCCCGGATAGCCCGGGTGCGAGCGAAGCACGTTCACCGGGACGGGCGCTTTGATGGCGATGACCCCGCCCCCGCGGAACACCTTCCCCTTGCCGAGGAGCTTGCGCATCTGGGGCAGGTCGATGTCGCAGGTGAGGACCACGGCGGCGTCGCGGGCGCGCTTCGCCTGGGTCTTCGCCCGGCCGAGCGCGTAGGCCCGGGCCTCCGCGAACCAGACCCTGCGGGAGGGCCTCCTCGGGAGGAAACCCTCCGCAGCGATTCGGCGCGCCCGGTATGCGGTTGTGCCGTGATAGACGATCATGGCACCGGCCCCCGGCCGCTATCCTGGCAGAGCGTGCCTAGGAGCGAAGCCGATACGTCGTCGGATGCGTGATCTTCTGGAAGCGCTCCCGGCCCTCCGGTGACAGGCAGCGATAGGCCTGCTGCGACAGCGTGATGCCCCGACGCCCCAGGCGGGCCGCGATGTTCACCGTCTTGCCGATGACATCGAGGCGCTCCTGTCCGGGCGGGCCGAAGCTGCCCACCAGCGCCGGGCCGACATGGACGTTGACGTTCAGGTAGACGTCGAAGCCGCGCTCCAGCCCCGCCGCCCGAGCGGACTGGGCCAGGTCGGCCAGCGCGAACACCACCTGCTCGGCCGCCTCCTCGGGGAACATGACGAGCCCGGCATCGCCCATGAACTTGACGATCTTCCCGCCGGCGACCTCGACGCGAGCGGCCGCCAGCGCGTAGAACTCCTGCAGGAAGACCGCGACGCGTTCGTCCTCGGCCGGAGAAGTCCACTCGGCCATGCGCGAGAGATCGAAGAAGGCGACGCCGAGGGTGCGTTGCTCGCAGTCGCGAGGCAGCGCCGCGCCGGACCTGCGAGCGGAGACAGTGGAATCAGACATGAGGCTCTCCCTTCTCATAAGGCATATATCATTGGTCTCGCTGAGCGAGCCAACTGCCGGTATTATACCTCATCCGGCGCGCCGCTGCAAGCGCGAAGGCCGCTCGCCTCTCGCCGTCTGCTGCGCGGCCTCGCCTCCCGGTGTGCAGGCTGTGGCGCCCCTCGGCGGATGCTGGGAACCAATGGCGGCGAGCACAGGTCTAATCCCTGCGTATGTCGGCGATCGCTCGGCATCCCAAGTCGGGTGAAGGAGCAGCGAAATGCGGAACTTCAGGTCTGCCGGAATGCTCGTGTTGCTCGCGGCAGTCGCGCTTGGCTCGTGTGCTAAGCTCGTGGCTGAGGATATGGCCAGCTCATCGCCCGGAGAGTCCGCTTTCATGCCATCGGGCGAGGTCGGGAAGCTGGCCCGTCTGCTGCTGGAGGGGGACGCGAGCGAGGGCGCGGCCGGATTCAACTTGGCTGGCGACGATGCGAGGGTGGTGGCGATGCGGCGCCTTTCGGAGATCGCCGCTCCGGAGGCGGTCGAGGTGCTCTACCGGTTTCTCACCAGGCCCGACGCGGACAGGAAGCTGAAGGCGTGCGCGGTCGTCGCGCTGGGACGGACACGGACGAAGGAGGCGGTGGCCGCGCTGGCTCGCTTCGAGCAGTGGGCCGAATGGCGGCGGACGGTGCCCGCGCCGTTCTCATTCGGTGAGAAGGAGTCCGCCATCGATCACTTTGGGCCGACCAGTCTTCAATCGATGTTCATGCATAAGGGCACGGATGGCCGACGGTGGGCGGTGTTCGAATGGGACAAGTTCGGGCTGGCAAACGACGAGGGAGGACAACCCGACTTGTGGGTCACCTCCTCCACAGACCGCCGATTCTGGGACCCGCCCATACTCATCGAGCGCCGCGAGCCGCTGATGGACTGGCTTAGGCAGGTGGCCGAGGATTCATCGCGATTGGCGGAGTTCATGAAGGACTCCGACGCGGATGGTCTGCCAGACCTGGTGGAGAGCCGCTACGGAACCGACGCGGAGAAGAGGGACAGCGACGGCGACGGGGTGGACGATGGCGCGGACGGCAATCCACTGACACCAGCGGGACAGGTGACGGGAGACGAGGCCGAGATCAGGCAGGCGATCTTCTCGATCCTCTTCGCGACCTGTGACAGCGACTACCCGATCTATGTCGTGCCTCCGGGCAAGTTCGCGGATCAGGAGTACCGGGGCTATCAGGGCGTGGTGCTCCGCTCGCCGGCGATCAAGCTCGGCCGGGTCAACATGACGGGCATCGAGGTGGAGCTGAAGTCACCGACCTCCGCCGTTGCGAGCATAACCGACTACGAGGCGAGCGAGGCCGCCAGCGGCCACCGGGCGGTTCTCGAGAAGGTGCAGGGGAGATGGGTGGTGGTGGACTTCAGCATGACGTGGATTTCGTAACACGAGGCGGAGAAGAAGCGCTGCGAGGGGCAGGGCGCGGTGAACTGGCGGTCGCAGGAGTGGGCCCGCTTGTCCAGTATGTAGAACGTGTCAAGGATCGGTTGTCGCTGGGGCTTCGCTTCGTCGCTCCCTGCGCGGCCACAAAGGAGGCGCCGTACCGTGGGTGTACCGGATGCAGGGAGTCTGACATGTCGCCTTCGCGAAGCGCTCTCCCCCCTGGCAGAGGGCGCTGACCCGAAGGAGACCCTGGACAAGGCCTTCGAGATCATATCCGATGCGACCGGATGTGAGTCGGTGGGGATCAGGTGGAGGGCCGGCGAGGACTACCCATATCTCGTGACCCGAGGGTTCGGGCGTGACTTCGCCGTTCGAGAGGGCCCCCTGTGTGACCGCGATTCGGCCGGGATGATCCTGCGACACCCCGATGGCACGGCCCAGCTCGCCTGCATGTGCGGCGCGATCATCCGGGGGCGCACAGACCCCTCACGGCCCTTCTTCACCGAGCGCGGCAGCTTCTGGACGAACGGCACAACGGACCTCCTAACAGAGAGCCCGCCGGGCGACGCGATAGGCATAAGGACGCGCAACTACTGCAATGAGGTCGGCTATGAGTCGGTCGCCCTCATCCCGCTGCGAGCAGACGGCGAGATCCTCGGGCTTCTTCAACTCAACAGCCGCACGCCCGGCCGCTTCACCAGAGAGCGCATCGAGGAGTACGAGCGCGTGGCCGACGTCATCGCGGAGGCCGTGGCAAAGCAGGGCGCACCGCCCCGCGAGAGCTGACCAGCCCCGGCCGGCTTCATCGTCGAGTCAGCCTCAGCACTTCGTGAGTACTGTTCTCCGCCACGACCGCAACCGCGGCCAGGCCCCTCAGATCCCTTTCCAGAGACAGCCGCTTCCCGACGACAGCCCAGACATGCCCGCGAGAACTGCACACACGCACCATGTCGTGGAACAGGGAGAGGACCAAGTCATTGCCGCCGTGTGTCGGCGGGTTGGTCAGGACCACATCGAAGGCCTTTCTCCTGATCCCCCGCAGAGATGAAGCGAGGTGTGTGCGCCCTGGCAGGCCGTTCTCTTGCAGGTTCTTGTCTGCGAGCGCGACTGCTCTGCTGTCACAGTCGATCATGTCTACCTGGGCGCCACGCGCCGCCGCAACGATCCCGATCGCGCCGTATCCGCAGCCGACGTCGAGGACCGTGCACCCGCGAGGGATGACGGCGTTCGCCAGCAGCAGCCTTGTTCCCCGGTCGATCCGCTTCGGTGAGAAAAGGCCGGGCCGGGTCAGGAACTTCAGGGTCCTCTTCGCCACAGGATCGTAGTGCTCGATGTGTTGGAGCGGCGCCGTTGCCCACCGCGGCCGAGGGGCGGAGCAGTCGAACACAGGCGGACGCCGCGAGAGTTGGGCGACGCTGGCGAAAGACTGTCGCAGCATCGCCAGGACCCGCTTGTGGCCGCTCTTCACCGGCATGATGAGGGTCAGGCGGCCGGCCGGCGAGAGGACCCTGCTCGCCGCGCAAATGTCGAGGAGAATCTGCGGCATCGGAACATACCGCGGCAAGTTCATCACGAGGTCATCGCAGGGGCCGGCAATGTCCTGAAGTTCTGCACACCGGTAGTTGCGAAGATCGGCTTGTTGCAGATGGCAGAGGTCGTAGTCAACCACCAGCGTCCCGTCCGGGTAGGCTACGCCGGGCTGGCAGTAGTAGACCAGGTCTGGTCGCTGCTCGAGCAGACAGCTCAACGCCTTCGCACTTCGTTCGGCATAGACGCGCCTTGACACAAGATCCCCTCCTGGGATTCGCGGATGGATGCACGGAAACAATGGGCGCTTCCGAGCGGCGATCCGCTCTGCCAGAGAGGGGCGCGTGCGCGGGGCCGCGGCGCGCGGGACCCGCAGGGCGACCCATCGCGTGACGGCCGCGGTGCGGGCCAAAAGGATGCGCCACAGGCCTCTCGGCCTGTGGCGTGGTGTCGCGCCGTAGGCGCCGACAGAGTCAGGGACTCGGGTAGGCCTCAGGCACAGGAGGCGGGCGACAGAAGATTCCGCTCGGCAGCGATTGATGTCGGTGGTGAATGCCATCGCCTTCCTCCTTACCTAGTGCTTAGCGTATCCCACGATACCCGACGCAATCGACCCTTGTCAAGGGGGGCAGGCGGCGGCGAAGCGCGGCGGGCCGATGTACTCGGGGCCGATGCCGGCGAAGCCGTCGATGTGGAGCGCCTCCATCACCTCCGCGCCCGGGCCGAGGTGATCGCTCAGCATCTGCCACAGCTCGGGGGTGGCCCAGATGTCGGTGGGGATGCGGTCGAGGGGCTTGCGCTCGAGGGCGGCCAGCACTCGCTCGGGGGAATTCATGTGTGGGTTCGCTCGGGTGGGAGGAGGCGGGAGGCGGCCGCCAGTTCGTGCCCACCTCTGATCTCGCGCTCTCACTCCACTTCGGCCCCACGGGCGCGACACCTGCCCCTTGCTGTCGTTCTGAGCGAAGCGAAGAATCCCGCCGTTGATCTTTCTTCAGGGCGGGTATGGGGCGCAGGTTAATGCCCGCCGGCCACCTTCCCCTTTGTCCTACAAAGCCCCACACTTGACGGACGGTAGGTTGGTGTGGGAGAGTGGGGATGAGGGGAGGGGGACTAGCAAGCGATTCATAGGGGCCGCGGCGCAGGGATGGCTGACCGCGTGCGGGTTCGTGGCCAAGCAAGCAAACGAGACGACCGACCGTGCTACCTAACTGGCGCGCGGCAGAACGGATAGCGGCGATGGAGACTGAGCGAGACCGCGTGCATAGGTGGCTGCGCTGGTGCCTGGGACAAGAGCAGCTTGAGCTGGAGAGCTACCGGAGCCTGCCTGGGTATTCGAACTGTGAACTCGTGGCCTGCGAGACCGGTCAAGGCGCAGTGGTGCTGAAACGCTATGCTCCCGGCTTCGTGGATTACTCCGGCCTCGGGCCCGTTGCTACCGCGCGGAAACACGTGCTGGTGCTGCAGGAGCTGCCCGCCCTCGGTGTACCCACACCGCGCTCTCTTGGGTTCGCCACACAGGGGGAGGAGGCCGCGCTGGCGATGGAGTGGATAGACAGCGAACCGCTGACCCCGGCCGGCCGCCTCGAGGCGGCGCGGGTGTTGGCGCGGATGCACGCCATTCCTCTCACCGACTTGAGCGGAGAACTCGCTGACTTGGCGACACGGTCGACTCCGAATCAGAGCCGCCTGGGGGAGGTGCGGAACGAGCCGCCCCTACAGGAGACGACGCTGCAGCATGGGGACTACTTCTCCGTCAACTTCGCCGTGACGGGGGGAGCCGTACGCATACTCCACTGGGATTTCTTCGCCTGCGGCGACCCGATGTGGGACCTGGCGTTTCTGCTCAAGGCGGACGCGCGCAAGGAAGACCGCGAAGGGATCGACATCGAGGCCGTTACGCTCGCCTATCGTGAGGTGCGCCCTTTGGACTCCGCCCGACTCGCCTGGCACCTGGACTGCTTCCAGGCCTACTGGCGGAAGCGAGATCAAGGTGGCTAGCTGTGGCAGAGAACTCGACCTGTATCAGCGGCAGTGGCCCGCTGCTGTCCAGTGACTTGAGCTCGCGCCGACAGAGCGCGGCTGAGGCGATGGCAGCGTATCGGAGGGACGGTAGTGATCTGGTCTACCATCAGGAAACGGGCCCCCCGGCGAAGTGCGTTGGAGGCCGTGATACGGGAGGCGTTCGGCGCGCCGCTGACTTCCGCGGAGCGCATCCCCGATGCGGCGCTCAGCTATGTGTACCGAGTGTCCCTCCCGAGCGAACCTCACGAAGCCATCGTCAAGTGGCAGCGACACCTTGGGCGCAGTGCTTCGGAAGCGCGGCAACTCCAGGAGTTGCGCAAGCACGCGCTCGTCAGGGTGCCTGAAATCTACCTCTGCGACCCAAAGCGAGAGGTCCTCGTCATCGAGTATCTGCCGGGTGTACCTGCCGGTAGCGTTGAGCCACCGAACGCGACCATTGCAGAGCGGCTTGCCGATGATGTAGTGAGCGCCCTGCTGGCCTGGCACCAGGTGAAGAACCCGGCCGGCTTCGGCCCTCTCGATGGCCCGTACTACGCCCGGTGGGTCGACTACTACAGGGAGCGCCTGATTTTGTACTATGCCGAGATCCACAAGGAAGCGAGCGCGGAATTGAGGCTGGCAGATGACGTGTCCGAGGTGGCGGAGCGCTCCCTGGAGCGGATGGAGGATATCCTTGGCCATGCGCCTAGTGAGGCGGCGCTGGTGCACAGCGACTATCATCTGCCCAATCTGCTCATGGACCCGAGGACATTCCGACTTACAGGCGTCATCGACCCGCTCGACGCGGAGTGGGCCGACCGGGAGCTAGATCTGATCCATCTGGAGTGGCCGTGGGGAGATAGGCAGCACCTGCTCACGCGATACCAGCAGCGGGCCCCCTGCCGGAGGGCTTTCCGCTCCGGTACGCGTTCTATCAGTTCTGGTACGCCATGCAGAACCTTGCTCGACTCCCTTGGCACGACCCGCAGGAGGATCGCCGGCTCGCCGAGGCGTTGGACCAGGAGATGCAGACGTTCCTGTAGCCCGTGCTGTCCAGAAGCTCATCTGGCTGTATTCACTAAGAACCCTATCCGGGCACGTAGGGACCTCTAGGCCGGCCCATAAGGAGTGATACAAGCCCACGCGCGGCGGCCGCCTCCCGAGCTACTCCTCGCCCCTAATGTGGTACATCTCGCCGCCAACCTCTCGCGAGGCGGTGATGGTCTCCCAGTAGGGCGTGTCGCAGATGTCGAGGAACCCGATCTGGTAGTTCTCGCCGTCGAAGCGGCCGGTCACCATCTGGTCGCGGTACTGGAACCAGTGGGCGCCGACGATGTGGGGATGCCGCAGCGCGGTCCGCACGTAGTGCCGATAGCCCGCCGCCCGCTGGCGCTGGCTCCCGATGCTCCGCAGCCCCGGATGGAGCAGGCCGCGGTCGAGCGCGCCGAAGTGCCACTCCCCGATGACGAGCGGCTTGTCGATGCCCTCGGGCATTCGCAGGTCGCCCGGCGAGAAGCGGTAGCGGTTGACGCTGACCACGTCGCAGTACTTCGCGGCCGCCCGCACCACCTCCTCGGCGCCGCCGAAGGGGTGCATGTGGTCGTGCAGTCGGCTGCCGAGATAGAGCTTGTTCGGCGCGGCCCGCCTCATCTCCTCATGGCAGATCCGGTAGTAGTTCTCCGCCAGCTCGGCGCGGCCCTCTCTGGGCCAGCGGAGCTCATTGTCCACGAAGTAGCCAATGCACCAGGGGTCGTCGGTCGTCTTTCCCTGTTCCTGTGCCATACGCTCGCGCAGGGCCTGCCGGAAGAGGTCCATGTCGCGGTAGGGGAATCTGCCCAACTCCCGCGACCTGTAGTGAATCGCCACCATGTAGGGCGTCCGCCCCTCGGAGTAGACGCGCTCGTGCGTCCAGTTGGCGGCGGTGTTCATCCCCCAGCTTCGCAGGCGCCGGTGGGCTCGTCCGATGGCGTGGTCCTTCCACGACTCGCCGTACTTCCGCATCAGATTGGCGGCCGCGAAGTCGTAGTTGCGTCCGTCGCGGAAGCGCTGGTCGAGTTCCTCGAAGTACTGCTCCCGGCCCGCGAGGCGCGTCCACGTCTGCAGCCAGACGCACGTGATGCCGTGCGACCAGAAGAGACATCCCTCGGGATCGACCAGCCACCATTTGCCGTCGTGCTTCGCCACGCGGAAGTGGCCGGTGGCCTCCAGCTTCGGGCCGGCGGCCCAGCCGCCGTATTGATCCCAGTCGCTCGGGCCGGCGTGCGCGTCGAGGTCCTCGTCCTCGCGCTTGCGCTGGGCCGCGAGGTCACCGTCGGAATGAGTCTTGCCCGGCCACTGCTTGTGCTTGTACTGCCCATACCGATCGACGATGGGGCAGAGCGCGCTGTCAACTCCCTCCTCCGGCGGCTGGACGTATTCGCCGACCGCGCTGACGTTCCTGATCTCAACCGTGCTGGGCCCGGCCGAGTCGGAGGGCGTGATGGAGATGCGAGAGACCTGGCCCGGGTTGGCCTCCTCCCACAGGGTGACGTGCCCGCCCGGCACGCCCTTCATGCCGCGGTACTCCTTGGTGCGCTTGAGGATGATCTCGAGCACATCCATCTGTCCGGGTTCGAGCACGACGAAGCCGTCGATCCAATCCTTCTCGTTCAGCCGGCCCCGCAGCGCGACCGGGCCATCGCCGACGTTCTCGATCTCCAGCGCGACCGCGACACGGTCGCTCAGGTCCCAGCCCGTGCCGGGAGCAACCAGCGAAAGCCCCGCCTCCGGCGCAGGGCCGAAGGTGACGCGGAGGCGCTTCTTCCCCCGGGCATGGACGAGTTCGGCGGCGGTGCCGCGCCCGTGCGTGTCGATCTGCTTCGGCTCGAAGTCCCCATCGAAATGGAACAGCATTGTCTCGCCCATAGCGCCTCCCTCGCTGAAGGCCGCTGCCCGGCGCGGGCCCTGGCCCAGTGCCACCGCGGCGCCAAAACCGACGGCGGCGCCGGCTGCGGCCTGCCGCAGGAATTCTCTCCGGGTGAGGGCCCGCTTCTCGTCCTTCGTTGCGATATCTTCTCTCCGCCGCGCTGATCTCCCGACGGCACAGATCGCGCTACTCCACCGCCTCCGCCACGGCCTCCAGGAACTTCGAGTGGTACTTCCCGAAGTTCTCGCCGGCCACGTTGCGGGTCATGACGATGACCAAATCCTTCTCCGGGCTGATGATGAGGTCGGCCGAGGAGGCGGCGCCGTGGCCGAAGGTTCCCTTGCCGAACTCCTCTTGGCTCATCCAGTGGCACCCGATGCCGCGGCTCATGCTCGCGTTCGGCCCGAGCACCTTGGTCAGCTTCTCCGGCAGCATCTGCTCGAAGGTGTCTTCGCCGAAGAACTGCGTGTCGCCATAGGCGCCGCGGTTGAGCACCATCTGGGCGATCTTCGCCAGGTCCATCGGGGCTGCGAATGAGTCCCCGCTATTGCCGATCACGTCGAGGTTCTCACATCCCAGCGGGCCGAGCAGGTGGTGCTTGTAGAACTGCGGGATCGCCTCCCCGCTCACCATCTCGATGATCTTGCCGGCCACCGAGTAGCCCGCGCCATTGTACTCGAACCGCTTGCCCACATCGAGGTATGGATAGTAGTAGCCGATGAGCTGATCGAAGTCGTGCATCTCATCGCCCCAGTGCCCCCATAGGCCGTTGGTGTGGGTGTAGAGGTGGCGGATCGTCATCGGCGTCTCCACCTCGACGCCGCGGAAGGGCGGGAGGAACGTGTCCACCGTGTCATCGAGGGCGACCCGCCCCTGGTCGATCAGCATCATCGTCAGCGTGGCCGAGAGCAGCTTTGTGATGGAGGCGTTCCAGCTCTTGTCGGTGAGGGTCATCGGCCGGCCGTCGCGCTCGCCATAGGCCTTGTGGAGGAAGACGACTCCGTGGCGGGCGAGGCAGACGGCGAAACCTTCGTCGGTGTCGGCCCCCCATTCCCCGAGCAGCGCGTCGATCTTCTCCACCCCCTCGGGGTCCATGCCGGCCGCTTCGGGAGTCCCCTCGCGCAGCACCGGCGCGGGCTCGCCCTCCTTCGGCCGCGGACACTCGAACGGCTCGGGGTAGGCCTGCTCCATTTCGTAAAGCTTGCGCTTCAGACCGACCCACCACTGTCGGTCCTGGGCCAGGAAGTCATCGGCCACCGTGGTCTTCGGGCCGCTCGGGCTCGTCTCAGCCAGGCCGCAGGCGAGCGCGGCGATGTTGGGCTCGCGGTGGAAGTTGTAACGGAAGAGCATCCAGAAGACATCGTTGATCGCTTCGGCCTGCCGCTTGAGGATACCAGGGTCGAGGCCCGGCGCCGGCGGCAGGGCCACCTGAAGGCCGGAGTCGCGGGGGAACCAGGGAGGCTCGTGCCCCTCAGGCAGGCGGAAGAGCGTGCGGTAGAGGGTGAGCGGCTTGCCCTGCTCGGGCACGATCTTCGCCACCGCGCCATAGCGCCCGGGCTCGTCCGCCGAGTCCACTTCGTTATAGCGCCGATCATAGAACGTCCGCTCGATGGTATAGGGGCCGATCGCATCCTCCGCGAGGTTGGGGCGCTCGAAGTCACATTCCGGGAAGTCGTCGCCGCTGAAGACATAAGGCCGGAAGTGGAACGGCATCCACTCGATCAGCGCCCGGGCGCGGGCCTGCCCGATGTCAGGAAGGTCGCAGGGCGCGACGGCCTCGCCGCGGAGGCACACGCCCAGGTCGGGCACTGGCTCGCCTCGCGCCGGGAGCGGGAGGAGGAGCTTCGCCGACGCGTTCCCCTCCTCTTCCGCCAGCTCGGCGCTCGCGACCGCGCGCTCGCCCGCACAGAGCTCGACGGTCTGCCCGGCTAGCTCTCCCACCGCGGCGACGTCGACGCAGAGGCGGCGGAACCGCTCGTAGGAGCCGCGGGCGGCCACTCGAACCGGCGGGCCTGCCTTCTCGGCCAGCCGCACGATGTGGCTGGCGCGGGAGCCGCCGTCGGATCGCATGAGCGGATACCAGACCACGACGAAAGGCTCACCCGGCGCGTCGGCGTCATTCACGAAGACCTGAAATCCGATCTCCTCGCCGCCCTCCGGCGAGAGCTTCAGGTTGCTCCAGGGGAAGAACATCTCGAGGACGTAGCCGCCCTCCCGCTCGCCCACCTCGACATCGGCGCTCATCTTCTCGCTCTTGTCGGCCCTCAGGTCGTAGGGCTCAATGCGGGGATCGGGATACTCGGGATCGAGTCCCGGGCTGATGATGTGCTGAGCGAAGGCAGCGGTCTCGGGATTGGCCGCCACGAACAGCTCGATGGAGTCGGCCTCCCAGAGCGCGTCGGCGCGGCGGCTCTCATAGGGTGTATCGTCGAGCACGCTCACCAGCACCAGCAGGCCATCCTCCGTCCAGCCGAGGCGGCACTCCGCGTCGAGGTCGTCGGCCGGCAGCATGTCAAGCCCTGCGCTGGTCAGCAGCTCGATACGGAAGCCGCGCTCGCCCCAGTCGGCCGGATCGCCGTCGATGGTTATCCCATCGAGCCGCGGCACGTCGGAGACAGCAGCGCCGCCCGCCAACACAGCCGTCGAGCAGATGGCGGCGAGCCCAACGACCAGCAACCCAACGGGAGCGGCGGCCGCAGCGACACTGAGTCTCACCATGACTTCGCCTCCGAATTCAGGTCACTTCAGATGAGCGGGCGGGATCTCTTGCGCCCCGGCAACTCCGCTGGCGTTCTGCGGCACGAGGGTCGATTCCTTTCCAGAGGCCCGAGCACAGGTTGCCTGCCCGAGGAACGGGAACACGTCGGGCGGCCGCACGGAAACTTGCCTGAGGAAGAGTGCCTCCGAGACGCAGGATCGAGACAGGTGAAACCTAATGCTGCTATGTGCCATGTGCGGCGGCGGTGGCCGCTGATATCCGGCGCGGCCACCGAACCTTTTGGCGCCGCTCGCCCTCTTCTTAGTGGGAGACTGAGGAAGTCGGCATGGAGGATCTGGAGTCACTGCTGGAGCGAACCCTGGCGGGAGAGTTGGAAGCGTTCGGCGAGGTAGTCGCGCGGTTCCAGGATATGGCCTTCGGGTACGCGTACTCGATGCTTGGGCACGCCGAGGATGCCCAGGACGTGGTGCAGGAGGCCTTCGTCATCGCCTACAGCAAGCTGGCCGATCTCCGGGATCGGGAGCGCTTTGCTGGGTGGTTTCGGCGGATCGTGTTGAGCACGTGCCGCTCAGTCGTCCGAAGGAGGCCGCCTACCGTGCCGCTGGCGGAGGCGGAGGCGACGGCCTCCCCCGCCTGCGACCCGGCGCAACTGGCGGAGCGGGCGGAGCTTCGACGCACGGTGCTGTCAGCCATCCGCTCTCTGTCCCCTTCTCATCGCGCGGCAACTGTTCTCTTCTACATAGACGAGTATAGCATCGACGAGATCGCCGAGTTCCTCCAGGTGTCCGTCGGTACAGTGAAACGCCGGCTTCACGACTCTCGCAAGCAACTCAAGGAGAGCATGATGGGCCTGGTCGAGGAGGGCGTGCGCGGGCAGCGGCTCCCATCCGAGTTCCGGCAGCAGGTGCTTCGCCGGATCGGCCACTGGGAGCGCTTCCGCGGCAGCGACGAGGAGAAGGTCGAGATGGTGGAGTCGGACCCCGAGTGGGTGCAGCTTGTGGAGTTCGAGATCGGCCTGGAACCCATGTCAGCGGAGTGCAAGCAGATCCGCAAGTGCATCGCCAGCATGGAGCCCTGTCACGAGCATTACCTGGAGAACGTGGAGGCGGCCGTCGGGATGATCGGCGGGATGAAGGCCGGGCATGTGCTCGACTGCGGCGAGGCCTGCCAACAGCGGAGAGAGGCGGCGCGATCCTATGCGGAGGCGCTCGAGGCCTGGCTCGAGCGGGACGCTCCGCCGCCGAAGGCGGACGAGCGCTCCCGCGAGGTGTTGGACCTGCTGGGCGAGCGGACCCCGGAGAAGGCGACCCTGGTCGAGCATGTGGGCCGCAAGCTGAGGGACAACGCCTACTCGGTGTACGCAGATGAAGACGAGGACTTCGATCTCACGGAGTCGCGGATCCAGCACCTGGAGATCTGCAACTACAACTGGCGGGAGAACCTGCGCATTGTCCTGCAGGAGATCGCCGCCGGGAAGCGCCTCTTCCCGTGGCACACGCCTGAGGGCTACAACGCCCATGGCGACTGCCCGGATCGTGTGCCCCAGTTGCGCGATGTGGTCGCGGCGGTGAGTGCATGGGCCGACAGCCGAGCAGACCGGGCAGGAAGCTGGGGAAAGGCGCTGGGGAAGGCAACCCCAGAGAAACGCTGGCTAGCGGCCTCCCTGTGCAAGCACGTGAGGGCCCAACACAGCAAGCACAAGGGAGAGCAGTTGCTCGCTATGCCGCCGCTGTGAAGGCGGGCCCCGCCCGACCTCACCCCCGGGGCAGAGCGACCTTCACCGCGTTGCCCGACTCGGAGCTTTCCAGCCAGATGCGGCCGCGCATGGTCTCGACCGCGAGCTTGCAGAAGGCAAGGCCGATCCCGACGGAGCGCCGGCCGAGTTCCTTCCAGAGCCGCGCCTGGGTGTCCGGGTCGAAGATGCGCTCCACATGCTCGGCCGGTATCGGGTCGCCGGTCCACGCGACCGACAGCACCGGCCCGCCGTCGCCGGCCTCGGAGACGAGTCTCACCGGCGCTGACCTGTCCGCCGAGGCCATGGCGAAGAAGAGCAGGTTCAATACCACCCGCTGGAGCAACTGCACGTCCGCGGAGACCGGCGACACGTCCGGCGCGAGGGCGGACCTCAGCTCCAGCCCCTCCATCTCCGCCCGCGCCTGTGCCAGCCTGAATGGCACCTGCGCGGCCTGCTCGAGACGGACGGTCGTCGTCTCCAGCACCAGGCCGGGCTGGAGGACTCCGTCTTCCCGATCCATGCCGACGCGCGGGCGCTGCCCTATGCCGACGAGTTCTTCGACGCCATCGTCAGCCTCGACAGCTACCACTTCTTCGGCACGGATGTGCACTACCTGGACAACCACCTGGTCAAGCTGGTCAAGCGGGGCGGCCAGCTCGGCATCGTCTCCCCGGCCGCGGTGCAGGAGGTCCCATATCCGCTGCCCGACCATCTGCCCGAGGAATGGTGGTACTGGCTGAACTCGGTGCAGTGGTGGCGGCACTGCTGGGAGCGATACCCGGACCTGGCGGTGGAGCTGGCGGAGCCGCCGCCCGGCGGCTGGGAGCTGTGGTGCCGCTTGCGAGAGGCCAACGTCGCCTCTGGGCGCGGCCAGTCCCCCGAGGGCGCGGCGAGCGAGCTTCAGGTGCTCCGAGACGACGGCGGCCGCTACCTGGGATTCGTGAGGATGGTGGCGCGGAGGAGGCCCGCCTAGCAGGCCGCGCAGGGCTGTCGTCGCGTTCACGTTGCTTCGGTAGCCCTGGCCGCCTCCGGCGGCCTGCTGCCGAGGCAGCTCAGAGCGGTGAGGCCCGGGGGCGGGGAGGGATGGTGGGCGCGCCGGTGACTGGTGTTCCGCCGACCTCGATGCGGCCTAGCTTCCCTACTCGGCCGGCCATTCTCTGGCCGCCACTGTTACCGCGGCCGCGGCTCTGGCATCGGCGGCCTTGGCGGCGCGGAGGTGTTCGACGGCTTTGGCGCGGACCTGCGGGTCATCCACCTTCCGATCTCTATCCGGAAAGGGAAAGAGGTCGGTCAGCTTGTCGAGCGGCTCGGCGACGTCGCCGTAGGCGGCAATGGCGGGCGCCAGCGAGTCCGACACGTCGCGGTTGCGCGCCGACACGCGGGCGAGGAAGTCGCGGGCGAAGCGTCTCGCCTCCTCCCAGCAGTGCGCGTTGTAGCTGTTCCCGTGGGGCGCGGCGTCGCCCCGGTCGAGGCACTCGATCCACCGATCATAGGCCGCCTCGCCGTTGGCGTACTGGGGGCCGCCGTTGCTGTAGTTGAGCATGGTGACCGCGTGGCGCAGGGCCTCGCGGTCTCCCTGACGGCGAGATATCTCGATGGCGGTGGGGAAGGCGAGCGCGTACGCGCCCGAGGGGGAGACGAGCCCGTCGTACGGGATGGGAGTCTGCGGCTCGTCGGTGCCGCGCCTGAAAGTCTCCACTAGATAGGTGTCGTTCTCGACACCGACGGCGATGCCGAAGTCCGGATCGTACGTCCCCCAAATCACGCAGGGACGGCCGGCCGCGATCTCGCTCGCCACCATCTCATAGGCCGCCCGCATCTCCGCGCGAACGCGCGTGGCGTTGGCCTCGGTCTTCATCTCACAGGGGCAGTGGGCCCCGTGGAAGACCAAGGTGGACCTGCCCAGGAGAGAGACTCCTCGATGGAGCAGGCCCCAGTCGAACGCGGTCGGCCCGGAGGGACAAACTCCGGTGGCGACATTGAGCATAAAGGCATAGCCCGAATAGCCGGCCACCTCCGCGTGATCGCAGTCAACGCCAATCGCCTTCAGGCAGCCGGTCGCCGAGGCCACCCAGGTCAACCAAGCAAACTCGTACTCCACCTTCATGGGCACTCTCATAGCCTTCCTCTCCCTCCGGTCGGCGCGCCGCGGGTCCTCTCCCGCGAGGGACCCGCTCGGCAGCGCGCCCATGGACAGCGCGGCCGCGCCGATTCCCATCTTCTGCAGGAATCTGCGCCTGGTGATTCGCGCCGAACGGTTGCACTCGGTTCAGTGTAGTGCGTGGCGGAGCGGGGGGCAAGAGCCCAGATCGCGGCCCGTGCCTTCGGGTGAGGCTGTTGGCGGGGGAAAGCCGAAGATGGTGGTGATCGCGGCGGTGATGCGCAAGCTGCTCCATCTGGCCTTCGGAGTGCTCAAGCATGGCCGCCCCTTCGATCCCAATTACCATCCCTGTCGCACTTGACGGAGAACACAGTATCTACGGGCTGATCGCAACCTTCTCAACGTTGGCCGCAAGCCGGCTCACCTCGAGCTTGCACCCAGAGAAGAGGCGTCGCGCCTCGTTGGCCAGACGCTTCTCCGCCAAGTCGACGTACGCGGGGTCTATCTCCACGCCGATGCTGTGGCGTCCCGCCTTCATAGCCGCAAGCATTGTTGTCCCCGTCCCGGAGAAGGGGTCGAGGACCGTGTCTTCGACGAACGAGAACATGCGAACTAGGCGGTAAGCTAGCTCAAGAGGAAACGCGGCGGGGAAGTGCCTTGTCGACTCACCGGTGATGTTCCAGAACTGGCGGAACCACGCGTCGAACTCCTCCTTGCTGAGCCGACTCGATTCACGTTGCTTCGAGGTCGGCTTGCGGTACCCACCGGGCTTGCGCTGCATCAGGATGAACTCAATGTCATTCTTAATGATAGCGTTCGGCTCGTAAGGCTTCCCCAGGAACTTCGAGCCGTTGTCTACTTCGAACGACGCGTTGGCAATCTTGTGCCAGATTATGGGGTTGAGGTTGTCGAACCCGATCTTACGACACATGACAGCGATATCCGCGTGAAGAGGCACGACGCGATGACGCCCGGCTCTCCGCCGGGAAAGGCAGACGTCACCCACCACACAGACCAGCCGTCCACCCGGGACCAGCACGCGGAAGCACTCCTGCCAAGCCTTCTCCAGCTCGCGCAGGAACTCCTCATAGTCTGCGACGTGGCCGAGCTGATCCGGGTGCTCGTGATACCGCTTGAGTGTCCAATACGGCGGAGACGTGAGGACGAGGTGGATAGACTCGTCCGCGAGGGACCCCAAGTCCCGGGCGTCACCTTGGATAAGTCGATGGAATGTGTTGGCTTCCGTCCGCGTCTTCATCTGGCTGCTCCCAGGCGGGCCAGCAGCATCTTCACCGCGGCTTCCACTGATTCCTTGGACTCCGCCGCGAACATCACCGCATTGATGTCGTCGGACTCCAGTCGGCTCTTGACGTTGGCATGCTCGTCAATGAACGGGTAGTACAGTACTGCAGCGAACTGGGCATTGGGGAACGCAGCCTTGAGCCGTGACGCCTTGTTGACTATCTCATCACAGCGCTTGTGGATGTCACGGCGCGCTTCGATCCGTTTGACGTCAACTCCGATGGCGATGTCGCCGCTCAGCGGCGAGGCGGCGTCAAGCTCGAACTGCTCGTTCGCAGCGCGGAACTTCCGCTTCTTGAAACGCACACGCCCGAACCGATTGAGGGCATCCAAGACGCCACGCTCCCAGCGACCCTTGATCTTCCGTATCTCCTTGTCAACGAACGCGGTCCGGTCGAGATGAGAGAGGGCTGGGATTTCAGCGTAAGGTGGTAAGAACGACTTCATGTAGCCCGCGATGCTGGAGGCCTGCTCGCCTGTAAGTCTGGGTGCATACGTGTCAACATTCTTGATTCCCAAGTCACGCTCGATCGCCCGCGCAGCGATATTGCACAGCGCGGTCAGAGCCTTCAGGACTATGGGGTATGAGCGGATCGCTTGCGCCAAGTCATCAGCCGTCATGCTTGAGAACACGATCACGTCGGTGGGGCGACTCTCGACGAAGGACGCGAAGGCTCTCCGCAGGGCGTCCTCGATCTCACTGCGTCTCTTCTGCGCGTCTCCCGAGACCCAGGACATGTAGTCAGCGTGGGAACCGTATCCCTCAGGCATGAGACTTGCCCCAGTTCGTCCACGTGCTCAAGCAGCAACCGTAGGCCCTGACAAAACGGCCTTCCTGCGCCACTCGATTCGCCTTTCCACCCGCGCAGCCATCTCCGCCACCAGTATACACCGACCCCCTAGCTGCCTACAAGGTCATCCCGCGGGTCGAGTGAAGCCCGCAGGGCCCGCTCTCACACCCCGTGCCTTACCCACACGTTCGGCTCTATGTAGGTTCCGAGATTGGTGGTGGGGTCGATGGTGATGGGGAGGAGGGCGCCGGGCACGACGTAGTCGCCGCCGGTGGGGAACTGCATCCCGGTCCACTGCTCCCACTCGGCGATGGTGCCCGTGACCCGCATCGAGTGGGAGCAGACCTTCACGATCTCCCCGCCCAGTCGCACGTGGACCCGAAGCCACGGGTCATAGGGCAGGCCGTCATCCCGCTTCCACTCGATGTACTCCTCCATGGGCACGTGCGGGTGTTCCGTCTTCATCGTCGGCCGCACCGGTATGACGAGAGCGCCGAAGCTATGAGACTTGGCGATGGCCTTCATCGCTCGCACCGCGTGGGAGCTGACACCCTTGCTCCGGTGGCCCAGCGCGACGACGAGCTGGAGGCCGCACAGCACCGTCGGCTCCCGCCCGGCCCGGCCGTCGCGCAGGCCCTGCTCGACGGCCCAATCCCAGCCGGTGTCCGGCAGGTCCTCGGCGCGGCCCTCCCAGGCGAGCGGAATGCTGTCACCGACGGCGACGATCTCATCCGTGCCCGGCTGCACGAGCGCGAACTGGAACCGCGGGAACTCGTCGTAGAGCGCCTGCCAGTTCTGCGTGACGGGATCGTGGAGGATGAACTCCGGCCAGACGGGGATGGTGACCGCATCCGCCCGGGGGCGGAGGTCGGCGCAGTCGGCGGCGGTGATGACTTCGTAATCTGTGGATGGCATGGCTTCGAGCGCTCACATTCCTCTGTTTCACGCCGGGCGTCCTTCGCGCCAATCCTCAGAGGGTCGAGCCATTGCCAGGCTCATGCGACAGGACGGCCCTCTGGGCCGGCTCCGGGGTCACATATAGCGTTCGTGGCGATTGAGGAGGACTCCCAAGATGAACGCATTCAGGGCAAGCCCAGGCAGGGAACCGAGGGACGCCTGGCCGGTGATGAGCAGCAGCCCTCCGCTCACCACCGATATCCCGACGACGATGACCATGATGATATAGACCCAATAGTTGTAGCTGAGCAGCCCCCACAGGACAACGCCGGAGACGATCAGGCCGAACAGGTCGCCGTGCAGAAACGATAAGAGCGCGTTCAACGCGATCAGGGCCAGCAGCACCGCGAACCATCGGTCGGCCCTCCACTGATCCTGCACGAACTCCCATAGAGTCAGATCTCCGCGCCGCGGCTGGCTGCCGGCCGGCTGCTTGCTTTTCCCGGTCGGCCGAGAGCTTGCGGGAGGTCGCGGTGCCGATGGCCTTGGTGGAGGCGGAGCCGGCCTCTCGCGGGGTGGCCCCACCGGCTCGCCTCCCAATGGCCGCAGGCCGGTCTGCGTGCTGGCGTCCCGCGGCGCCTGGGTCTCACCGCAGTGAGCGCAGGTCTGCGCCTGCTGCGGGACCTCCCGGCCGCAGGCGCGGCACGGCTTGGGCGGTTGAGTGGGCGGCGGCTGACCTGTCATCGCGTTCCTCCCCCCGGCCCGGAGCGATGCCAGGCCGCACATCATTCTAGCACGACGCCGGCCGCGGGCGCCAAACCGACAGAGCTTTCAGCCTCCCCTCACGCCTCCCCTGCCTCGCGGCGGGGCACCGAGCGGCCGCTGTGGCAGAAGCTCAGCGTCGGGAGGGATCTCGATGTGGAAGACGTCGTCCGGGATGGGCACGTTGAACTCGCTGCTGACGATCTCGGCGCGCCACTCGATCAGGCTCGAGTAGCCGGAGGTGGCGGGCTGCTCGTATCTCCGATGCATCACGACCGATGGCAGCCACAGGCCCTCGGTCGGATGCAGCCATTTCTCCACCTGCCACACCTCACCATGGGCTCCCGAACTCCCCTCAGCGGGGTAGATGTTGTGGCGCTCGAACCTCGCCGCCGCATACCCTCGGCTGGGGGCCACCCACAGCGACTCATAAGTCGTCATCTCGGGATCTTTGCTCTTCGGCAGGAGGACGAGCCGGGTGCAGGACAGTCCCCCGATCCGCTCCTCGCCGACCAGCCTCGGCAGCCACACCCGTCGCCCGGCCAGCCGCGAGCCCTGCGGCTGGGCGCCCCAGGCGGCCGCGTTCAACGGCCAGCGCATCAGCAGATCGCCGATTCCGAATCCAGTGTGGGAAGCGACCTGCTCCAGGTCCGTCGCCTCGGAGATGCCGGCCGAAACGCGTCCCGACGCGTCCTTCGCGACCGTGGTGAGCCGGCGGCCGTCGAAGACCAGATTGTCGCGCCACATGCGCCCGCGAGGGGTGGTCTCGCGCTTCTCGATTCGAACCCGCGTCCCGTCGAACCACATCTCCTCCCGTTTCTCATCTTTCCAGGGGGGATGGGCCAAACTGCGGTGTGTGCTGCGCGTGATCACGACCAAGTGGCCGGAGCGCACGTCCGCGCCGTTCTCGTCCATGCGCTCGAAGAGCGCGTCGAGTTCGGCGCGATCGAATTCCGCACCGGCGGCCGGAGTGGGGCCCGTCGTTGGGAGGTCGGCGGCACTGGCGGGCGTCTGGCGGCCGCACCCGATCAGGCCAAGGGAGGCTGCGCCCAGTGAGACGAGCAGCAGTGAAGCGAGGCACTTCCTGTTGAGAGCAGACATGTGACGGCTCCTTCCAGCAGGCACCGGAGGCCACGCAGGAGTATCGCTCACCTATTAGACGCCTGCAAGGGCCGAAACGTCGCTGCGGCGCTCGCGGTAGGGGCCGCGCCGCTCAGCCCTGCCTCTGGAAGGCGGTGAGGCCGGCCTGTTCGGCCCACTTGAGTGCGTCCTCGTACTCCTGGCGGGTTATCCTGCGCCTGATGGCGGGATACTGGCGGGCCTTGAAGACCGGCGTGTACTGGGACATGATGTTGACGTAGGTGTCCTTGGGCAGGTTCTCCGCGATCCATTCGAGCACGCGCCGCGTGCCGCCGACGTTGTTCGGCATCACGAGGTGGCGAATCATCAGCCCCCGGTACATGATCCCGTCCTGGGCCGGCTTCGCCACGCCCACCTGCCGGTGCATCTCCAGCAGCGAGGCCTTCGTGACCTCGGGATATGTGTCTGCGTCGGAGGAATACTTGGCGGCCATGGCGCCATCGGCGTACTTGAAGTCGGGCAGGTAGATATCGACGACGCCGTCGAGCTTCTTCAGTATCTCCATCCGCTCCCAGCCGCAGGTGTTGTAGACGACTGGCAGCCGCAAGCCCCTGTCGGCCGCGAGGTCGAGGGCGAGCAGAATGTGGGGGGAGTAATGGGTGGGAGTGACGGTGTTGATGTTGTGGCAGCCCATCCCCTGGAGGGCGAGCATCATCTCAGCGAGGTCGTCGACGCTCCTGGGCCGGCCGCGGCCCTCCCAGCTTATCTCCCAGTTGATGCAGAAGACGCATCGCAGGCTGCAGTTGGCGAAGAAGATCGTCCCCGAGCCGCGGCGGCCCACCAGCGGCCGCTCCTCCCCGTGGTGGGGATGGTGGCTGGCGATCTCGAGCTGGGAGGTGGCGTGGCAGAAGCCTTCGTACTTGTGCCGGTCGAGGCAGCACTGGCGGGGGCAGAGCCGGCAGCTCTTCAGCAGCTCCCACAGCTCCTCGCCGCGCCTGCGCAGCTCGCCGCTCCGGTGGAGGCTCAGGTAGGCCGGCTCGAAGTCTGGATCGATGCCGGCCATTCGCCTGGGTGTGGGTACTTCCGCGGGGGAGCGCTCGGTCCGGCTCGGGGCAGAGGTCTGTGAGGACTTGCGCTTGCAGCCAGCAAGCAGCGAGGCAATCAGCGCGGAGCCCAGCCCCGATGCCCCCGCCGCCGCGTAGAGGCAGGTCTTGACGAACCGCCGTCTGGACCTGTCTTTCATTCGGACCACCCCTCCCACTGCGCCGGCACAAGCGCCAACCGACTATGACTCTCATCGAGCATCGTATGCTGTGAGCGGTGCGATGTCAACCGCAGGCACGGCCGTGAACGTGCGCGCAGCTCGCGACGCTGGGAGAGTGCGGAATGAGGCACCGCCACACTGTGGCATGACGCTGATCGGAGGACGCTGACGGGGCTGCTCGCTACCTTTGCTGGGCATCGCGGACGGGTGCCATCCTTCGCCCAGATGACTGCCGTTGGCCGCCCCGTGTAGGGGAGCCGCGGCGCCCGCGTGTTTCTCCTCGCGCACGCCACAGCACATCCGGGGTAATGGTCCTACTTCTTTGCTCAGACGGCTCCGCGGTGAGGCGCACATACAACCAAAGGCCGAGCGCCACCGCTGCAACGACGAGCAACACGACTGCAGGAGATACCTTCGTTTTCATCGCCCCACATCCCGCCGAGGCCCAGTGCATGCGATGCCGGCCGTCGCAAGAGCCACTCCCAGCATGACCGCCGGGCTGACCTTCGTCTCCGCCATCCCTCGGGTCGCGGGGCCGAACCTGGTCAGATCGCCACACGACAGCACTTCAACGCAGCCGCTTCCGGTCCTACCCGAAGGATTATCTTGCGTCGGACCTCGTGTCCAAACACAGACAAACAACAGCCCGAGGTTCGGCGACCGTCCGGCCTCACTTCAGCCAACGGTCGAACCAGTCGAACGCCTCCGCCTGCATCTTCAGGTCGAACTTGTGCGGGCCGGGGTGGAAGGTGCAGATATAGCGGTCGCCCGCGCCCGCCTTCTGGTAGACCTCCCGCAGGATGTCGTCGGCCCGCCTCATCTCCGGGAGTGTGAACAGGCTGTCGTCCTCATCGTTCAGCACCATGGTTGGCGCGGGCACGCGCAGCCCCAGGATCTCCGGCCAGTCGAGATAGCGCGGCAGCAGCGGGACATACATCATCCAGGTGTGGGTCCAGCTCTTCTGCAGCAGGCAGTCCCGCCACGTCGTCATCAGGCCGACGCAGACCGCACACTTCACCCGCTCGTCCAGGCCGCCCAGGAACACCGTCCGCATGCCCCCGCCCGACAGCCCGGCGCAGCCCACGCGCTCGGCGTCCACCTCCTCCCTCGCGCACAGCACGTCGAGCGCCCGCTGGTCCTCCCACAGGAAGATCCCCGGCCAGGTGGTGCCCGCGCAGAAGAGGCTCTTCGCCATCACGTGC
This sequence comes from uncultured bacterium, assembly GCA_964559435.1. GTDB lineage: Bacteria > Armatimonadota > Hebobacteria > Hebobacterales > Hebobacteraceae > Hebobacterum. The sequence continues at coordinate 10,052 of CAZLHI010000021.1, read as the reverse complement.
TCGTGCTGCCCCGCCCACGCGTTGTAGATGTTGATCTCGTCCTCGGGCTCCTCCTCGCTCACGTCGGTCGCGTCGTTCCATCGTATCTCCGGCGGAACGTCCGCGATCAGCACCCGCCGCGAGCTGAAGGTGAAGGTGTCGTGGCAGAGCACCGCGTAGCCGCGCTGGGCGATCTCGTTCGCCCAGGCCTTGCCGCTGTAGCACTCCTCGCGGTGCCGCCGCATCATGGGGTGCACCGGCCCGCCGTCATCTGCGATCTTGCGCCACCCGAAGTACTTCACGCCGCCGTGATCGTGCAGGGCGACGATCCCCGGCAGCAGCCCCCGCGCCCCCTCGGGCTTCAGGAACACCGCCTCCGTCGGCGGCCCGTAGGGCAGCCGCCAGCGCAGGCGCTCCACTTCCACCCCCTCGACCACCGTGCGGCCGAGGCTCTCCGTCTCGGGCGCGCCGGCGATGTCGGGCTGGGCGAGCAGCTCCCGCGCCTTTGCCTTCGCCTCCGCCCGCCACGCCTCCACATTGCGGAACCGCTCGTTCCGAAACGACAGCTCCGCCGGCCCCTCGCCCAGGATCTCCGCCGCGAACGGCCCGTAGGCGCCGATCATGTTCTGATCCATCTGCCTCTCCGGCCGACCGAGCGTACAGGTCGTCTCGAAACTCCTTTGCCGTGCGACCAGGATTCTTCTCTATCGCGAGATCTTTCGCTTCGCTCAGGATGACACAGAACAGCCTGTCGGCAAGACTGTCACCCTGAGCGCAGCGAAGGGTCTTGGTTTGAGGAGTGCTGAAATGACCTCTATCTGCGCGCCTTGCCGCCTCCCTCCCGCGGCTACCCGTGATAGGCAAAGGGCAGTATCGATCCGGTGATGAAGCGGGCGGCCTCGGAGCAGAGGAAGGCCACTCCCTCTGCGATGTCCTGCCCGGTGATGTTGGCACGCTTCTGCCAGGCCGGCCCGTGGTCGCACAGCTCGATCGCTTCCGCGAGGCTCGCGATCTCAGGCACGGGGCCCGGCCCGATGGCGTTCATCGTCACGCCGTGCTCCCACGCCTTCTCCCATGCAAGCATGAATGCGTGCACGCGGGCCGCCTTGCCCACATTGTAGGCGTAGGCCGGCGAATCGTACGGCGGCCCCAGGCCAAGCGCGACGAGCCGCCCCCACTTCCGCTCGTACATCCCCGGCAGCACCAGCGGCAGCAGGTGGTAGATGGGCGCGAGCTCCTGGCGAGCATCCTCCAGCGCGGCCGCCGCGTCGAGTTCGTGGAGTGGCTCCATGTGCCAGCCGCCGCCGGGGCCGATGACGCAGATATCGACGTGGCCGAACCGCTCGAGGGCCGCATCGACCAGCTTCTTGCACTCCTCGGCCTCGAAGACATCGGCCTGCACCGCGATTGCACTGCCACCGTGGGCCTCGATGTGCTTCGCAATCGCCTTCGCGCTTTCCTCGCTGGTGCGGTAGTTGACGACGACCTTCGCCCGCTCCCGCGCCAGCGTCAGCGCGATGCTGCGGCCCATGCCCTTCCCGGCGGCGCCGGTCACGAGCGCGACTCTCCCCTCGCACGTCATAGCTCTCGCCACTGTACCACCGCCTCCCGCCGCGCTGCGGCCGCCCGTGTCGCTCGGGGTAGCGGCGCGGCAACCGGCCTTATCCGCGCACATCCTTGAGCTTCATCTCGACGCGCATCTTCATCTGCGACGCGATCTTCCGGAAGATGCCCGCCATCTCGGGCACGGGCAGCCTCATCGCCATCGACATGTCGGTTTCGTACGTCGCTTTGGTGAGGCGGCCCTCATCGAGCGCGAACTCGATCGCCCCCTGCGTGGCCTGCGTCATCTTCTCGAAGGTCACAGAGGCCGAGGGACCCCCCTGCGCGCCGGCAACTTCGGCGGCGATGTCGGAGACATCCACCGCGCCGCGCTGGGAGATCACCGCCGTGCGCCTGCCGTCCACTTCCTCCACCCGTTTCAGAGTGGCCCTCACCGCGGAGTCCACCTCCGACTCGGCCCCGGGGAGCGAAACCTTCTGCACGTAGTCCCAGCTCTCCCCCGGCGCCACCGGGCGGCTCGGAAACGCCGTCTCGGCCGGCCTCATGATTCGCGAGCAATCCATGCCATCCAGAAGCTGCGAGAGCGCGCCCATCCCCGCGGTGGAGCACGCCAGCACCTCCCCCCGCTCGTTCATCGTCATCTTGAGCGGCACGATGACCGGCGGCATCGCTCTCATGCCGGCCTCCTCCGGCCTGAGCCTTTGGGTTCCCATCGGCGTCTCGACCGTCACCTCCTCCTTCGTCACCCGGATCTTCACGTCTTGAGCCTCGCCGGCCCGCTCGATGGTCAGCTCCACGTTCAGCACATCGCTGCTCATCTCCATGTCGGCCGATTCGTCCGGATGCACCTCGAGCACCCGCTGCGCCAGATCGAGCTTGGCGGAAATCTCCACCGGGATGGACTTTCCCCCCGTGCTCTGCGTGCCGGAGCCGGACATGGTCACCTCGTAGACGAGCGTCTGGCCGGGCACGAACTTCCAGACCAGATCAACTCCCTCGATCTCCTGCGCACAGGCGGCCGAGGCGAGAAGCAGCCACAGCGCCAGAGCAATAGCGATCCCGAATCTCATCAACCTGCCTCCTCATGGCAAAGGCCGCTTCAGACGCCGCGCATTATGGCGCCTGTCCCTGTTATGAGACAACAGCAGAGGGCGACGCGTTGCGTCGGAAGGCGCTCGGGAGCCGCATGAACTGCGGCCGCTATCGTCGCAGCGTGTTTCGAAGAACTCGCGCCGCCGCGGCGTTGGGAAGCTCAGCGGGCTCCTTGCCGCGAGATGTCGCCCCCATTACCTGGTAGTTCAAGAGATCCACGTACCATGCGAGCAGGCTTTGCATCACCTGGTAGTCGTCATAGCTGATCCGACCCTCCTGGTAGGCTGTATAGCCAAAGTAGTAACCGTCGAAGTAGAGATCATCTGTCAGGACCATAACAAGAGATGTGTCTGCGGCCGTCTGTCTCATGATGTAAGCAGCCATCTGCTCGCGGGTCACAAGGTCTCCCGGTCCGTACCGCCCATCGCCATAGCCCCCGGCCACGCCGTACTCATAGATGAACCCAATGTCGTGGTCGAAGGTTGAGGAGGGCGATACGTCTGTGAAGTAGGTTGAGCCCGGACTGTGGCTCATGGTCTGCGCCAGGGCAGACGCGACGAACAGGCCGATCGCCATGCCGAGGATGACGAAGCTTAGGCTTCGCATGACAGCCTCCTTAATAAGAGATTGACGGCCCCCGAGCCTAGCACCAGGGGCCGCCGCCTGTCAACCTTCACACGTCTGGCCCGATTGGCGCGCGGCGCTCTCTAGCGCGCTCGGCCTCACCCACCCAGGGACAGACAAAGCCGCCAAAAACCACCCCTACGGCCATTTGGCCCCGCGCGTCACACCGCTACAACAGCAGCGGGGGTTGTGCTTCTGAGCGCTTGTGGTATAATCCATAAGAGCATTTAGGTGAGGCTAAGATTAGCCAGATGGCTTGCCTAAAGGGGGGATGAGATGGGACAGAGAGAGCCGCTGACCAATGCTGTGGAGGAGTATCTGGAGGCGATTCACCGGTTCGCCGGCTACGGAGACGGGCCGACCACCACGCGCCTCGCCGACCATCTCAACGTGAAGCCGGCCTCCGTCACCGGCATGCTCAGGCGCCTCGCCGACCTCCGGCTCATCACCTATCAGCGGTACGGCCGCATCAAGCTGACCCCGGCCGGCGGCCGCCTGGCCCATGCCATCGTTCGGCGGCACCGGCTGGCCGAGCGCCTTCTCACCGATGTGCTGGAGGTCCCGCTCGCCCAGGTGCACGATGAGGCCTGCCGTCTGGAGCACGCGCTGTCGGCGGATGTGGCGGGCCGCATCGCCGATAAGCTGGGCGACCCAGAGCTGTGCCCTCACGGCCACCCGATCAACGCGCAGGCGGACGACCGGATGGCGAGCCTGCTCGACGCGCCGAAGGGCCGGGTGCTGGTGATCGTCAGGCTCGAAAACGAATCCCCCGAGGTGGTGCGCTACCTCACCGACCGCAAGCTCCTGCCCAATGCCCGGGTCAAGGTGAAGGCGCGAGAGCCCCTGGACGGCGGCGTGGTGGTGGAGGCGGGCGGCGAGACCCACACCATCGGCCGCGACCTCGCCGCCACCATTCGGGTCGCCCGGCCGGGGAGGAAGAAGCGGCCGTGAGCGTGCGCCCGCTGGAGTGGCTGAAGAAGATGGTGGCCGCGCTGCTGCGGCGCGGGAGCGACGGCCGGCCCGTGGCGACGGCGAGCCGCCGCATGATGCTGGTGGGCTCACCCAATGTCGGCAAGAGCGTGATCTTCAACCACCTGACCGGCCGCTACGCGGTGGTGTCGAACTACCCCGGCACGACGGTGGAGGTGTCCCGCGGGCACGCCCGCATCGGCGAGGCGCTGCTGGAGGTGCTCGACAGCCCGGGGAGCTATTCGCTGGCGGCGTTCTCCGAGGACGGGCGCGTGACGCAGACGCTGCTGATGGAGGAGCCGCTCGATCTCGTGGTGCAGGTCGCGGACGCGAAGAGCCTGCGGCGGATGCTGCCGCTGACGTTCCAGCTCATCGAGGCGGGCGTGCCGCTGGTGCTCGATGTGAACATGATCGACGAGGCGGAACGGGCCGGGCTCACGCTGGGGGCGGCGGCGTTGGCCGAGGACCTGGGGCTGCCAGTCGCGGCGACGGCCGCCACAAGCGGGCAGGGCATGGACGAACTCGAGGCGCTGCTGGGCGGCGAGCCGCCGAAGCCATCGAGCTTCCGCGTTGAGTACCCGGAGCCGATCGAGTCGGCCGCGGCCGAGATCGCGAACTTGCTGCACGGCGACTATGGCATCGCACCCCGCGCGGTGGCGCTGCTGCTGCTCCAGCGCGACCAGAGCGGGTGGGAGAAGGTGACGCAGTGTGACCCGGAGGCCGTGGTCGAGATCGAGAGGCTCGTGTCCCAGGTCGAGCGCAGTCGCCCGCCGAGCTATGACATCTCCGTTGCTCGACACCAGGCGGCCGGCGGCATTGTACGGCGGGCGCTGGTGCGGCGACCGACCGCAAGCCGGCGGAGCCTCCGGCGGCTCCTCGGCGACCTGGCCATGCATCCGCTGGCCGGTATCCCCATGCTGGCGGCGGTGCTGTACTTCGGGCTGTACTTGTTCGTCGGGCGAGTCGGCGCGGGCGTGCTGGTGGACTGGCTCGACGGCGGGCTCTTCGGCGAGTACGTCAACCCGCCGGCGGAGGCCTTCTTCAACCGGCTGCTGCCATGGCCGGTGGCAGCCGAGCTGTTCGTGGGCGAGTACGGAGTCATCACGCTGGGGCTGCGGTACGCCATCGCGATCGTGCTGCCGCTGGTGGGGGCGTTCTTCCTGATGTTCGCGCTGCTGGAGGACAGCGGGTATCTGCCGCGGCTGGCGCTGCTTGTTGACCGGATCTTCAAGCGGATCGGGCTGTCGGGGCGGGCGGTGATTCCCATCGTGCTCGGTTTCGGCTGTGACACAATGGCGACCCTGGTGACGCGAGTGCTTGAGACGCGCCGGGAGCGGGTGATCGCGACGTTTCTGCTGGCACTGGCGATTCCGTGCTCCGCGCAGCTCGGCGTGATTCTGGGGCTGCTGTCGGGCCACCCGCTCGGCTTGGCGATCTGGGGCGGCGTGGTGGCGGGGGTGTTCCTGCTGTCGGGCTTCCTCGCGGCGAAGCTGCTGCCGGGTCAGGCGGCGCGCTTCTATCTGGAGATACCGCCGATGCGCTGGCCGTCGCTGAAGAACGTGACGGCGAAGACCTCAGCACGGCTGAAGTGGTACGCGGCCGAGGTGATACCGATCTTCCTGGCGGCGAGCGTGGTGATCTGGATCGGGCAGGTCACCCGGGTGTTCCAGCTCGCGCTGTCGGCGCTGCGGCCGGCGGTGAACCTGATCGGACTGCCGGACGGGGCGGCGGAGGCGTTTCTGTTCGGGTTCTTCCGGCGGGACTACGGCGCGGCCCGCATCTTCGATGTTCACTCCGGCGGTGCAGTGTCGGGCGTGCCGCTGGTGGTGGCGATGGTGACGATCACGCTGTTCGTGCCGTGTGTCGCGCAGTTCCTGGTGATGGTGAGGGAGCGGGGCGCGAGGACCGCGGCCGCGGTCGCGGCAATCATCCTCCCGTTCGCCTTCGCGATAGGCTACCTGCTGAACCTGGCTCTCATCACATTGCGCGTGCAGGTATGACAATCTGGAACGCGACCCGATGAGGTGGCGAAGCAGAGTGCGCCGAGAATGTGGGTGCCACACTGATGACTGAATACGAGTTGACCGAAGGTGCAGAGGAAGTACTCGCTCGCCTGTGGGTAGCGAAGCACGAGCAGGACCGGCCGTCGCGCCCGGTGAGGGAGTTCGGCGCGGAGGACCGGGAGCACGCCATCGTGCAGCTCCTCGAATCGGGCCTGGTCGAGCGGGAGTCCGATGTAGTCTCTCTTACTAAATCTGGCGAGAGAGAGGCCGAATCGGTCATCAGGCGGGAGCGGCTGGCCGAGCGACTGCTCACGGACGTCCTCGACCTCGGAGAGGCCGAGGCGACCGAGGCCGCCTGCCGCTTCGAGCACCTGCTGCGGCGGGGAATCGATGATGAGATCTGCACCTTGCTCGGGCATCCGAAAGTGTGCCCCCATGGCAGCCCGATCCCGCCCGGCGAGTGCTGCCGCGCCGGGGCGCGGTCGGCAAGCAAGGTGATCTCCACCCTGGCGGACATGGTGCCGGGTCAGAGGGGGGTCATCGCGTATCTTCACGGGAGGCGGCGGGAGATGGTGCAGCGGCTGCTAGTGATGGGCGCGGTGCCCGGCACACCCATATCTCTGGTTCAGAGGCTGCCGTCGTACGTCTTCCAGCTCGGGCAGGCGCAGGTCGCGCTCGACCGAGAGACGGCGCGCGATATCTACGTACGCATCGCGGGCCGGCGTCCGGTTGCTGCGGCTGCGGCCCCCTGGCTCCCGCGGCCCTTCCGGCGATGGCGGTTCAGGCGCGGCCGCGGTCGGCGCTAGCCAGCTTTCTGCTGCTCGCCCTGCTCCTCGTCCTCGCCCTCGTCCTGCTCGCCCTCCTCCTCGGCCTCGTCCTGCTCGCCCTGCTCCTCGTCCTCGCCCTCGTCCTCGGCCTCGTCCTGCTCGCCCTGCTCCTCGTCCTCGCCCTCGTCCTGCTCGGCCTCGTCCTGCTCGCCCTCCTCCTCGTCCTCCGCCTCGGCCGGCTCTTCCTCGTCTTCGC
>CAZLHI010000021.1:0-2699 GCA_964559435.1 uncultured bacterium | reverse complement strand
TCCTGCTCGCCCTCCTCCTCGTCCTCCGCCTCGGCCGGCTCTTCCTCGTCTTCGCCCTCGACCGTCACCTCGACGCTGTCTGTAGACACATTGCCCGCGGCGTCGAAGGCCCGGACCTCAAGGGTGTGCTCGCCCGCGTCGAGCGCGTCGGTCTCCACCTCGACGTGCGCTAAGGGGCTCTCGACGAGGGACAGCGGAGCCGACCGCCACTGTTCGTCATCGACCCGATACTCGACACTCTGAATGGGCGAAAGCTCGTCGCTGGCCATCCCCGAGACCGATGCGCGCCGCTCGTCGTCAACTGTGACCGAGCTTCGAAACAGCAGGAGCGTCGGCGCGGTGTTGTCGATCCAGATCACGTGGCCGGCGTCGGCGGTCTCGGGGCTGTCCGGCGCACCCAGCCGGTCGCTGGCGGTCACGCGCAGGAGATAGCGGCCGTCCTTCTGCTTCTTCGTGTCCCACTCGTGCTTGGCCTCGCGCAAGTCCTCGGCGACCTCCTCCCAGCTCTCGCCCAGGTCGGATGATATCTCGATGTCGTAGCAGAGCTTATCCTGGTCGGGATCTCGGGCCTGCCACTTGAGGGTGTGCTTCTTGGCGAGCCGCTCGCCGGGCGCGGGGCTTCGCACGATCAGCATCGGCGGCCGGTTCTGCTGGCGACCGGAGACGCTCACCTGGCGGACGACCGGCCTGGCCTCGGGATTCTCCGTGCTGAGCGAGAGCCGGTACTGGAGATAGCGCGCGGGCGGACTCGCGATGGCTCCCTGGACTGTCGGCGTCCACGGGCTCCAGTGGTCTCCCGGCGCGGGAGAGTCGCCCGACCGCGTGTGGGCCTCCACCTGCGTCCCTTCAGGGATGTCGGCGGCCCAGGTCAGCCGCCCCCAGCGTGTGACCCGCTCTGCGTCGAGCGCGGCCGACTCGACCGTGCCGGACTGGGCCGGGTGGGGGCCGAACGTGCGCAGCACGGAGGGCCCCGAGCTGGCTGCGTACAGGGCGCCGTCGGCCTCCGCGATCGCGGTTGCGGCTCCGGAGTCCGGCCGGAAGATCAGCTCCGGCTTTCGGTCTTTGTCGGCGCGGATGAGTAGCCCTCGAGGCCCGGTGGCGGCCACCGGCGTGCCGTCGGGCAGGAGCGCAAGGCCGAATATGGTCCGCTGGCCGGTGGAGAAGTGGAGCGACGCGACGCCGCCGGCGGGGATACGGTAGACGTCGCCGCCCGGCGACGAGGAGGCGAACAGATTGCCATCGGCGTCGAGCACAAGCGAGTCCACCGAGTTGCCCGACACCTGAGCGACGGTCGCCGCTGTGCCATCGGCGCCAATCCGGTAGATCACCCCGGCATCCGAAGTGCCCGCGTAGAGATCGCCGCCGTCGGTCCGCGCCAGGGAGAGCACGTTGGTGACGGGAAGCTCGGCCAGCACCGTTGCCGCGCTGCCCGGCTTGACCGCGTAGACTCGCCCGGGCGATCCCCCGCCGGCGAAGACGGCCCCATCGGGGTCCATCACCAGAGACCATATATAGGTGGAGTCGGAGTCGAGGACCACCTCTCCCTCGCCCTCGGGGCTGACGCGGAAGAGCGTGCCGCCCGGCGATGTCCCCGCGTAAACTTCGCCTTCGGAACCGATGATGAGGGCGTGGACGTTCATTTCGCCGGTGGAGAAGAACTCTGACACACCACCGTTTTCGTCCACGCGGAATATCTTGCCGTCACTCCCCGTGCCCACGTAAGCGACGCCATCGCGCGCCGCCACGCTCCACAGAACGTCCGCCGGAATGGCGACCGGCTCCTGGCAGGCCAGCAACAGAGACAGCGAGCCGTCCGCCGACAGCACGATGTTAGCCAGCTCCGCCTCCTCGTAGTCGGCCGCGCTGCCGTGAACCCACACCTGCGGAGGCCGAGTCATGGCCTCCGGCTTCTTCTCGTCGTTCTTGCCGCCGCGCTCCGGCCCCGGCGGCCTGGCGGCCGCGCCGACTGCGGTGGGAGGCCGTGACAGGCCGGAGAGCGGCCGCGGCCACAGGTCGCCAGCGCCGGCCTCCTCCTCCGGCTTCTCCGGTGGCTCGGGTGCCTCTGGGGGCGGCTTTCGCGGCCCCGCCGGGATCGGGCTCTTCACCGGCAGCGTGACCGACTGCCGGCCGTGCAGCACCCACTCGGTCGGGGCCACTACCTTGACGACGGAGGGGATCGGCCGGAGGTCGGTCGGGCGACTGGCAGTCAGCGCATCGAGCGCGCTGCGGGGCAAGTCGGGAAGCTCCTGGCCGAGCAGCGCGACGCCGCCGCGGGGAAGAGCCGCTTGCAGAACGAGGTTGGAGCTTATCTCCTGCGAAAGATATCGCTTCACGAGCTGGTTGAGGTTGACGGGCGCCGGCCTCGGTGCGCCGATGGAGTTGCGCGCCTGCTCCACATCTCGGCCGCCGCTGACGACGACCCGCAGGCGGCCCTGCGGCAGGTCTGGCGGAAGCGACAGCTTGAGCGGAATCTCGACCGGGTCTTCGCCATACGGCCTGATGGTGACGCGAAGGGTCACCTCCTCGCCCGCCTTGGCCGGCAACCTGTCCACGGTCACGCGCTCGATGGCGGCGGTCTTGCGCTCTTCGAGAGTGTGCACCCTAATGTGCACTCGATCGAAGCGCATTCCGCCGAAGGGATTCTCGGTGAACGCCATCAGGGGAATGAGCACAGGCCCCGCGGCGGCGGCCGCCGCCGC
>CAZLHI010000020.1:0-54626 GCA_964559435.1 uncultured bacterium | reverse complement strand
CGCCGACCGCCCCCCAGCTCGGCCGCCGTGCCGGCCCTACTGCCCCGGTTCTGTCTCGTGCGGCGGCGCGGGCGGGGGCGAGGACGGCGCCGGGCCCGCCCGCTGCTCCTCGAGCGCCTTCTGCTGGGCCGCGATGGCCTCCTGTCGCTCCCGCTGACGCTGCTCGTACTGGTCCATCCACTCCTTCTCTCGCTCTGCCAGCTCCTCTTCCCCGAGTCGCTCGAACGTTGCCCTAAGCTGGGCGTGAATGGATGCCACCTCCGTCGCGTTGCCCGCGGCCGTGTACCACATCACGGCTTCCTCGGTTTCCCCAAGGTTCTCATAGGCTTGCCCCATTCCGAGGAGCGCCTGCGCGCGGCCGCCTGGAAGACGCTCGCCCAGGCCTCTGCCCCAGGAGAGCGCGTTGTCGCTCTGAGCGTAGAATTCGGCGGCCTCTTCCCACTCGCTTTGCGAGGCCAACAGCGTCGCCAGCTCGAAGAACACGGCGGCCGCGGCCAGACCGCCGGCTTCTCGTGCCTCTGGCACGGCCTCTTCCAACAGAGCGAGCGCCTCTTCTTGCTCATCCTCGCGCAGCGCGCGGTAGGCGAGCATTTCCTTGTCCACCACCTCTATCTCTGCCTTGTCGGCCAGCTCAGTTGCGTAGGCCTGCCAAGCCTGCGCGCGCCTTTGCTCGGCGAAGCCATTCAGAAGCCGCTCCTTGTTCTCCTGGAAGTCATCCGGCAGCTCCCGCTCCAACTTCTCCATGCTGACGATTTCGAAGCCCTGAGGCACTTCGATGACGTCGCTGATCTGGCCTGGCTGAAGGGCGAAGACGACTTCGTCCCATTGGGCGGGCATCCGTCCGCGTCGGGCGCGCTCCACCAACCCACCAGTCTGTTCGGCCCCCGGCGCGTCAGACTCCGCACTGGCTATCTCCCCGAAGTCACCGCCGGCCTTGGCGCGTGCGAGCAGAGCCTCCGCCCGCTCCCGCGCCTCCGCTTCGGTGCGCTCCGGTTCACCGGATGGCTCGAGCGAAACCACTATCCTCCTGACGCGAGCGACATCGTAGGACTGCCGCAGGTCCTGCTCGGTGACCGAGACCTGGCCGACGACGGACTGGCGCAGCCTCTCAATCACCATGTCCCCGCGGAGCCCGAAGCTTGGGTCGGTGTACCGCCTCAAGCGCCACTTCCTGTAGTTCTTCTCGCTGACCCTCTCGGCGGGCTCGTCTGTGTCCTCCTCAGTCGCCACGACCCAGGCCAGGAATCGCTCCAGGTCCGCGCCCTCGGTTTGGCTCTTCAGTTGGGCCATCTCCTGTTCCACCAGGTCCTGCGCGCGCTGCTTCACATCTCCTTTGGATATGAGCACGCCCAGCTTCTCCGCCTGCTGGATCAGGATCTCGTTCTCGACGGCCTGCTCCATCGCGTCCAGGCGCATGCGCCACAGCATTTCCAGGCCGAACGCCTGGCCTGCCGTCGAGTAGTAGTGCAAGATCTGGTTTGCGGATCGCTCGAAGATCCGCTCGACCTCAGATCTGGTGACGGGTTTGCCGTTGACGCGCGCGACGGCTGCCTGGCCGCCGGAAGCGGCTCCCCGGGCCCCCTCCTCCCCGGCGAAGAAGCGGCCCGGCACGAACACCAACGGCAGGCCGATGATGAAAGCGATAGTCAGTGCCCACAGGACTATCCGAAGCTGGACGGCGAAGCGCTGCCGCATTCGCTGAATCGACATGAACTGCTCTACCTTCCTGCTACCTTGCTTCGATCTTCCTCGAGTTCTTCAGGCCCGGTGCTCAAGCGCTCTCGCGCCGTTCGTACGGCGCCCAGTATGCGGGTCACGTATTCTTCGAGGTTTGCAAGCACCCGCGTGGCATACCCTTCTGCGCTTCGCCTAATCTCGGCCGCCTCTGTTGTCGCGCGCTGGATGATCTCCTCTGCCTGTTCGGTTGCGCGCCGGACAACTTCGTCGTTCGAGACGAGCAGGGCCGCCTGCTCCCGCGCTTCCTCGAGTAGGCGCTGACGCTCGAGCTCAGCGTTGTCCAGAATCTGCTCGCGCTCCTGCGCAACCCGATTCGCCGCCTTTATCTCTTCCGGCAGCGCCGCGCGAATGCGGTTCACCTGCGCAAAGAAGCGATCCAGGTCAAATCCCCAGGCGCGGTGTAGAAACTGTGGACGGCTCTCTTCGCCCATCCGCTCGAGTTCTTCTAGCCGCTTTAGGATTTCGATGGGGATCCCTCCTTTCCACCGGAGCCCATTTCTCTCGTCAGTCGCTCCTCAAGCTTCTGCGCAACGTTGGGTGGCACGAACTCCTCGACGTCTCCTCCGAAGCGCGCGATCTCCGCCACTATGCTCGCACTCACGTAGTGGTACTGCGGCGCGGGGGTGAAGAATATCGTCTCCACCTCCGGCGCCAGAGCGCGATTCGTCGAGGCCATCTGGAGCTCGAACTCGAAGTCTGACACGGCCCTCAGTCCCCGAACAATCACCCCGGCTCCGACCTCTCTCGCGAAATCCACCACAAGCCCGGGAGCCACCGCAACTTCCACGTTCGGGAACTCCTTGCACGCTTCACGCAGCATGTCCGCTCTCTCGTCAAGCGAGAAGAGCGGCACCTTTCTTGGGTTCACCGACACCGCCACGATCACCTTGTCGAACAGCGCCGCCGCGCGCCGCACGACATCAAGGTGCCCGTACGTCACCGGATCGAAAGTGCCCGCATAGAGCGCCGTACCCACTGCCAAGACCTCCGCCAAGATGATGTCTCAGCGAGCCCCGGCCGGATCTGGCCGGGCCGAAGCATCGCCCTCGTGCTGATACAGGTCCACCCGCGTTTCACCGTACCTCATGCTCCTGGCCCTCTCAAACACACCGGCTCGCTCCCCCAGACCCTCATGTCGCGATCCCTGCAAGACGAGGAGCCCGTCCCTGGCGAGCATCTCCGGCCATTGACTGAGCCTGGCAATCACCGCGCCGAGTTCGCCCGCGCCATAGGGCGGGTCAGCGAATACGATGTCGAAGCTTGCTCGCTCCCGCCTCAAGATGGCGAGGCCTCGCCCGACGGCAGCGATTATAACTCGGACCTGCCCCTCAAATCTACACCGGCGCGCGTTCTCTTCTATCACGCGTCCGGCGGGCCTGTGGGACTCAACGAATGTCGTCTCGGCGGCGCCTCGGCTGAGGGCCTCCAGGCCCACTGTGCCCGCTCCTGCGTACAGGTCCAGGAATCGCGCCCCCACGACGAACTCCCCCAGGGCGGCGAAAAGGCTCTCGCGGATGCGGTCCGCCGTGGGTCGCAACGCCCGGCCCCTGAGCGACCGCAGCACACGTCCTTTTGCCGATCCCGCTATGATTCTCATCTCTCACCCGACGGTTTGCCTCATCCGCTCTCTCAATTCTGCCACCTGCTGTCGAAGAGCGGCATGCTCCGGCCGGCCCAAGGCAGGGTCCTGCTCGACAAGCCAGAATGCGGCCTCCCGCGCCTCTGCCAGCGCCCCTACATCCAGAGCCATCCGCGCGAGCCTCAGATCCGGCATGCCGTGCTGCCGCGTGCCGTAGATCTCCCCGGGGCCGCGCAGCATCAGGTCGTGCTCCGCTATTGCGAATCCATCGTTCGTATCGAGCAGCACTCTCAGCCGAGATCGCGCCTGGCTCAGAGACTCATCACCCGCGGGCATCAGACGCTTCGAGGGATTGTACTTGCGGTCCGTCAGCAGAAGGCAGTAGGAGTCGTGCCCGCCCCGGCCTACTCTGCCTCGGAGCTGGTGGAGCTGCGCCAGGCCGAAGCGCTCGGCGTTGAGGACGAGCATCACCGTTGCGTTGGGCACATCGACGCCCACTTCGATAACAGTGGTGGCACAGAGAACGGCCTTCTCGCCGGCGCGAAAGGACTCCATCACGGCGTCTTTCTCGGCAACGGGCATTGCTCCGTGGAGCAGTCCGACTTGGAGATCAGGGAAGACGTCCCGGCGCAAGTGCTCGGCCAGCTTCGTGGCTGCCTCCGCCTGCAGCTTCTCCGACTCCTCGATCAGCGGGCACACGAGGTACGCTTGGCGGCCCTCGGCCGCCTGCTGCCGCACGAATTCGTATGCGTCGTCTTGTTGTTGCAGTGCCACCCAGCGGGTCCGCACCTGCCTGCGGCCCGGCGGCATCTCGTCGATGATCGACATCTCCAGATCGCCATACGAGGTCATTGCCAACGTCCTTGGGATCGGCGTCGCCGTCATCACGAGCATATCGGGCTGTCTGCCCTTTGTGCGTAGCTCGGCCCTCTGCCTCACACCGAACCGGTGCTGCTCGTCTACGATCACGAGGCCCAGCCGGTCGAAGCCCACGCTCTGCTGAATGAGAGCGTGAGTGCCGACCACGACCTGGGATTGTCCGCTCGCAATGCGGGAATGGGTGCGATGTCTCTCTCTTGCCGGCAGAGAACCCGTGAGGAGATCGACCCTCACGCCAAGCGGCTCCAGCATCCGCGACAGCACCAAGTAGTGCTGCTCGGCGAGCAACTCCGTTGGCGCCATCAGCGCGCCCTGGTGTCCGCTCTGCAGGGCGATGAGCAAGGCAGCCGCTGCCACCACAGTCTTCCCGGACCCCACGTCCCCCTGGAGCATGCGCACCATCGGTTGGTCGGCCGCCATGTCGGCCGCGACCTCGGCGATCACGCGCTGTTGTGCCCGCGTTAGAGAGAAGGGGAGGACCTCCTCGAGCACCGCGACCATGTCGCCCCGCGGCCTCATACTAATGCCGCTGCCCGGTCGCTGCATCTCGCTCTTGCGCTGTGCGAGCGCCACCTGGAGTGTCAGTAGTTCCTCGAAAACGAGCCGACGCTGCGCCTGCTCCTTCGCTGTGACAGCAGCGGGCCAGTGGATCTCCTGGAGCGCTCGTCGAAGGCCTGGCAGCCGATAGCGCCGGAGCATCGATTCCGGCACCGGGTCGGGCAGGCTCTCCGGCATCTCCGCGAGAAACGTCTTGAGCGCCGATCTGACCTGCCCCTGGTAGACCCCGTCGGTGAGGGGGTATATGGGCACGAATGCACCCGGTGCAACGTCCTCGTCAGCCCCCAGCTTCTGCGAGCCACTGTATTGGATCTCGATAAGGCGGCCGGCACGCCTCACCGTGCCCTCGACGAGCAGTCGCGTTCCCTCTGCGTAGTTCAGGGCCAGGGGCGACGCGAGGATGGCCTTCGAGCGCCGCCCGTGTCGCGGCACCCGGGCGAAGGATGATACCCAGGCCTTGGCGCTTCCGTCAGACACTTCGAGCGCGTAGCGCATGAGGCGGAAGCCCCGGCCCTCGCGAGTGACGGCCTGCTCGCGGGCTCCCGCTTCTGCGACCACTGCCGCTCTCTCTCCATCTACGAGGTCTGCTATGCGCTTTACCTGGGCGTAGTCACGGGGCAGGTGATAGAGCAGGTCTCGCCTCGTCTCTATCCCAATCGTGCCAAGCCGCTTTACCCACGTAAGCCTCCTGTATCTGCCTTGCGCCAACAGCTCTGCCAGATAGGCCCCGGCCCCACCCGCCGCCGGCCCGGGCCGCTTGTGGTCAGGCCGGCCTTTGCGCGGCTTCTCCTTGGCCGGTTGCCGGCCCTTGGCGTAACGACGTTTGGCGGCTTCTGAGTCGGGCTCGCCTCTGGGCTCCGAACTCTGGCCCAGCGTCCGCAGCCGCCGCCGCGCCGCAGCCACAGAGCGCTCGCGGTTCTTCTCGTCGCTCTCTTCGTAGTTCGCCAGCGTTTCCGTGATGCTTGCTATCGCGCCTCTCTCTGCCTCCCCGGGCACGGCGTCGCGGGCACGCTCGGCCCAGGCGCGCGCGTACTCGCCGATGCTGCGCCCGATGATGGCCGCATCGCGGTATCCCTCGCGCTCCTCTATCTCCAATGGGCCCGACAGGGCGCGTATCACGTCACGAAGATCGCTCATGCGTGCACCCCGTAAGCTATCACATCACACCCTTGCGCGGCAAGCCGCTCGCCGGAGGCCCGCCCGGGGCAGCCTCTCCTCTGCCTGGGTGTTTTCAGGCTCCCTCTGTGAGAGGTGGATCGCGATGGCGCGCGACGAACCGGGCGGACACAGGTCTAACCGACCGGGGAACTTGAAGTCGGTCTGCCGCTGCGGCCCGCCCGCATCGAGGTGAGAAGTGAGAAGCCATCCGGTAGGCTCAGCCTCTTCCTCTACCCAGGTCTTGCGCCTGGCCATTGTCTGGATGGCGTTATCGCTTGTGGTTGCCGCACCAGTGTGTAGAGCGGAAACGGCACGCCTTGCGCTGCCCTGCCCCGCTGCGGCCGGAGGCAGATCGGCCGCCGTTGGCGAGTGTGACACGGACCTCCAGGTGACCTCGTTCTGGGTCGATCTGGCCTGGGCCGGAACCAGGGCTGAGTCGTGCACGGTGACTCTTGAGCTGAGTGTCCGACTCTCGCGTCACCCCGATGACTGGCTTGCCATCACTGCGCGTGTGCCGGAGGGCTATCGCCTTGCAAACCATGAGCCTGGAGAGTGGGTGCCATTCTACCTCATGACCCACGGCGCGGCCGCCGATGTCGAGATGTGCCTGCAGCCTACCGCATCGGCACCACGAACAGTCAACTTTCCCGTCCTCCTCCAGGTTGGCCCTTGGCGGCAGTGGCTCACGGTCTATCTCCGCGGCACGGCGGAGGGCTACGCCTGTGCGGCCGCTCTCACGGATGCAGCCGGCGGCACGTTGTGGTTCCACAGGCCGGACACACCGTCGTCTACCGAGCTTCCCGGCAGCGTCTGGTCGCTCCCCACGAACGTGGGCGAGGCGCTCGTGTTCGTCTCGCAAACCTTGGACGTAGAGATCGAGACGCCCGGATATCTAAGAGCGTGGTGCGGCATCGGGACCACCCCCGCGACGCTCGGCGATCTGCTCAGCCAGGTCTGCTTTCACGCGGGCTGCGCGGCGCGGCGAGTCGAGGAACGCCGCTACGTGGTCAGCTTCGCCGAGAGCTACCGAGGTGCGCCGGACGCCTCCTGGTTCGTGCTGAGAGAAGGTCATCGCCTGCGTTACCACGCCGAAGACGCTCCCGCCGCGGCTCTGCTGCCGGCTCTCGTTGAGGCCGCAGGCGAGACCATAGGGGACTCCCCGGACCTCGTCTGGCCGCGGGTGAGCCACAGTTCGCAGGGAAGCTTCCGGACCGTGCTCGCAAGCGCCTGCGAGAATGCAGTGCCCCGGCTGATATGGGAACTCCGGGAGGGGGCACTTCACTTCAGGTTGGCCGCCAGACCCGGGTCGAGCGCTGAGTGAGGCGGCCGCCAGAGTGTGCCATCCGGTTCTCCCAGCCGCTGCCTTCTCCTCAGTCCACCTCGACACGCGGTCGTGTGATGAGTTGTGGACAGGTCCCGCAGCAGACCGGCTGGAAGTCGCGGCGCGCGCCGGTGAGGAGGCCGATGTGCGCGTTCTCATCTCCTATGATACGCTTCACGGCAACACCGAGCAGATCGCAAAGGCGATCGCCGAGAGGCTTGAATCTGCGGGCGAGGTGGTCGTGAAGAAGATGGAGGAAACGGGACCGGATGATGTCCGCTCTGCCGACCTGGTGGTGGCTGGCTGCCCCGTGCATGCATGGAACATGTCGCGCGGGGCTCGCGCGTTCGTCAAGGCTCTCGCACGGGAACGTTTTGAGGGCAAGCGCGCGGCCGCCTTCGACACGAAGTTGGAGAGCCGGTTCGCCGGCAGCGCGGCGAAGAGACTCTTGCGCGAGTTAGAAAAGAGGGGTTTCCAGATGGCTGCGGCTCCTGAGAGCTTCTTTGTGACCGGAATGGAGGGGCCGCTGAAGGAGGGCGAGACAGAGCGCGCCCGGATGTTCGGAGTCAAGCTCGTGCCCGAGTGCACCTCCGGCTGAAGCCCTGGCCAAGAGCCCGGAGGACGGCGCCCTCTCTTCGTCGAATTCCTGCAGGGATGAGGTTCAGTCTCAGAGCGCTCCTTCTGCTGGCTTCCCTCGGCGCGGTGGGCTCGGGCGCCAGGGCTGCCGACGTGGATCCTCGCCCCGCCATCGTGCGAGTCGAAGCGGCCGTCGACCCCGCGTCCGCTGGCCCCGGTCTGCAAGCCGAGCTGGCCTCGAGAGATGCGTGGACGCCGTACCAGGCTGAGATCGCGCGCCGGCTCCGGGTGGGCGGCACAGGCACGGGGTTTTTCGTCAACTCGGATGGCTATCTGGTGACGAACGCGCACGTTCTTCTGAGCGGGGTCCGCTTTCGCGCGCTCCATTTCACGTATGCCGAGTGGGACTCGATGACTCGCCTGCTCCAGGTGATACGTGACATCTGGATCACCGTCGGCCAGGGAGAAGAGGAACGGAGCTACCTAGCGGTGCCCGTCGCTATCGCAGAAGACTTGGACCTTGCCATTCTTCGGGCTATCCGCCCACCTGGCGATAGCACCCGATTTGAACACCTGCCAATTGGCAGCGCCGACAGGCTGGCCATCGGAGCGCGGATTCGCTGCTGCGGGTTCGCCGAGAACGGATTCCAGGAGACCCAGGGAGAGATCCTGTCGTTCGTCCACGGCAGGGCGGTTCATGAGCCGCTGGAAATCGTTCGCCGGACGAACCCGCAGACAGGCGAGGAGATTATCACCGTCAGTGGGACGAGTCCGGGGCCGCTGGGCCGCCTGCAGCACAGCGCGCCCGTCGGTCATGGCAGCAGCGGCAGCCCGCTGCTGAACTCCGAAGGCCGCGTCGTCGGCATCGGATATGCTTACATATCTGACCGGCGACCGGAGGCGGTTGGGGATCCTGGGCTCACCGGACTGAACATGGCGATCTCTTCGAATGTCCTCAAGAGGTTTCTGGCCGCCCATTCCATTGCCTGTGAGGGTGCGACAGGGTGAGGGGCATCGCCGCGCTGTCGCTGCTGGTTGTCCTGCTGCCGCTGCCCCCCGCGAGCGCGGCAACCGACCCGCTTGAAGAGCGCCTTCGGCGCGATCCTTACGACTATGCGACCCGATCAGATCTTGTTGTGCTGTACCGGGATTCGGGCAACCACGCGGCGGCCTACTATCATGCGGCCTGGTTGGCCTGGCTGGGCGGGAAAGAGTACGCCGAGTCCGGGGCGGGGCTTGCATTTCTCCGCAAGCGAAGCAATCGGGATCGGGCCTCGGGCGGCCTTTCGAGCGACATCACGCCCATCGTGGCTGCCGTCGACGCCAGGCGCCTGCTGTACGACACGTGTCTCAACGGAGCGATTGCCCAGCAGGCGGCGCGGCTGCGGCGCGACATTTCGAGCTTGGTCGAGCAAGCGGAGAGGGCGGCGGCGGAAGGCGGCAGACGAGACCCCGTGATGCGGATGGCGCTCGCGCAGATCGCTCTCACACTCGACGACGCGTTGATGTTCGAGAACACGGAGGACGCGACCCGCGCTCGGCCGCGCTTTCTCCGGGCCGCCGCGAGCCGCGCTCAGGCGGCCGCGGCACTGCTGCCCGAGGCGCCGGGGCCGCACCGCACACTGGCTGTCATCCGAAGCCGGATGGCCGAGCTGGGCAACGAGGCAGCTCTGTGGGAGCTGGCCATCGGAGAAGCCGAGCGAGCGTGGAAGCTGGATCCCTCCGATCACGACTTAGCGGAGTTCCTCTGGGCGCTGCACTTGCGGGCCGGCCACTGGCAGGGAGCCGAGCTATGGCAGGCGCGGGTCGAGGGCGCGGCCGGAGAATGTGAGTCGGACTGAACAACGGATGAACCGGGTGTAGTAGTCGAGGAGGAGAAGTGTGAGGTAGATTAGGCCCGGCCGCCATCGCGCAGAGTGTCCTGCTGTGTCCACCTGAAAGCGGCCTTTGCTCATTCCAGCAGGCTGAAGGGAGGTGGGCCAAGGATGGACATCAACTGCCCGAAGTGCGGGGCCGAGAACTGGCTTGAGAACCAAAGCCACTGCCTCGCGTGCAATGCAGTCCTCCGTCGGTGCACAGATTGCGCCAACTACGACGCATCCCATGAGAACTGCCGGACGACGGGAGCGGAGGTGGACAGCTACGAGGCGGAGAATCCCAGCCTGCTCTCGGTCAGCACGAACTGTCTCAACTACCGCTGTGCACCGCAGGTGCAGGAGCCCGGTTGAGCCAATGGGGCGAGGGCGTTCTAGCCCCGGCGTGCCCGGTCGACGCGCAGCACGTCGCTGAGCGCGCCGATGCGGTCGGTGATCTGCTTGAGGTGATCGAGGCTCTTCACCTCAATTCGAAGGGAGATCCGCGCCATCCGCGGCTTTCCGCCTGTCCGCACACGGGCCTCGAGTATGTTCGTGTCGAGCGAGCTGATGATCGAGGTGATGTCGCTCGCGAGTCCCACCCGGTCCAGCGCGTCCACCTCGATTCTCACAGGGAAGTATGCGTCCTTGCTCAGCGTCCATTCCAGGGAAACGAGGCGCGCGGGCTCGCGCCGCGAGTAATAGGCGACGTTTGGACACTTGGCGCGGTGCACGGTGACGCCGCGTCCCCGGGTAATGAAGCCGACTATTGCGTCGCCCGGCACAGGTGCACAGCACCGTGAGAGGCGGAAGAGGACGTCGGTCACGCCGCCGGCGCTGATGGCCACGCGCAAGGCCCCCTGCTCCGCCTGTCTGCTTCGCCTTTTCCGTTTGGCCTTCGGCGGCTCGCCGCGGAGCCTACGGACAACGGTCTCTGCCGCCAGGTCACCGTAGCCGACGGCGGCGTAGATGTCCTCGACCGAAACATAGCTCAGCCGCGGTGTCACATCGGCCAGCGCCTTCTCCGCCAGGGTCGTATCAGGATCGATGCCCAGCCGGGAACATTCTTCCTCCAGTCGCTCCCGCCCCCGAGCGATGCTCTCGTCTCGTTGGGCTCGGCGATACCAAGCCTTGATCTTGCTCCGCGCAGGCGAACTTGCGATGAAGGACAGCCAGTCGAGGCTCGGTTTGGCCTCCGGCCGGGAGGAGGTGATGATGTCGGCGACGTCTCCGTTCTTGAAGACATAATCGAGGGGCACGATTCGGCCGTTCACCTTTGCGCCCACACAGCGATGCCCGACTTCCGTGTGGACCCGGTAAGCGAAATCCACCGGAGTTGAGCCCGCGGGCAGGTCAATTACGTCACCCTTTGGGGTGAAGACGAAGACCTGGTCCTTGAAGAGATCGAGCTTCAGCGATTCGAGCCATTCGTTGGGGTCTCTGAGATCAGTATGCAGGTCGAGAAGCTGCCTGAGCCAGGACAGCTTCGCGTCGGTTTCGAGGTCCCCGCCGCGGCCTTCCTTGTAGCGCCAGTGTGCGGCCACGCCATACTCGGCGCGTCGGTGCATGGCCCAGGTCCTGATCTGCACCTCCATGGGACTCCCGGTCGGGCCGACGGCCTTCGTGTGCAGCGACTGATACATGTTTGGCTTGGGCTTGGCGACGTAGTCCGTGAACATGTCGGGCAGTGGCAGCCAGAGTGAGTGCACCACTCCCAGCACCGTGTAGCACTCCGTCTCGGTGTTCACAATGACGCGGATGGCTTCCAGGTCGAGGATCTGGTCGAAGTCAACGGACTGCTCCTGCATCTTCTGGTAGATGCTATAGAAGTGCTTCGGACGGCCTTCGATTGTGGCCTCGATCCCCATCTCGCCCAGCCGGTCGCGAAGCTGGGAGATGGCTTGCCGAATGGCCGCCTCCCGCTCCTCCCTGGAGTGGGTGACGGCCTGCGCGATCTCGCGGTACTCCTGGGCATGCAGGTGCTCGAGGGCGAGATCCTCCAACTGCCACTTGAACCGCCAGACCCCCAGTCGGTGGGCGATCGGGGCCATGATCTGAAGCGTCTCCTGCGCCACCTCGCGCCTGCGCTCCTCCGGCAGCGGATCAAGCGTGCTCATGTTATGGAGACGGTCGGCGAGCTTTATGAGAATCACACGCAGGTCTTGCGCCATCGCCAGAAGCATTCGGCGGAGGTTCTCCGCTTGATGCTCGCGCCCGCTGTCGAACTGGATTCGGCGCAGCTTGGTGACCCCGTCCACGAGGACGGCGATCTCATCGCCGAACTCCTCTCGCACCTTGGCCAGGTCCTGGCCCGTGTCCTCGACCACGTCGTGCAAGAGGGCCGCCGCCAGCGTTGCGTCATCTATCTCTAGCTCGCTGAGGAGCTTCGCAACCGCCAATGGATGGGTGACGTAGTCGTCTCCCGTCAGGCGCTTCTGGCCCTCGTGCGCCGCCGCCGCGAACTCGTACGCCCGCCTGATGAAGTCACGGTCGGTCTCGGGGTTGTACTGCGCGGCAGCCTCCAGCAGTTCTTCCAGCCCCGCAGCCATCTTGTCAGTCGTCCTACCTGCCATCACCTAACCGTTGTCGTGCACAGCTATATCGACGACATGCAGCTTCACCCTGGGAGCGCCGTTCCACTCCTCCAGTCGCACCCGATAACAGATATCGGCCGCTTGCCCCTCTTGGAGCTCTTCCCCAAGATGCCCGGCCCGAAACCAGATGCCCTCCACGCTCTCGCCGGGCGGCCCGGTCAAGCGCAAGGCCAGGTGAGAGCCGCCCCCGACCGGCACGGCTTCAGCTATCACGGCGGCCCTCGTGGCCAGCGTGGGTGTCGGGTTGCCCATACCGAATGGTGCGAGGCGATGCAGCTCGCGAACGGCTTCCAGCGTCAGGTCCTCGATTGAGGCCTCGGCGTCGATCTCTATCTGGCGCTGAAGATCATCCTGTGTGAGGCGTTGGTCCGCGAACTGGTTGATTCGCCGACGCAGCTCCTCTATCTGGCTCGCCTCAATGCCGAATCCAGCGGCGTAGTGGTGGCCGCCGAACCGCGTCAGAACTGAGGCGCACTCCTTCAAGGCTTCCCACAGATTGAGGGGGGCGATGCTTCGCCCGGAGCCCTTGCCCAAGCCATCGGAAACGGCTACGAGCAGGGCGGGTCTATGATATCTCTCCACGAGGCGTGAGGCAACGATCCCGATGACACCTGGGTGCCACGCTTCCGACCCCAACACGATGACCTTCTCTCGGGTCAGGTCGACCCGTGAGGCCACCATCTCCTCGGCCCGCTCCAGGGCTTCTCTCTCCTCCATCCGGCGTGCGTCATTGTGCTGTGATAACTCGGCTGCCAAATGCCTTGCCTCGCCTGGGTCGTGTGTCAGCAGAAGCCTCACTGCGGCGCGGGCATCCTCCATCCGCCCGGCAGCGTTGATGCGGGGCGCCAGGCCGAAGGCGACGTCCCGTGCGCCCACGGCTCGGCCGCGCCCGAGCCCGGCGGCTTTCATGAGTGCTTGAATGCCGACCTTCCTGCTTTCAGGCAGGCGCCGCAGACCGTGCTGAACGAATAGCCGGTTCTCTCCCAGCAAAGACACTACGTCCGCCACTGTGCCAAGGCACACCAGATCGAGGAAGTTCAGCTCCTGGCCGTCTGGCACTTCTCTGGCGCGGGCAAGCGCGCTGATGAGCTTGAAGGCCACCCCCACTCCCGCCAGGTCCTTGAAGGGATAGGCGCAGTCGCCTCGGCATGGGTTCAGCACCGGCGCCTCGGGGAGCTGATCGCCGGGGCGATGATGATCCGTGATGAGGACCTTCATCCCGAGGTGCTGCGCCGTCGCCACCGGGTCGGCCGCAGTGCTGCCGCAGTCGACGGTGATCAGGAGCTCGACGCCGTCCTCATGGGCCCGCCGGACGGCCTCTTCGTGTAGGCCGTAGCCCTCGTCGATTCTGTGCGGGATATACCAGTCCACCTGCCCGCCGAGGCGACTCAGAGCCCGAACGAGGAGTGCCGTTGCGCACACCCCGTCGACGTCGTAGTCGCCGTAGATGCGTATCCTCGCCCCCCGTCTCAGAGCATCGTCGACAGTATCGACGGCGGCCGGCATGTCGGCCATGAGAAACGGATCCACCAGTCCTGCCAGGTCGTGGCCGAGGAATGTTTGCGCGGCCCGGGCGTCGGTGATCCCTCGGCACGACAGTGCGCGTGCGGTGATGAACCCGATGCCGGCCGCTGCCGCCAGCCCCCGGGCGACCTGTTCGTCGGTCTCCCTGACCACCCATCGTGCTCCGAGCAGGCTCCGCGCTCCGGCTTCAGCCATCGGCCCTCTTCGGCTCCACGTGAATCATGATCTCGGCTCCCGGCATGATCTCCCGCAGCTCCCCCTCGAGGTGGTCGCAAAGGGCGTGAGAGTCCGACACCGATTCGTCTCCAGGGACTTCGAGATGGAGATCGACGTACCGCTCCGGCCCCGCCTGGCGGGTCCGCAGGCGATGGAACCCGCTGAACTGAGGATAATGATCTGCCAGCAATCGCTCTATCTTTGCGATCTCCGCCGCAGGCAGCGACCGATCGACGAGGTGACTATAGGCGCGCCGAGTGATATCCAGTGCAGCTCGTGCGATCACAATGGCGATTGCCATGGCCAGGAACGGGTCCAGGTGATGGATTTCAGCGAATCCCAGCCACGCCCCCACGGCGATGACGAGCATGCCTCCCAGCACACCGGCCGATGTCCACACATCCGTGCGAAGGTGCCACGCGTCGGCCTCCAGCGCCACCGAGTCCGTTTCGCCGGCCACTCGGAACAGCATCCGGGACACGAACACATTAACAACCGCCGAAACGCCCATCACAGCGGCGCCCAACAGCGGCGCCCTCACCTCCGATTCTCCAGCCAGCAGCCGTTCCACGGCTCCCCGGAGAATAAGGGCGACTGCAACGAGAATGAGCACCGCCTCCACCAATCCGGAGAGGCTCTCGAACTTGCCGTGGCCGAAGCTGTGGTCGACATCGGCTGGCTCACGAGCCTTGTGCACGGCCAGGAAGGCCATCGCTGCCGCGGCCAGGTCCAGCCCGGAGTGCAGTGCCTCTGAGAGAACGCTGACCGAGCCCATGATCAGGCCGGCGGCCAGCTTGCCGCCAGTGAGAAAGATGTTTGAGTAGACCGAGGTGCGAGCTGCGCGGGCAGCCTTGGCCCTCGCTTCCGCTCCTCGCGCCGGGGTCATCAAGGACTCTCCACCCCGCGCTGGTTAGAATCGCTTCTTCCGCTTGCGGCCCGCCCTGAGCTTCTTCCGCGCGGACCGCGGCGTACGCCCCCTCTTCTGCGCGGTGGCCGGCGCCTCTGCTGGCTTGGCCGAGGTTGCTCCCTCGCCCGCAGGCGCGGGCTCCGGCCGCGCTGTCTGGGGGCCGCTCTGCGTGGGGGCAAGACCTGCCTGCCGCCGCACGGGCGCGGTGCGCTCCGGCCTTCGCCTCACGGGCCGCCCGGCGGCTCGCCGGACGGCAATGCCTCGCTCCTCGCGGTTCTTGAGCACGACCAGGACCTGGGCCGCGTTGAAGATGGACGAATAGGCCCCGGCCAGCATCCCCACGATGAGTGCGAAGGTGAAGTTCCGCACAGACACCCCGCCGAGCAGATAGACTGCCACCAGGACGAGCATAACGGTCAACACGGTGTTGACCGACCGCGCCATAGTCTCCAGCAGCGAGATGTTGGCCGTCTCGCCGAACGTGGCGCCCTTGCGCAGGCGCATGTTCTCCCGAATCCGGTCGAAGAGCACGATCGTGTCGTGGACGGAGTAGCCCACAACGGTCAGCGCCGCCGCCACGAAGGGGCTGTTGACCTCTCGCTGGGTAATGGCAAAGGCTCCGAGCAGCACTAGGACATCGTGGACCAGAGCGACCAGTGCGGAGCTCGCCCACTTGAAGTCGAAGTAGCGAATCCGAATCCAGATGAGGATGAAGAGAGATCCCCAGGCCACCGCCTTGACCGCCTTCCAGATCAGCTCCTTGCTCACGACTGCAGTGACGAGCTGGCTCTCGACCTCTTCGGTGCCTGGGAAGACCTCAGACAGCACCGGCAGCATTGCCTCTCTCTGCTCGTGGAGCTCCTCGCTGTCGGTCTTTCCCTTCGGCGCGATGACCCGCGTTCGCACCAAGAGCTGATCGCTGACGGCTGCCGTCCCGGCGAGCTGGAGCCGCGCGTCGATGCCCGTTGATTTGATTGCGCCGCGCGCGCGTTCGAGGGCAGCGGTGTGCTGGCCCTGGGGGATTGGATCCGAGAACTGATATGTGACGAGCCCCCCGCCGGTGAAGTCAATGCCGAAATTCAGCCCGCGGACGCCCAGGAAGGCCATTCCGGTGGCGATGACGATCAGCGAGATCGCGAACCAGAGCCACCGATATCCGACCAGATCCCACTTGCGCCCGCGAAAAAGATCTACCACGATTCCTCCCCGAGGTCCGCCCAGCCCGCGGCCGCCCTCACACCTGCCCGACTTCCTCCGGGGACACGCCGAACAGCCCCAGGTTCTGGGCCAGAGACGTGCCTACCACAAGATTCACGAACAGCCTCGTGACGGTGACCGCAGTGAACAGGCTGACCGCGACCCCGACGATCAACGCGACCGCAAAGCCCTTTATGGGCCCCGTGCCGAAGTAGAAGAGCACGATCCCTGTGCCGATGCTGCAGACGTTCGAGTCCAATATCGCCGCCCACGCACGCTTGAAGGCTGCCTCCATCGCGGACCGCATCGTCTTGCCGGTGCGGATTTCCTCCTTCAGTCGCTCGAAGATGATGATGTTTGCGTCAACCGCCATACCGATGGACAGGATCACGGCGAGGATGCCTGGGAGCGTCAGCACCTGGTTCACGAGCTTGATCGCACCCAGCAGCAGGATCACATACATAACCAGAGCGATGTCGGCCAGTATCCCGGGCAGCCGATAGTAGAGGGCCATGAACAACAACACCGCGAGCAGACCCCAGAGGCCGGCTTTGAGGCTCTTGACGAGCGCGTCCTGGCCGAGCTGGGCGCTGACCGTGCGGCTCTCGATGTACTCCAGGTCGAAGGGCAGCGCGCCGGCGTTCAGCAGGATGCTGAGGTCCCGAGCCTCCTCCAGGCCTCCGGGCTTGTCGAAGCCGCCTTCGATCACGCCTTCTCTGCGGATCGTGCTCCTGATCACCGGAGCCGTTATCAGGCGGCCGTCCAGCACGATTGCCAGGTAGTGCTTCTCGTGGGCGCGCGTGAAGTCCTCGAAGCGCTTGATCGCATCGCCCTGGAGCTCGAACGTGACGCGTGTTGCCTGCCCAGCCACGGCCTCCACGTGGGAGGTCGGCTTCAGATCCTTGCCAGTCACGATGACGGGCGACTCCTCCATGACCTGGTCAGTGGGGGCTTCCTTACCCGTGGGGTCTCGGAATGTGTAGACGCGGTCGCCGGCAACGGTTGTTATGTCGGGCCCGGCATCCTCGCCGAAGGCGTACTTGCGTGGGATGTGTCGCAGCTGTAGGACCGCCGTCTGTCGGATCAGCTCCTTCGCCTTCTCGGGGTCCTTCACTCCGGGAAGCTCCACGATGATGCGATCCGGCGGCTGACGCTGTATGACCGGTTCGGTCACGCCATACTGGTTGACCCGGTTCTCAATGATGGCCTCAATGCTGTGCAAATGGTCGGCGGTGAGCTTCTGGCGCTCGGCCGCCTTCGTCTCGATATCGGGAAATCGCTCAGCAAGCAGGCTTCTGATCTTCTCTGCCTGATCGCCAACATCCACACCCTCCTCCAGGCGCGTTCGGACGACGATACGATCCTCGCTCAGTTGCACCTCGCGCTTCTCGGTCCCGATAGCCTCCTTCGGCAGCAGGTTGACCACCTCGCCGTAGAGCTCGATACGCTCTTCCTCAGACCTTTCTTCGCCGATCTCCGCAGCCGAGAACTCATACGTGGCCTGTCTCTGCGCTTGGAGCAGGAGATGGCTGCCGCCGCGCAGGTCCAGTCCCAGGGTTATGCCGAAGTGGGGCCTGTACAAACGCACTGGCCCCACCTGCTTGAGCGGCGGCACCGGCTCCCCGGTGCTGGGGTCGACGCGGTCTCGAAGCTTGACCGGCTCGAAGACCCCGATCGCTGCCAGTATTACGAGGGCAACGATGACCAGAAGCCACCAGCGCTGTCGCGGCTGCATAAGATTAGGCCTCTCGCCTGTCACGCCGAGGAGGCGCACAAAAAAGTTTCCGAAGTGGCTTGACCTTCGCCCGGGCGGCAGCTGTCGTCCCGGCCGGCGAGCCTGGAGACCGTCGCCCGCCTGGGGCAGGCACACCCCTTCGGCTGGGCGCATTATACCGCCGCGAGCGCGCGAATGTCAAACCGCATCCGGTCCCTGCTGTGGTGCGAGATGGCAGCGCGCAGCATGCAGGTATCTGCTCCCGGCCTGCCGTAACTAACTGACGCAAGGCACGTCGATCCGCAAGCGCCTGCCCAGATTCCCAAGGAGCTTCAGAATGTACATCGAGGAGATCATAGCCAGGGAGATCTTGGACTCCCGAGGCTATCCGACGGTCGAAGTAGACGTGTACCTCGAGGACGGCCTCGTCGGCCGGGCCGCGGTTCCGTCGGGAGCCTCCACAGGCACGCGCGAGGCCGTCGAGCTGCGAGACAGCGAGTCGGAGCGCTACGGGGGCAAGGGCGTGCAGCGGGCCGTCGAGAACGTCAACGACGTCATTGCCAATGAGATCACGGGCCTGTCCGTCACCGACCAGGCGATGATCGACCGCCTCATGGTCGAGCTCGACGGCACTCCGAACAAGGGTAAGCTGGGCGCCAACGCAATCCTCGCGGTTTCGCTTGCGGTGGCCAAGGCTGCGGCGGCGTGGATCGGGCTTCCCCTGTACCGCTATCTGGGCGGACCGAACGCGCGGCGCCTTCCCATACCGATGATGAACATCCTCAACGGCGGCAAGCACGCCGACAACAACGTGGACCTGCAGGAGTTCATGGTCATGCCGGTGGGCGCGGGCAGCTTCCATGAGGCGCTGCGGATGGGCACGGAAGTCTACCACGCGCTGAAGAAGGTCCTCACCGTACAGGGGATGAGCACGGCCGTTGGCGATGAGGGCGGCTTCGCGCCGAACCTGCCCAACAACGAGTCCGCTGTCCAAGTCATCATTCGCGCCATCGAGGAGGCCGGCTACTCGCCAGGCGTGGACGCGTCGATCGCTCTCGACCCCGCCGCCAGCGAGGTGTTCCGGGACGAGAAGTACCATCTCGCGGGGGAGAACAAGGTTCTCAGCTCGGCAGAGATGGTGGACTACTACGCCGCCTGGGTCGAGAAGTACCCGATCGTCTCGATCGAGGACGGCCTGGCGGAAGACGACTGGGAGGGATGGGCCACCTTGACCAAGCGGCTGGGCAAGAGCGTTCAGCTGGTGGGTGACGACCTGTTCGTGACGAACACAGAGTATCTGCGCAAAGGCATCGAAATCGGCGTCGCCAACTCGATTCTCATCAAGGCGAACCAGATTGGCACGCTGACCGAGACCCTGGAGGCCATCGAGATGGCAAAAAGGGCCGGGTATACTGCCGTGGTCTCACACCGGTCCGGCGAAACGGAGGACGCCACCATCGCTGACATCGCAGTCGCTACGAACGTGGGGCAAATCAAGATCGGTGCGCCGGCACGAACCGACCGGGTGGCCAAGTACAATCAGCTGCTGCGGATCGAAGAGGAACTGGAGCAGCTATCGGAGTTCGGCGGCCCGGACGTGTTTTACAACTTGAGATAGAATCGCTCAACAGAGCTCGCGAGCAGGGGAGCAAGGACTTGTCCGAGCCGAGGCCGCGGTGCTCCGCGGGGCCGGGGCGTCGGCTCGAGGGGACAGCGCTTTGCTTGCTCGGAGGTTGAGAAGGGAGCAAGCGCAGCTCGCAACCCTGGAGGTCGGACTAGGGAAAGGGGGAGCGACGTGCAGATCGCGTGTCCGAAGTGCAAGCAGGTACACGACGTGGACGAGAAGACGGCCACCTGCCCGGACTGTCGAACTGTTCTGCGGCGATGCCAGGACTGTGAGAAGTACGACGTCAGGCTTTCCTTCTGCCGCGCATTCAACCGCCCCATCGACACGGGGGAAGCGAACTATCCGACCTACTCCTCTGACAGCACCTATTGCAGAGAGTATGCTTCTGGCACTCCTTCCAGCTAGTTGATGGGGTCAACCGCTGTTTGCAGGCCGCGTGCGCCGGGTAGACTGTATCGGGTGGTAATTCCGGTCTGTCCTTTCGTGAGAACTCACTGCTGTCGGCTTCCGCAACGGAGGGACAGGCATGGGAATCGACGTCAAGCGCGCGCGGGGGGCGCTGAAGGACGCGGGGGCTCGCGGCCCCGCTTTCTGTGCGACAGCCTGGCCCTTCGGCCGCGAGAGACGCTTACGCACATTGCTCAGGCAGCGGCTGGCCGTGCTGGAAGCTAAGAACCGAGTTGTGGATCTTCTCTTCCGCACCCAGCGGCCTCTCGCCGACCAGCGGCTCTTCACACTCGAACACGTCGAGCGCGCGCTGAAGGATCCCGAAAGGCGCAAGCTCGTTGTCGGCGTCAGCGCGAGCCGGGAGGTGATCGAGGAGGAGATCGGCACTCGATCCGATGCTGAGGTCGGCCGTTCACTGGCACGGGCGCTCTCCGAGTTGGTGGCGGAGGGAGTGCTGCTGCGGGTGCCGGGGAAGATGGTCATGTCTCGAGAGGACGTATACCTGGCCGTGCAGCGGGGACCCCGGCCGCACTATGACGTTGGGGAGCTGAACCGTTTGGTGCGTCAGGGGCGGACCTACGGGACTGAGCTTCGTGCGAAGGAGAGCCGTGAGTCATCGACGAATAGGGGGCGGAGTTACCAGCTGTAAGGCCGTGAGGGGGGAGGCACTCGCGATCGAGAACCGAGCCCGACCACTTCGGAGAGAGTCACAGAGCGGAGCGCGCATAGCGCGCTCCGCTCTGTCTGCACCCGGCCAGCTGAAGGGTGCCTAATGATCTGGTGAGGCGGGAGTTTGGTCTGCCTGAGAGTCCGCCTGTTCCGGCTCCGGGCGCACGAATATGAGACGGCGTTCTCCCGGTCGGAGGTATCCCTGTCGACGCGCAGCAGCTTCCTGTCCGTCCTCTGTCGCCAGGCCCCTCTTCTGCTGCTCCAACTCGGCCCGTTCTGCAAACAGTGAAGCCTTCTGCATATCCAGCTGGGCGCGGCGATCGGCCTGAGCGCGAATGGTTGCGAGCGGCCCGGCCAGCTTGACAAGTCCGACGATGATAATCAGCCCGGCGAGCGCGAGGAAGACTCGCCATTTCAGACGTCTGCGCCGAGCTCGCCTGCGCGGAGGACCGGACCGCATGTTCCCCTCCTTAGAATTGGTGATGCTCTCCGACCAGCTCGACCTTGATCAGGTTCGTTAGACCAGGCACACCCGCGGGCACTCCAGCCGTCACGACAACTGTGTCGCCATCGCTCACGAGCTTCTCCTCCTGAGCGCGGCTGATGGCGTTGACGATCAACTCATCCGTGTTACCGCCTCTCTTTGCGAGCAACGGCCTGATTCCCCAGGCAAGCGCCAACCGTCTTTGTGTTGCCACATCCGGAGTAACGGCTATTATGACGCACTCCGGCCGGTGCATCGCTACCATCAATGCTGTATGCCCGGTGGTCGTGGCCGTTATGATAGCGCGCGCTTTCAGGTCATGCGCAAGGTTCACCGTGGCCTGGCTTATGCCGTCGGTCACCGTGTTACACGGCCATTGGCTGGACTGGGCGAGCCGTCCCGCGAAGTCGAAGGCCGCTTCCCCGCGCACAGCGACACGTGCCATCACCTTCACGGCCTCTACGGGGTAGCTCCCGATCGCCGTCTCTCCCGACAACATCACCGCGTCTGTACCGTCCAGCACGGCATTGGCGATATCGCTCACTTCCGCGCGGGTAGGCCGCGGGTTCTGGATCATCGATTCCAGCATCTGCGTCGCAGTGACGACCGGCTTGCCTGCCGCGTTACACCGCTGGATGATCGACTTCTGCAAGAGCGGGACGCGGTCCAGCGGCAGCTCGATGCCGAGGTCGCCGCGAGCCACCATCACCCCATCGGCCGCATCGATTATCTCTTGAAGATGATCGATCGCCTCGTGTTGCTCGACCTTGGCCATGAGAGAGGTAGCCTTACTCGCCCGACGTATTGCTGTGCGCAGCGGATCGAGGTCGGCCGCCTCTCGCACGAACGACATTGCGACCCAATCTACATCGTGTTCGAGGCCGAACTGGAGATCTTCCAAGTCCTTGTCTGTCACCGTCGCGATTGCCAGCTCCGCGTCGGGTAGGTGGACCCCTTGATGGGATCGCAGCAGGCCGCCGACGCGCACACGACATCTGGCGACAGGGCCGTCGGTTTCGATCACCCGTAGCTCTATTTGGCCGTCGCCCAAGAGAACACGCTGTCCCGCAGAGAGTGCTGGTATCACCTCGGGCGCGGGGAGAAGTATCTGGCCGGGCTCTGGGGATGCCGAGGCGCTGATCGCGACCTCGCTGCCGGCCTTCAGTTCGATGCCGCTGTCGGGCAGGTCGCCCACCCTGAGCTTTGGCCCGGCCAGGTCCTGGAGTATGCCGACGGGGCGGCCCAGCTTCTTCTCGAGCGCGCGGAGATCGGATATCGTCTTCGAGTATTGGTCATGGGTGCCGTGCGAGAAGTTCAGCCGGGCAACGTCCATGCCGGCCAGGAGGAGACGTTGCAGCATGGTCGGGGCCGAGGTGGCCGGGCCGATCGTGCAGACGATCTTGGTGCGTCGGTTCCTCGGCGAGACTCGCTTCCTGTTTCGTGGCATCGGGCGCTCCGGAGAAGGAGAACTCGTGTGGCGGCCGGCATGTCGCTGGCCGCCACATCATGGCACAAACGTCTCCGAGGACCCGGCTCGGCCCTCCTCTTCAGTCCGTTTTCTCCGGTCCGGCGTCCCGCCGAGCGCCTAGCCCGGCGGCTGCTGCTGGCTTGTACCCCGCCGGCTGCCCCTCCCCCGTCTTTGGGTGCCGGTCTCCGTGTCCCGGCGCCTTTCGCCCCTGCGGGCGCCTGCTGTAGAGCGAGTGGTGAGGGCACTAGTTGACGGGCCTGGCCTTCGTTCACCTGTGACACGCAGCCAGACGAAGGCTGCAGCTGCAACGAGAACGAGCAGAACAACGATTATCGCCACGGCGGGTGAGACATTGCGCCGCATCAGACTTCCCTCCAGACCTGGCACAGGCGCAGCGCCCCGCGCCGGGCTGTGTGCTGAATCCGCGGTCGCTGCGGGCGACTCCTGGCCGTGGTGAGTCACGGTGTCGCAGTATACTACCACATGGGCCGCTAACTTGCCACCGTGCCCGGCGGCTGTGTGGCCGCGCAGTCGTCTGTTAGACGTGGAAGTGCGATGCAAGGTTCCCGGCCGCAGACACTGAAGGTGAACCACTGCTCCCGCCAAGAGGAGGTGTTGTCATGCGAGCTGCAGTGTTCCCCAGGCCGCAGGAATGCGAGACAGTCGAAAGGGAGATGTCACCTCCGGCAGAGCATCAGGCCCTCGTGCGCGTGCATGCATGCGGGGTGTGCGGCACAGATTCCCACATCTACCGAGGGCAGTTTCCGGCTCGATTCCCGTTGATCGCTGGCCACGAATTCGCCGGCGTTGTCGAGGAGGTCGGGACGGGTGTGCCCTTTTTGCGAACGGGGGATAGAGTCGCCATCGATCCGAATATTCACTGCGGCTCGTGTCGGCCATGTCGCCGCGGGCTGACTCACCTGTGCACAAACCTCGCCGCGATCGGAGTGACGCAGGACGGGGGCTTCGCCACGCATTGTTTGGTGCCCGCACGCCAGTGTCACAGAGTGCCGGACGACATGTGCTATGACGTGGCCGCTATGGCCGAGCCCGTGGCCTGCTGCGTGCACGGGATCGACCGGGTCGGCATCCGCAGCGGGGATGTCGTGCTCCTGGTTGGGGCCGGGACGATCGGGCTCATACTGCTTCAGCTCGCCCAGCTCCAGGGCGCGAGCGTGACGATTGTCTCGGAGCCGAACCCCGAGAAGCGCGCGGTGGCGAGGCGGCTCGGGGCTACAAACGTGGTAGGTCCGGGGTCCGAGGATCTGAGGCAGATCGCAGGGGCGGCCACCGATGGGTCCGGGCCGGACGTTGTCATCGAGTGCGTCGGCGGCTGTGCCACCGCGCAAGAGGCCTTCGACCTCGCGGGTGAGGGCGGCCGCGTGCTGCTGTTCGGTGTTGCGCCGGAGGAGGGCCAGATCTCCGTGTCGCCCTACCAGATATATCGCAAGGAGATCAGCATCACCGGGAGCTTCACCAACCCGTTCACACACGACCGCGCCCTCGCTCTGCTGGCCTCGGGCCGTCTCAGAGTGGAAGAGCTCATCAGCCACCGCCTGCCGCTCGACGAAGTGCCCCGAGGGATCGAGCTGCTCGAATCTGGCGAGGCGACAAAGGTTGTCATCCAGACTCAGGAATGCGCCTGAGCCGAACCATTCATCCTCTGTTCGCGTCTAAGGTATCGGTTGGTCCAGGCACTGTGCCGAAGCCGTCTGCTGAGTGCCCGACCGGTGAGGCGAAGTATGGCGATGACGCCCGAGGCCATTGAGATCATAGTCCGGCTCTTCAAGGCTTTCATCTTCGTCCCCGTCATCGGCCTTGTCACCTGGTGGATCGTCTCCAACTGGCTCGTCGAGCAGACGCTGAACGCCGAGGAAGCATTGATCGGGCTGTTCTTCGTTGCCGTCGCCTTCTTCCTGGGCGTGGGCTCCATCATCGCCGGTGGCTGGGGGTTCCTCGGCGTCCTCGCCCTCGTCTATGTTGCCATCCTCGGCCTCGTGGCCTGGCAGTACATCTATTGGCGTCGTCGAGAGCACGAGCACTGGCTGTCGGAGGTTGAGAAGTACAGGGCCGCGATCGAGCGCGATCCGCGCAATGCCGCCGCCTACTCCTTCCTGGGTGAGGCGTGTCTTCGGCTGAGCCGGTTCGAGGAGGCGCAGGCCGCGCTCGAAGTGGCTCTCGAATTCGACCCCGAGTCTAGGCGCGACCGCCGGTTGCTCATGCAGGCCAGGGAGCGTCGGTCCCAGATTCCGTGGTTGCGGTCAGACTGAGCGACTGTCAGGCGCGCCTAGGATTGAGGGCGCAACGGACACACAGCCATGCACACTCCGCAGCTGCCGCGCCCGATGCCCGCGGCCCGGGAGCGGTCGCCGCAGGTTCGATGACATGCGTGGGCGTCCAGGAGGTCTTCCCGCGGACGACCTGCGTGCCAGTGCTCGCCAGTGATCGCTTGGCCGGGGCATGCTTCTACGCAAAGGGCGCAGTCCCCACAGCGGCTCTCGGTGACGGGCGTTCCGGTGACGGGCGTTCCGGTGACGGGCGTTCCGGTGACGGGCGTTCCGGTGACGAGCGGCGCCTCGGTCAACACCGACGTGAGCCGGAGCGCCGGCCCGAGTTCCTCCGTCACGAGCAGGGCCGATTTGCCGATCCATCCGAGCTCCGCTCGGGTTGCAGCGGTCTTGTGCGGGAAGGGAGCGATCAGGCGCTCTGGATCGATCTTGTCGAGTGTCGCCGGATGGGGATGCGCTTCGAAGCCCGCCCCGGCGAGCAACGGGCCGATCTCCCTGGCCAGCCCCGTGAGCCGCCTGTTGAGCTCGAAGTACTCATCCGAGTAGGCGCGGTTGGACATGTTGGTCGGATTCGAGAGGACGGCCGGCGAATGCGGCATGCCGAAGACGACGGCGCGAGGCAGTTCCGCGATTCCCTCAACGTCAGCAAAGCCCACCAACCTGGCACCACCATCGCGAGCGGCTCGCCTCACGCGTTCGGTGATTCTCACGGCATCGCGCTCGCCCATAGTGCTCCCTTATCAGAAGGCCGGCCTAGCGATCGGCCTCGATGAAACCGCGTTCGCCCTCAGGAGGCTGCCGCTGGAGTATGATGCCGGGGTGCAGGGCCCGCCGCTGCGTGACGAACACCTGTATCCCGGGCTCCCTCTCCTCGAGCACTAAGGCGTCACCTTCTGTGACGAGCTTGACTTCGGACATCATCTCGAGCTCGATCTGGAACAGCCTGTCAGGGCTGACCCAGATAGCCTCGAAGAGATCTCGCGCCTCGCGCTTCGTCGTCTGTCTGACCCACTGAGGCTCTCCGCGCGCGAGCGGCTGCCAGCCCTCTGGTTCGAGCAGGTTCCTGTAGAAGTAGTAAACCGACCTCGACGGATAGTCTTCGTTAAGGCGGAACCAGTACTTGCGAAAGCCGAGATTCGCCGACGTCTGTTCCTCGACATCTTCGTAGCCGGGATAGTGCACCAGCACTGGCTCCGTGCCTCCTGGTTCGGGCTTGCTCGAACGGTGCCACCTATTCAGGAGAAGGAGCAGCACCACCCAGGCTGCGGCGATCACAGCTACCGTGCGCAGAAGTTCGCGACGCTTGAATGTCATGCTCGTCCGCCGACGCGGCCCGGCAGCCCCGATCTGCGTGCGAGGGTCCTGACGGCCGCGGCCCCGAAGATTATACCCAGCGCAACGAGAAAGGCTGCGCAAGCGACGTAAGTCGCCTTTAGCATACCCGATGAGAGTAACGCTCGTCCGGTGCCGAGCGCGACTGACACGGCCGTATACCATAGCACATCCGAGAGCACGTGCCCCGTGAAGTACGCGCTCACTCCCAACCGTCCTCTTTGCACCGCCCAGGCGCTGTGCGCCGTCCCGATCGTCGCCCACCATAGCCACCAGTAGGGATTCACCATGCTCATCAGCGCGCCCAGCCACACCAGCCCCAGCCACCCTGATGCCGCGGCCGCCTCTCCCGCGCTCGTCTGCAGCCCCTCCGATGCCGCGCCTGCCGGAATCAGGGCCGTCTCGCACCCGAGGTAGATGAGGACGCCGCCCCCCACCAGGCCGATCAGACCTCTGGCGGTGGGCGATCGCGCAAACTTGACTATGCCGGTGACCAGCAGCAGGATGGCGACCAGCTCCAAGAGAGCATGCCCAACCATCATAACCGGCCCGGCCGCCCAGCCAACGCGCACCGACTCTCGCACCACGACGGCGAGCAGCGAGCCGGGCACCACGGCGCCAGAGAAGCCTGTCGCGAGGGCCACGCCGAAGATCACGGGAAGATTCGGATGGGCCGGCAGCGCAGCGGCCTGAGCCGCCCAGGCTTGCGGCTGCGCGCAGTTCATTCTTGGATGATCTCCAAATTGGCCCTCGGGACGCGTACTTCGCTGCCGTCGTCGAGCTTGACCATTGCGATGCGCACGGCCGATTCGGTCTCGATCTCTGT
This sequence comes from uncultured bacterium, assembly GCA_964559435.1. Classification (GTDB taxonomy): domain Bacteria; phylum Armatimonadota; class Hebobacteria; order Hebobacterales; family Hebobacteraceae; genus Hebobacterum. Next base: position 27,672 of record CAZLHI010000020.1, on the reverse strand, counting down.
CAGCTCCGCAGGCAGGCCGGTCACGCGGCCAAGCGCGCCGAAGTGGGGAGCCCGTATGACTCGGATCCGGGAGCCTACCTGCAGGATCTGCTCAGATTCGGGCTCGGCCGTCTCGTCTCCCGCCGCCTGCCCCGTCACGATAACCTCGGGCCGGATGACACCAGCGCGGATCTGGGTCGCGCCGTCAATAGACGCAAGCTGCCCCTCCAGCGACTGCAGCAGGTCCCACGTCCGACGCGCCATCGGGAGCTGGCCGAAGCCTTCGGTGAGGATCAGCGTCATCGGCACAGATTCCTGGCCCGTTATCGCCACCCCTATGTCAAATCCCAGGTAGTCCCTCAGTGCTTGATCTCGAACGGCCGCTACGACTAGACCCACTGCGCCGGTCTCGGCCGCCGCTTTGATGGCCTCGCCGTCGGCCCCCGAGCCTCCCACGATGACGCCTCCCTCACAGTCAGAGATATCATCGCTATGAAGCACGTCATCGGGGCCGCCCGCCAGCACGCGCAGTCCGCCGCGTCGCTCTCCGCCGACGCCAAAGATCCCCTGCACCTGGGAGCCCTGTGCCTCGATCACAGCTCCCTCGCCCGGGATAACCTCAGCCACGCGGCCTGCGATATGGGCGCGGACTTCGACGCGCCGGGGCTCCTCCCGAATCCGCACATGCCCCGAGGCCGCGCTGACTTCCTCGAGCGTTCCCGAGATCGGCGCCCGCAGCTCCGACTTGAACAGCCCCCACAGCCCCTTGGTCTGAGCGATCACCTCCTCGGCCTGCACTGTGTCGCCGAGCCGCTTCAGCAGATGTGATTCGAGTTCCTGTGGCTCCACGCGCAGCACTTGGGCGGCCCTGACGGTGTGGAGGTTCCCCGGCATCTCCGCCCGCGCGACGACCTGCTCTGCCTCGACGGACTGCCCCTGGTTTACGAGCACCTCGCCGTGAAGCGGAAGACGACGCTCCTGTCTGATGAGCGCGCGTGCGGTCACTCGGAGCCCCGGCGTGTAGGCGACTGCCATTACTGAGGTCCTCCCGGCGCCGCACCCGCCGACTCCATCCACTCCGCGAGCTTCCGCCTGCGCTCGTCATCATCATCCGGCAGGCGCAGAGGTCGCCCGCGCCCATCGAGAATCACCCCGGCCGGGCCGCCTTCGATCTGTCCGGACCATATGCGCCCGCGTCCCGCGCCAACATCAATCCCCCGACCTGGGCTCAGCTCGGTCTGGGCCCTCCGACCAGGCAGCAGCGGAAGGCGCTGGAACTCTCCGGCGCGAAGCTGGCCCCGCTCATCACCGACCTGCCACTCAAGGACGACGCTCCCATCTCGGAAGCGTCCCACCGGGGCTATTACCGTGCCGAGCGGTACGAGGCAGTCTCGCCCGAACACCTCCATCGCGGCCTCGGGCAGGACGGAAGCCAGCACTCCGAGCTGCGGCATCATGAATATCGAGTCAACCGCCAGCCGCGTCACGCCCTGCGGCTCGAACGCGTCGATGAGCATCAGGGCGGCCTGCTGTCGGCGGGGGGCATGGGAGAGGATCCCGCCGCTGCCGATGATGAGGCCCAACGACATCATATCGACCAGCGTCTCGCCCGCGGAGGCCTGTGTGAACAGATCCGCAACCGTGCGGGCCTGCGCCACGCCCTTGAGACCTGAGGCAAGGGCGCCGTGGTGCGCGAGCGCCAGACGAAGGGCCTCCCGCGCGACGGCCTGCTCTAAGAGGAGATCCTCCCGCGTCTGGGGGATCGTCGTGGGGCGGATCATCTTGTTGCGCAGTCGGTTCCGCAGCTCATCTTCGTCCAGCGGCATTGCGAGCCAGCGCCGAATGCCGTCGGCTCCGGCCTCCGCGAGCACGTTGCCCACGCTGTAGCTCAGGCCCAGGTTCGCGGACACCGTCCGGTTGAACTGGCCGCCGAAGACAGAGAAGATGTCGGTCGTGGCGCCGCCAATGTCCACTGCCAGGACGTCCGTCTCTTCGGTCTGGTCGGCGAGCTGGACCATCTCGCCGACCGCCCGGGGGGTGGACATGACGGGCGCGCTGGTCCATGTAAGGAGCTTGTCGTAGCCGGGGGCCTGGGCCATGACGTGCTCCAAGAAGAGGCGATGGATGGCCTCGCGGGCCGGACCGAGGTTCTCCATATCGAGCTGTGGTCGCAGGTTCTCCTCCACGATCAGGTCTACGCGCTCTCCCAGCACCTCGCCCACCTGGTCCCGGGCGGCGCTGTTGCCGGCGTAGATGACCGGCAGCTTGAAGTCGCGGCCGAGGCGGGGGCGCGGGGCCGCGGCCACGAGAAGTTCGGCCGTGTCGAGGAGATGCTGCACCGTTCCGCCTTCGGTGCCGCCAGACATGAGGATCATATCGGGGCGGATGGAGCGGATGCGGGCGACGCGCTCGTGATCCTCTCGCCCGTCGTCGACCGCGATCACATCGATCACGATGGCTCCGGCACCGAGCGCTGCCCGCTGAGCCGACTCGGCCGTCATCGTCTTCACGACACCGGTCACGAGCATCTGGAGCCCGCCGCCCGCGCTCGAGGTGGACAGGTACAGGTCCGCGCCTGTGTCCTCGGCGACCGGAGTGCGGAGGCGGGACTCCTCGATGAAGCGCCGCTCGGTGAGCTCTTCCAGCTCGCCCACTGCGTTCAGCACGCCGACGGTGACATCGTCGAAGGGGGCCTCGACGGTTGTAGGGGCCTCGCCGCGGCCCTGCAGGCGATACTCACCATTGCGTCGCTCGATGAGGATCGCTTTCGTGGTGGTGGAGCCGCAGTCCGTAGCAACGATTCGCGATGCTTCTGGCATATCCCGCTGCTGCCAAATCGGCGCGATGCCGCGACACACACAATGCGCTCGGACAGCTGTCTGAAGGCGCACGAAGACTCACTGGCCGCGGCGAACTCGCGGATGACGCCGCGAATCATAGCATGCGGAATTCTCGGGGGTCAATTGAGACGCCCGCGCGCTCTGCGGGGGGCGCCTTGGATTCGGGTGTCAGCCCGCGGCTCCGACGGCATTGCAGCAAGGCCGCATGGTATGGAAGAAGACGAAAGAAACGGGATATCTCTGCGCCAGTCCAATGCTCGAGCACATTGAATGCCCGCGCTGCGGCGCTCCGAATCTCGGCAGCGAAGTCTGCTGTTTCGCCTGCGGGGCGCGCTTGAAGGCGCTTGCGAAGCGGTACGGACCGCCGCCCGCGGGCGCGGCGCCATGGCCGTTGTGGATCGGCCTGATCATCGGATTGATCTTGTTCGGTCTCATTGCCTTCTACGCGGTGGGATGGCTGGTAGGGTATCGGAATCGCTCGGCACTCCCTCCCTCGTACTTACCGGTAGGGGGAGTTGTCCTCGTCGCGGCCGGCCAGGTGGCCTTCTGGGAGGCGCGCCGGCGGGACGCGCGGAGCTGGCGATTGCGCCGCGCGCCAGAGCTGCCGCTGTCGCAGGCACACACAGGCGACGCGGTGTGGGCCAGGGGCAGAGTCGAGTGCGACACTCCGGTCGTTCCCGCCTACTTTCCCCAGGAGTGCACGTACTACCACTATGTGCTGCGGGAGCGTGAACACGGTGAGTCGGGGTGGCGTGTGACCAATCGCGAGACAAAGGCCGTAGACTTCCGCTTGGTGGACGGCGATGAGTCCGTCTATGTGCCCTCGGGCTGCGTCCACTTCGACGCCCCAATCTACGTCGAGTCCTACGTTGACGTGGGCGCCACCATGCAGGTCAAGCTCTGGGCTATTCCGGTCGGGCTTCCGATCAGCCTCTGCGGCCGGATCGCCGGGCAGACATCCCAGCCCCGCGTCGATCCGCTGGCGGACGACGTCCTGGGCATCGTCACCTGGCGGAGGCCGACCGACTACTGCGCCTTCGTCGCCAGGCGCGCCCGCCGCGCCGGTATGCTTGGCTGGGCGCTCACTCTCCTGGGCGCTCTGGCGCTGATAGCCGGGGTAGTTGGGGGCTGAAGGGTGCCAGGGCTGTAGCTGCCCCCAAGGGCAACTTCAGGCTACAGCTCGCGTGACACGCCCCCCTCTTACAAGGCGTTCGCCGCGCTCGGAAGCAATTAACCCACGGCGTTGTCTGCAGCTCCTCGAGAACGCAGGAAGAGTAACTAACTGCTCTTGACACGCCCTTCAGTATGCGCTAAAGTGCACCTTGCCTGAGCACCGAGCAGAGCAGTCGAGTGTGTTGTGAGTAAGACGGAAGGGCTCAAGTGTACGGCACAGCACGCGGCTGCAGGTCCAGGCTTCCTGTAGCGACCTTCAGAGCGCAAGCTCAATCCCCGCCATCTGGCCTTCGCCCTCCACAGGGGCAGCCTCGGTCGCGACACCTTGAATCGCCGTCCTCGCTCAGGATTCTTCAGGATGTGCCTTCGCCGGCCACCCGGGCCCGGACCCGTTTTACTGTTGGCACTTCATCAACAAGGAAAGGAGTGTCTGCGACGACGCGTTCTTGAGATGTGTGCTGCAAGGAGTTGCGGGGTCGTGGCCGCCGTGTTGCTTCTGGTGTCCTTGGCAGGGGGAGCGTACGCGGAACTCGCGCGGCTCTCCCCCGACGACATGCGTGAGACAAGGGGCACAGCGTATTGGAAATGCAAGCTGCCATGCGTGACACAGCACCAGGTCCACAACGTGGACAGCACCTGCTACCCGTACACGGATCTATCGATGCCGTGCGTGCAATCGAGAAGAGAGGTGGGCGGAAGCGCGAAGGAGTGCGGATGGGCTCTTATCGGCGGCTGTCGGGAGGATGCGTTTCGCACGTGCAGATACATGAACTACTACTTGTGGTCCGGACCGCAACCCAGATGATCTCGTGTGTAGTGCAACTTGGCAGACATGCTGGTCATGCTCTCCTTAATGAAACGTGCGATGTCTGTACGTAGGGGCTGCGCCAGGCTTGCGATCGCGTCAGCCGCGGCAGCGTGTACGGCGGTCCTCACGTCCGCAGTCTGCGTGCCGTTGCGTGCCGCCTCGGCCGACAGGAGCCTCCGCGACATTCTCGAGGGCTGTAGGGAGAGTGACAAGTCGGTCAGGACTTCGAAGGGCACCTTCACGATCGAGTTCGAGGACAGCGGCACCGGTTCAGGACCAATGGGCCCGCGATACAGATTTGGAAAGCGTCTCGAGGGCAGTTGGGTGGCATCTGATGCTGGGCTCCGTGAAGAGACAGTCAGGTTCTACCCGGAGCTGACGCCCGCAGAGCAGAGGCTGCTTGATGAGGAACAAGAGCGCTGGCGTCCCTTCAGATCAGGCCCAGCTCCACCACCACACGGCGAGTTGAGCCAGATTGTCGTCTTCGACGGCTCTCGATGCCGTGTTGTCACGCATCAGAATGGCGTCCGGGACCTAGACCAGCTGTCCGAGGGAACGAGCGCGGCCGCCACGGCGAGGGGCATGTCGGAGTTCTGGAAATGGCTCGGTTTGACTCCCGTTGGAGCTGAAGGACGCCGTGTAGTCGAGTACCCTACTGCCGAGCTGTCTCCGGAGATCATAGGCAGGGAGAAGATCGACGGCGTCGAGTGTATCAAGGTGCGGTCCGGGCACGCCTCGCTCCGCGGTGAAGTCATCTGGTGGGTGGCTCCCAGCTACGGCTATCTGGTATTGCGCATGGATCAGGTGGTCTATTTCCAGCCAGGTGGAGGACTCGAAGCTGGACAGCATGCCCTGATTCGCCGTCGCGTGTCGGATGTCGCGTCCTTCGCTGGCGTCCACCTGCCCAGACGCGTGGAGAAAGTGGTCGCCTGGGTGAACTCAGATGGGTCGGTTGCCCACGTCCTGCGTCGGTGGCACTTCGTTGCCGATACCATTGAGGTCAACGGACCGGTTAGCAGAGATTCCTTCAGTACCGAGAAGCTCCCAGACAAGTATAGCGAAAGCTCAGCAGGGTCAGCAGAACCGTCGAGCTGTGGCTACTCATCAGCCCCGATCGACTTCTGCTCGCTCTTGGGCGTTGAGTTGGACTCCACGGACAAGGAGCGACTCGCTGAGCTGTACGCTGAGAGCGCGGAGTCCTCCTTTGCCGACCTTGCGGTACGCTTCGAAAGGATAACTGGAGTCCCCCTGGTAGGCTACAGGGGGACTCCAGACGATCTGGCCGGCCTGAACCAGCCCTTTATCGCCCATCTGCGTACAGGGGAGGGCGCGGGCCACTTCATCGCTGTTGAGAGCGCGACCGCGGATTCCTTGCGTGTGTTGAATTCTGGCGTCATGCACATCTACGCGTGGGCTGAGTTCGAGGACTACTTCACAGGCCGCGTGTTGGCGGTCGATGCGGAGACTCTCGGAGATCCGGCCGCCCATCCCCGTGTGATATGCCCAATGCCGATTCTCACGCAAGATCAAGCGACGGCCCATGCTGACGGGCATCGGTACGAGTTTCACCTGTCGAACGCCGGATCGGCGGCGCTGAGACTAGTGGAGGGGTCGCGCTACCCCAGTGGCCTCGCCGCCACGGTGCTGATCCCGCGGGAAGTCTCGCCGAGGTCCGCGGCCACGGTCACGGTTGTCCTGCGTGCGGTCAGCGAAACGCGCGTGCCGTGGGCCGTTGTTCTCGCTACGAATGACCCGCTTCGGCCGGCGCTCTGGCTGGGATCATCCGAGCCCGCAGCAGAGACGGGTCGAACGCGCCGGGCGGGGACAGACCAGGAGGGCACTGAGTGAGTCGGACGTACACGGCCCTCGCTGCGCTCCTGTGGTGCGCGGTCCTCACCGGGTGCCTCACTCAGACGCTCCCTGGGGCTGATCCTCCGGCTCATAGCGTGGCCCAGCGAACCGCGCTCCCTCCCGACGAGCCTCCCTTTCTCGAAGACGAGATCAAGGGCCTCCCTCCTGGAGTCGAGCTGCTTCCCGACGGGACCATGGTGCAGAACGGCATTGTCGTCAGCCATGGCGCCATCGACTCCCCCGAGCGTCGGAAGATGCGGCGGATGCACGAGTTCTCGGGCCAGTGGATACCCGCGTTCCTCTACCTCGACGACTATCGCATCTTCGTCCCCTACAAGCTCCGCGACGTCGCTGCATTCGAAGCCGGCCGCGAGCGTCTCACCGGCCTCGCCACTGCTTCCGGGAGCGATGTGCTCGTCTATGCCGTCACCGGCGCCAACTGCTCCAAGCTTGTCCTCCGCTACCTGGACGAGTATCGTATTCCCGAGGAGCACGTCATCGCTGACGCCGATCAGATCGGGCCCGATCTCTGGCTCGGCGCCCTGCATATCTCGCCGAACAAGCGCTGGATCATCGTTTCCGTTTCCCCCGGCCGCGCCCAGTACATCGCCTCTGATAGCGTGCAGTGGTCGGACCCCGGAGATTGGTGGCTCATTGACGTCACCCGGGAGTGCGCGCCGCGCCGAGTGCTTGCTGCCGCGCGCCTCCTCTCCGCCTCCTGGTCAGCGAACGGGTCGCGAGCGGCGTTAGAGATTGAGTCCAAGGCCGCCGAGTCCGAACCCGACCACAGGATGGTGCTCCTGGACGCCGAGACTGGCTTGCTCTCGGAACTGAAGGCCCTGCCCGGGCAGTCCTGCTGGTCTCCCTCAGGTGATGCTCTCTTCATCGAACCCCGCAAGGACGGCGGCCGGGTCGTGGTTCGCTATGACTTCGCCACAGGGATTGCTGAGCCGTATGTTTCCGCTCCCGCCCCGGCCTTCTGGGCGCCGGACTTCTCCCGATACGCCCTGCTGGATGAGTCCCGCCTCCGGGTCGGTGACACGTTTGGGCACTCCCGCACGGCCCCCGAGAACGTTAGCGCTACACACCTCTTAGGCTGGTCAAACCGCGGCGAGCTTCTTGCTTACCGGCTGCCCAATGACACCCTCGGGTTTTGCGTCGGCGCCTGCTCGACAGCTGCCTACGATCGACTCATCGCCGCCTGCCCGCCCGCCTTCACCCAATCGGACCCCGAGCGCCCCGGCCTTCAAAAGAGCATGGCCGATGGCATGGCGTTCGACACGCGACTTTCTCCGGTCACCCTTGGATCAGACCCACTCGGGTTCCGCGCCTGGGCCGAAACGGCCGATGGGCCGTGCTTCTTGTGGAGGGAGAGCGCGGAGGCCGGCGACACACTTCACATCCTCCGTTTCGTCACTCTCACTATGGAGGACCTGGGCCTCGATCCGCGCGGGAATCTGCAGGAGCAGATGGTCGCGGAGGCTGTTGAGGACGCTGCCGGAACGCTGGCCCACGCCCTGCGGCGCTACGCGCTCGATCACGATGGGAGACTTCCTACCCAAGTCGGCGGTTTGGCGTTGGAGGGGGCGCTCAAGCCCTATCTGTATGATCCCCACGCCCTCCGCGGCCTCTTCGCACCCGAGGAGGTGGCCGCCCGCGTGCTCCGGCCGGGCGCAAACCTCCGCGACCTTGTCGCCTCGGGCGGACCGGCCGCTTCCGTCAAGGTCGCGCGACTATCCGAAGGCACCCTCGCGTACGAGATCATTGCCGTGCCTGGGATGCCAAGCGCGCTGGGAGAACTTCTCGACGAGAGCCATATGCTCGCGGTCGAACTCCGCGCCATCCGAGAGGGAGAGCAGGCCGCCGAGTAGCCCCAGCCTACGGCGGCCATGTAACAAGGGCCCGGCGCGCGCCGGGGCTTACGTCCTCGCAGAAGCAGCGGTTTGATCATCCGCCGCCGGCCGCCCCGACGGCCGCCACCTTGGGCAGGTGCTCTTTGACGAAGGCCTCCATTTCCTCGTCTGACATCGCGGTGGTTCGACCCGCGTCGTACTCCTTCTGAATCGCGTCTGCGATCTTGGCGACTCCTGGGTCGGACTTCTGGACTATGTCGTTCGCAGTGAGGTTGTAGTAGGCATTGATCCAGTGAGCCACGCTTGCGCTGCTGGAGGCATTGGTTATGGCAACGGCCACCGGCCTGTTCAGCAGAGCATCGGTGTCGAAGATGTTGTAGATCTCCTCATCCTTCAACAGGCCGTCTGCGTGGATCCCGGCGCGAGTGACATTGAAGTCCCTGCCGACGAACGGCTGATTGCGGGGAATCTCATACCCGATTTCCTGCTCGAAGTAGTCGGCGATCTCCGTGATGACCTGAGGCTGCATGCCGTTGTCGTTGCCTCTGAGGCCCATGTACTCGAAGATGAGGGCCTCGATCGGGGTATTCCCCGTGCGCTCGCCGATTCCCAATAGGGTTCCGTTGGCCGCGGCGCATCCGTAGAGCCAGGCGGTGGCGGCGTTGCTCACTGCGCGGTAGAAGTCGTTGTGCCCGTGCCACTCCAGCCACGAGCTCGGAACTCCGGCGTGATGAACGAGCCCGTAGATGATCCCCTTCACGCTGCGAGGCATGGCCACGCCGGGGAAGGCAATGCCATAGCCCAGTGTATCGCACGCCCGGACCTTCACAGGCATCTCCGCTTCCTTCGCCAGGCGCATCAGCTCCTGGACGAACGGCACCACGAACCCGTAGAAATCCGCCCGCGTGATGTCCTCCAGGTGGCAGCGAGGCACCACCCCGGCCTCCAGAGCAGACCGGACGATGTCGAGGTACATGTCCATCGCTTCGCGCCGCGACTTCTTCAGCTTGAGGAAGATATGGTAGTCCGAGACCGACGTGAGAATGCCCGTCTCCCGCAGGCCCATCTGCCGGACGAGCTTGAAGTCTTCTGTCCGCGCGCGTATCCAACCCGTTATCTCGGGGTATCGGAACCCCTGCTCCAGGCAGGCGGCGACGGCCTTCTTGTGGGAGTCCGAGTAGAGGAAGAACTCGCACAACCGGATCATGCCATTGGACCCGCCGAGCCGGTGGAGCATGGTGTAGACGTCTACTATCTGCTTGACGGTAAAGGGCGGGCGAGCCTGCTGGCCGTCGCGAAAGGTCGTGTCGGTGATCCAGATCTCATCGGGAGGGTCCATCGGCACCAGCCGATGGTTGAACGAGACCATCGGCGGCTGATGATAGGGGAACAGGTCCCGATACAGATTTGGCTCGGGGACGTCCTGAAGCTCGTAGTGGTATGTCTCCTGCTCGAGCGTATTCCGTCTCTTGTTGAACGCGATCATCCGGGTACTCCTTCCATCTGGCGACACTTAGGAACGGTATCCAGATTACCCGATCGGGGCAGGGATTGTCCAGCGGCCGACCCCGCATGTGTTGCACAAGAGGGTCAGAGGACTGTCGAGTAGCTGTGACCGAGGTCGGCTGTGACGATAGGTGTGCGGCTCAGCCGACGTGCGGCGGCCAGGCCGCAACGGTCTCAGGGGCACTTGCACTGAACACCGACGAGAGGATCTGCAATGCGCGGTGTCTAGTAACTCCGGGGCTTTGGCAGATCAAACGTTGCCCTGCCCTCGGCGTCCCCGTCTCTCAGTATGAGCGAGAGAGACCGCACGTTGGGGCCCACCGGCGGCACGCCCGGCCCGCCACGGATAGGGAAGCGAACGACGTAGTAGTAGAGCGCTGACCGGGGCTGGGTCTTGTCGTAAGTGGGGCTAACGTCTCGCAACCACCTGGGGGTCTCCACGGCGATTGGCGGATACTCCACTCCGAGATTCGTCCGTAGCGCAAAGTCCACCTTGGCCGGATCACGGTCTCTGGGAAGCTGAACCACGGCGATACAGCGAAGCTCGCGCTCGATGGTCTTCAGCGCCTCACTCACAGCCCTATTCACTGCCGCGTCGCTTCTGTCGCCGCCCGCCGCGACGCGATAGCAGATCTCGTCCTGAGGCCAGCAGCAACCGGCCTGACGCAGGATAACATCGGAAGACACGCGGACGTTTACGTCTTTAAGCCTCAACGCGAACGCCTGAGCGGGATCGGTGCCGGTCGAGATCAGGCTCTTCCCCCGGTTGATCGCGCGCGACATGTCGTCGTCGTTGGCCCGGAGGGCCGGGTGGAGCCTCTCGCGGCTGCCGCATCCGGCTGCTACCTGTAACGCACACAGGATGCCGGCCAAGATCAGGGCCGCTAGGACGTGGCTCCGCCTGGGAGCCCACCGGCCAGGCGAACAGGCCGCGGGGTGGCGGCCTTCGAGATGCGCACGCATAAGCTTGCTCAATCCCCCGTTTAGTAGTTGCCCACTCTACGCATCTAATGTAACTTACCACAACGCGAGGTCGAGGTCAACAAGAGAGGCCGATGCGCAGCGCCGCCGGCCGCGCCCCGCTCCGGCCGATTTGGCACCCCTGCGGCCTCTGTGACCGGCTGGGTGCCGGTTGGCCCTCAGGCCGCGTACTTGGCGCCGAAGGGGCGGTGAGACAGAGGTGCGATGCGGACGAACTCATGGTCCATAACTTCCTCGGCGTCTACAGAGAAGGTCTCGCAGAACGCCTCTACGTGCGGACGTATCTCCCCCTTCTCCGCCTCTTCGGCAGCGCGCACGCTGGCGAACTGAGAGGCGACTCTCCACGGCTCGATTCCCCCTCGCAGGTACAGAGTGCCGCCATGCATGCCGGTCGCGCACCAGTCGCCGACGAGGGGCTCGCCACGGCGACGATTCAGACCGAGGATGATCAGCAATCCCCCGGCCATATACTCGCTTAGGAAGTCGCCAGCCGTTCCTCCCGCGACGAGCACCGGGCGCTTGCCGCGGTAGGCCTTCATGTGAATGCCGACTCGGTAGCCGACGCGACCGCGCACGAACAGCTCTCCCCCGCGCATGCCGTACCCAAGCACATCGCCGGCGTGGCCCTCGACGATGATGCGGCCGGCGTTCATCGTATTGGCGACTGCGTCTTGCGCATTGCCGAGCACCCGCACAGTCGGCCCGTCCATGAAGGCGCCGAGGTCGTTGCCGGGGACGCCGTGGATTGTGATCCCCACGTCTCCTCCCTGCAGCCCGTCCCCGATGTACCGCTGGCCATTGACATTTAGTAACTCAATGCACCTCTCGCCAGCGGCGACGGCCCCTCTGATGCGCTCGTTTAGCTCTCGGTAGTGGAGGTTGTCCGCGTCAATCCGCATCGCTCGCTCTTCCCGGCCACCTTCGTGAAGTCACAGCGCCGTCTCAGGCCCCCACGCCGGCCGGCTTGACACCGAGTATCTCCGTGGTCGTGTTATCGAGGCCGACCGCCCGCAGCCGCTCTCGACTTCCGCGGAGGCTCTCGATCGCATTCACACCCATTGCCCCGAGGATCTCTTCGAGCTCCGCGCTCCACGCGCGAAGCAGATTCGCCGCACGGCGAGAGCCGAGGTAGGGGTCGAGGCGGCGGGTGAGCGCCGGATCCTGAGTGGTGATCCCCCAGGAGCAGCGGCCCGTATAACACTTCTGACACAGCGTGCACCCGAGGGCAAGCAGAGCAGCGGTGCCCAGCGCGACCGCATCCGCGCCGAGCGCAATCGCCTTGGCGACGTCGGCGCTGGACCGGATGCCGCCGGCGGCGACGATAGATGCCTGGTTGCGGATGCCCTCTTCGCGGAGCTGCTGGTCCACGACGGCGATGGCGATCTCGATGGGAATCCCGAGGTGGTCTCGGATGATCGTCGGCGCGGCGCCGGTTCCCCCGCGGAACCCATCGAGATAGACGATGTCAGCGCCCGCCCGGACGATGCCGCTGGCGATCGCCGCCACATTGTGGACGGCCGCGATCTTCACTGAGACGGGCTTCTCGTACCTGGAGGCTTCCTTCAGCGCATAGATGAGCTGTCGAAGGTCCTCGATCGAGTAGATGTCGTGCTGTGGGGCCGGCGACAGGGCGTCGCTCCCCACCGGAATCATGCGCGTCTGAGAAACCTGCTGTGACACCTTCTCTCCGGGAAGGTGTCCCCCGATGCCGGGCTTGGCGCCTTGACCGATCTTGATCTCGATGGCCGCGCCCGCGTTCAGGTAATCCGCTGTGACCCCGAACCGGCCGGAGGCGCACTGCACGATGGCGCGATGCCCATAGGGCTTCAAGTCCTCGTGGAGGCCACCCTCGCCCGTGTTCCAATACGTGCCACACTCCTCGGCCGCCATCGCGATCGCCTTCTGCGCGTTGAGGCTGATCGATCCGTAAGACATGGCGGCGAACAGTATCGGCGTCTCCATTTCAAGCGTCGGAGCGATCTGGGTGGCAAGCTCCGGACCATCTTCGGTCGTGTTCAGCTCGACCTGATCCGGCAGCCGCCCCAGGTAGGTGCGAAGTTCCATCGGCTCCCTTAGTGGATCGATGGACGGGTTCGTGACCTGGCATGCATCCAGCAACAGGTGGTCCCAGAGAATGGGGTAGGGGAGATCGTTGCCCATGCCCGTCAGCAACACGCCGCCCGTCTCTGCCTGAATCCAGAGGTTCTTGCGATGAGGCTCCGTCCACAGGGGATGCGGCCGGAAGTACTGAGGGTTCGGCTCGATCGTGATTGCGTTCTGCGGACAGAAGGCCTCGCAGCGATGACACCCAACACACTTGGCGAAGTCAACAACGGGGCCGTTCTCCCAGGTTATCGCATCGAAGCCGCACTGCTGGACGCATCGCTTACACAGCGCGCAGCGCTCAGCGTCCCGCCTCCATTGGAAGTCGGATGGCCGGTAGATGGGAGCGCGCGTCGTCCGCGTCGGCCTGGCCGCCGCGGCTTCCGGTTTCCTGCTGTGTTTCGTCGTTGCGCTACTCACGTGCCACCTCCTGGGTCACGGGCTGAGCCCGCGTCAGCTCGGCCTCACTGCTCGGCTCGCCGATCACGACATCACTGCCGAGGCGGCCGATCACTGGCTGCCCGGCCCTCGGTGCCCAGACGAGGTCGGGGCTGGGGCACATGGCCCGAATGCCGGCCTCCTCGCTCGATATGAAGAGCCAACTGTCTTTGCGGGCCGCCACCAGCGGCCGCAGTTTGATCCGGTCGTTGACTCCCACCATCTCGCCCTGCCGGCCAAATATGATGGCGAAGGGGCCGTTGACCAGAGCGCTCCCATAGACCTGGCGGAGCGCCTGGTAGAGCCGACGCCGCGGTTCAGGCAGCCGATCAATTTGCTCCCAAAACGGCGCGGCTATCACGTCGCAGGCGACCTCGACGGGGAGGTTGTGTCGCCTGATCAGCAGGTCGAGCAGGTAGGCCATGACCTCCGTGTCGGTGCGCATCGTGCACCTGTAACCGAACATCTCGAGGTATCGCCTGTTGATCCCATAGGAGGAAATCTCGCCGTTGTGCACGACCGCCCAGTCCAGAAGGGTGAACGGGTGCGCGCCCGCCCACCAGCCAGGCGTGTTCGTCGGAAATCGTCCGTGAGCGATCCAGATGTACGCCTCGTACTCGTCGAGCCGGAAGAAGTCGGCAATATCCTCCGCGTAGCCAACCGCCTTGAAGGCACCCATGTTCTTGCCGCTGGAGAAGACGAACGCGCCGGATATCTCGGCGTTGATGCGCATCACCCGCTCGAGGACGAAATCCTCTGGACAGCTGCCCGACTCGTCGAGCTGCAAGGCGCGAGGCTGGACGAAGTATCGCATCAGCCGCGGGGGATTCACGATGTTCGGATTGGGTCGGGTCGGAATGCGCTCGTCAAGATCCACGTCGAAATCCTGGCCGAGCAGAGCTTCGGCGCCTTCCTGCGCGGCGGGCGTGTCGAACATCATGTGCAGTGCAAACTGGTCGGCCCGGTCGGGGTAGATGCCATAGCAGGCGAAGCCGCCGCCGAGACCATTGGACCGCTCGTGGAGGATCGCGATGGAGGAGCGGATCGCGCTGCCGTTCACCCTCTCGCCCGTGAGGCCCATCATGCCGCTCAGGCCGCAGCCCGATACGCTGCGCCGCCCTCGGTCGAAGCTAGCCTGAGTCATCGTTGCGTTTCTCCCTCTCTGCTGTGCCTTCGGTCGGCTCCGTTCCGCGCCCCGGCCCCAGCAGCTCCCGAAGCTCATCGGCGGCAACCTTCGGTGTCGGCGGGAGCCCAAGTCGCCGGCGCTGTGCCACAGACACCTGCGTAAGCTGACCTTTGTCGCGGAAGGTGCGCATGCCCTCGACCGCTGCGGGCGGGGCCAAGCCCTGCTTAATAGCGAGGTGCTTGGCCTGCCGCAGAATCGACATCTGGTCGTACTTGTTGGGGCAGAGCTCCGCACAGGTGTAGCACTCGACACACTTCCAGAGGTCGGGTGAGCGGAGGACCTCGTCCACCCGTCCCGCCGCCAGCGCGCGGATGAGGACATTCGCATCGTAGCTTGGGTCCGCGCGCGCCACCGGGCAGTCGTCGACGCAGGCGCCGCACTCAGCGCACGCTCGCAAGAGACCTAGATCCCAGTGGCCTCGGACCAGATCGAAGGCCTCGGTGCGTCCGCGCCAGCGTTCGAGGAAGGGCCCGACATCGACTCTATGGCGGTCAAGTCCCAATTCGTCCGGCTCCATCCCGAGCGCGAGCCCGAGCAGTTCAGGGTAGTAGAAGACGGGAAGGTGAACATCTTCTCCTTCCCGCTGGAGCAGGAACTGCATGTTGTCGTACTGCATCATGCAGGAAGGGCAGACGAGAGTCAGTGCGTCGGCCTCCTCGTCGATCATGTCTCGCAGCTTGTCGCGACACATCGCGCGAGCGGTCTCCTCCTCGCCCGCGCGCAGAAGCAGATTGCCGCAGCACTCCATCTTAGAGGAGTAGGCAACGCTGTCCGCCCCCAACGCCTGCACGAGTTCGTCGAACTTCTTCGGCCAGAACGGATCGTCGAATAGCAGCTCTCCGCTCGGGCGAAGAAGATGGCAGCCGTAGTGGACCGCGATTCGGAGGCCGGTCATGGGGTACACGACCCTGTTGCGCAAGGCCCCCGGGCCCACATCCTGGTAAAGGACATCCAGCACATGCACGACGTCGCCTGTGCCCCGGTACTGCCGGCCGACTCGCGCGAGCTCTCCATTGACCTCTTCTCGCAGCGCTGGCTCCGAGAGCAGCTTGACCTGAGCTTCCTTGAGGGTAGAGAAGCAGCCTGTGCACGGCGTAACGAAGGCCCGGCCGACTTCTTCCGCAACTGCGAGGTTACGTGCGGCCGTCAGAAGCCAGTCTCGGTAGCTCATGTTGCGGATCATGGTCTTCTCGGGGCAGCAGGTGAGGCCCTCCAGATCGACCGCATCGACCCCGAAACGCTCGAAGACAGCCCGCGTGGACCTCTCCATGTGCGGGAGACGCCCAGGCACATAACACCCCCAGAAATAGGCATAAGCCGACATATATGCCTCCGAAGCGGCACCTGTGCTCGGCCTGTCGGCAGTAGGTAGCCGTATGCCGACAGGTGTCCTACTCCAAGTATACCCTGTGAGGGTCAACCTAGTCAAGGCTTTATCAGGCGGTGTGACCTCTCTGGCCGCTGTGAGGGCGGCGCGAGGCGGGGTCAGCGGGAGATCGTGCGGGGCGACGGCGCGGAAATGCGATGCTAACAGGAAGAAAGTCTATGCTTGTACAGGCCCGAACGAGCGGAGGATGACAGGAGGGAGTACTTGGGCAGCGTCGAGACCGGCGGTGAGCGCGAGCGGCGGCTGCGGCGCGCGCGGCTAGGTGCCGCCGCGGGCGCGGACGACCTCTGCTGTCTCGCGGTCCTCGGCGAGCGAGAGGGGCGTTTCGCCGTTGGCATTGGGCGGAGCTGGGTCGGCGCCGGCGATGAGGAGCAGTTCGGCGACCTCGGCGTGGCCTTGGGCTGCGGCGTAGTGCAGGGCGGTCCAGCCCGCCGGATTGGCTGTGTCCGGATCAGCGCCAGCGCACAGAAGGCGCTCGACGATGGCGACATCGCCGCGTGTGGCGGCGGCCATCAGGGGAGTCCAGCCGTCGCCGGAAAGTATGTTGACATCCGGGTCGTTGTCGAGCAGCAGATCGGCCACGGCCGTGGTCTTTGCGAGGCGCAGAGCGGCAATGTCGTTGTCGTCGAGGGCGTTGATATCTGCGCCGTTGCGCAGAAGCAGTTCCACCGTTTGTGCACTGGACGCGCTGACCGCTCGGTGCAGAGCGGTCCGGCCCTCGAGGCCGCGCGCGTTCACATTGGCGCCGGCCGCGAGGAGCAGCCGGACGACCTCCGCCCGTCCGCGGTAGGCCGCGAGGATCAAAGGCGTCTGCCCGCCGGGCGTGCTGGCGTTGGGATTGGCGCCGTGCTTGAGCAAGAGGTCGGTGATCCGCGCGGATGCAGTCGCGCTGCGACAGGTGGCGGCAAGCCAGAGCGGAGTGGCGAACCGCTCTTCCCAAGCGTTGACGTCAGCCCCCTGGGAGATGAGGAAGGCGACCGCTTCGACTTGGTCGCTGCGCACCGCAACGTGCAGGGGAGTTGTTCCGTCTTGCGAGCGCTCGTTCACGCCGTGACCCTGCGCGAGTCCCCGCTTGATCGCGTCGATGTCGCCGCGGCGGGCGGCGCGGTGGACCGGGCCGCACTTTGGTATGCACATCGTCGAGCGGCTCAGTGCGAGAAGGCAGCACACGACAATCAGCAACGCGCCGAGCACGAACAGGATGGCAGATCGCTTCATTATTGTTTTGGTTCCCTCCGGAGCGGCGAGGAGGCCGGTCTTGCTCTAGTAGGGCGTTGCACGTCTCCCGGCCGCGCGCAGCGTTCGCGCAGTAATCCTCGCCGGGACGTCCAACCTGCCTCTTTCCACAACCCGCTATGCTTCTGAGAAAACACTTGCTAGCAGGGCGTGCTGACAGGCGCGCAGGCAGCGGTGTCACTCTGATCAGTCAGTCCGTTCCAATCGGCTCTGGCAGGAGGCCATGCCGCCACCGGGGAAGTCTGCAGCAGTTGGCCTCGACGCGGCAATGAGAGCAATCAAGTCGAGAGAGAAGACGCGGCTGGGCCTCACGTTTGCCTTGTGCGCTCTGGGTATCGCGCTCGCAGGTCTGCTTCCGCGGGTTGAAGCTGCCGAGCCGGCGAGGCCCATTGCCCCCGGCGCCATTTACCAGGGCATGTATCGTCCCGAGGGACCTTGGGCGATCCATGTGGTCGAAGCCGACTTGAGCCAGACGTACCTGGAGGTGCGGGTCTTGCTGGGCGGCGGGGGGACCATGGCGCGCCGGCAGCTGTCCGGCATGCTTTCGTCGGCCGAGTCGAGTGTCATACGACCCGTGGCTGGCGTCAACGGGGACTTCTTCTCCCTGGCAGGTGGGAGCTACGAGGGCATTCCGCTCGGGCTTCACGTCGAAGCCGGGGAGCTGATTAGCTTTCCCGGACCCTCGCGGTCCGTCTTCTACGTGCTTGATGATGGAACCGTCCGCATCGGCCGCTTGAGCCCGAACGCCTGGCTGCGCGGCCCGGGCGATCTCCTCTATCCCGTCGCCGGCCTCAACCGCCCGCCCGCCTATGCCGACCTTGTACTGTTCACGCCGCGGTTGGGCGAGCAGACCCGATCGGACGAGGGGACGACGCAGGTTTCCCTGGTCGGCCTCGACGGGCGCCTCCGTCCCAGCTCGCAGGTCGGCGCGACGGTCGCGAGCATATCAGTCGGCCCCTCCCAGCGCATCCCGCCAGACGGCGCGGTACTGGCGGCCCGTGGGACGGCGGCCTATGCGCTGCGCGATCTGAAGGCCGGCGATGAGGTCACTCTGACGGTGAGGCTGCAGCCCGAGGAAGGCCGGATACGCGAGGCCCTCGGCGGGGGGCCGCGCTTGGTCAGGGGCGGCGCGGCCTCGGTCGAGCATCTTCGGGAGCGATTCTCCAACAGCTTTGCCGAGAAGCGGCACCCGCGCACCGGGCTGGGGCTGCGCGACGGGACCCTCGTCCTGGTCGTGGTCGACGGGCGCCAGCCGGGCTACAGCGAGGGAATGACCTTGTACGAGTTCGCCGAGCTCTTCCTCGACCTCGGATGCTCGGATGCGATGAACCTCGACGGCGGCGGCTCCAGCACCATGGTCGTACGCAATCGCGTGATGAACTCGCCTTCGAGCGGATACGAGCGGGCCGTCGTCAACGCCCTCGGCCTCTTCAGCGTGGCGCCGGTCGGGCCACCGGTAGAGCTCGTCATACAGCCGAGGAAGCTGACGCTGTTGGCCGGGGAGCAGGTGGCACTGCAGCCGGTCGGCATCGACAAGTTCTACAACCCGGTCCCGCTGGACCCGGAGAATGTGAACTGGCGGACCCCCACGGTATTCGGCGCCGTGAGCGACATGGGCGTGTTCACGGCCGCGGAGGTGGCGAACCCGACGGTGGGTCTTATCACGGCCCGGATGGGCGACCTGTCCGCGAGCAGCGTTGTGAAAGTGAACCCGGCCCCGGCGCGGGTCGTCGTGACTCCGCCGCGCGCGGCAGTGAACCCAGGGGCGGCCGCGCGGTTCTTCGCGAACGCATACGACGAGGAGAACCAGCCGGTGACGTTCTCACCCGGCCGGCTGACGTGGCGCATCTCACCGTCAGAGGCCGGGGGACAGATCGACAGTTCAGGCGTGCTACGGGCGCCGGAGAGAGGTGGTACGATCGCCGTATTGGCCTGCATCGGCGCGGTCTGCGGCCAGGCCGAGGTGACGGTGGCGAGGCGGCTCGCCCTGCTCGAGGACTTCGAAGGTGCGGGGGAGTGGTCCTATGGGTCCCAGCCCCCGGGCATACCAGGAGAAGTCCAACTGGTAACCGATCCTTTGCGGGAGGGCAACCGATGCCTCAAGCTCGGCTATGACTTCACCGAAGGCGTAGGCACGCGCACGGCGCACGCGGAGCTGAACCTGGCGCTGCAAGACACGAGGGCCTTCTCGGTGAGAGTGCTCGGAGACGGCCGCGGCTGCTGGCTGCGGGCGCGGCTTACCGACGCCGCCGGCCGAAGCTTCACTGTGGACCTGGCAGACAAGGTGCATTGGGCTGGCGCATGGCGAGAAGTAAGTGCGTCCATCCCGGAGGAATCGGAGACGCCAGTCACGCTCGACTCGATCTACCTCGCGGAGTATCACGAGGGCCGGCGGCCGCGGGGCGCGATATACCTTGACGATATATCGGCGGTGCCGCCTCCGTCAGAGAGCGAGGAGTGAAGCAGTTCCGCGGTGACTGCCCTTTGAAGGGAAGATGACCATGGGCCAGCTTCCGGCCTATGTGTGCCGAAGGACAACGGACCTGATAGCAGTTGACGGTCACCTGACAGAGGGCGTGTGGTCTCGGCTAAGGCCAGCGGGGGATTTCGTCCTCGCCGACGGCAGCGGGGACCCTCAGCTTCCGACCGAGGTCCGGGCCTGCTGGGATGAGGCCAGTCTCTACCTCGCCTTCATAGCCGTCGACACCGACATATGGGGGAAGATGCGAGAGCGCGACGACCCGATCTATGAGGAAGAGGTGGTGGAGGCTTTCATCTGCTCCGGGGACGATGTGACGCGCTATTATGAGCTCGAATTCAGCCCGCACAATGTGGTCTTCGACGCAGCGATCGAGTGCCCCGAATCCGGAGACAGGCGATTCATGAAGGCAGATGTCGAGTGGGACTGCGCGGGTCTGCAGTCGGCCGTGAATGTGGTCGGCACGCTCGACGACCCCAGCGACGTTGACCAGAGGTGGACGGTCGAGGTGGCGCTGCCATTCGATCAGATAGGGCGCGCCGGGCGTTCGCCGGTCGAGGGGGAAAGGTGGCGGATCAACTTCTACCGGATTGACCGCGCGGGCGGAGGCGAGTTCAGCTGCTGGTCGCCGACGTTTGCCGACCCGCCGAACTTCCACGTTCCTGCTCGCTTCGGCCATCTCGAGTTCTCAGCCGAGGCACCCTAGTCGCGTCAAGCGCGGGTGGTTGACACGTGGGCCGGAACTCGATGACGAACGATCACAAGGCTGGAGCCGAGGCGCGGCTGCCGAGCTGGGCCCTCATCACAATTCACGTTCTTTTCTTCCTCTCCGGTGCGGCCGCCCTCACCTATGAGGTCGTGTGGATGCGGATGCTGTCGTTCGTGTTCGGAAACACGACCTACGCAGTGAGCGTGGTGCTGGCTGTATTCCTCGGAGGGCTCGCCATCGGCGCCCTGGCCTACGGTCGCGTTGCTGATCGCAGGGGGGATCTGCTTCGCGTCTACGGAATGCTGGAGGCCGGCGC
The DNA here is from genome assembly GCA_964559435.1 of uncultured bacterium. GTDB lineage: Bacteria > Armatimonadota > Hebobacteria > Hebobacterales > Hebobacteraceae > Hebobacterum. Next base: position 6,827 of record CAZLHI010000020.1, on the reverse strand, counting down.
GGCCGCCGCGGCGCTCACATTGCCGTTTGTCTTGCTCCGCGTGTTGACGCCGGTGTACACGTGGATCTACCGGTATGCTGGGGAGAGCATCGCCGCGCTGACGGCCGCGCGCCTCGTACTCAGCGGAGTGTTGTTGCTCATCCCCGCGATTCTGCTCGGCGGCACACTGCCCGTGCTCGTGCGGTTCGTCGTCCGCAGCGACGAAGGTATGGAGGCGCACGTTGGGCGTCTCTATGGCCTCAATACGCTTGGGGCCGTCGCAGGAAGCTTCTCGACCGGGTTCCTCCTGCTGCCCTACCTGGGAGTGCGACTGGCGAATGCATCGGGAGCCGCGGTCGGGCTCACCGTCGCCGCGGCCGCGCTGCTTGTACACCGTGCGCTGGGAGCGCAGGCCACCGCGCCTGTGACCTGGCGGCCACAGAGCCGGCCCCCTGATGGTGCAGCGCTCGAACGGAAGGTGCTCAAATGGCTCCTCATGGCCTTCGCTCTCTCAGGCTTCGCAGCCCTCGCCTATGAGGTGCTCTGGACGCGGCTGCTTGTCTTCTTCTTTCAGAGCTTCGTCTATGCGTTCAGTGCCATGCTGTCCGTGTATCTGCTGGGGTTGGCACTCGGCAGCCTGATCTACGCTGCGTGGCTGTCCCGCTCGCCACGTCCGCTCATGTGGTTTGTCTCGTTGGAGATCCTGATCGGACTGTGCGGCGCGGCCACCATGCCGCTGTTCCTCATACTGCCGCCGGAGACGGCCGACAGCCTGAAGGCCACGTTCGCACGGCAGACGCTATGGACGTTTGCTGCCACTGCTGTCATCATGCTAGCGCCCACTACGCTGATCGGCGCCGTCTTCCCGTTGGTGTCGGCGGCTTGGGCGAGGGCCACGGGTCGCGTGGGCACCAGCCTCGGGCAGGCGTACCTTCTGAACACGCTCGGCACGGTGGCCGGCTCTCTCGGCACCGGGTTCCTGTTGATCCCAGCAATCGGCACCCGGCTGGGCATATTCGTGGTAGCGGGTCTGAATGTAGGAGCGGGCCTATTGGTATGGGCCGTGCAGGGGAAGAGCCGCCCACAGATCGCCAGGCGAGCATTCGCCGCCTTGGCGGCCCCCGTTCTGCTGGTCGCCGTCATGAACGCTCGGTACACGCCTGAGGACCTCGTCGGGGTCTACGGGCATGGCCTTCCGGTGACGATAGAGTGGGCGGAGGAGGGGATTGACGGAACCGTGACCGTCGAGAGGGCGACGACGGAAGAGGACGCCCTGTTCGGGTTGGGCACGGACCGCCGACTCTGCATCAACGGAGTGCCCGTCGCCGGCACCCGCGTCGATTTGCACACAACGCAGAAGCTCCAGGCCCACCTGGGGCTGCTGATCCGGCCCGGAGCCAGGCGTGTGCTTCAGGTGGGATTCGGCTCCGGCGGGACAGCCTACTCGGCCAGCCTGCATCCGGTCGACCGCATCGACTGCGTCGAGATCTCGGCCGCCGTCATAGGTGCCGCTCCCCTCTTCGAGGAAACGAATCACGGCGTTCTGGCAGACCCCAGAGTGCGGCTCTACTTAGAGGACGCACGATCCTTCGTGCGCCATGCCGAACACGCGTACGATGTGATCCTGTCTGACTCGACGCACCCGTTCTTGGCCGGAGAAGGGCTGCTTTACTCGGTGGACTACCTCCGCGACTGCGCGGAGCGGCTCCGGCCCGGAGGAGTCTTCAGCACCTGGCTTCCGGTATATGCGATGCTGCCGAGAGATGCGAAGGTGATGGTGCGGTCCATTCAGGCGGTCTTCCCATATGTGTACGTTTGGCACACCTCTATCGGTCGCAACGAGTGGTGCATCGTTCACGGGATGAGGCAGCCGCTGGCGATCGACTATGATGATTTCGCCCGGGAGATGTCCCTGCCCGGCGTCGCGCAGGACCTGGCCCAAATCGGACTGCATCGGCCTGAGGAGGTGCTCGCACTCCTGCTCTACGACGACAAAGCGGTCGCCCGATGGGTCTCTGATAGTGACCAGCTCAATACGGACGACAACGGGTACCTCGAGTTCATGGGACCGCGGGGAACGCTTCGTTATCCGGCTCCGCGCGCGATGCACAGGCTCTTCACGTTCCCCGACATCGTACTGAACGCTGGTGGCTCGATTCTTGACTACGTCTCCAGTCGGGACGGGGGCGAGCGGCCATGGGCCGAGCGGCTGCACCGAGAGGCGGAGGCGAATCGCCATGTGCTCTATGCCCGGATCTATGAGCTTGCCCTGCAGGATCGGCACGATCTCCTGGCAGTGTGGGAGTACCGGCGCGCGCTGCAACTGGTGCCCGACCACTACGTCGCAGAGACGATGCTCGGGCTTTCACGAGCTCAGCTGGAGGCGCTCAGGGAGGCGGCCAGAAGCGCTGAAACAGGGCTCGTCGCTCGAGACCAGCTGGCCGCTGCGCTTGCCGAGGTCGGTCGACTCGACGAGGCCGCGCTCATCGCGGACGAGATAGCGGCAAGTGCGCCCTCCGAGCGAGGGCCCGCCGTGGTCATTGACATCTTGCGTCGGCGATGGGACGATGTGGCTCGCAGGATTGGCCAGACTTCGTCGCGGGATGGTGCGCGCTACCTGGGCATGACGCGCCGCGGCCTCGAACAGCTGCTGTCGGCGCAGGAAGCCGCCGCGCACGCGCCGCACGACGCGGAGCGATGGCAGACGTTCGGGCTGCGCTATGCGCGGCTCGGAGATGCGATACGCTCCAACACCCAAGCCTATGGAAGCACTTCCGCGAACTTGCGGCTGCGCGGGTTCCGCATTCGTGCAATTGCGGCGATGCTGACCGAGGCTGCCGTCTGCTACGAGCGCGCGGTCGCGCTGGAGCCGGACGACCTCGCCGCGCGGGTCCAGCTGGCGCACCTCCGCGCCGCGCTGGGCGAGCGCCACGCCGCGCTCGCGGAGCTCGAATTCGTCGTGCGTGGACCCGAGAGTAACGCCGAAGCGGAGAAGCTGCTGCGAGAGCTACGAGATGCCGAGGAGCATCCATTCGCCTTTCTTGAGGGAGTTCGATACTCGGTCCTTGCGCAGGTGGCAGAGCTTCGTGGCTAGCTTGGCGCGAGCGTTGGCCCCGATCGGCGGGGAGACGTAACGTGCGAGTCGCCACAGGATTCGTCTCTCTGCCGAATGTGGTTCGGTTGGTGGTCCGCACCCATGGCAGACCCACCGGGCCTCCGCTTGCGGTGCCGATTCGCCCTCGCGAGATTCTCATCTGAGCCAGTCTGACTGGGCGGCCGAGCGCGATGACACAGTGGTGAGCGAGAACACAATGGCGCACCAGCAGGAGAGCAGGGGAGAGCTGCCGCGCTGGGCGGTCGCGGTGATCCACGTTCTGTTCTTCCTCTCCGGCGCGGCGGCCCTCATCTACGAGGTCGTGTGGATGCGGATGCTATCGTTCGTGTTCGGAAACACGACCTATGCGGTAAGCGTCGTGCTGGCCACTTTCCTGGGTGGTCTGGCAATCGGGGCGTGGCGGTTTGGGAGGAAGGCGGACAAAGGCGGCGGGCTGCTCAGGACTTACGCAGGTCTCGAGGCGGGCGCGGCCCTCATCGCACTTGCTCTGCCGTTCTTGCTTCTGGAAGTCCTCACACCCGCATACACCTGGGTGTACCAACGAGCGGGGGAGAGTCTCGCCGCGCTGACCGCGGTCCGGCTGCTGCTGAGCGGTGCCCTGCTGGTCACGCCGGCCATCCTCCTCGGTGGCACGCTGCCGGTGTTGGTGCGGTTTCTCGTACGCCGAGAAGAAGGCATGGACGCGCATATCGGACGCCTGTACGGCCTCAACACTCTGGGTGCTGTGGCCGGAAGCTTCGCGGCCGGGTTCTTACTTCTCCCGTCACTCGGCCTGCGCACGTCGAACTTCGCAGCCGCGGGACTGGGCCTCCTGGTCTCTGTGGCGGCCGTGACAATCCATTGGTCGTTGGGAGGGCGATCCGCGGTGTCCCCGCGGTGGCGGCCGACAGCGTATCGGGAACCGGATGACCATGCGCCCCGACCGATCGGTGGGTGGCTGCTTGCGGCGTTCGCGCTCTCGGGATTCGCGGCCTTATCCTACGAGGTGCTGTGGACGCGCCTACTCGTCTTCTTCTTCGACGGCACCGTCTTCGCGTTCAGCTCGATGCTGTGTGTGTATCTTCTCGGACTCGGCGTGGGCAGCCTCATCCACTCACGGTACATATCACGCTCGCGGCGGCAGGTGCGATGGTTCGTCATCCTGGAGGTGGCGACAGGGGCGGCGGGCGCGGCGAGTCTGCTTGTCTTCCTCATCGTGCCGCGGCTGCGGTTCGCTCAGCTCGTATCCGGGTTCTGGGGAGAAGTCATCTGGATACTGGTCGTGGCGGGGACCGTGATGATCGTCCCCACCATCCTGCTCGGCGCTCTCTTCCCACTCGTGTCGGCAATGTGGGCGAGGTCCACCGGACGCGTTGGGGGAGGGGTTGGGGAAGTCTACGTTGTCAACACTCTTGGCACGGTGGCTGGATCGCTTGCGACAGGCTTCTTGCTGATCCCGGCTATCGGTACGCCGGCTTCGCTGTTTCTCGCTGCCAGCTTGAACGTTGGCGCGGGGCTCATCGTGTGGGCCGCGGCGAGTCCTTCGCGGCGCGGCCTCAGGGGGATTGCTGCCGTGGCCGTGCCGCTTGCGGCGGCGTTCGCGCTCAGCCACATCGTCACGGGCAGCGATATGGTGCGGGCAATCCGCCGCGGCCGCAATGCTGAGATCGAATGGGTGCACGAGGGCAAAGACGGGACCGTGACGATTGAGCGAGTCCACCCAATACAGAAGGCGCTCGCAGGCCCGGGTGACCCGCGGGTCATCACGATCAACGGCATCAATGTGGCCGGAACCCTGTTCGACCTCCAGACGACGCAGCGGCTCCAGGCCCACCTGGCGATGCTCATCCATCCCAACCCTCGCACCGTGATGCATATCGGCTTCGGCTCCGGCGGGACCGCCTATTCGCTCACACAGCACCCTGTCGAACGGATCGATGCCGTGGAGATATCCGACGCCGTCATCCAGGCGGCGCCAAAGCTCCCTGAGACCAACAGGGGAGTGCTGAGCGATCCGAGGGTCCGCGTCTATCTCGAGGATGCGCGGACGTTCGCGAAGCACACGCCGCGACACTATGATCTGATTCTGTCAGACTTGGCTCACCCGACGTTAGCAGGCCAGGGGTTCTTCTATTCTGTGGACTACCTGGAAGATTGCAGGGCCAGGCTTGCCCCCGGCGGCTTCTTCAGCACCTGGACGCCCGTGCACGGGCTTCGGCTGCAGGACCTGAAGGTTCTCGTGCGATCCATAAAGCACGTCTTTCCCTATCTCTACATCTGGCACTCGGCCGGCGGCCGCAATGAGTTCTGTGTCATCCACGGCATGTCCGAGCCGCTCAGGATAGACTACACCTCCTTTGCGTCGCGCATGGCGGTCCCAGGCGTGACGGACGACCTGGCCTGGATCGGGATCCGCCGGCCGGAAGAGGCGCTGGCCCTTATGCTGTACGACGACAAAGCAATCGTCCGCTGGCTGGGAGACGGCGATCTCATCAACACCGATGACAATGGCTATCTGGAGTTCGTAGCAGCGCGAGGGCTCCGCGACATGCCAGTCTCGCGCCGGGCGGCCATACTCGAGACATATCCCAGTTTTGTCACGAACGCTGGCGGCTCGGTGGTCGACTATGTCGAAGGCGGACCCGCGTCTTCGGCATCTTGGCGAGATGAGATGGGCCGTCATGCAGAGGCAAACCGCCACGTGCTCTGGGGACGGCTGTACGAGCAGGCGCGCGGCGACTTCTATCATCTGCTGGCCGCGCACCAATACCGCCGCGCGCTCGAGATCGTTCCGGAGCACTTCGTGGCGCGCTCTCTACTTGGGATTACGGAGCGTCAACTGGAGGTGGCGAGACGCGACGCAGAGGTGCCGAATGCACCCGTGAGGAGCGTAGAGGAATGGCTCGGAGCGCTCATCGCGGCGCGAAGGCTTGATGAGGCGGCCGAGTGGGCCGAGCTAAACGGGCGACATGAGGACTGGGGGCCGACGTTTACCGCCTTGCTGGGAGTGCTGCGCGAGGGTCCGGACCAAGTCAAGCGCGTGCTGGCAGGAGCCAGCGGCGGGACAGGTGCTCCTGCTGCGATTCAACTCGAACGAGCACCGCTGGAGGCCGCGGTGGCCGCGCAGGAGCTTGCCGCAAAGCGCCCAGATGACCCAGCAGTCTGGCTGTCCCTGGGAGATAGCTATACCGACCTCGCACAGGCGATCGGCCGACGGACTTTTCGGCCGCTGATCGCCACGCAGAACGAGTTGATCGGCCTGCTGCACAGTATCAGTATACAAGCCACGGCCACGCTGCAAGAAATGGCCGCCGCCAGCTACCAGAAGGCTTCGTTCCTGGCCGCCGACCCGGCAACGGCGGAGTACCGCCTCTCCCGCGCACTGGCGGCCATGGGTCACTACGGTGAGGCGGCTCGGATATTGCGCCAGATCGAAGGGGCGCCGCTTGATCGTCAAGGCAACGAGGTGTCGGCGGATTCCCTTCGTGCGACTGGTGTGTCTCTGCAGGAACTGGCGCACGACCGCTTTGGCTTCCTGCAAGTCGTACGGGAGGAAATCACCAAGCCGCGGCAGGAGTCGACGCGTCTATGGGGAGTGACGCTTCCTGAGGAATAGTGCGGAGCCAACCCATTAACCTCCGTCTCACGCGGGTGTGTGTCTGCATGGGAGCCTCCGGGATGTGGCCCGACGGCCGAGGAGGGTGTGACCGCTTAGCGTTGGTCAGGCGGCTTGCGGGAGTTGGCGGGAGATGTG
>CAZLHI010000019.1:0-55427 GCA_964559435.1 uncultured bacterium | reverse complement strand
GTGCCCAACCAGGACGTGCCGATCAGGGTCACCGGCCGCCGGCCGGGAGAGAAGCTCAGCGAAGACCTCCTCAGCAGGGCGGAAACGGTCGGCGCCCGCAGGAGCGGCCAGTTCTACGTTGCGCCGGCCGAGCCCGTGGCGCTCGACACTCTGCTTGACCAGATAAAGGCTTTGCAGTCGGCTGTGGCGCTCAATGACGGAAGCCGGATAGTGCAAGCCCTGCAAGGCATCGTGCCCGCTTTCCAGCCGGAGGCAGCGCACTCCTCGACCCGGGCAAGCGCTCCCAGGGCAATGGGCTGGTAGCGATGAGCACACACATTCCCGCCCAGCAGCCAGTCATCGCTCTGCCGGAAGCACACCCGCGAAGAGGTGAACTCCGGCCGCTGTCGATGCGGTCCAACTTCGCATGGACGCTCGCCGGCAGCGGCGTCTACGGCGCAAGCCAATGGGGGATGTTGATCGTTCTGGCGAAGTTCGGCAGCGCAGAGATGCTTGGGCGATTCGCTCTGGGCCTGGCAATCTGTGCCCCCGTCGTGATGTTCACGAACCTGCAGCTCAGAAACGTCCAGGCGACCGACGCCAGAGACGAGTATTGCTTTCGAGACTATCTGAGTCTGAGGCTCATATCCAGCGCCCTCGCTCTGGCCGTCATCGCGGCCGTCGCCTTCGCGGCCGGATATCGACTCGAGGTCGCCTCGGTGGTGTTTGTCATAGGGCTCGCGAAGGCCGTCGAAAGCGTGAGCGATGTGATCTACGGCCGGCTGCAGAAGTGCGAGCGGCTCGATCGCGTGGCCAGGTCCATGATGATCCGAGGGCCGGCGGCGCTGGCGGCGCTGTTTGTGCTGATCCTGTGGACGGGCAACGTGGCAGTTGGGGCGGCCGGCATGTGTGCTGCATGGACCGCTGTCTTGCTCGGCTACGACTCCGCAAATGCCCGGCGTGTGATTCCGTCCCAGCCGCTGGGGCAGGACGATCCCAGCCCGCGGTTTGGAGTGGCGCGCGGGCTGGCCTCGGTGGGACGATTGGCATGGCTCTCTCTACCGCTTGGGATCGTCGGACTGCTCGATTCGCTGAACGTGAACGTCCCGCGTTACCTGGTTGAGCGCAGCCTTGGCGAGGCCGCTCTCGGCCACTTCGCCGCCCTGGCCTACGTCGTGGTTGCGGGGAACATGGTCGTGGGCGCGCTGGCGCAGTCGGCTGCGCCGCGCTTGTCCCGCAGCTACGTGAGTGACATCGGCGAGTTCAAGCGACTCGTGTGGAAGCTCGTTCAGTTTGGCGCGATGCTCGGCCTGCCGATGTTGCTGGCGGCCGTCCTGTTCGGTCGCACGGTGCTCACCGTACTCTACACCTCGGAGTATGCTGTGCACGCGAAGGTGTTCGCCTGGCTGATGGTGGCAGCGGGGACGGGGTACGTAGCTCGCTTTCTCGTCTGCTCTATGACGGCCGCGCGGTACTTCAAGGCCCAGGCGCCCCTCTATGCTATCGCCCTGCTCATATTGCTTGTCCTCAGCCTGTGGCTGATCCCGCCGTACGGGTTGTTGGGCGCCGCCTGGGCGATCTGTGTCGGGATGCTCGCCCTGCTGCTTGGGTCGATAGCCGTGAACATATACGCTGTCAGAGCGCGAAGCACTCTGGGCAGACCGCGACGAACGAGCCCGAGTGAACGCGCGCACGCAGGCCGGGGAGAAAGCGAAGTTGATGTCCGCTGAGACGGTATCTTCGGCTGAGGCTGTGCCGGTCGCCGCGGTGCCGCGGCCGGCGGCGCGCGCCCGCGCGGTGTCGTGTGCGCTTGTGGGCCTCCTCGGCTTCGCGCTTCCCGTCATGCGGCACGTGGACTTCGCGGGCGGCGAGGTCAACGCCTGCGCAGGGGACCTTCTTCTTCTGCTAGCGCTCTTCGCGCTCAGGGGGAGGTGGGTGAGAAGCGGCGGCCTCGGTGGGTGGCTACTCGTCTTGTGGCTCATCAACCTGGTGTCATGGGCGGCGTCCATCTCCCTGTTGACATTCTCGGTCTTCTTGCGTGAATCCGCAAAGGTGGCGACCTGCTACCTGTACGCGCTGGTGGGATTCGGCATCGGTCGGGACGTTCGCACAGAGAACGCGCTGATCAAGGGATTGGTGTTCGCGGCGATTCCGATGGCGGCCGTCGGCATCTTTGCATTCTTCGCGCGGGTCCCCCGTTCATTCATCGTCGATGCCAGGGTTGCAGGCACGCTCGGTGACGCCAATGCCTTTGGCATATACCTCGGCATGGTCTTGCCGCTCACTGCCTCCGTTCGGGCGGCCTGGCTCGCCATTCCGCTGTTCATCGGCGCCGGGGTGGTCTCGTTCTCGCGGACGGGGCTGACTGCGATCGCGTCATCTCTGCTCCTGAGCACACTCAACCTCAGTCTCCGCAAGTACCTGCTGGTGCTGCTCGTGTGCGCCCTCGTGTTCCTCGGTGTCTGGAGAGCTGCCAGCCAGACCACTGTGGGCAAGCGAATCTCCAACTACCACGGGTCTCTGGAAGAGCGCCATGGGTTGTGGGCCATGGCGGCCGACATGGCAGCCAGGCATCCTCTCTTTGGAATTGGCAAGGGCAACTGGGGGGCAGCATCGGGCCGTCGTACCCTCCCGCACAACACGTTCCTTTCGATCATGGTGGACGGTGGTCTGGTCGGGTTTGCCGCGTTCCTGGTTCCGCTCGTCGTGTGGCTGTGGCGCGGTGTCAGGCAAAGCACAGCGCGCCGTTGGGCAATCGCCGTGATGATTGGACTCGTCGGCGGCCTGGCCGTGAGCCTCGACAACTTCCGACTGTTCTGGGTATCGGTGGGCGTACTCGTGGCCCAGCTGATGGTTTCGTCTCCGGTGAGCCCGGGTTCCGGCTCAGCCGAGCCGGCATCTCGCAGGCCGGACATCCTTAGCAGGAGCGGCGCCTATGGAAACCGACGGATGACCAGCAAGTGAGTGGCAAAGTCAGACGAGCAACATATCACCTCAGGAGTCACTGAGTTGGCAGTGCGCGCACTATCCGCAGCCCGAGCGTCAGCTTCAGCGAACCGGCCGCACGTCATGCATGTCGTGACGGCCGCCATGACGACGCGACTCATGCGTGGGCAGCTTCGGTTCCTGCACGAGGCCGGGTTCGAGGTCACCATCGTGTCATCGCCGGGATGGGAGCTCGACAGTGTCGCCGAGGAGGAAGGCGTCCACGGCATCGGCATTTGGATGGAGCGAGAGATATCGCCGTTGCGCGATCTATGGAGTCTGTGGCGTCTCTGGCGGCTGATGCGCCGGCTCAGGCCGGCTGTCGTCAATGCGGGGACGGCAAAGGCCGGCCTGCTGGCCGGAATGGCGGCCTGGCTCGCCGGAGTGCCGTGCCGGGTTTACACATTGCACGGGATTCGTCTGGAGACCACGAGCGGTCTGAAGAGGTCGATTCTGGCTGCGGCGGAGCGCGTTTCGTGCCGGTGTGCGAATCACGTTCTCTGCGTGAGCGAGAGCGTTCAGAACCGAGCGGTAGAGTTCGGCCTCGTCCAGCGCGGCCGCTGTGGGTTCCTCGGCCGTGGCAGTTTCAACGGAGTGGACGCAGAGCGATTTGCCCCGACACCGGGGAGGCTCGCACAGGCTGCGGAGGTCCGGAGGCAGCTTGCTATCCCGCGCGACGCGCCGGTCATTGGATTTGTGGGCCGGCTTACCCGGGACAAAGGCGTCCCGCAGCTCGTCGAGGCGTTTCGGCGCGTGCGGGAGAGACTACCTCGAACGCGTCTGCTGCTGATCGGTCGCTTCGAGGGTGGAGATCCTGTTCCCAAAGCCGTTCGCGAGTCTATCGACACGGACCCAGGCGTCGTTCATGTAGGGTACGTGGAAGACCCGGCGGTTCACTATCAGCTCATGGACGTTCTTGCGCTTCCGACGTACCGGGAGGGATTCCCGACGGTGGTCTTGGAGGCGGCCGCAGCGGAGAAGCCGGTGGTTTCGACATGGGCGACGGGTGCCAGGGACGCGGTTGTGGACGGCGTCACGGGGCTGCTGGTTCCTGTCGGGGACTCCGACGCTCTGGCTGAGGCCTTGCTCTCGGTGCTCGACAGCCCGGTGCTGGCCGCCAAGATGGGCAGTGCGGGTAGGCAGAGGGTGGAACGAGAGTACCAGCCGGCGCGGGTCTGCCGCGAGCTGGAAGGGCTGTACCGCAGCCTGCTCGCGGCGGCAGGCCTGGCCGAGGAGACAGCGGCTCGGCGGTCGACTGCACGGCGCTGCGCTTCTCTTGCCTGGCCCGGAAGAGGCCTGAAGCGGGCCATGGATGTCTTGGGGGCAAGCCTCGGGCTGGCGGCCGCGGGGCCCGTCATGGCGGCCGCCGCAGTTGCGATCTGGATGAGCACAGGGCCGCCTATCCTATTCAGCCAGCGGAGGGCGGGTCGCTACGGCAACACGTTCTCGCTGCTGAAGTTCAGGACCATGACCGAGGCGTGCGACGCGGCGGGCCGACTGCGGCCGGATGCCGAGCGCCTGAACCACGTCGGGCGCCTGCTGCGGCGGTTCAGCATCGATGAGCTGCCTCAGCTCTGGAATGTGCTGAAGGGTGAGATGAGCCTGGTCGGCCCGCGGCCGCTGCTGGCCGAGTATCTCCCCGGTTACACCGAGCGAGAGAACCTCAGGCATGCCGTGCGGCCGGGTCTGACGGGCTACTCTCAGCTCAGGGGCCGCCACATGCTGCTGTTCAGCAGGCGTCTCGAGCTGGATGCTTGCTACGTCGAGAACTGGTCGATCTGGCTCGACCTGAACATCCTCATTCGCACCATCCCGCAGGTGCTGTGTCCGGCCGATTCGGTCGCATGCCAGCACTACCCGGCCGTGGATGACCGCGGCTTCTGGCGACTCCTGCAACACCCACCTGCGCACTATGGCTGCGCGGCCGACCGGAGTGGCGGGCAGGGAGCGGCCTGATGGCGTGTCCGAGAGAGCCGGAGATTCTGAGCGTGCACGACGAATCCCGCTGGGCCGAGGTGCTCGAGGAGATCGGTCGGCACGACTTCTGCCACTTGCATTCCTACAGCAAACTGGCGGAGCTGTCGGGGCACGGCCGCGCTCAGATGTTTGCCTATCGCGCTGGCGATTACGTGCTCGCTTTCCCGCTGCTCGTGCGGCACATTGAGGTCGGGCACATCGCGGGTCTGGGTGACGGGCTTCACGATGTGACGTCGGTCTACGGCTACGCGGGACCGATTGCCAACAGCCGCGCGATCCCCGAGCATGTCAGCGCGCGGTTTCTGGGCGCTATCGACGAGCACTTCCGCGCGCATCGTGTGGTATCTGCAATGTCGAGGATGCACCCGCTGCTCGAGCAATCCGCCATCCTGCACGGCCTCGGCGAAGTCGTCCCCGTTGGTTGGACGCTTTCCGTGGACCTGTCGCTCCCAGATGAGCAGCAGCTCTCGGCCTACCGCCGGAACCACAGGCAAGACATCAAGCGCTTGAGGTCGATGGGGGTGAGGTGTGAGGAAGTGGGCGTCGAGCGGCTGGACGACTTCGTCGAAATGTACTACGAGAACATGGGTCGGGTGCATGCGTCGCGCGCTTACTATTTCGACCGATCATACTTCGAGCACTTGCTGACAGAGATGCGCGGTGTGGCGCATCTGTTCATGTGCCACTACGAGGGCGCGCCGATCGCGGGGAGCATCTTCACACTATGCCGCGGTATCGTGCAGTGGCATCTCTCAGGCTCGCGAGCTGACTTCGCGGGTCCGCCGCCCACAAAGCTCATCTTCGAGGTGGCCCGTGGGTGGGCCAAGGAGCAGGGGGCACACACGCTCCACCTCGGTGGCGGCGTCGGCGGCAGTAGGGATTCCCTTTATCACTTCAAGCGCGGCTTCACCAAGCGCGAGCACGTCTACTCGATCTGGCGGCATGTCGTGGATGAGGACGCCTACGACGAGCTTACCCGCCTGATTTCACAGGCGGCCGGCGTCCGGCCGGACGATGGCTTCTTCCCTCTCTACCGCCACCCCCTTTTCGAGGAGATCCTCTCGGGCGGGGACCGGTTGGATCCGGCTCGCAGCCAAGGCTAGGGATAGGCTTCGCAGGAGGTCCTTGTGATGGTGCTCGGCAGCGAAGGCATGACGGTCGAAGCGAGCGGCGGGAAGCCTGTCGGGATCGTCGGCACCGGCTACTACCTGCCCGCCTATTCCTTGACTAACCGGGATCTGATAGATCGCTATGGGCTGGACACGACCGACGAGTGGATCGTGGCGAAGACCGGTATAAGAGAGCGCCGTGTCGCCGCCCCGGATGAGTCTACCTCTACCCTTGCCGTAGCCGCGGCCGAGCGCGCGCTGGAGAACGCGGGTGTCGCTGGAGATCAGCTCGGCGCGGTGCTTGTGGCAACGTCGTCGCCGGACATGATTCAGCCGCCAACGGCTTGCATTGTTCAGGGGCGCCTGGGCGCGGCGGGCGCGCTTGCCTGCGACATCGAGGCTGTGTGCAGCGGCTTCATGTACGCGCTCGTCATGGGCATTGGGCTCATGACCATGGACCCGCGCATGGACTACGTTTTGGTTGTGGGCGCCGAAACCTACTCGCGCATAATGGACTACACGGATCGGACCACGTGCATTTTCTTCGGAGATGGCGCGGGGGCCGCCGTTCTCGGCCGCACGGAAAGGCCCTCGGTGCTGAGCTACGTCCTCGGAGCCGACGGCACGCGAAGTCTGGTCATGGGATGCCCGGCCGGTGGCGCGGCCTCTCCCGCGCATGCGGAGACGGTGGCCTATGGGCAGCATTACTTCCGCATGGAAGGTCGCCAAGTCTGGGATTTCGTGGTCGACACGCTGCCGCGGGTGGTTGATGAGCTCCTCAGCAGGGCATCGCTGGGAATTGAAGACGTCGATCTGGTGATTCCGCACCAGGCAAACGAGGTGCTGGTGAGAGAGGCGCTGTCCCGTGCCAACGTGCCCCTCGAACGAGTGTTCTTCAATATCGACCGATACGCGAACACCGCGGGCGCTTCTGTGCCGATAGCCGTGGCCGAGGCCGCGTCGCTCGGTCTGCTCAAGGCTGGCGACCGCGCCTTGCTCGTGGCGTTTGGCGGCGGACTGACATGGGGTGGAATGCTGGTCGAGTGGCCGCGCGACGGGCAGAGAGAGATGTCGGAGCCGGCGCGATGAGGACGGCCAGCATACTGGCAACGGGTTCCTACGTGCCCGGCACCGTGTTGACGAACGACGATCTCGCACGGCGGGTCGACACGAGTGACGAGTGGATATGGTCGCACATCGGCATTCGCGAGCGACGCATCGCCTCGACTGAGACGACTTCGGAAATGGCCGATCGGGCGGCTCGCGCTGCGCTCGCCGCGCTGGGTGACGCGCCTCTCGTCGATGGCATCATCGTGGCGACGCAGACGCCGGACAAGATCATACCCGCGACAGCGTGCATGCTCCAGCATCGGCTGGGGCTGCGAGACTGCTTCGCGGTGGACGTCAACGCGGCCTGCTCGGGTTTTGTCTATGGGCTGCACTTCGCGGCCGGGTTGCTCAGGTCCAGATCGGCCGAGCGCCTGCTCGTGGTCGGCGCGGAACGTATGTCCCGGCTCATCAACTGGGGGGATAGGAGAACCTGTGTCATCTTCGGCGACGGCGCCGGCGCGGTTGTGCTGGGCTCCGCCGATGTGGGCGACGGCCGGCTCGCCGAGCTTACGGATTGCGTCGTGCACAGCGACGGGACGGGGGAGGAGGTAATCCATGTCCCCGCCGGGGGGTCGAGCCTTCCGCTTACCGAGGAGAACATAGGCCGGGGGCTCCAGTACGTTCACATGGACGGCCGCCGCGTCTTCGACTTCGCGGTTGACGCCTTCGTCTCGACCGTCAACGAACTGACCGCCCGCTCCGGTTTGGACATCGAAGGCCTATCGTATGTGATACCTCACCAAGCGAACCTGCGGATCATCGAGCAGGCGATGCGGACCCTGGGTCTACCCCTGGAGCGGGCCGTCACCCACATCGACCGGTACGGCAACACGTCGGCCGCTTCGATACCGATCGCGCTGGATGAGAACGCCCGCGCTGGTCGCTTCAGGCCGGGCGAGACGGTGGCGCTGGTCGCGTTCGGCACGGGACTTGCCTGGGGAGGAGCGCTCATTCGATGGGTGAGGTGACTGCTAAGGAACCGTGGCGCGTGGGGATCGTCGGGGCCGGGACCATGGGCGCGGGACTTGCGCTTTTCCTGCCGCAACGCGGGCATCGAGTGACGCTGTGCACCCGGCGGGATCCCAAAGATGTGGCCGCTCAGTGCCGGGGGTGTGTGCGGAAGCTCGTCGGCAGGGAGGTCATCTCGGCCGAGACGGCCTCGGCGATAGGCGACAAGCTCACCATCACGAATCGTCCCGATGACCTCGCGGAGGTCGAGCTCGTGATAGAGGCGGTGGCTGAGGATCTGCTCGTCAAATGCAGCGTGCTGGCGAGAACGAGCCTGGTGTGCGGCAGGGATGTCATGCTGGCCTCCACGACGTCCAGCCTGCGGGTATCCGAGCTTGCGGACTGCGTCAACGTGCCGGAGCGCTTCCTGGGACTCCACTTCTTCAACCCGGTCGCAAGCATGAGCCTGGTCGAGGTTGTCGCGGGGTCCCATACCGCGCCCAGATACGTCAGACGTGCAACTGCATTCGTGAAGTCCATCGGCAAAGTGCCCGTGCCCGTCAACGATGTTCCCGGATTCATCGTGAACCGGCTGGCCCTCGCCATGTGCAATCGCGCTGCGAAGATGCTGGAGGAGGGCGTTGCTGACGTGGAGGACATCGACACCGCGATGCGACTTGGCTGCTCGCATCCCCTGGGGCCGCTCGAACTCGGTGATACCATAGGCTGGGACGTAGTGCTCGCCGCGCTCGAGAATCTCCACACGGCGACGCAGGAGGAGGAGTATCGTCCGCGGCCGCTCCTACGCCACCTCGTGGACAGAGGCTGGCTGGGGCGCAAGGCGGGCCGGGGTGTGTATCTGTACGACGCGGCAGGCGGGCGCAGGCTGCATGCGGCTGTTGATCCGAGAGTCGCGACCATGGGAAGGAGCCGCCAATGAAGCCATTGCTGCTCATAGGCGCTGGGGGTTGTGGCCGAGAGGTGGCCGCGATGCTGCGCCATACGAACAACGTCCAGCCGCGCTGGGAGATCCTGGGGTTCTTAGACGATAGCGCGGCGCTGCAAGGTCAGCTGATCGACGGCCACCGCGTCTTGGGGGGCGTGGGCGCGCTCGGCAACTACCGGGACGCCTACTGTGCCTGCTGCGTGGCCGATCCCATCGTGCGGATGAAGGTGGTCCAGCGGGCGAACCGCTTTGGCGTCCGGTGGGCCACCCTGATGCATCACTCGTCTATCGTGATGGATACGGCGATGATCGAGGAAGGCTGCATCCTCCTGCCGTTCTCGGCTGTGACGACGAACGCGCACCTTGGCAAGCATGTCCAGGTGAATTATCATTCTTCCATCGGTCACGATGGCAGACTGGGCGACTACGTCACCCTCTCGTCCTTTGTCGATATCACGGGGAAGGTCACCCTGGGCATGGGCGTCTTCGTGGGCTCCGGGGCGAGCGTGTTGCCGGGCATGACCGTCGGCGAGCATGCCATCGTCGGGGGCGGGGCGCTGGTTCATCGCGATGTGCCGGCCCGCACAGTTGCAGTCGGTGTGCCGGCGCGGGTGATCCGGGAGCGGAACATAGACATGCCGATGGAGGATCCTATCGGCGAGGGAACGGTGCCCGCCTTCCTCGGGTCCAATGATCAAGATCGTTGCGAGCGGCAAGGCGATGCGTGAGGTGCGCCGGGTGGCTTCCCGCTATCGTGCCGAGCAATGAGGGGAACATCTGACAGAACAGCAGGCTTCCTGGAGTTGTCGGGGCCAGATCTGACGGATGAGGAAGTGGAGGCCGTCGTATCGGTCCTGCGGACACGCCACTTGTCGCTCGGGCCGAAGCTCGTCGAGTTCGAGCAGGCCGTGGCCGACTACGTGGGGTGCAGGCACGGTGTCGCGGTGAACAGCGGCACGAGCGCCCTCCACCTCATCGTCCGGGCGCTCGGGATCGGAGAGGGCGACGAGGTCATCACCACCCCCTTCAGCTTCGTCGCCTCCGCCAACTGCCTCCTCTACGAGCGCGCCATAGCCAAGTTCGTAGACATCGACCCCGCCACCCTCAATATCGACTGCGACCTCGTCGAGGCCGCCATCTCCCAGCGCACGAAGGGCATACTTGCTGTCGATGTGTTCGGGCTGCCGGCCGAGTGGGAGCGCCTCCGGCACATTGCAGACGAGCACGATCTTCGCCTGATCGAGGACAGCTGCGAAGCCTTGGGAGCTAAAGTGCGACTGAATGGCGGGGCCTGGGCCATGGCGGGGAGCTTCGGGGATGCGGGGGCGTTCGCTTTCTATCCCAACAAGCAGATCACGACCGGCGAGGGCGGGATGGTTGTCACCGACGACGCGGAGATCGCTGAGCTCTGCCGCAGTATGCGAAACCAGGGCCGCGACGCTCACAGCGAATGGGCTTACCATGCTCGCCTGGGCTACAACTACCGGCTGCCCGAAGTGAGCTGTGCTCTCGGCATCGCGCAACTGCGGCGAATAGACGAGATCCTGGCGGCGCGGCGCCAGGTCGCGAGCTGGTATGGGGAGATGCTGAGCGACGTGGACGGCGTCGCCGCCCTCGATGAGCCGCCCGGCATGAAGCGAAGCTGGTTTGTGTACGTTGTGCGACTGACTCACTGTCGTGGGAGAGAAGAGCTGGCACAAGTGATTCGCAGGTTGCGCGACCGCGGCATCGGGTGCAGCAACTACTTCCACCCGATACACCTGCAGCCGTTCTACCGGGAGATGTTCGGGCACAAGGAGGGCGACTTCCCGATCACGGAGCGGGTCGCCGCTCAGACACTCGCCCTGCCGTTTCACACTCGGCTGGAGCGCCCGCAGGTCAGAAGGGCAGTCGAGGCCCTGCGCGAGACGATAGAGGAGGTCGGCATCGGGATCTAACCGGTAGGACTCTTGACCGAGCGGGACGTATGCTTGCTCCGGAAAGTGGGCTTGTCTCAGGACGTTCGGCGCCGTCAACAAGGACCGCGAGGCGCGGGGCACGGCAGCGGCGACGGGGCCGACAGGCTCGCGGGTATGGGCCGTGCGTGCGAACTGCCATGAGGGGATTCCGATAGGCTGGGGGCCTCGATGACAAGGAAGCGCGATCAACTATGTCACGTCGCGGCACTGGTAGCGTGGATGGTCGTCATAGCGGTCCTTTCGGGGCAGGCCGGGTCCGAGGACAGCATGCGGAATGCCATTTCGTGGATGCTGAGACCACTGTCGCCAGTGCTGCGTGAGCCTGATGTCGGCGCTGCCATTCCCGATCCCGCCATATGGCTGCTTCGGAAGTTGCTCCACATGACAGAGTATGGCGTTCTGGCGTTTCTCGCGTACCGGTCGATCAGCTCCTTCGCCCGAACGGCCTCCCCAGGGGTCTCGGAGCGTTCCGCGGCCGGAGCCTTCGCTCTCAGCCTGAGCTGCTCCGCCCTAGACGAACTGCACCAGGCTTCCATGCCGGGGCGCACCGGGGCGACCGGTGATGTGGTGATCGATGTTCTCGGCATATCCGCGGTGCTCGCAGTGATCCTGACGCAGCGCGCAGGCCGGGGAGAACTGGTCTATCGCGTGCTGGATGTCATCGGCGCTGTCGCGACCCTCGCGCTGGCCGCGCCTCTCATGATGTCGGCGGCGGCCGCCGTGTCGCTGAACATGGGCCGGCCTGTGCTGTTCCGGCAACGCCGACTTGGGCGGGACGAAAGGCCCTTCACGCTGCTGAAGTTCAGGACCATGAAGCCGCGCTACGATGGGACCGGTCGGGCCCTCGCTCCGCGGGAGCGGCTGACCCCCACGGGCAGGCTGCTTCGCCAGCTGAGCCTAGACGAACTGCCTCAGCTCTGGAATGTGCTCAGGGGCGAGATGTCCCTTGTCGGACCAAGACCTCTCTATGCGGAATACCTCCCATACTATACCGAGCGCGAGCGGAGGCGCCACCTCGTGCGGCCTGGCCTGACCGGGCTCGCGCAGGTGATGGGCCGCAATACCGCGCCCTGGGATGAGCGGCTCGAACTGGATGTTCGCTATGTCGAGAGCAAGTCTCTCTCGCTCGATCTGCGCATCCTGATGAAGACGGTGGGGAAGGTTCTTGCTCGCAGCGATGTGCTCGACGCCGCAGTGCAGGGATCGCTCGCCGAGCATCGCCGCGGCCTGCCGCGAGACAGAGAGGCCCTCAGCAAGGGCGGGCAAGCGTAGGGCGCCCTCAAGCCTGAGGGCGCCCGGGCCGTCGCAGCTGCGACTTGACGCGACGCGGCTGGTTCGGTTTCCGTTTACGCCTGTATCGGAGGGCCTCTTCTGCGATCACTCGATCAAGTCGAAGGCGCGTGCGATATACACCGCCATCTCATCGCGAGTGCACGTGGCGAGCGGACGGTAGCGGCCGTCGGGGTATCCTCCAGCCACGCCGGATTCCGCCAAGTACTCGATATGCTTGTAGGCATAGAAGTAGATGGGAACGTCGGCGAACGTGGGTGTGGTCGGAGCCAAGTAGTCGGCCAAGCCGTCGTCCCCTGTTGGTGTCACCACCGACCGCGCGACGAACACGGCCATTTGGCCGCGGGTGATGGTCCAGTCCGCATGATACATGCCGTCGGGATAGCCGGTCACAATATGGGCGTCGGCGGCGTACTGAATATGCTTTGCAGCCCAGTGGTCGGCCGGTATGTCCGGGAACTCGGTCGGTCCCGGTAGTTCGGGCAGGTATTCGTCTCCGCCCACCAAGGCCCGGGAGAGGTAGACCGCCATGTCGGCTCTGGAGACTGCGCGCCTCGGCCTATAGAGGCTGTCCGGATAGCCCCGGACTATGGCCGCGTCGACACAGGCCGTGATCGCGCCGTAGGCCCAGTGGTCGCTTGCCACATCGTAGAAAACACCCTCATATCCCAGGACTCGGACCTCAATCATATCGCTCCCCACGGCCTCTCCGCAGCTCGCCGTGACCGTCAGATGAACGATCAGGTCCAGTTCGGCCATGTTGATCGGCGCCTGATACGTTGGGCTCTGCACATCGGCGGAAGGGGTGAACACTCCGCCGGCGCCGCCGTCCGACCACTGCCACGACGTGATCTCATGTCCCTCGCTATCGGTGGCGGTGGCCGTCAGGCTGACCGTGCTGTTGGAGCCAATCTCCAGTCTGTCCGCGGAGCCGGTGACGACTATCACATGTGATGCGCCGCCGAGACTGCTCAGCATCTCTCCGAGCTGCACCCGGGCAGCCTCCAACTCCGCCGGATTGCGCGTCCAGTTGGACCAATCCGGTCCGACGCTTCGGGCTATGTCCAGCGCCCATTCGTCGAATTCCCTCTCCTTCAGCAACTGGATGTAGTCGTAGTCATCAATGCCGTCCCGCAGCCACTTCAGGCGCATGGAGGCGACGACGCCAGGGAGGCCCACCTGCTGGCCCGGGTAGACCAGCATACCCTCGCCGGGATACCACGGGGCGTAGGCCTGCACGTTGTTCCAGGGATCGGTGGACCACAGGTCGGCGCGCCAGTACAGGATGCCGGTCATGCCCAGGCTCTGGTTGATGAAGCCGGGCTGGATGCGGTAGTTGATGGGAGCGAAGTCGATCTCCCACTTGGGGGAGTAGTCGTCCTGTATCAGGCAGTTGTACGACCAGGCTTCATCGCCCTTTTCCTGG
Source organism: uncultured bacterium (assembly GCA_964559435.1). Lineage (GTDB taxonomy): Bacteria > Armatimonadota > Hebobacteria > Hebobacterales > Hebobacteraceae > Hebobacterum. Next base: position 41,699 of record CAZLHI010000019.1, on the reverse strand, counting down.
CAGTAGATCACGCGATCCTGAGACCAATCGTATATCTTGGGAAGCATGACCCAGATGTCGACGGCCGATCGCCCCGTTCCAGACCCGTCGTCATAGAGTTCGGGAACCGGCGCCATGGTCACGAGATTGTCGATTCCCGCTTCATGCAGAGCGCGCCCCCAGCTCTTGAGCACCTCGTAGAGGTTCGTGCACGGACCTATCTCGTCTGCCGTGTAGTTGTAGAGCTTCAGGTCCGGCTGATGCTCGGCCGCGGCCGCCTGAAGTTGCGCTGCGGAAGGGGGCGGGTTCATGAGACAATTCGTCCCATCCGCGCCGCTCCAGAAGCCAAGGTCCGTGGCTCCGAGGCCGAGGTTGTCGATCAGATATCGCTCGTCTCCCGCGTTGACCCAGGTAGGCATCAGCCTGTGGCGCAGCAGCTCCTGGGCCGCGCCAAGATCTCTGCGCACCGACCAGAGCAGTATGGAGGAGTTGGCAGACGGCCTGGGTGGAAGAGCGAAGTCCCATACGTTCAGGTTCAAGGTCACCGTCGCCTGGCCCTGATCGCTGGTGACCGTGAAGGCACCCGCATACCGGCCCGGCGGAGTGCCGCGCGGTACCAATACATCGACCCAAATGGGCTGGCTGCGGTCGGCGGCCAGGTCGAAGGGAACGGCGTCGATGGCTGCGCCGGCGAGGTCGTCTCCGGTCACGGGGTCGCTGAACGGGATGAGTGGGTCGGGATACCACCCTGGGCCCTCCGGGTGGTTGAGATTGCTCGCCCAGTCGCTGCTCCCCGTGCTCAGGTAGACGTAGTGCTCCCGGTAGAGCGTCACTTCCGGCCCGCCCAAATCGGCGGCAGTGACGTTCACATTGGTCAGCCCGCCGGCAGGCCCACGGACGACGATCTGGAACGACTCTGTCTCTCCCTGGGCCGCATACAGGTCGATCTCGCCGGCTGTGCCCGGCGTATCAGATGGTCCGACCCGCTCCATGCTCGGCACGGCCCAGACAAGGGGCGCCGAGGAGGCAGCCCCTCCGCCGAAGGCGAGCAGAAGCAGCACAAGCGTGACGTGAAGGACAGGAGAACGAGTCCTGCGTGGCAGTCCTAGACACCTAGTACGAGAGGAAGCTCGCGACTGGAGACTCCTCGGTCCCCCCCAGACAGCTGTCGCCCTGCACCAATGGTTCTTGATGCTCATTGATGTTCTGTCTGCCCCTTTGCATTTTCTCGCCCGTCCCTTCGCCAGGAAGATATTGCGCGCCACGTATCTGCCGCAGCCGGCCCTCGCATCGCACGCCACGCCGGCCCCAGACGCGGCAAACAGTGACATACATCCCCCGCCTGTGTCGCTTCTACCCTTGCGTTTTCTCTACGAAACCTGTGCCCAGAGGAATTATCGAGGAGAGCCAGCTGCGCCCATTCTGCCTCTTTGTGCGAGCGGCAGCGCAGTGTAGAATGTTGGGCACAGCATCGAATCGCTGTGGAGGAGAAGGCGCACAGCGTTCAGCTCTAAGGCCAACATGAGTGATGAATGACAAGCACAGACGACGAGTGGTCGGTGGACTCGCGGTGCTCGCCCTCGCAGTGCTCACGGGTGTCGCCCTCTGGAAGACATCTCGCCTCCCGTCCTCCTCGGCGGAAGTAGTTGCAGCCAGGCCGCGAGGGATCATGGGGACGAGCTGCTTGCTGGTCGCGGTGGCACCGGACCGCGAAACGGGGATACAGGCGCTGCGCCAGGCGGAGGCGGCTCTACGCCGCGTGGAAGGACTAATGAGCAGCCGGATTGCGGACTCTGACATCTCCCGGCTGAACGCGGCCGGCGCCGGGAAGGAGATCGAGCTTTCGGCGGAGACCCTCGACGTTCTGCGGGCCGCACGCCAGGCCGCCCTCGACTCCGAGGGAGCCTTCGATGTCACGTGCCGGCCGCTGATCGAGCTCTGGCGAGCCGCGGGCGACCGCGGTAGCGGCCCCAGCGAAGCAGAGATTGGCGGAACCCGCGACCGGTGTGGTTGGGATCACTTTGACCTCACGGGTCGCGGGCTCATCAAGCGGACGGCCGAGGCTCGTGTCGATCTCGGCGGGATCGCCAAGGGCTATGGGATCGACTTGGCCGTGCTTGCCCTCCAGCAATCGGGTGCCAGTGGAGGTTTGGTCGATGTGGGCGGCGACCTGCGCTGCTTTGGCGAGAGCGAGGAGGGCGCGTATTGGGTGGTGGAGTTGAAGCGCCCCTTCGGCGACGGCATGTTGGCCCGGCTGCGCGTGAAGGATGCTGCGGTATGCACGAGCGGTAACTATGCCCGGTTCGTCGAGATCGCGGGGCGGCGCTATAGCCACATCATCGACCCGCGTTCGGGGCGGCCGGCAGAAGCCGTGCCGTCGGCCACAGTCATGGCCCCGAGCGCCATGACGGCCGACATCTGCGCGACGGCGCTGAGTGTGCTCGGAGAGGAAGGGCTTGATCTGCTGCCCCGTCAAGTCGAGGCGATGGTCGTTCTAGGTTCAGCGGAAGATCACAGGGCGATCTGCACGCCCGGCTTCGGCGATGTCATGGAGGCCGCGAGCCGTCCGGACGTGGCAATCGAGGAGAGAGACTACCCGGCGAGCAACGTGACTCCGGCGGCTGGCGCGGGGTAGGCTAGCCGCGCCACTCCGTGTCGTCCACAGTTGTCTTGAAGTCGGCCGTGACTGCCTCCGGGAGCTCCTCATCGGCAACCGCGGCCAGGTCCTCTGCGGTCGGCCTGCCGACAAAGACGTACCGCTTCCGGGGGCACTTGTCCAAGATGGACTCGAAGGCTTCCGACTCCTCGGGGTTGTAGAGGTCATAGTTGATTTGGGGCAGCGCGCCGTCTATGGTGATGAGGTCTGGCGCGACCCGCGCACAAGCCTTGCAGCCAATACAGCCCACCTCGCACACAGCACGGACATCGGCTGCCGCGTCCCCGTTGGAGCAGGCGACGACCATCATGCGCTCTGCCTTAAAGGGGACAAGCGTGATGATGTTCCGCGGGCAGACCCGCGAGCACGCGCCGCACCCCACACACTTCTCGTAGTCGATGGTGGAAAGTCCGTCCACGATCTGGATCGCGCCGTACTTGCAGCCTCTCGCGCAGTCGCCAAGGCCCAGACAGCCATAGGTGCAGCCTTGAACGCCGGCGACCAGGTTCGCTGACACACAGGTCTGTTCGCCCTCGTAGTCCGCTCGCTGGAGGCGCTGGTCGCTGTGGGCCGAGCAGTGCACGACCGCCCGGTAGGGACAGGACTCGATGACCTCTACCCCGAGGATATCGGCGAGCTTCTCGGCGCAGCCCTCTCCGCCGGGCGCGCAGAGGCCGACACTCGTCTTCCCCGCCGCCAGCGCGGCGGCGTACTCGGAGCAGCCCACGAATCCGCAGCCGCCGCAGTTCGCGCCCGGAAGCGCGGCCTGCAGCAGCTCCACGCGCGGGTCCACGGCCACGTAGAACTTCCGATTGGCCCACCCGAGCACGAAGCCCATGGCTATCGCCAGTAGGCCCAGGACTGCGGCCGCCAGAGCCAGCGCAATCGTGGTGACAGACATTTGGCCTGCGATCCTATCTCTCCCCACCCCGCCCAAGGACGAGGCCCGCAGCAATTGCCACGAAACCCAAGACGGCAGCGGCCACAGCCACTAGGGCAATGATAGAGACGTGCATTCTGATCCTATCTCAAGAAAGAGCTGAGAGCGGTCTCAACGCCCTTCTCCACTCCGGCGAACCCCATGAATGCCATTGCCATTATACCGGCCACGATGAGCGCAATGCCAGCCCCCCTGAGCGCGCGCGGCACATCGCAGAGGTCAAGTTCCTCACGAATCCCGGCCATCAGCGAGATTGCGAGGGTGAACCCGATCCCGCCGCCGAGCGCCAGCGCCAGGGCCTGCGGCAGGCCCCAGAGGTCGGCCGGATCCTGCATGTGCTTGAGCACTTCGAGAGAGGCGAAGAGGATCGCGCAGTTCGTGGTGATCAGCGGCAGGAACACACCGAACGATTTGTAGAGCGGCGGGAAGAACCTGCGCACGTACATCTCGACGAACTGGACCGAGGAGGCGATCACGAAGATGTAGATAATGTAGCTGAGCACCGAGAGGTCGATCTGTCTCTGCGCGCTGCCGCCGAGCGACTGCCACACCCAAGCGGGTAGGGGAGCACCTGGCCGGAGGAGGAAGTACGTGAACGCCCAGTTGAGCAGCGTGGAGATGGAGATGACGAACGTGACGGCGCATCCCATGCCAAAGGCCGTATCGACCCGCCGGGACACGCCCAGGAATGGGCAGATGCCGACGAAGTAGTGCAGCACGAAGTTGTTGATGAGTGCTGCGCCTATGAGAATCACTACGAGGCCCGTTAGTGTCTCCATGACCACAGCATCCTGACGGTCCGCCATATTGCTGTGGCGGCGCGCCTTCGGGTGGCGTGCTCTGCCACAGCAAGCAACAGGCCCAGGGTGATGAAAGCCCCGGGCGGGAGCACCATGATCCCCCAGTTCGGCCAACCGGCGGGCATGACATGCAGGCCCATCCAGGTGCCCGAACCCAGCAATTCCCGCACTGTCGCTATGGTAGCCAACCCCAATCCGAATCCGAAAGACATCCCGATTCCGTCCGAGATCGCGACCCCGAGGTGCTGCTTCGATGCGCATATCTCGGCGCGGGAGATAATCAGGCAGTTGACGATGATCAAAGGCACGTACGGCCCGAGTTGCTTGCTCATCTCGTAGACATAGGCGGCCAGAAAACGGTCAGCTATCGTGACGAATGTTGCGATCGTCAGCGTGAAGACGAGGATCCTCAGGTGCGGCTTCAGCAGACCGCGTAGCAAGCTGACCATGATGTTCGAGCAGATCAACACGAAGGCAGTGGCGGCCGCCATGGTCACGGCTGGCTTCATGGCGTTGGTCACGGCGAGCGTGGGACACATTCCCAGGAGTTGCCGGTAGATGGGATTCTCCGGCAGAACGCCGTTGATGAACCTCTCCAGTGCTGTCGGTCCCTCTTCAGACACGTTCACAGTACCCTTGCTGCTCACTCGATGAGCTCGCGGGGGGCCTGGCCTGCGGCATCAGGCTCTGTCGCCATCGCGCGAAGCGGCTCCCGGAAGTTGGCCAGGGCCCGGTTGACGATTCCGGCCACGCTCTCTGACGATATGGTTGCGCCGGACAGAGCGCGCATCTCATTGTCGGCGGCCGGCTCGTTCTTCACCACCGCGAGGGGCTGCTCCGCCGGCTTGTCACGGAAGCGGCTCTGGAAATCCGGGCTCGTGATGTAATCGCCGAGGCCGGGTGTCTCCTTCTGGTTGAGCACGTACATCCCGCAGATGGTCGTCACGCCCGGGTCGAGGCCGATCAGAAGCTCGATGCGATCTGCGAAGCCCTGCCCGGCCGCCGGCAGCACCCAGCCGAGGTGAGAGCCATCGCGCCCATGCACCTTGTAGACAAGGCTCTCCTTCTCGTTCTCACCGCGGACCACGATCTCGTCCGTGCTGTCCGGATCGCCGCCGGCGACAAGCTCCGGTATGACGCGGTACGTCTCCGCCTTCTTGTTCGCCTCGATCTTCCCGCTGAGCGCGTTCTGCACGCCCGCGAGGCCGCCGCCGTACAGCAGTGCCAGCAGGATCACCAGCCAGGCCTGCCCGATGTAGCCGCCCTTGCTTGGTGTCGGCTGCGTCACTGCTCTATGCCTTTTCCGGCTGCGGTGCAGGGCCGCCCACCGGGCGAGGAATCGTCCATCGGTTGAGCAGGGGCGTCGTCGCATTCATGAGAAGGACGGCGAACATGACGCCCTCCGGATAGCCGCTGAAGACGCGCAGGAGCACAACCAGAGCGCCGATGCCAAGGCCGAAGAAAAACTTGCCGCGGGGCGTCAGCGGACTTGTCACCGGATCGGTGGCGATGAAGAAGGCCCCGAAGAGGAGTGAGCCACTGACGATGTGGTGGAGAGCCGTGAAAGGCGTCAGCCCGAGCCAGTTCGCCGCGCCTGCAAGCACCAAGCCGGACACAATGACACCGACCGGTATCTCCCAGGAAGCCGATCGTCGCAGACACAGGTAGAGGCCGCCGATCAACACGGCAACCGCGCTCGTCTCGCCGAGAGATCCATTCACGTTCCCGAGGAATAACGGCCAGAGCTGCCGCGCCGACTCCATCTGGATCTGCGCATCGCCGACGGTGATGGCCCCCGCTGCCAGGTCGGCCGCCACCTTCTTCGCCACAGTGAGTGGCGTGGCTTGCGTGACGACGTCTAGCTCTGACTGTGATGTGACGTAGGCCGATGCCCCCAGCTCCTTGGCGAAGCTTAGCATGACGAAGGCGCGCCCCACCATGGCCGGGTTGAAGATGTTGTAGCCCAGCCCTCCGAAGACAGCCTTGCCTAGTCCGATCGCCACGGCAGAGCCGATGACTGCAACGTACCAGGGCGCGCTCCAGGGCAGGGAGAGGCCGAGGATCGCGCCGGTGACGAGGGCCGAGCCATCGTCCACGCTGATCGGCCGCCTCCGCACCCAGCAGAAGAGCGCCTCCGCGACGAGACAGGTGAGCACACAGAGACCGATCTGGACAACGGCGTACCAGCGGAAGATGGCGACGCCCATCGCCGCGACCGGCGCCAGGCCGATGAGCACATCGGACATCATCCACCTGGTCGTCAGCGCCGTCTTCGAGATGTGCGGGGAAGGTGCGACGCGGACGGTGAGCGCTTCCGACTTCGCCTCGGCCGTCGCGGCCGCAGCCGACTTCTCTGCTTTCCCTTCCGCCATGTCTCGGACTCTTCGACTCCGCGCGGGGCGGTTTTGCTAGCTCGGCGGAAGCCTCACCTTGCCCACCCTGATCAACTGGACTAACGGAATGCTTGCTGGGCACACGTACGCACAGCAACCGCACTCCATACATGCGGTGATATGGTAACGCTGAGCTAGCTCCATGTCATTGGCCTTCGAGGCCATCGCTATCTTTGTCGCCACGAGGCCCAGCGGGCACACGTCTACGCAGCGGCCGCACCGCACGCACGTCGTCTCCTCTGCCTTGCGGACCTCTGCCTCCGTGAGAACTGTCAAGCCGCTTGCCCCCTTCGTCACAGGTACGTCCAGGCTGCCGATGGTGAATCCCATCATGGGGCCGCCGGCGATCAGCCGCGCCGCCTCGGGCCTCAGCCCTCCGCAGTAGTCGACCAGGTCGCGGTAGCTTGCCCCTATCGGCACGAGCAGGTTCTTCGGCTGGTTGATGCCGCCGCCGGAGACCGTCACCACCCGGTGGGTGAGCGGCTTGCCGCGTACCACAGCGCGCGCGACGGCGGCCGCGGTGCCGACGTTCAGCACGACCGCGCCAATATCCAGCGGCAGCCCACCGGTCGGAACTTCCCTGCCCAGGACTGCGACGGTGAGCTGCTTCTCTCCGCCCTGAGGGTACTTCGTCTTCAGCACCCTCACCTGGACATCGGTGCCCTCGGCCGCCCGGCGCAGTGATTCCGCGGCGTCGCGCTTGTTGTCCTCGGTACAGATAATGACTTCAGAGGCGCCGATTGCTCTTTGGGCAAGAAGCGCACCCGTCACGATGGGCCTCGGGGCCTCCAGCATGAGCGCGTAGTCGGAGGTAAGGTAGGGCTCGCACTCACAGGCGTTGATGAGAAGCGTTCGGATCGGCTTCTCTTCGTTCCGAGTGAGCTTGACGTGGGTCGGGAAGGCCGCCCCGCCAAGGCCGACCAGGCCGGCCTGTCGCACTGCCTGCGCAATCTGCTGAGGCTCGTACTGGTCGAGCCCGTCTGTGGGCCATTCTCCGCCGAGGACCTCGTCGGACAGGGCTCGGTCCGACAGCGGCTGCTCCTCGGCCGCCTTGATCGGGACGACCCGGACATGGCGTCCGTTGGGCAGAGTGGCGACTGAGGTGCGACCCGTGGTGCCCGAGAGGCTGGCGTGGACGGGGGCGCAAACGAAGCCCTTTCCCTCACCGACGACATCGCCCAGTGCAACTTCGGTGCGGGGCTTGTGGACCGGCTCGCAGGGGGCGCCGAGGTGCTGAAGGAGCGCTATCCGTACCTCCGCGGGCGTGGGCAGGACCTCGATGGGCGCCCCCTCGGCGAGGTATTTCCTCTCCGGCGGGTGCACCCCCCCTGCAAACGTGCCCTTAGCTGCGGCCATAGTCGTCACTGGGTTCTATCTTTCCCCGCGATGCCCGGGCGGCAGTCGGCGAAGTGCCTTCCCTCCGCGGTCTCAGGACGAGTCTTGCGAGCACTGCCGAGGCGCCCAGGCCAAGCCCGAGACCGGTGAGCGTCCCAGCGAACTGCGCGCCGTCGCTTCCGCTGGCGCAGAGGCCGCCGACTATGGCCAGGGCGACAGGAGCGATAAACACACCGATCGCGACGAGCCCCAGCGAGCGCCCGCGCAGGCGCGGTTCCTCTCTCTCGTTTCTTGCTGGGCAGTCCTCGGTTGGGCACTTGGCGCAACTGGAGCAACTCAGCGTCGGTCTGTCGGGCGTGCGCATGTCTTGCGTACGACGAACTGATACACTGGACGCCGCCGCGATCACACCGCGGCGGCCCTGGTGGATGCGGCTGGCCTAGTGGGTGCAGCTCGTCCCAGTCACATCTACAGATAGTCTGCCACTAGCGCGGCTGACCGTCAAGAGCTGGCGCGGACGAGTCGCGTTGGCTGCCGAGTCCGAGTCATGCCGACAAGCCCGAGGAGCGGCATGCTGTGTGCAGAAGTGTTCCGGCGCTGAAGACCACTGTGAGAATCCATCGGTATGGCAGATCCCGACGTATCCGCCCCGAGCACATCAACCGGAACTGAGCGCAACCTGCGCCGCGAGCTGGCCCTCTTCCTCATCGTGACGGCCTCGCTCGGGATGACGTTCGGCATATTCGAGACAACGTTCAACAATTACCTGAACGACATGTTCGCGATCTCGGCCGAGGCGCGGGGCAAGCTCGAGTTCCCGCGGGAGCTGCCCGGCTTCCTCGTCACGCTGATGGCCGGGGTGCTCTTCTTTCTCTCCGTCACTCGAATGGGCGTGCTGTCCGCGCTGGGCATCGCGCTCGGGATCGTCGGGCTCGCCTTCACCGGCGACGACTACGCCCGCATGATCGCCTTCATGGTGCTCTGGAGCGCGGGCAACCACCTGCTGATGCCGGTCACGGGCACCATCGCCCTCAGCCTCGCGCCGCCGAACAAGCGCGCGGCCCGGATGGGGCAGATCGGCGCGGTGGGGATGGCCGCGACCATCGTCGGCGCGACCATCGTGTGGGCGGGGCTCCAGTACATCGACATCGGCTACCGGGGCACGTTCCTCATCGCCGCCGGCGGCGCAGCCGTGGCCGCGATCTTCATCGGCTTCATCAAGCCCCTGCCGAAGCGAGCGGGGCGGCGTCCGAAGCTCGTGTTGAAGCGGCGGTACGGCCTCTTCTATCTGCTCAACGTGTTCTCCGGCGCGCGCAAGCAGATCTTCATGACGTTCGGCGTGTGGGTGCTCATCAAGGTCTTCGAGCAGCCCGCCTACACGATTGCGAAGCTGTGGATCGTCGCCTCCGCGCTCGGCATCTTCGTCCAGCCACAGCTCGGGAAGCTGATCGACCGGGTGGGGGAGCGGGCCATCCTCATGGCCAACGCCGTCATCATCATCATCATCTGCCTGGGGTACGGATTCGCCCACCTGCTTCCGATTGCCCACCCGGTTTGGGTCGTCTACGTCTGCTATGTCGTCGACAACGTGATCTTCGCCGCCGGCATGGCCCGCGCCACCTACCTGGACAAGATCGCGGAACGCGAATCGGATATCCACGCCTCGCTGTCCGTGGGCGTGACCATCGACCACGCAGTGTCGATGTCGATTCCGGCGCTCGGTGGCATCGCGTGGGTGGTCTATGGTTACCCATGGGTGTTCGCCGGCGCGGCCGGGATCGCGGCGCTGAACCTCGTCGCGGCCGGGTTTATCCGGGTGCCGCGCGGACACGTCAACGGGCCGGTGCCGACGACCACGGAGACGATGGACGCGCCGCCCTAAGGCGCTACTTCAGGCACGGCGCCTGCCAGCTCTCGTCGGTGTAGCTGTGGAGCCCGATCTGGTTGCCGTCAGCCAGGCCCGCCAGCGGCTGTCGCTTCCTGTCTTCACATGTAACACGTGCTCCGTCGGTAACCCGGCGCGGTGACAGTTCGGTCCAAGTCTCCTACTCGGCAGGGCCGGCCGTCGCGAAAGCGCTGGCGAGAATGGTATTCTGCGAATAGCTGCTTCAACTTCGGCTATCCGTGTGCTATACTGCGCCCCGCCGATACCAGGCGCACAAGCCTGACCGGCACCGCACAACGGCAGTAGCATCGACAGCCTAGTCACAGCACGAGCATCGGTAACATTACAGAAGGGGGCTTGCCTTGCACCTCAAGCGCCTGGAGTTGTACGGCTTCAAGACTTTCCCGGACCGCACCTCGCTGGAGTTTGGCCCCGGCGTCATTGGCATCGTCGGGCCGAATGGAAGCGGGAAGAGCAACCTCGCGGACGCGATCCTCTGGTGTCTCGGTGAGCAGAGCATGAAGTCTCTGCGCTCTAGCCGCGCCGGAGACGTCATCTTCGCTGGCAGCGACACCCGGAAACGCCTGGGTGTCGCCGAGGTCTCTCTCACGCTCGACAACGGCGACGGCGCGCTTCCACTCGATTTCTCCGAGGTGACGATGACGCGCCGCGTGTTCCGCTCGGGCGAGGGCGAATACTTCATCAACCGGGTCCCGTGTCGCCTCCGAGACATACACGAGCTATTGCTGGACACCGGGATCGGCAGGAACGCTTACTCCATGATCAGCCAGACTGAGATCGATCGCATACTGTCCGTGCGGTCCGAGGATCGGCGGGAGATCTTTGAGCAGGCGGCCGGAATCCAGCGATATCGCCGGCGCAAGAACGAGGCCGGCCGGAAGCTCGACCGGGTCTGCGCGAACCTGACTCGCGTCAACGACATCATCCACGAGCTGGAGGCCCAGCTGGAGCCGCTGGCGGCGCAGTCCGAGACGGCCAGGGAGTACAAGCGCCTCTCCAAGGAGTTGTTCGATCTCAAGCTCAGCCTCATGGTCCATCAGCGACGGGCAATGTTGGAGAACCTCGGCAACGCGCGCCGGCGTCAGGCGGACCTCGAGCGCGAGAGCGAGAAAGCGCGCACGCGCTCCTGCCAGCTCGCCGCGGAAGAGGTGCAGCTTCGCGCCAATCTCCAGGAGCTGGAAGGCCGCCTTGATGACACGCGAAGCCTCGCCAGCCGCCTCGGCAGCGAAGTTGAACGTGCCGAGGGAGGACGGAACCTGGCGCAGCAGCGGATTGAGGACCTGCAGGCGCAACTGGCGCGCGCGAAGGAAGAGTTGACCGACCTGGAGGGGCAGAAGACAGCGGCGGAAGAGGAGCTGGCGGCAGCGGAGAGCGAGCGCCCGGCCCTTGAGCGGCAAGCCCGTGAGCTGCAGGCCGAAATCGAAGCCAGAGAAGCGCGGCTGAAGGAATCGACGGGCGCGCTGGTCCACACCGGGAAGTCCGTCGAGGAACAGCGGTCCGAGCATCTGGACACGCTGCGGGAACTCGCGGATGCTCGCAATCGTCTCGGGCAGTGCGAGTCCCTGCTTGGGGCGGCCCAGGCCCGGATCTCCAGGCTCAAGGAGCAGCATGCTGCCGCGTCGGCACAGCGGGCCGAGCTGGCAGCAAGGGCCGACGAGGCCGAGAGGGCGCTGGGGGAGCTGCGAGCCAGCCGCGATCAGCGGGCAGCAGAGATGGCCGCTCTCCGCCTGGAACAGGAGACGGCCGAGGCGACCGGGCGCGAGCTGCAGGAGCGCCAGGCCGACCTCCGGGAACGCCTTTCGGCGGTTCGGTCTCGGCAGCGGGCCCTCCACGAGATGGAACGGTCGCGAGAAGGTCTTCGGGCCGGCGTGCGTGCCGTACTCGCGGCGGCCGAACAAGGTCGCTTGAGTGGCGAGTACCAGACTGTCGTTGACCTCATCAATGTTCCCCAAGAGCTTGAAGCGGCAGTCGAGGCCGCGCTGGGTCCGGCCGCGGGGGATTTGGTCGTGCCCTCGCCGGCGGAGGCGGTCCAAGCCATCGCGTTCCTGAAGGGAAGCAAGGCGGGCCGGGCGACCTTCCTGCCTCGCTCGAGCACTCGAGTCGGGCCGCGTCCGGCGGGACTGGCCGAGCTCACGCGCAGCCACCGCTGCCACGGCGCGGCCGCCGATCTCGTCCGGTGCGTGGAGGGCGCCGAGGAGATCGTCGAGCAACTGCTCGGGCGCGTCCTCGTGGTTGAGACACTGGAGGATGCGCTCCGCATCTCGCAAGAATGCCCTGGGTGGCGGTCCATCGTCACGCTGGAGGGTGATGTCGTCCGGCCATGGGGGCCGGTCACGGGAGGAAGTCACAGGGAGGGGAGTGGCCTGATCGGGCGGCCGCGGGAGATCGCCCAACTGGAGAAGGAGGCCGCGGGATTCGAGGAGCAGCTTGCGCGGAAAGCCACGAATCTTATGCAGGCACGAGAGCGCGCGACGAAGGCGCGAGACGAGGCGGACAGCCGGCTGGAGGAGGCCGAGCGTCTCGGCGCGGAGGTGGCAGCGACCGAGCGGCAAGTGGAGGTGACGGCAGAGAAAGTGCGGCTTGCGGCTGAGCGAGAGGAATCGCTCTCCAGTGAACGCCACTCTCTGGAGGAGGAGGCGGCCCAGATCGAGCAGGAGCGATCGGCCGCCCTGGCGGCCGTGGAGGAGATCGAGAGACGAAAGCGTGCAGCAGAGAGCGCGATGTCCGAGACTGAATCGGCGCTGTCGGCGGGTCGAGACGCGCGGGAGGAGCTGAGCGCGACGACGGTGGAACTCAGGGTTCGGCTGACATCTGTCGAGGGCGACTCCCGTGCCATCGACGCTCGGATCCAGAAGATTAGGCAGAGCCTGCGGATGCTTGAGTCGGCCATGGGAGATCGCGGCTCGCTCGCGGACCAACTCGCGACTGGCGAGCAGCAGGCTGTGCAGAGCCTGCAGGAGAGTGGCGCCCAGCTGGATCGGCTGAGGGAGCAGCATCACAGGTCCGAAGAGGAGCTGGCCCGCTGCCAGGAGCAGCGGCAGCATCTTCTCGACGCACTCGCCCAGAACCGTGAGGAGGCGGCCGCCATTCGCGCGGAGATCGAGACGCTCCAGAGTCGTGCGCATAGGCTGGAGCTCAGGCTGACACAGATCGAGGGCGAGATAACCTTCTGCGAACGGACTCTCGCAGAGGAATACCGCATCTCTCTCGATGAGGCCGAGCAGCGAGCACAGCCGATCGACAGCCGAACCGCAGCCCAGCAGACAGTGAAAGAACTTCAGGAGAAGGTCGAGGCCCTCGGGGACGTTAATGTCGGCGCCATTGAGGAATACGAGCGAGTGCAGCAGCGCCTCGATTTCATGGGCGGCCAGCGACAGGATCTGGAGGCGGCACGGGAGGATTTGCAGCAGGCGATCATCGAGATCGACGGAGAGGCCAAGACGCGGTTCCTCGAAGCCTTTCAGAAGATCCAGCGGGAGTTCCAGGAGTTCTTCAGTCGTCTGTTCGGGGGAGGACGCGGGGAGCTGTCACTGACCGACAAGGACAACGTCCTCGAATGCGGGGTCGATGTGACGGTCACGGTCCCGGGCAAGAAGACTCGTGACTTGCTGCAGCTCTCGGGTGGAGAGCGGGCCCTCACCGCGACCGCCATTCTCTTCGCGCTTCTCAAGGTGAAGCCGTCGCCCTTCGTGATACTGGACGAGGTGGACGCTCCCTTGGACGACTCCAACATCGGGCGCTACGCCGCCCTGCTACGGGAATTCGCGCAGGAGTCGCAGTTCGTCGTCATCACACACAACAAGGGGACGATGGAGTCGGCGGATGTGCTCTACGGCGTGACCATGGAAGAGAGCGGGACCAGCAAGCTGATCGGGATGCGGCTGCGCGACCCGGAGGAGAGCGCCGCAGAGGCCATCGTGCCAATCGGGGAGAGGCGAGAGGAGAGCGCCGACGGGCCTTCCCTCCCCTCGGCCGAAGAAGCAGCTGCCTGAGTCATGCGCGGCCGCCGACCGCGCCGCTCACGAATCCGCTGGCGACATGACGTCGGCGATGAGCGGCTCGATCTGCAGACCCGGATACCCTAGTCGCTGGGCGAGTTCCTCCGCGCTGAACTCCTGGCCAAGACGCCATAGTTCCTTTATGAAGTCGCCGGCCTGCCGCGAGGCGAACCAGCGTTCTCCGAACTCGTCGATGAGCCTGCGCCGAAGCTGGACCTCCAACATCCATGCGCGGAGATAGCAGGCGGAGTAGAGCCAATCATCCACGTCGGCCAGATAGTTCTCCGGTGCCATTTCGACCCGCAGAGCGTCCCCGAGGCGGCGTGCGTAGACCTGGGCGAAGTCTATGGCGGGCCTGTCCACGGCGTGAAGCTCGCGCTCGTAGGCCAACCGGGCCGCCACCCTCCGCAGGTAGTAGAGCTGATGAAAGCGCGTGAAGTCCAGATAGCTGGCGTCGGCGCTGATCGCAGCGACGTCCCCAAGCCAGGCCGGGCTGTTGACGAGTAGGGCGAGCAGGAAGGCGTAGGCCTCTGTGACCGTGTTGTCCCCCAGACAGCGAAACGCGAAGGGAGCGTCGGGACGTGTGTAGGCACCGTGTAGGGCATGCCCCGCCTCGTGCAAGAGCATCATGTAGTGATCTCGGCCGCCCCGGGGCAGGGCAACGAGGCGGACGTCCGATGGGACGTGGATGCGGCAGCAAAAGGGCCGATGAGACTTGAGCGCTCTCTCCTCGGTGTCCACCCGCGGGTTCGCGAGCGCCTCGAGGTCGATGCCGAGGCCGTTCAATGTGTGTGTGAGGACGGGCAGCAGTCTTTCCTGAGGAAAGAAGCGGTCCATCTGGGGCGCAGTTAGCACGTGCCGGAGATCCACGATGTGTGCCTCATCCAATGAGATCCCCAGCCCGTCGAGATAGCGTCCCAGCATCTCACACCAGGCGGCCTCGGTTTCACTCAGGAACCGCCGCATCTGGTCGCTGAGCCAACCGAGACGGATGCCCAGCAGTTCATCGCACAGATCGCAGTAGGAAGCGAAGCCGAGCCGCTCGGCCTGGGAGTGGAGCTGGGTGAGCCGCTCGGTTCTCAGGCTGTTATGCCGGCCTGTCACGGCGTGGACACGGCGGACCAGGTCCCTCCGCCGCGCGGGGTCCGGCTCCACCGGTACCAGGGCGAGGCCGCGACGATACGAAATCGGCTCGCCCTCCCAGGCCACGGTGCTTTGAGTCTCGGCCGTGGTGATCTCGTCGGTCAGAGCACAAACCGACCGTTCGAGGTACTGAAAGGCGGCAAACTGTGCCAGATAGCGCCCCGGTTTGGTGTCACGCGCGGCCAGCAGTTCGTGTACCCGATCCGCGGTGAACAGGTGCTCGTGCCTCGCGTAGATGGCGCTGAGGTCAAAGGTCTCCTTCAGTCCAGCCCCGTTTTCGTAATACTCCAGCTCGACCTCAGCGAGGAAGTGCTCGGCATCTTGCTCATAGGTCGAGGTCACAGTGCTCCTCCGTCACCTGATTTCCGGGTGCTCTCATCGGTCTCCCAGAAGGCGTCTCTTTGGTCTCAGCGGGAAGGTGGGATGCGCGGCCACACTATAGTCGATTCCTGCTTCCGTCGGACCGCAGTCAACTCCGCACTACTTCGGGGGCGCGCCGTTTGTGTCCAGACGCGTCCGATCTTTTCGTACCACGTTTCTCGCGACACATCCCAATCCACCTCCATGAATGATTGCAGAGCCGGCTAGAACGTGCGCGCCCGGACGTCTCCGCGCGGCGGCTCTCGGGCGCGCCTCCTTGACACCCTTTCGTGGTGGGCGATATACTGACTTCCGAATAGTCTCGGCGAAGCGTGGAGGTTGGTTTTGTCCTTACGCCTCGGGCTGCCCAAGGGGAGTCTTCAGCAGAGGACCTTTGAGCTGCTGGCGCGTGCGGGTTACCAGTGCAGTGTAAGCAGCCGTTCGTACTATCCGACACTGGATGACCCCGACATCGAGCCTGTGCTCATGCGCGCCCAGGAGATACCGCGCTACGTGGCCGCCGGGGCTCTCGACGCGGGGCTGAGCGGGCTCGACTGGATCGTCGAGACGGACGCCGACGTAGTGGAGGTGTGCGACCTCATCTACTCGAAGGCCAGCCGTTACCCGGCCCGGTGGGTGGTGGCGGTGGCGCAGGACAGCCCCATCAAATCGCCCAAGGACCTCCAGGGCAAGCGAATCGCCACGGAAGTGGTCACCGTCACGAAGAAGTACCTGGCCGAGAAGGGCGTGGCGGCGGAGGTCGAGTTCTCGTGGGGCGCGACCGAGGTGAAGGTCCCCGAGATGGTCGACGCCATTGTGGAGTTGACCGAGACGGGGTCATCGCTGGCGGCGAACAACCTGAGGATTCTGGAGACCGTCCTGGAGACGAATACAAAGCTTATTGCGAACCCCAAATCCTGGGCCGATGCCTGGAAGCGAGAGAAGGTCGAGACCCTGGCGATGCTCCTGCAGGGCGCCCTGCTGGCGGCGGAGAAAGTGGGTCTGAAGATGAACGTCTCTCGCGCCAACTTGGGCAAGGTCATCGAGTTGATTCCCGCTTTGCGCCAGCCCACGATCTCAGCGTTGACGGATGAGAACTGGGTTGCGGTGGAGACGGTGCTGGACGAGCGAGAGGCGCGGGAGCTGATACCCGAACTCCGAAAGGCCGGAGCCGAGGGAATAGTCGAGTATCCGCTGAACAAAGTCATCCCCTAGACGGTGGATCAGCGCAAGCTCGGGGGTAGCCTTTGGGTGTGGACAATGCACGTATATCTTCCGGCAGTAGCCGGACTCGCTCAAGCCGGCGCCGGATGGTAGTCACTGCTTGAACCTGGCGTGCGACCAGGCAAAGGAGGCGCGGCCGAGGTGCGGTGCTCGAGATGTGGCAAGGAAAGCCCTGACCAGGCGAGGTTTTGCAGGGCCTGTGGCGAGCGCCTGGCGGGCGGAGGCGAAGGGGCTCACGCCCCGCGGATGCTCACGTCGGAAGAGCGGTCTCGCCGTCTGCTGGAGGATGCTTTCCGGCTGAGCGAAGAGGGTAAGCTGCAGAGCGCGATCCATGCCTGCCAGCAGGCCGCGGCGCTGAACCCGACGTCTACCTCCGCCCATTCGCTGCTCGGCACCTTGTACGAGCGCGCGGGAGACCGCGACGGGGCCATCCGCGAATACGAGCAAGTCCTGACCTTGAGCCCGGGCAGCACCGTCGAGCGACGGCGCCTGAACGAGCTGATGGGTGTCGCGGCGGTGCCGGAGGCGGTCGCGGTGTCGCCTCGAACGGCACGCATGGCTGTGACCGGCGGATTTGTGGTGCTGGCCCTGATTCTCATCGGCGCGCTCATCTTCACCGGGCAGCAGCCGCAGCCCGGGGCCCGCAAGAGGGCCGTTGCACGAGCGCCCGGCGCAGCGCAACAGCCTGCTCCCTTTGTCGCGGCCTCATCTCAAGGAGCGCCGCCGCGGCTGCTCGGCTCCGGGCGGGTGCGTGTGTCGAGAGCCGCGCCGGCAAGGACGGCCCGGCAGCCCGCGGTTCAGGTGCAGCGGCCGACATCTCAGGCCTATGGGCAGTGGATTGGGCCGGGGGCTTTCCTGCTGCCAGCGGGAGGCCGAGAGCCCTACGCCGGCATGGGGGCCGGGAGGCTGGCCCGCCGCGGCTACGCAGCCCCACCGATACGAGGCGCGGTCCGCGCATCAGGGACGCCAACCGTCAGCACCCCGGGGTGGCGCTATCCGTCTGGTTTCAGCTCGGTCCCGAGCGCATCGGTGCCGCGGCTCGCCCGCAACTACTACTACCAAGGGAACTACCAAGCGGCGATTGAGGCCTATCGCGGATATCTGGCTGTGAATCCGCAGGTGCCGGAGCCGCGGCAAGAGCTGGCCTGGGTGTATATGGACTCAGGCGACCAGCCAAGTGCCAAACAGCAATATCAGGTGGCCCTCGATCAGTATCGGGCAGACCTCAACCGCAAGCATAACCCCGAGGCGGCCAGGCACGGAGCGCGCACCTGTGAGTCGGCAATCGACGCTCTGGAGACTGAGTAGCGCGGCCCTCGTCGCTGCAACGCTGATCGCCTTCAGCACTGCGGCAGGGACCAGTGCGGGAGTTGGTCCCTCATTGCTGCTGTTTCCACTGCAAAGCCACTGGCTTTCCGAACCTTTGGCTGAGGCCGTGACGTCCGCCCTCTCCAATCACCTCTCGCAGGCCGGGTATGAGGTCACGGAGATCCACGCCGACTCCCCAGTGCTCCGCCTGGCGGTATCCGAGGGGTGGGTTTCCGCCGACACGCTCGAGAGGGAGGCGATCGAGGCCGCGCGTGACCAGCTGGCGGTGGCGGTGGAAGTGGCCGCCACCCTGACCGGCGAGGTCGTCGAGCGCGAGACCGACGTCACACTTCATCTGGTCCTGGCAGCGACCGTGTCCGGCGAGCAGGTGGGCCTGGACGTGTCTATCCCTCGCAGCGGAACTCGAGATGCCGATGTGAAGGCGCTGGCCGATGCAGTGGTCGGGACTCTCACTGCTGACGTGTGGTCGGAGATTGGAGCCGACCTCGAGGGCGCACGATCGGCGGCCGAGGCACGCTACGCCGCGGGCCAAGCTGCCATGGCCGAGGGCGCTTACAGGCAGGCAGTGCTCGACTTCGACGCCGCTCTGATCGGCGCGCCGGGGAACCCCGATTACTTGCGCGGGGCCGCGGAGGCGAGGGCCGCCCTCGGGGACTACGCCGGCGCGATGGCACGCATGCGCAGCCTGGCCGCGCTCAGGCCGAGCGATGCAGAAGTGGCGCTGCGCCTGGGATATGCCGCGCTTCGGGCAGGCCAGCCGGTCGAGGCCGAGGCGGCGTTTCTCGCAGCCGCCGAGGAGCTGGGCAACGACCCGCGAGTCGTCGAGGGCCTCGCGCTGGCGGCGAGAGCGCTGGGCCAGCCAGTTCGCGCGGAGGAGTACTATCAGCTCCTGGTCGCACTGGTGCCAGGTCTGTCCGAGGCGCCGCCCTGGCTGCCTGGGTTGCTTGCAAACGCTGAGGAAAGCGTCGAGCTGACGCGGGTTCCGCCGGAGGATCTACCAGGCCAACTCGGGCGTCTCTATCTGGCTGGTGGCTATGCGACAGAGGGGGTGGCTGCGCTCTTGTCCTATCATCTCCAGGGCGATCACCCCGCCTACGATGATCTTGAGTACATGAGTATTGCCAGGGGGATCGACGGCGAAGCCGAGGCGGTGGCACGGAGCGGCCAGGGCGTGTTCGCCGCGCAGGCGATCGGGCAGTTCAGTGACGAGCAGGCTGACGAGCAGATGGCCGCCCTGCACGACCGATCGGAGGCCGTGGCCGCTCTCGCCGAGTATATGCAAGTCTCGCCCGTTCTCGAACCGGCCCACCACTATCGCATTCTCGCTTACAACTTCCTCAACCAGTCCAACTTCGAGTCTCTGATGTACCTTCGGACCCGCGACGCGGAGCGCCAGCGCCGCGCCGACCTGCTCCGGGCCGCGTTCCGGAAGTCGCTCGCGCAGGCCAGCTCGCTGGCAGAAGGCCTGCTGGGGCCGGAGCCGTAAGGTTGACGCTCCTGATTCATTGCTGCTGCGGTCCCTGCGCAGTGAGCGCCGCAGAGCACTTCCGCCTGTCTGAGATGGACGTTACGGGATGGTTCTTCAACCCCAACATCCATCCGCCGGGGGAGTACTCGCGCAGGGCGACGACGATGGCCGAGGCGGCGGAACGGACCGCCTTGCCCATGCTGCCGGAAGGCCCTGCCATTGGCCTCGCCGAGTTCCTCCTGCGCCTCGGCAGAGGTGGCGGCCGCCGATGCCTCTCCTGCTATCAGCTCCGCCTTGAGGCCACTGCGCGGAAGGCGGCGGAGCAGGGATTCGGGGCCTTCTCCAGTACTCTACTCATCAGCCCGTACCAGGACCTCGACGCCATCGCCGACATCGGAAAGAAGGCCGGTGAGTCAGAGGGCGTGGAATTCCAGTTCGCCGACCTGCGCACCAAGTACTCCGATAGCTGCAATCGCGCGAGACAGCTGGATCTCTATCGACAGAACTACTGCGGCTGTGTCTTCAGCGCTCTGGAGCGGGCGGCGCGCCGGGCTCGGCGGGCGATCGGTAGGAGAGTGGACCGGGGGGCTTCTCAAGTGAGTGGCTAGCCAAGCACATGGACAGACTCATCATCTGGTTTGGCATAATGCTGGTGGTAGTGGGAGTTTTGACCATTGGTATTGGGCTCCTGTTCGGGGTCGTGGGAGCACGAGGGGGGCGCCTTCTGCCGGGCGACATCGTCATCTCTCGGCCGGGCTTCACTTTCGTGTTCCCCGTGGCGACAAGCATCGTCCTCAGCATCCTCCTGACGTTGGTGTTGTGGTTCGTCGGCGCCTTCCGCCGGTAGATACTGCCAAGCGGGTTGCCCTTGTATGAACATGATCGTGGCTCCAGATAGCTTCAAGGGAAGCCTGACCGCGCTCGAGGCGGCCGACGCCATTGTGCAAGGGGTCCGCGACGTCTTCCCTGATGCGGAGATCGTCTCCATTCCGCTTGCCGACGGCGGCGAAGGGACCGTCGAGGCACTGGTCCGCGCCACCGAGGGCAAGATCCTCCCCGCCGAGGTGACGGGGCCAATGGGCGAGCCGGTGGACGCCCTTTTCGGACTTTTGGGCGACGACGTGACCGCGGTGGTGGAAATGGCTCAAGCCGCCGGGCTCTCTCTCGTGCCGGCGGAGAAGCGAAACCCCTTGCTGGCCAGCACCTACGGCGTCGGGGAGCTGATGCGGGCGGCCTTAGACACGGGCTGCACACAGTTGATTGTTGGCCTTGGTGGAAGTGCGACCTCCGACGGCGGCGCCGGCATGGCTCAGGCGCTGGGCATCAAGCTGCTGGGGGCCGGTGGGGCCGAGTTGAATCCCGGCGCGGCTGCCCTGGCCAGCCTGGAGAAGATCGATATGTCGGGCCGCGACCCACGGGTGGAAGGGACCAAGATCTACGCAGCCTCCGATGTTGCGAATCCGCTCTGCGGGCCGGAGGGCGCAGCCGCAGTCTACGGGCCGCAGAAGGGCGCAACCGATCAGATGGTGCAGATGCTCGATAAGGCGCTCGCGAACCTGGCCAGTGTCATAGAGCGCGACCTGGGAGTCGAGGTCCGTGCTCTGCCCGGCGGAGGCGCGGCCGGCGGCCTGGGTGCCGGGCTGGTGGCATTTGCCGGCGCGGAGATACGCTCGGGTCCCAGCCTCGTGCTGCAGCTGCTCAGGTTTGACGAGTTCCTCGAGTCCGCGGACCTCGTGCTCACGGGAGAGGGCAGGATCGACCGCCAGATTGAGTTCGGCAAAGCGATCAGCGGGGTCGCCTTGCTCGCCGAGAAGCACGAAGTGCCCGTCATTGCCTTCACTGGCTGCCTGGAGGAGGAAGAGGATAAGCTGGCCGAGCGGGGGATCAGCGCGGTGGTGCCAATCGCGCCCGGCCCGGTGTCGGAGCAAGACTCGGTAGCCCGAGCGGGGGAACTCTTGCAGGCGGCCGCGGAGCGGGCGATGAGGTTGCTCGCCCTGGGAAGAGGACTCGGGGACGGCCGCTGGCTTGCGCGCTAGCGGGTGCGGAGGCCGTTGTATCGACGAGCGCATTCCTGGCTGCGCATTGCCGGGCTCACCCATACCTCGGCGGGGGCCCGCGCGGTCGCCCTCCGATTCGTGGTATAGTTCGGTAGTGTCTCAGCAAGGCTAGCAAGGGGTGCTGCAAAAGTGCGCTGTGTACTGGCCCCCTGCCTCTTGGTCAACTCGGTGTGGGAGATCGACCTCGGCGCTCTACAGGCGGAGGGCATGAGGGGGCTGATCCTGGACTTGGACAACACCCTGGTGGACTGGAACGAGAACCATGTCCGCCCAGAGGTGCGCCAGTGGTTGGAGACGGCGCGGGGGAAGGGGATGCGGACATCGCTGGTCAGCAACGCCATACGCGGAACGCGGGTGAAGGAGCTGGCACGTGAGCTCCGCATGCTGCCGGTGACACGGGCATGCAAGCCGTTTCCCAGCGCCTTTCGGCGCGCCATGCAGGCCATGGGCACGGAAGCGCATGCCACGTGCGCGGTCGGCGATCAGGTGTTCACGGACATACTGGGCGCCAACTGGCTGGGCCTGAAGACGATCTTGGTACGGCCGCTCAGTCGGCGTGAATCCCCGCACACCCGTCTGATTCGACTCATCGAGCGGCCGCTGCGCCGCCGGTGGAGCAGGTCTGGGTGCGCGGCATAGGCAGGGGCCGAGCGAGGACAGTGGGTCGCATGCCGCCTGCGGGGGGCTGGCCGAGGTGCGCCGTTCAGGGCCCTCACGCCCGGGGCGCCTGGCGGCATTATGCGACATCGGTGTCCAGGCGTCGGCGAGATTGTACATGTATAATCTTGGGTAAGAACAAGGTATGCGATATCTGGGGCGCGCGCGCGTGCGGGGGAGGGATATCGGCAGCGTGAGCAGAAAGGTGCGAGGGCGTAGCTGGGCTGGTCAGGTGGGCTGACCGGCCCGGACCCGTGCGTCTTTGGACAGCAGTCCGGTGGTGGTAGGCCCGTGCCTCTGCGGCAGATGGGTGAAACCGAGGCGAGAACGGGGCTGTTTGCACACGGCGAGCGTCGAAATGGCGATTGCGGGGCTGGCTCACCTGTGGTATTATATGACCAAGACAGGCCCAGTGGAGTGCCCCAGCGCATTCATCGATAGGTCATTTCCCGACTCGCACTGAGCAGCAGTTGCGAGAGGCAGGCGCATGGCATCGCCACAGGGACCGAAAAAGCTCATCGGGCAGATTCTGCTGGAGCAGGGCCTCGTCACGCAAGAGCAGCTCGATGAGGCGCTAAACGTCCAGAAGAACACAACCGAGCAGCTCGGACGGATTCTCGTCGACCTTGGCTACGTGAGCGAGCGGGACGTGCTTCGTGCTCACGCCGAGCAGCTCGGTATCCCCTTCCTCCAACTCGGTGAAGCCAGCATCGACGAGGACGTGGCCAAGGCCATCCCGCAGAGCGTTGTGCAGCGGTACAACGCTGTCCCCATTCGCCGGAGCGGCAACCGGCTCACGGTCGCTATGTCGGACCCGAGCAACGTCTTTGCGCTGGACGACATCCGCCTGATTACCGGCTACGAGATCGACCCGATGCTGGCCACGGCTGAAGACATCAGTGCCCTGATGTCCGGCAGCGATGGCGGGGGCGGCCAGGAGGAACTGCAGACGGCGCTGGAAGCGCTGGACGGGGGCTTGGGGGCGGCTCTCGGCGACGACATCGACTTGGCTGCGGCCGGCATCGACGAGGATGTCGACAGGGCCCAGGCGATGGAGGACGAGGCCCCTATCATCCGCGTCGTGAACGTCATCATCCAGCAGGCCATCAAGGACCGCGCCAGCGACATCCACGTCGAGCCCGACCGGCGGGGCGTCCGGATCCGCTACCGAATCGACGGCGTTCTCCACGAAGTGATGAGGGTCCCCAAGTACGTTCATGCGCCGCTCGTCTCCCGCATCAAGATCATGGGTGACATGAACATTGCCGAGCGCCGACTGCCGCAGGACGGCCGAATCCACGTGCGGCACGAAGGAAGGGAATTCGACCTCCGCGTCTCCAGCGTGCCGACGGTCTTCGGCGAGAAGGTCGTGATGCGTATTCTGGACCAGACCAGCGTGTTGATCGGGCTCAGCAAACTGGGTATGTTCAGCGAGACCCAGGCGCAGCTCGAGTCCATCATCGTCCAGCCCAATGGCATGATCCTCTCCACCGGTCCGACGGGTTCCGGCAAGACGACGACTCAGTACTCGATCCTCAACAAGATCAACTCGGTGGAGAAGAACATCCTTACTATTGAGGACCCGGTTGAGTACCAGCTGCCGGGCCTCAACCAGGTGCATGTGAACCGGAAGGCGGGCCTGACCTTCGCCAATGCCATGCGGTCGTTCGTCCGCCAGGACCCGGATATCATCATGGTCGGCGAGGTGCGTGACCTGGAGACGGCAGAGACGGCCATTCAGGCCTCCCTTACGGGGCACCTCGTGCTGTCGACGCTGCACACAAACGACGCCCCCGCGTCCATCACCCGTCTGGTGGACATGGGTGTCGAGCCCTTCCTCATCGCCTCCTCCGTCATCGGTGTGCTCGCCCAGCGGCTCGGCCGCCGCATCTGCCAGAACTGCAAGGAACCCTACAAGCCACCAGTCGAGGCGCTGCATCGTGTGGGATTCAATGTAGATGATGCGGAAAATGTGGTCTTCTATCGTGGGCGCGGATGCGAGCAGTGCCGGCATACGGGCTACCGCGGCCGGACGGGCATCTTCGAGTTGATGCTTATTAATGAGGAGGTCGCGGACCTCTGCGTGAAGAGGGCGCCGCTCTCCGAAGTCCGCAACGCGGCTCTTGCCAACGGCATGAAGACGCTGAAGATGGACGGATTCCAGAAAGTGGTCGAAGGTGTGACCACGGTGGAAGAAGTTATGCGAGTCATATTCACGGCTGGCGGCGCCTGAGCTGTCCACACTGTTCTCCACCTCTCGGAGCCGCAGCGCAAGACGCTGGCCATTGAGAGAAAGGAAGCGATTAGCATGGCGGGAGCAACAGACGCAGTCAAGGGTGAAACCCCGCTCGCTGCAGCAACGGGGCAGAAGCTTCCAACCGCGCAGGTCAGCAAGCCGCGACCCATTGAGGAAGTTCACATCGATGAGCTGCTCCGGCTCGTGGTGGAGAAGCGCGGCTCAGACCTCCATCTGGCGGCCGGGGTGCCGCCCGTCCTTCGCATCGACGGGCAGCTCTACGCCACCAACTACGAGGCACTCACCGAGTTCGAAGTCCAGCGCATGGTCTATGCGATTCTGACCGACGAGCAGATTCGCTTGTTCGAGACCGACTACGAGTTGGACTGTTCCTACTATCTCAGGAATGTGTCCCGGTTCCGGGTAAACGTCTATCGTGACCGGGGGGCCGTCGCCGGCGCCTTCCGCGTCATCCCGTCGAAGATCCCCACGGTTCGAGAGCTGGGACTGCCCCTCGTGCTGGAGGATATCAGTCGGAGGCCTCGCGGCCTGGTGCTCGTGACAGGGCCCACCGGGTCGGGGAAGTCCACCACGCTGGCGGCGATGATCGGCCAGATCAACAACGAGCGGTCCGTGCACATCATCACCATCGAGGACCCGATTGAGTACCTGCACACGCACAAGCGGAGCCTGATTAACCAGCGCGAGCTCGGCAGCGACACCCGCAGCTTCGCTCAGGCGCTGCGGCATGCGCTTCGGGAGGACCCCGATGTCATCTTGGTCGGCGAGATGCGAGACCTGGAGACGATGTCTCTCGCCATCACGGCCGCAGAGACAGGCCATCTCGTGTTTTCGACGGTGCACACTAACAACGCGGCCCAGACGGTTGACCGGATCGTGGACGTTTTCCCGCCGGGCCAGCAGGAGCAGATCAGAATCCAGCTTTCGAACAACCTGGAGGCCGTGCTGTCCCAGCAGCTTCTGCCGAGGGCCGGCACGCCGGGACGCATCGCGGCCATGGAGATCATGATCGCCTCCCCGGCCATTCGCAACTTGATCCGGGAGGCCAAGGCCCACCAGATAACGTCCATCATCCAGACCAGCGCGCACCACGGCATGCAGACGATGGATCAGTGCCTGAGAGACATGTACCAGCGCGGCCTGATTACCTACGAGGAGGCGATGGGACGCGCGATGAATCAGGAAGAACTCAAGAAGATGCTGTTCACCAGAGGGGAAGAGAGCTAAGGCTGCGACTCTCGAGGAGGCGGCTGGATGGCGACATACCAATATGTAGCGAAGGATGCCCTCGGCAAGGTAATCACCGGCACGTCGGAGGCGGAGAACGAACAGATCCTGGTTCGACGCCTCCGCGAGAAGGGGTACTGGGTCCAGAAGGTCAACCCGGCGCGGTCCACCACCCGCCCCCAGGCCCAGGCCCGAGCTTCTGCCGGAGCGCTGGCCAGCTTCGGCCGTGTCAGCGGACGCGACCTGGCGGTCTTCTGCCGCCAGTTTGCCACCATGATCGACGCGGGCGTCTCCCTCGTTCGCTGCCTCGCCGTCCTCGAAGAGCAGACCGGAAGCGCGCGCCTGCGCTGGATCATACGGGAGATCCAGGCCGCCGTGGAGTCGGGCGAGACTCTATCTCGCGCGCTCACCCGCTGGCCGCGCATTTTCAATAACCTCTTCGTCGGTCTCGTGCGCGCGGGCGAGGTGGGGGGTGTTCTCGACGAGACCCTGAACAGGCTGGCGACGTTCATGGAAGAGAACGAGCGGCTTCGGCGCAAGGTGAAGTCGGCCATGACTTATCCGGTGCTCGTTCTCATCTTCGCCACTGCCGTCGTGATCGGCATGGTGACGTTCATCTTGCCGAGTTTCGTCGAGGTGTTTGAGGACCTCGGCATCAAGGACCTGCCCGGCCCCACGAAAGTACTGATACAGATCAGCAACTTCCTCACAACGAAATGGTACATGATGATCGGCGGGGTCGTGTTGTTCTTGTTGGCAGTCACACAGTACATAAACACCCGCATAGGGCGCCGCCATTGGGACTGGATCAAGCTGAAGATTCCGGTCTTTGGGAAGCTCAACCACAAGATCGCGATTGCGCGATTCTCGCGGACGCTTGGCACGCTGCTCGTGAGCGGCGTACCGATCCTGCAGGCGCTGGAGACGGTGGCTGGCAGCGTAGACAACGAGATCATGGCCGACGCGATCATGGCCTCACGCGCGGCCATTCGTGAGGGCGAGCAGATCGGCGATCCGCTCCAGCGCAGCGGCATGTTCCCGCCCATGGTTGTGCAGATGGTGGCCATCGGGGAGGAAACGGGGTCGCTCGACCAGATGCTCTCGAAGATCGCGGACTTCTACGAGTCCGAGGTGGACGCCACGCTGGCCGGTCTCACGGCGGCCCTGGAGCCGATATTGATCATCACGCTCGGCTTCATCGTTGGGTTCATCGTCATCTCGATGTTCATGCCTCTCATCCACGCCATTAGCTCGCTGCAGTCTGGCGAGGCGGCAGAATAGGGGGACCCTCGGGTGTCCTTCCCGAGGGCCGCCTTATACGTCTGGGCGTTTGCACTGGGCACTGCGGCAGGGAGCTTTCTCAACGTCTGCATCTACCGTTTGCCTCGCGACCGGTCGGTGATATCGCCGCCGTCCCACTGTCCCCAGTGTGGGGCTCGGCTGCGGGCGGTGGACCTCGTCCCGCTGCTGAGCTTTCTCGCGCTCGGGCGGAAATGCCGTTTCTGCGGCGGCGTAATCAGCTGGCGCTATTTTGCGGTTGAGCTTATCACCGGCCTGGTTTTCGTGGCCGCTTGGGAGGCCTGTGGGCAGGGGCTTCAGGTATTGCCGTGCTGGATCTTTGCCTCTGTCGTCATCGCGGTCGTGTTTATGGACTTGGATCACATGATCATACCGGATAGCCTGGTCATTGCAGGGGTTGGAGCGGCCGCCCTTGGCGAAGCGATAGCGGTCCTCTCCGGCCAGGCCGCACCGCTGTCTGTCGGGATTCCGGGCACGACGATCGCTCTTCCGCGGGTGATCGCCGGGGGTGCAGTGGGGCTGATCGTCTTCGTGTTCATCCGCGCCTTCAGCCAGCTGCTGTTCCGTCGGGAGGGCATGGGCCTTGGGGATGTGAAGCTGGCGGGGGCGATCGGGGCCATGTTGGGGCCCGGATCGGCGCTGTTGAGCTTCGGGCTCGCGATCGTCGCCGGCGCGGTGGTCGGGGTAGTCCTGCTCGCCCTGCGTGTCCGGCGCAGAATGGAATACCTGCCGTTTGGGCCCTTTCTGGCGGCTGCCGCGCTGGCGGCCCTGCTGGCCCCGGAGCGCCTTTGGGCGTCTTCAAGGGCCCTGTACGAGAGCTGGTTGCGGCTTTTTGGTGCTTGACGCAGTTTCGCACGGTTGGAGGTGAGGGTATTACATAGCTGACCAGGTGGGCGGCCCTGGCGACGGTAGTGTGCGTGCGGGACGTTCCGCTGCGTGAGGTGAAAGATGAAGCGTCTTTGCGCCCGGCGGGTTGGGTTCACGCTGGTCGAACTGCTTGTCGTCATCGCAATCATCACGGTACTGATAGCCATCGCTCTGCCGGTCTTCTCCCGGGTGCGTGAGAAAGCGCGTCAGACAGCCTGTATGGCGAACCTCCATCAGATAGCGATGGCGGTCCGCATGTACCGCATGGACATGGGTCAATACCCCGGCCCGTACGACCCCGCCGTGGGCGAGGGCGGGCTCAACGCCCTCTACCCATCC
The DNA here is from genome assembly GCA_964559435.1 of uncultured bacterium. Taxonomy (GTDB): domain Bacteria; phylum Armatimonadota; class Hebobacteria; order Hebobacterales; family Hebobacteraceae; genus Hebobacterum. Next base: position 13,465 of record CAZLHI010000019.1, on the reverse strand, counting down.
TACATCACCGACCGCAAGGCGCTCATCTGCTCCGACGACTTGATCGACAGCGTGGAGAAGTACATCGAGCAAGCGGTGCAGATCTGGGAAGACGCCGACACCTACAGGGAGGTGCCTTACAGGCAGCTGTTGGAGACGGCGAACACGTTGTACCTATGGGAGGATCGCCCCGCCTACTTCATCGAGCACTACTCGAGCTACAACGATCCCTACAACTGGGTAGGATATGTGGCGGACCCCGCCGAGTACAGCCTGTGTGACCTGGGCTCCCAATACCTGAAGTGGGGAGATAACCTGGCCTTCTGGTATGCGTGGTATCGCTGGGACCCCGAGGCCGGGACCGAGCATGAGCTCGGCGTGTGGCGCAGCGCCGACGTTTTCGATCAGGTCGACTACTATCTACACCATCATCTCGCGCAGCAGACCTATTGGCCAGGGTACGATCCGTGGAACCTGGAGGAGGGGGATCGCCTTCAGGACAACCTGCATCGCGGCCTGTGGGACCCAGGCAATCCCGAGTCCTCGTCCTACGACTACATGCCGTATGGTATGCCAAGCCCTGTGTTCCCGGGCCTCATCAACCGGAATGCTCCGGACAACACCATAGTCACGCGTTGCGTTCACCACCGACCCTATACGGTGGTGCGGACTCCGATCAGGGGGAGCGGCGGTGGATCGCGCGGGGGCCGGCGCGACCCCCGCGGCGGCCCACCCTCGTACGAGACGGAAATCGTCTATGGGGAGTCGCCCCGCGACATCGTTCTCAGGCTGGACGGGTCAGCGGAATTCGTCGTCGGGTTGAACTACGACTGGGCTGTTCAATCGCCGCAGACGCAGTAGTCGTCTTTCTGTAACCGCTTGCATGTAGGCGGCCGTTGGCTCGGGCCACCGAGGCGCTGGCTGAGCAGAGACCAGGCAGAATGACTTCGCGATCGAGAAAAGCGCGCCATGTCTTCGCCTTTCCATCAGTTCGCGCCGGGGAGCGCAGCGCGTCCGGATTCACCCTCGTAGAGCTGTTGGTCGTGATCGCGGTTATCGTCGCCATCATGGCCATTGTGGTGCCCAGCTACCGGGCGATGGCCGCGAACAACCGTCGCGCATCCTGCGCGGCCAACATGAAATCCCTCGGCCAGGCACTGGCTCTGTTCCGGGAGGACTACCAGTGCTTCCCCCCGGATGCCACGGAGCACCTCTGGACGCTCGAGGCGGTTTCTGAATACAGGACACTCTACGGCGTCGAGCCGCCGGGCGACCACGGCATCGGCACTCTCATCGGGGCCGCCTACCATCCCGATGGGACGCTCTTCGAGACCGGTGTCACAGGCCTGGGGCTGTTCACGCTCTACTACCTCGGGGCCTACTCCGCCCAGCCGCCGCCGGTGTCATCCGATTCCCGCCTCCGGGACTACTTGGGATCCTCAGACCCGTCCCTGGCATACCTACGCTCCAATCTGGAGCGCAGCGGCCAGGGACTCAACGGCCTCTCCTGGTTCCGGGGCAGTGGATACATAACGGAGATGGACACATATCACTGCCCCAGCAACGAGGCTGAGTTATTCTCCGAAGACCTCGTGCTGCGCGTGCAGCTGCCGTACCTCCGCGGATGGAACAATTACGACATGTTCTATCGCCGAAACTTCTGGCACCCCGGCGCGCCGATTTCGGGCGTAACGGATAACCGGAACCTTTTCAAGCCGTATCCGCCGGCGGACACTGTCGTGACATGGTGCCCGCACCATCGGACTTCCAGCCCGCCTGCCGCGCCCGGCGTCGAGAGTCTCCCTAATCCAGGCGATCAAGATCTCGTGCTGTTCGTTGATGGGACCGTGCGCCGTATGGCAACTCAGCAGCGGAACCGTATGTATCAGGAGCCAAGCCCTGGGGCCGGCTGGCCCGAGGGGCCCATTATGTAATGAGATTCGCACAGCGCATGAATCGCGCTCGGACTCGGAACGCTGGGAGAACCATCGAGAGGCCGCGCTCAGGCAGCAACTTCGCTCGCGTCCGAGCGAGGGGCTTCACACTCATCGAGCTGCTGCTGACGCTGGTCGTGCTGCTGATCGGCATCTACGGGATGCTGCGCATCTTCCCCCGCGGCTTCACGGCCATTGAAGTCGGCCAGCAGCGGACGATAGCGGCCCAACTCGCGGAGGCGGAAATCGCTCGCTGGAAGCTCCATCCCGAGTCTCTGCCCGACGCAGTGATTGCGACCGACTACGACGGCAATCTGATTCGGGCCACCATTGCGAACGACTCGGAGTCATTGTCCAGCATATTGGTCTACGGCGAGCTGGCCGCGCTGATGCCCGGCTCAACCAGCTACAGCAAGCTCGTCCTGCCTTTCGCAGACGTGGGCGTCGAGAACCTCGACTTCTACGCGAAGGCGCTTATCTACAATCCGCTCGATCTGACTCCGAGCCAGTTTGATGCGGCCCAGGCCCCACTGCCCTCCGGCGCCGGCGATAGGCCCAACACCGTCCATCCCAACTGGCAGCCCAATAGCCTCTATCTCCCGCGCACGGTGATCGGAGAGCGGATCGACATCCGTCGGCTGGGCAGGACGGCAGTGGGTGTGCCGTTCTACCTGCTGTCACAAGCGCCGCTCGCTCCCCTTCGCTATGAGGATGATCCGCTGACTCCAGAAGACGACCGCTCGCTGGAGGTCTACGTCGACGTATACGACGCGCAGGCATGGCGCTACCTGCCGCCTGGGGCGAGCCTGGCCGAGCGCGAGTTTACGATGGACCCGGGGACAGGGATCCTCTCCTTCGGCCCGTCGGACTCGCCGCCGGCCGAGCCGCGGCGGTTCAAGGTCGATTACACCGACCCGAGCACGTTCCAGCGCCTGCTAGGCTTGACTGTGACTGCGGCGGCCGGCGGCACTCAGGGGACGCCCGCGCTGCCGCTGGGAGTCAATCCGGACACGATCCTGGTGCACGAGCGGCTTCAGCAGGTGGATGACCGGAATCTCTTGCTCATCACCGACCCGACGGCCCGACGGAACATCTTCCACGTCAACCCGGAGACGACGATCAGCGGAAGGATTGAGTTCCCGCTGATCCTGCAGATCGACCCGCGGCCGACGGACATCTCCCTGGTGAAGGTGGACTACCGCGTGTACGATTGGGCGATACTGAAGTTCGATATGGAGGTGCCCGCGGATGGGATCGTCAGGCTTCCCATCGGCCGGATAAAGGGGCCGGCCTTCACGAATCCTCCTCGCCAGCCGCGCCCGCAGGAGGTGGCGCGAGGCATCAGGCGGTATTTCGACTGGTCGGGAAACCTCGAGGCCCGCAGCTCGCTTGATCCCACGACATGGGCTTACGCGGTCGCAGTCGACCGGCAGAGCGGAGAGATCCTGACCGACCATGAGGGAGCAGAATGGCCGCCCAATCCCTATGAGCGCCGTCGCCGCTTCCTCGTCAACCACGCGGCTGGCCTCCTCGATTTCAACTACGCGGACTGGGAGGTCTACCAGCCCAACCCCGCGATCGATACCTTCGATCGATCGGGGCGTACCTACCGGGTCTTCTGTCGCGCCGAGGACGACTGGGCGGTGCAGCTGATGGTGACCGCCCGCCGCTACGGCCGGTCGGCGACCGGCATTCCTGGGGGCCAGCCTGTGGGCGCAGAGGGCGGCGGCTCCGAGGTGCTGCTGACATATGCGTGGCAGGCCTTCCCTTACGGGGATCCGCGGCGGAAGCAGGTGTATTTCCCGCTGAGCGAGTCGGGCCAGACAGTTGCGATTGACTACTACTACGACCCAATCCCCGAGGATTACGTCGAGGAACTGGTATTCGTGGAAGGCGAGGTCCACACGATCGGAGCCCCGAGCGTGACCGATCTGGGGCAGTGGGTGTGTCCGCTGGCTCTTAATAACCAGTTGGTCAATGAGCCGAACGATTGGGGCCCGGTCGCGGTCCGAGGCATCAGCGTCAGGGCGCGGGCAGCCTGGGTCAGCCCTGGCCGGTCGACGACGCTCCAGGATTTGACGTGGGCGCTGAGCCAGGTGCCGCCCGCGCGGGCCATCCCGAGCCTTGGGGAGCGATGGCACCAGGTGATCGTGGGTACCTATCTGACGAGAGCGCCGATCTAGATATGCTCGGAGAACCGCCTCCAAAGAGGCATGGCAGTCGAGCACGCGGGAATGCCCGCGGCTTCACTCTGGTCGAGATCGTCGTCACCGTAGCCCTTCTGGGCGTGGTGCTGGCACTGCTGCTGGTCCCGGTGATGAGCAGCCTCGGCTATTTTCGCTCGGCGACCGCGCGTGCGGACGCGCAGACGGCGGCTCGCCTCGGCGTGGACGCCATGGCCCGCGAGCTGACCGAGGCGATGTACGTCCAGCTCGACATGTACGACAACTCGATAACCGCCTTCATCCCACCGCTGCGGATCGATCCCAGCGATCCAAACAGCGAGATTGTGACTCCGCCTCGCCCGGACTGGAGCCGGGCCGTACGCTACTGGCGAGCCCTCCGTGACCCGACGACGAACTACAACCCGCAGGCCCAGCTTGGTCCGGGCAACACCTACTTCCTCGCGCGCACCGCTATCGAGCAGTTGCCGGATGACCCGCCGGATTCGCTGGCGCCGTTTGCAACGCACGACCCTTGGAACAGGTGGAACGACGAATGGGAGGCGGAGCAGAGGGCCGCGGGGGCCGAAGGGATAACCAATTGGTCGGCGATCAACCGGATGGTCCACACCGACCTGGATTGGCGCTTTGAGGGCGATAGCTTCGGCAGGCGGAATGCCACGCTCCAGCCTGGATTCCCGTACCTGTGGGTGCGGTACCAGCTTGCGGCAGGTTACATCGGGGAGGCCGCAGCCGCCAGGCTCTACCGCGACCACGTCGTCGCGCTGACGCCGAATGCCGTTGACTACGATGTCTCGCAGCTTGAGTTCAACCCCACGGTCGTTGCGGGGGAGTGGCTCCGCCCGGCGCAGCGCCCCGGCTCGCGGGACTACTCCATCTACCGGGCGCGCTATCCGCTGTGGCGGCTGGGCGCTTCCTACACGGGCTGGGCGCAGTTGAGCGAGGAGCCGTTGGAGCCGCTCGGCGCCGTTCTGAGCAGCCTGACGTGGGCGCGAGACCCATTCCTGTTGATCTATAGGTACGAGCTCGGCATGGGAGGTTGGGCCTATTCTCTGCGCTCCCTGGGAGTGTTCGATCCTCGAACTCGGACCATGAAGATCATCGACATCGACACACAGACCGAGCTCTACGATACCGGCAGCTATCCGTATCGGGGCCCCATCGCCTCCTTCGCTTTCGGGGTGGACTGGATAGACGGCTCGCTGCGCTGCGACTTCCCACCGCCGGGGGACGACATCTCGATGCAGAACGAGGAGCCGCTTCAGTTCCCCGGCAGTGAGTTGCTGCTCATGCCTCTTGCGGACGGTTCTCGGAGTGTCTTCGTCAGGCCGCTGATGCCGGCGTGGGACCAGCGGGCGGCCGGCGACACACTCTCCTACTTCCTCAATCCAGACACGATTCAGGTGCGCGTCGATACGATAGGGGACGGTGTTCCCGATCGAACGCTCACTCAGGTCTACGGTGTGCCCCGGGAGAACAGCGACGAGTTCCAGGTCGGGCTCGACCTGCCCGACGACATCGGAGCCGACGACCCGCTCAAGTATGGCTACCTCCGGCTGCCGGAACTTCTGGCGGGCGGAATCGACCCGACGATCTGCTGGTTCTTCGCCGACTTCCGCTGGCGCAGCAACGCAGTTGTTCCGGCCGGGCTGACGCTGGGAGATCAAAAGCCCGATCTGATATCCGCGTACTACCGCACAGCCTCCGTTCTGGACATCGCCGTGACGGTTACGCGAGCCGATCCGAGCGCGAGGGCCGGGCAGCGAGTCGCGCAGTCAGCTCACATCACGCGTCGGGTGAAGCTCCGGAACCTTCTCCGCGAGATTCGCTATGAGGAATAGACGACACGCGGCAGGCGCACGCTCGCCCTCCGGGATTCCCGGACGGCTCCATGCGCGGAGGCATGCCCGGAGGTCTTCGGCCGGCCAGGCCTTGCTCATCGCGGTGCTGGTTCTGTTCGCGGTGGCCACCCTCGCCGCCCTCTTCGCCGGGATCATCGGCTCCCAGCTAACGCAAGTCGCGCGCCGGAGCGATATGGTTGCACTCCGGAACATCGCAGAGGCCGGGCTTCGGCTGGCCAACGAGCAGCTTACCTATTCGCCGGAAGGAGCGGACTGGCGCCCGAGCGGCGATCCCTACACGTGTGGCGATGGTCAGGTCAGGATCGATGTCACCTACGGCCCTACGCCCGAGGAGCTGCAAAGCCGGTTCCTCCGTATCGTCTCTACCGCTGTGTTCCCAGACAATCCGTTCCTGCGTCATACGATCCTCGCTCTGAAGCCGGTTCTGCTGACGGACTACGCGCGCTTCATCACCGACAGACATGAGACCAATCGGGCCGCCCATCTCGGGGTGACCGGACTGGAGATGGGGGGCACAACTCGCCAGGACTACGTCTCCTACATCGAAGGCCCCATCCGCTCCAACACCGACCTCATATGGTATGGCCAATCCCGGGTCAGCCTGCATACCACCTTTGACACGACGGTTGACTGGCGGGACCTCAGGATACTCCGGGACGATCGCATCGAGATCGCCGGCAGCATGCGGCCCGCTCACAATTCCTCCCCGCTGGATGCCCTGACCCTGGTCGTCGATGGCTTTGCTCGGGCGGGGAATCTGTTCCAGCCCAGCACCCTGGAGGAGCAGTACGACTACTCGAACGGCTTCCCGCAGGTGTGGGAGGGCGAGATCGTCCCCAACAGCAGGGCTCTGCTCGCGGACCTGGACGATCTCTGGACCATGACTGACCTGGTGCCGGGGGCCGCCCTTTCCGTGCCCCGGGTTCGCCCGCCGGAGATCGACGCGATACACCCCGACAAGGAGACCAACCGCTATTTCCTCTTGACGCGCGACTCCGGCTTCTGGGTGCCCGACGTCGCCACTGGCTTCTACTACAACACCGGGGAGTCGGGGTGGGGGTGGGTCAACTACGGCGGCGTCTACATCGACAATCTCGGCGACATCCAGTACGACCACGACCTGGAGAAGCTGCGCCTGAACTTGACGCGGTCCGTCGGCGCCCATGCCGGCGTCGGCGACGAGCGCGATCCGGCCGTTGCCGGCCGGCCGCCCACCGGCCCGGCCGACTGGTGGGATGAGACGGCTCGCTACTACGCGCCGCCGGGTGTCGAGATCATCCTGCACGGCGATGACGCCTGCCCCTGGTACGAGATCATCCGCCACGACCTGCGCGGCCCGGCAGGCGCCGAGTACTACTGGCAGGACCCCGACGGCGTGGGGATCTCCGCGGTGGATCCCAATCCCGACATCCCGGACGAACTCGTCTACCAGTACGACCCGCCGCCCGGCGCCTGCACGCCGACCGGAGGCCCGCGGCCCATCGGCATCTACGACGGGAACCGGGCCGTCTTCCCATTCGCGCCGAACGGGGTCATCTACGCCGAGGGCAATGTGCGCATCCGGGGCATCATGCCGCCGGTGAGAGACAACCAGGGCCGCGTCGGAACCGCCATCCCCATGGATCAGGCGCCGGTGGGGTACTTCGGCGACTGGAACTCGATGACCGGACGCAGCCGAAGGTTCGACCTGCAGGTCGTCTCCGGCGGCACCATCTACATCGACAGCGATCTGCTCAGCCCGGCCACCGCCCAGCTCGGGGGCCTTCTGCCGGACAACATTCTCACCGATCAGCTCTATGGCTCTCGCATTGCGCTGCTCGCGCGGGACTACGTCTGCGTCAACACGACCGCGCTCAACCCAAGGCCGGTTGATCTGTTTAGCCGGGTTGCGGATGCGGAGAGTCCGGGAGGCTATGCCTTCTACAACGACGCACAGCCCATCTTCCCGCCGGGGACCACGAGGAACTACTGGCTCTTCCAGGGGCCCGAGGGCGATACGGATTATAAGGAGGAGGGACATGTGGTCTCCACCGTGCCAGGCGGCATACGGCTTCAGTACAGAAGCACAAGGCTGACTCAGGCGAGCCTGTGGGGCCAGCTTGCCGACCTGCGGCTGATCTTCGGCCATTCCGGATGGTACTCGCAGGGCGGCACGGGCGACACTGAGGAGCCGCCGGCGCCCGTGACCGGGGACAACCAAGCCGGCGTGATAGCGTCGTTTGAGATAGCCAACGAGTACGGCACATACACATGGCCGTGGGAGTGGGACACCGACACCTATACATTCAGAAGGAACGGCGTCGCCGACCCGTCTGTCGCCGACGAGTCGGATCACTGGCATATCGATGGCGACGAGCTTGAACTGCTGCCCAACGAGTACCAGTTCGTGCAGGTCTACCAGTCGGGGTTCTCATCCCCGTACCTCTCTGGCGATGATGGGATTCTGTTCTACGCGGAGGTCGAGCCAATAGAGCGATGGGAAGAGGGAGAGCCCAAGGGCTGGGAGGTTCCGCCCTCCGACTTGGGCTACGTCCTCGGCCCGATCGCGGTTGCGCCGCCGCGGGGGGTGGACCCGCTGCCGGTCGAGATCGAGGCACTGATCTACGCCCAGAACGGATCCTGGTTTGTCATCCCCGGCCGCTGGTTCAATGAGGACCCGGACGAGTTCGGCCAGGACCCAACAGCGCAGCTCTATCCCGGCTATCACGAGCCGCTCAACATCAGCATCCGCGTGTACGGCGCGATCAGCGAGAACATGCCGGCCGATCTCGGGTCGGCCGCCGACTGGACGAGCAAGTGGTGTGGTCCCATCGGCGAGGGGGCCGAAGGCTTCCTGACCTACACTTTCGACCCGCTGCTCCGTCAGCCCCGGTGGGAGACAGAGGATCGAGTGGGCTATCTCCGGTTCCCGAACTTCCCCATCACCTCCGATCTCGTGATCTGGGGCGAGCGAGTGTCTGGGCCGGCAGGAATGTGACGCGAGCGTCGGATAGGTGGGAGAGCCGCACTTCGGTCTTCTGTTGCAGAACAAACAGGGCGATGATATAATCTAATGTGATGGGGGGAGCCCGGGCCCGCGGAGGGCCTGTGAAACGGCCCGGACCTCGAGCTTCCGACGACAGGAAGAGTGGGCAGCCATGGCGGATAAAGCGGTCTTGGGGCTGGACATCGGGACCAGCCGGATCAAGTTCGTGGAGGGTCGCCTCGGACGCACCGGTCCGATCATGACCAATGTCGGCATCGGGATGACGCCCCGGGACACCATCGCCAACGGCGTCGTCGTCGATCCCGACACGCTGGGCGCTGCCGTTCGTCAGCTGCTGGCCGAGTATGGTGTCCGCACCCGTTCCGTCGTCAGCTCGGTGGCCAGCCAGTCGTCTCTGGTAGTCCGTCCCATCGAGGTTCCGCGCATGACGAGGAGCGAGCTGGCGGAGACGATGAAGTGGGAGGTGGACCGACACATCCCGTTCGCCGCCAGCGAAGTCGTCATGTCCTTCGAGCCGCTTGTTCCGCCGGAAGATCTTCCCGAGGAAGCGCAGAACATGGAGGTGCTCCTCGCGGTCGCTCAAGAGGACATGATCGAAGCGCACGTCCAGACCTTGTTTAATGCGGGCCTTGATCCCGTTGCGCTCGACGTGGAGCCGCTCTCGGCGAGCCGCTCGCTGATCGACATCATCGGCGAGCAAGGGGCCTACGAGAACACGTATGCGCTGCTGAACATCGGCGCGAATACGACAGACCTCAGCGTTTTCCGGCCGGGCGGGCTGCTCTCTTTCACCCGACCGATTCCGATCGCCGGCGACACGATCACGAACGCCGTCGCGGAGACCCTCGGCTACGAGTTTCACGAGGCCGAGCGGGCCAAGATCGAGCAGGGCCGGGTCTATATCGAGGGCGCTCCCGCGCTTACTGCTTCCAGCGAACCAGAGCCGGAGCCGCAGCCCGATGTAGCGCCACCTCCGCCACCCGAGGAGGAAGGCGAAGGCGGCGGCCGAGTTTTCGATCTTGGCGCCGATACCGGCCCTCAGCAGCCGCCCGCCGAACAGCCTCCACCTTCGCCGCTTCCTGCGATCCACGCTCCGACCGATGGCTCGCCCGAGCGGCAAGTGTACGATGCCATACTGCCGACGGTGGTGGAGCTCGTCGCGGAGGTGCGGCGGTCACTGGAGTATTATGCGAATCGGTTCCCGGACTCGCGCGTGGACAAGATCTTGCTCTATGGCGGCACGGCGCGGCTGCGCGGCTTCCCAGAGTTCGTCGCCAGCGAAGTGGGTGCGGAGGTCGAGGTGGCCGATCCCTTCCGGCACGTAGTCGTGGACCAGGGGAGCGTGCCCGCCGAGATGTTCCGGGAGAATGCTTGCTTTATGCCTATCGTTGTAGGACTCGCCATCCGAGACATGATCGGTTGACGGCAGGAGACGCGGCATGATCAAGATTCAACTCCTCCCACCTTACATCGTCGAGCGGCGGCGCGTGAAGGCGCTCGTCGCTCTGCTCGTCTTTGTGCTCGTCGTCGAGGTGCTTGGCTTCATGGCCTATCTCTGGGCGCCCGCCCCCTTCTCCCTGGCCACTCGGCGGCGGCAGGCGGAGAGCCGGAGGGATCGGGCGCTCCAGGCCCAGGACGAGGTCATGGCCCTGGAGGCCGAGCTGGCGGGCATACAGGCCAGGTATAGCGCAAAGCAGAACTGGATGACGTGGGTCGATGACGCCGACGCGCGTCCCGCTCAGTGGGTCGCTTACTACAAGATGCTGAACGACTACTTCCCGGCCGACGTTGTCGTCAACGGCCTGAACCTTCCCAGCGGCAACACCCTCAACCTGAGCGGGTCTACGAGCAGCCTCATGGCAGCGGCGCGGTGGTATCTCAACATGCTGCGGTGCGAGATGGTCAGTCCCAGCCCGTTTGCGGTTCAGTTCAGCCCCGGGGCTGTGGCTTCCGGGGCTGCGAACCCGAGAATGCAGATGCCCGTGAGTATCGCAGTCAGCCTTAAGCCGGAGTATCTGGACATGATGATGCCGGTGCCCACGCCTCAGGGCGTAGGCGGCGCGGCCGGCGGGCGCGGGCGCGGCCGCATGGGCGGAGGCCCTGGCATGCGCGGCGGCGCACGGCGGGGTGGGGGCGGACGGGGCGGCCCGCGGGGCGGTCGAGGCAGGCGCGGAGGGCGTGGGTTCTGACAGGTGCCCGGAGGGGAGTCGCGACAGTGCTAATGCAAGCCCCAGCTCTGGCAAAGGAGTGAGGCAGTGAGCCTGCAGCGCATAACTCGCATACAGGTGGCAATAGCCGGGCTCGCCCTGGCGGTTGGCATCGCTGTCGTCTTCTTGCTTCTCTTTGTGCGACCCCAGCGAAGCGCAATCCGGCACGCGACGAATACGGCACTGGACGCCGAGGAATACGCGGCCGGCCGCGGCAGGGTTGAGGCGCAGATCGAGGAGGCCAAGGTCAGCGAGGTCGAGGTAAACGAGAAATGGGACAAGATTATGGAAGAGCGCATGCCGAAGCTCGGCTTCGCCGATCCGATCGCCGCCACCGTCCGCATGTGGGACTTGGCCGCAGAAGAGCAGCGGGTAATGGACAGGTGGTTCGCCTCGACGGGCGCCAGGGTCACAGGATATGGCTTCCCCGAATGGGGAACGAACATGCCGGGCAGCTTCCCCGATACCAGTGCGATGACGCTCGACCGCCTTAACTGGAATCTGACGGTGGAGGTCAAGGACTTCCCGACTTTGCTGGATTGGCTGTTGAAGCTGCCGGAGGCGCCCCGGTTTATGGTGCTTGACAGCGTGACGATCCAGGGGCCGCGGCAGCCGGGTCAGCCCTTAGTGGCACAGGTGCCGGTGACGCTCTATCAGTGGACGGGCGTTGAGCCGCTGGCTGCGGCGGGACCGGCGACTACGGCGGCTGCCGGAGCGGGGGCAGGGGCCGGGCGCGGCCCTCGAGGAGGGGCGGGCATGCGCGGCGGCAGGGGCGGCAGGGGCGGCATGCGCGGCATGCGCGGCGGCAGGCGTGGCAGGCGTGGGGGACGCTTCTAGGGTGCTGTCTGCTGATTGCCAGCGCGAAGGAATAGCAAGGATGGCGTCGAACGAGTCGTGACACTGCGCGGTGCTGAGGGTAGAGAATGAGTCCCGCGGATCGAAACAAGATTCTCATCGCAGGCGGTGTCGCGCTGGTCGCTCTTGTGTTGATAGCGGTCTTCGTGTTACGTGGTCGCAGGGCGAAGGGGCCGCCTGCTGCCGCCTTCGAGACCGGAGAGGCGGCTCAGCAAGCGGAAGCCGGCGCGGCACCGGTGGCTCCCGGCGCGACGGAACCAGCGGAGGCCGGGGGAGAGCTGCCAGCCGCGGCCGCTGCACCTGCTCCCTCGCTGGGCGTTGTGAAGATGGGCACCGGGCCGGCCGAGCCCACCAGACCCACCCCGTTCCTGACCTTCGAACCCCCGCCCCAGCCGACGCCTCCGGAGCTTCTGGTATCCTTGCCCCCGGTGGGTCTTGTGCCCGGGGGTCTCCGGCCGCCCGGCGCGGGGCCCGTCGGGCCGCGGGTTGGCAATCGCCGTGTCGCGGGCCTTCTGTTCAATGATCAGGCCTGGGCCATTCTCGAGGACGAGGATGGCGAGACCTTCATCGTCAAGCCCGGGGACGTGGTGGACGGCATACGGATTACGGCTATCGCGCGGGACTCGATCTTCCTCATGGACAGAGACGGCAAGAAGTGGCAGGTCCCGCTGCGGGGACTGGGGCCGAGCGCTGGCGGGGCCGGTCCGACGTCCACTGTCTCGGCCATGCCTGCCTTGCCGTCGGCTTAAGCGAATTGCGCGCCGCAGCGCCAGGAAAATCCGCCGGCCGGGAGAACAAATCACCGGTCTGGTCAGTCTAAACAAATTGAAGGGAACTTGAGCGCCGGCGTGGGAATGAGTCCTCAGTCGGTGCTGGAGGTGAGTCGAAATGGCACGAGCCAGAATGCGGTTGGCTGTCAGAATCCTTGTACTCGCGGTGGCGGCGGGGGTGACGCTGCTTGCCGGCGGGAGTGCCTATGCCCAAGCCGACGAGCGGCTGATCACCTTGGACTTGCGCGACGCGACCCTGGATGACGGGCTGCGTCTGATATTCAGATCCACTCCGTACAGCTATGTGCTGGCGCCTGGCGTGTCCGGGCGGGTGACACTCACTCTGAACAACGTCACCTTCAGCCAGGCCCTTCGCGCCATCCTCGACATGCACAACCTCACCTATCGCCGCGAGGCTGGAAACGTCTATTACATCACGGAGAAACTGCCCGAGACGCCCAACGTCCCCGTCGTACCGCCGGTCGAGAGCCGGTCGGCCCTTCGCTGGTACGTGTTCGGCCCCGGCGGCCGCTATGAGCTGCAGTATCTCGACGTCCGACAGGTTGCCGTCTGGTTCGGTGGATGGGAGGCCGGGCCCTCCGTGATTCCGGTCGCGGCTCAAGGGGCAGCCGGCGGTCGCGGCGGCGTCGGCGGTGGTGGCGGCGGCGGCCGCGGTGGCGTCGGCGGTG
>CAZLHI010000018.1:0-57222 GCA_964559435.1 uncultured bacterium | reverse complement strand
CCCCGCTATAGCGGATTGCGGGTACAGGGCACCGCTAGCTCCCCGTCTAGCACGATCACATCCTTTCAGGGAATTACAGCAGGTGCGCCGTCACTCTTCTTGATATTGCGACATCCGTTGGAGCAATATCCTGGTCTGTTTGTCGGACGCGTCCCGGGACACCACCACCGATTCCGTGTATCCGTCCTCCTCCCACCGCAACTGCAGCATCTTGATCTCGGGGGTTGCGATTTCGGCGCTGACTTCTGCCTCCGGCAATTCCTCCTTGTAGAAAGCCGCGACGTCCGCAAACGAGTCCGGAGTTGTCAAGTGCACCTGAGTCTGCTCTCCCTCTCCGCCGTCCGTCTCGCTCAACTGCATGCTCGCCGCGACCTCGGCTCCAGGGTAGAGAGGAATCCCGATCTGTTCCGGATCGATCTCCTGGCCGACCTCGATCTCGGCGGCGCCCTGCTCGGTTGTGATGGTCGCCGAGAATTCGTCGGACCTCACTTCGACTCTGCCTGAGTCGCTTTCGGCGGTGACGGTCACCTCGTCGCCCATACGCTGGACAGTCACGTCGCCTTCAGGGGTCGAATAGGTGCTCTTCTTCCCGCAGCCAGCAAGGAAGGTCAGGAGGACGATCCCTGTGATCGCACATAGATCCAGTGCTCGCATTTCCCGCTCCTCCACACACGTGCGCACGCAGCGAAAACGCCGGTCCGGCGCTGGCCGGCCCAGTCACCTCCTCAAGTTCTGACCCTGGCGCCGCGCTCCCTGCCCGCGCCATCGGCCTGGCACGGGCGCCGAGCTAATCATGATCGTGCAAATGGAGATGGGAGTGGGGGTGAACATGGACTATGCCGTCGTGGACGTGAGAGTGCTCGTGAACGAGGTTGACCGACAGCAGCAATTCGAGGTCGGTCAATATCTGTTGAGGCGCGCCTTCGGCCGCGAGCCGGTGCTGCTCGTCGAGCACGAGTATGCGGTCTGCGATCTCGTCGGCGATGTGCAGATCGTGCGTCATCGTGACAAGCGTCTTGCCCATCTGGCGTAGGTCGCGGGCCAACTCCACAAACCATCGCTGGGACCGCGGATCTAGGTCGGAGGTCGGCTCGTCGAGGAGCAACACCTCGGGCGAAACGGCGAGCAGCGCGGCCAGCGCGACTTTCCTCCGTTCGCCTCCGCTCAGCTGATGCGGCGGCTTGTCGGACACTGATCGAAGATCGAAGAGCGTGAGCAGCTCTGCGACGCGGCCGCGCACCTCCTCTTCCGACAGATCGAGCTGCAGGGGGCCGAAGGCGATCTCGTCGTAGACCGTCGGGTTGAAGAGCATTGCGTCGGTGTCCTGGAAGAGAACGCCCACACGCTGCCTGAAGATCTGCGAGAGCTCCCCGTGCTGAAGCGCCTCTTCTGTCAAGCGAGTGCCGAACGCCTCCACCGAGCCGGAGGTGGGGTGGATGAGTCCGCCGAGCAGTCGGACGAGCGTAGTCTTGCCGGAGGCGTTCGCCCCCAGAATGACCAGGCTCTCGCCCTCGGCGACCTCCGCCGACGTCCGCGAGAGACCTACTCGTCCGTCCGGATAGCGGTAGTCAACACCCTCCAGTTTGAACGTGGGCGTCACCACGGCAGGTTCGCCACCAGGAGACGATCTGCAACCAGCGCCGAGACGATGAGCGCGCAACAGATGAAGGCCCAAGCCGCCTCCCCGCGTCCGAACTTGCCCGCCGTCAGCGTCCGCGGACTGCCCCTATACCCCCGCGCGAGCATCGCCAGGTACACCTGCTCACTGAGATGCCGCGAGCGCAGGAAGAGAGCGGCAATTCGACTGCCGACCCAGCGTCGCTGGGCGGAGGCCGAGGTCGGCAATACCGTCCGGGCGCGCTTGGCCACGTACATGTCCTCGACGAATCGCAGCATCACGAAGATGTAACGATAGGTCATTGCCAGGATGAGGACAAAGGGCGCACTCAGGTCTGTGTAGACGGCCCGCAGCAGATCCTGCCACCGAGTCGTCAGCGTCAACGTGACGGCGACGAGGACGCCGACGGCCATTCGCGTCACCACAAGAGTCGCGGACGCGACACCCTGGCGCGTTACTGTGATCTCGTTCGGAATGACCAGCGGGCCCAGGCTCGCACTCGCTTCTCTGCGAAGGAGCACGACAATCGGTTCCCCTGGCGTGATGATGTTGAAGACGGCCGGCATCGCAACAAGTACGAAGATGCCAGGCAGGAACCACCAGGCCCGGTTGAAGAGTTCGGCAGCCCCAACTTGGGAGCACAGGGCAGCGGCCACCACGAAACCGCCCAGGAGCCACAGCGGCGGGATGTGACGGAGGAAAGCGGCGGCCGCGAGAAGCCCCACGAGGGATATGAGCTTCACTCGCGCATCGAGCGTCTGGAGATAGCCCGGCCGCCGGGCCACGCACTCGGCGAACACGACATTGGCGGCGAAGTCCGCGAGCCGGCGAAGCGCCCTCTCCAGGAAGAGTGACCGCCGCCCCTTCGGAGCGCGCGCGAGGGGAGCTGGCTCGGCCACCCAGCTAGGGAGCATCGGGCTCGCCCTTGGCGGCCAGCCATCGGCCGAGAAGCCAGATGGCAAACGCTGTCACGGCCACGCCGATCAAAGCCGACAGCACGTAGGCAAGGCCCTGCGCGGCGAAGGGCTTGTCATCCCAGCCTGCCGGAGAGTAGTCAGGCAGGGGCGCTCTCCACAGGTCGGCAATTCCAGCGAAACCGCGAGGCACGAAGCCCACTCTGTCCCCCAGGTCTTCCGCACCCCACTCACCCCATGCCTCACCGGCGCCCACTCGCTCGGGCAGCCAGAGGCCCAGCGGGGTAAGGGCGGCCAACACCAGAACGACGATCCAGAGGCGTCGCGCCGTCATGGCGTCACTCCTTCGGCGGCAGTCCGTCGGCCAATCAGCAGGTCAGGTTCGGTGCGCGCGAGATAAGCGACCGCAATGGCGGTGACGGCAGCCTCCACGAAGCCAAAGACGAGCAAGTGTTCGGCTGCCATGACGGGGACGGCCACGCTCAGGCCAAACGGCGAGTAGAGCGACCTGCCATCCGGCGTGCTCGCAATGATCGGCTGGATTCCGAACATGATGGCAGTGGCAATGGCCGCCGCGTTGAGCCCAACATAGCCGGCCAGGCCGGCCGCAAAGACGCGCCGTGCCGACCGGGCCGACGAGCGCGCTGAAAGAAGACGGTAGACCGCGTAGCTGATGAACGGCATCACGACTGCCATGTTCAGGCAGTTGGCCCCCAGCGCCGTGATACCTCCGTCGCCGAATAGGAAGGCCTGCACGGCGAGCACAATCGAGACGGCGAGCACAGCTGCCCATGGTCCGAGGAGTATTGCGATTAGCGGCGCTCCCGTAGCGTGGCCGCTGGACCCGCCCGGAATCGGCACATTGAACATCATCACCACAAAACAGAAGGCGGCGCCGATGGCGAGCAGTGGCACGAGCCGCGCGTCAAGGGCACGGCGAAGCTTCCGCCCCGCGATGATCCAGATGGGCAACATCACCGCATACGACGCGCCCCAAGTCTGCGGACCGAGATATCCCTCCGGTATGTGCATGGCAACTCCGTGCGCCTACCTGGCCGGCGGAACACGCCCGAGGCGCATGGGCTAGCTGTCTCCAGCCTCCCTGCAGGGCAAGCGGGCTGGCGTGATAGCAATTGCTCCTCTCAGCCTCATACTGCGCCTGGCTCCATCGGGTCTGGGGGACACTTCTCTGAGAATCGTGTTACTTCCTGCTCGAACGTGGCGGCGGGTCCGGCACCTCGATGAGCTCTGCCTGCTTGGGACCGACAATTGCCGCTCGTTTCACCGCAATACTCCTGCTGATAGCCTGGTCTACATAGTGCTCGACCGACCAGCCAGGTCCTGTCGCGCATATGCTTCTCTTCTGCTCTTGGAAGGACACGGCCGCACCAGGCGGAACCCGCAGATGACCTCACAGGGAGGAACGGATGCGATACAGCGCGACTTCAGTGATGATGCCGGAGTTGACAATGCAAGAGCAGGTCCAGCTCCTGCACCGGCTCGGCTTTGATGGGATCGAGTGGCGTGTCAGACGCGTGCCGGATGGGCAGCGCGGCAAGGGCTACAGCGAGTGGGGGAAGCACAAGAACGACGTCACCCCCGAGAACTTCCTCGACAACGCGCAGCGCATGAAAGACCTCGCGGCCGAGCACGGCATGGCGATTGCGGGCATCGCCAGCAACGCGCCGGCCACTGACCTGGAGCAGGTGAAGCTCCTGGCAGAGGGCGCTCGGGCGTGCGGCGCGCCGTTCGTCCGCGTCGGCTGCCCAAAGGGCTACGACGGCTCCCAGGACTACAATGAGCTCTACCGAGAAGCGGTTGAGGCCTACGGCAAGGCCGTCGAAGTCGTGGCCGGCTTCGGCGTGAGAGCAGCCCTGGAGATCCACGGGCATACCATCCACCCCAGCGCCTCTCTTGCCCATCGCATCGTGTCCCACTGGGACCCGGCCCACGTCTGCGTCATATTCGACGCGAACAACATGGTGCGCGATGGATTCGAGACCACTGAGATAGCCATTGAGTTGCTTGGTCCCTACCTGGGACATGTGCACGTTGGCGGCCACCGGCCGGTGGAGAAGGGCAGAGACGAGATCGGGACGGCTCAGTGGGACTGGCAGGGCTGCCCCGTCGGCGATGGTCTCTACGATTACCCGCGATTGTTGAGCAAGCTGATGGCGATCGACTACCGGGGCTTCATCAGCATTGAGGACTTCCGGGTGGCGCCTCTTGAGGAGAAGCTGAAGAGCGGGCTCGACTATCTCAGAGAAGTCGAGGCGAAGTGCGCACGCAAGGAAATGGGGTGACCGAGGGGATTTGAACCCCCAACCACCGGATCCACAGTCCGGTGCTCTACCCTTGAGCTACGGTCACCACGCTGGGAATCGAATCTATGGCACGCCCGGAGGGATTCGAACCCCCGACCCGCTGCTTAGAAGGCAGCCGCTCTATCCAACTGAGCTACGGGCGCGCTTGCCCGTATCATACCACGATTAATGCTGGTTGGTTAAGCTGAGGGAAAGCTAGCTGGCCTTCGCCAGCTCGTGCTCGATGATCGGGACGATGTCCGCAGGGACGTAGGTTCCCCCCTCTCTCACCTCCAGCTTCACACGTCTGCCGTTCAACTCGAAGCTGCTCTCCCCGTTGATGAAGACCAGCGCGCGCTGCCCACCGTGCTGCGCGACGAACTCCTGTCCCTCTTTGCCGAATAAGTCGTAGATGACGAGGTGGATTTCGTCCGGGTGCTTCTCGTAGGCCTTCTTCAGCTCCGCTTCGGTTTCAACGTGGCAGCCGTGAGTGATGGGCAGCGCGGCCACGATCTCGAGGTTCGCGCCCTGCTCCCCGAACTCCTGCGTAGGAACTCCCTCCGCGCCGCCGCCGGTCGGCGCGCACGCCGTTGCTCCTCCGCCTGCGCCGGCCGCGGCGAGCTGAAGGGCATCCGGCCCGGCGGCAGGCGACCCCGTGCGGCCGGTGACAAAGTAGGCGCCCACGAGTACGACAAGGACAGCCACCAGCGCGGCAGCGACAATCTTCTCTACAGATGACATAGACTCAGACCTCCTGGCGAGACGTGTCCCCGCTTCGACGACGGCCGCCGGCCGCATTTTGCCGGGGGCCTGTTGTAGGTCGTTTCTACTCTACACAGGTGGAGCGGGGAACGGGGCTCGAACCCGCGACATTCAGCTTGGAAGGCTGACGCTCTACCAACTGAGCTATCCCCGCGCCTCCCCAAGATTATACCCGCTCGCGGAGAGGAGGGTCAAGACAAGCCGACAACCGCTGCTATCTTAGGTATCGGCGTCGAGCGCAGCGAGGCGTGCCAGGCAGTCGTCCACCCCGCGGAAGTGGATCGCATGCCATCCCACGGCGCGGGCACCCTCCACGAACCTGGGCACGTCATCCACGAAAACGTGTTGTTCGGGTGATGCTCCGCTGAGCGACTCCACACGACGGTAGATGGCCGGGTCAGGCTTACGGACCCCAACTTCGTAGGAGAGCACACAGCCATCGAACAGGGGGCAGATGTTCGGATAGCGCTCCCCGATCCATGTCACATGCGGCTCGTTCGTGTTCGAGAGCAGATAGCGCGGACGCGGGCTGTTCCGGACGACCTCTAGCATCGGCGGGTTCGGCGTGAAGATGTCGTTCCAGGCGAGGGTGAACTCATCGAAGTCCATCTGGAGTCCGATGTCTTTGACAAGCGCTCTGTAGACGGCCGCGAAGTCGCCGCCCCGATCGATGCGGGCGCGGTCGTAGTAGTCAACGAAAGCTCCTTCGAGGTCGATATCGGCGGGGCAGCGGGCGCGCAGTCTCCGAAAGAAGAGGTCTTCGTTGACAAAGAGCAGTACGTTACCTAAATCGAAGACGCGGATAAGGGGCATCGATGTGAATTGCAGTCCGCCTGCGGTGGTCGTCCATGGAGTGGCTTCGACTCCTGCCGGCTAGAGCCCTGCGGGCGCGCCCCCACATGACGGCAGCCAGCAAAGCCGAGAATGCGAGCACTGGAAAGGATCGACAGGCGCCGCAAGGCGCAAGCCGACCCGTCCCAACGCTCGCCTGGGCAGGGCTTGCCGCGGTCCTGGCCGCCTACTGCGCCCTGGCGACGCTTCAGTCCTTCGCCACACGACTCAACTGGGGGCCGGATGAGCCGGGCCACGTGATATACGTCCAGTCGCTGGCGCTCGACGGGCGGCTGCCGGGAATCAGCCGGGACGAAACCGATGATGCATACGTCCCGGGCCGCTCGCGCACTCACCAGGCCCATCACCCGCCAGTCTACTACGGGCTGGCCGCGGTTGTGTGGCGTGTCTTCGCAGGGCTTCCTGACCGATCGGTGAGCTATGTGGCTGGCTCATCTGGCAAACGAGTTGATTTCGCCGTTCCCGGCGCGGTGCGGCCGGTACGGCTGTTCTCGGTGCTGCTGGGTGTGATGACTCTCCTGTTCACGTGGGCCTGCGCACGCACGGTCTTCCCGGATCGACCGCCCATCTGGCTGGGCGCTGTCGGCTTGCTGGCGTTCACCCCGATGTTCACGTATGTGACCGGTGTCATCAACAACGATCCGCTGCTTCACTGCTTCTTCGCCGCCACCGCGTGGCAGTGGGCGAGGATAGTCCGGTTTGGCGCAAGCCGAGGGGATGTCGCGATCCTTGGCGTTCTGGTGGGTGCGGCCATCAACGTGAAGGAGACCGCACTGGCTCTCGTGCCGCTCTCAGCGCTAGTGTTAACCCTCGAGCCAGGGGCCGCGTCGTGGCGACAGCGCGCAGCGCGCATCGCGGGGATGGTGGGGCTGGCACTCGCCCTACCGGCCTGGTGGTATGTGCGGAACTGGCTGATCTACGGAGGCCCGTTCTCCTACGCGTACTACGCGCCCTTGATGCAACTACCCGAAGCCCAGCGTCCGGCCATACTCGCCGCGCTGCCCGGGGCCATCTTTCTCTTCACCTTCGTGCCAGCCGACGTCGTGCAGGCGCACGTCAGTCTCGGCCTTGTGGCTCTCGTCTTCGGCGGCCTCATGGCGCTCTCCGCCGGCGGACTGGCGCTTGCGATCCTACGGAGGAAGAGCCATCCACTTCCTCGCTTCGAGGCACAGTCGTTGGGGCTCTGGCTGCTCGCAGCCGCCGTGGTTCTGGCCGGGCTTGTGAGGAACACACTCGTTCTCGACTGGAGAATGGGCATAACCGGTGGGCGGTTCATGGTCACGGTGTTCCCAATGCTGGCACCGGCCGCGGCGCGGGGGCTGAGCGCGCTCTTCGGCAACGGCCGATGGTCGAGGCTGGCATTGGGTGGGGCTGTTCTTGTCCTGCTCGTGATGAACATCTATGTCATCCGCGCTACGGCCCTGGAGTACGGTACCCTCGGCCTATCAGCACGCTAGGGAGCGCCGCCTGGCCCCTGTGCCTTTGCTTCGGCAGCGGCTGCGGGCACGACCGGCAAACCGAGGTCGCATTCCATTCATGTCGCCGTTTCAGCGAAACCTTTTGCTCGCTTTCGGCGTCTAATGGTCTGAAGGAGGCCGTGGGGGTGCGCCATGAACGGCGTGAAAGAGCGTACAGCGGAAGTTGACGTGCACGATGCTGTGGCAGCCGAGACGCTGGCCCGCGAGATGGAGGAGGCCGCGCTGCGGTATGCCCAGATGACCGAGCAACTCGACCGCGTCCTGCGGGTGGACAGGAACAGGCGGCGGAGCGCGTGGCGACGGAGTGCCGACCGCCGCGGGCGGGGAAGGCCCATAGAGACATAGGCGCCGACGACTAGGGACCCGATACCCAAGTTCGAAGGGAGGGCATTGCGCCCTCCCTTCTCGTTTCTCCCGCCAAGCGGCCGCGCCCTACGGCTCGAGGCCCCGACCTGTCAGCAGGCGCAACGCCTCGCGGTACCGCTCAGTTGTGCTCTGAACGACTTCTGGCGGAAGCTCGGGCGCCGGCGGCGTCCTGTCCCAGCCGAGCGAATCGAGGTAATCGCGGACAGGCTGCTTGTCGAAGCTCTTCTGCGGCCGGCCCGACTCGTACTCGTCGCGCGGCCAGAAGCGAGAGGAATCCGGGGTCAGCACCTCGTCGATGAGGGTGAGGCGGTCGCCGATCCGGCCGAATTCGAACTTGGTGTCGGCGATGATGATGCCCCGCTGCCGCGCATAGTCCGCGGCCTTGGCATAGATGGCGAGACTCAGTCGCTTCAGCTCCCGGTACGTGTCTTCGCCCGCCAACTCGGCCGCCTGTTCCGGGGTAAGGGGAACATCGTGTCCCTCTTCGGCCTTCGTCGCCGGCGTGAAGGTGGGCTCGGGCAGCTTGTCGCTCTCCCGCAGCCCTGCCGGCAGTTCGATGCCGCAGACGCTTCCCCACTGCTGGTACTCCCGCCAGCCGGAGCCGGCAAGGTATCCGCGGACGACGCACTCAACGGGCACGACCTCGGCGCGCCGCACGAGCATGCTGCGCCCGGCGAGGACCGCCAGGTACTTGCCGATGCAGGCCGGGTATTCTGTCGCGTCCGCCGTCGCCAGATGGTTCTCGACGATGTCCTCGGTGAAGTCGAACCAGAAAAGGGACATCTGGGTGAGAACGTGGCCCTTGTCGGGAATGCCGTTCGGCATGACGACATCGAAGGCCGAGATGCGGTCGGTGGCCACGATCAGGAGCTGGCTCCCGAGGTCGTAGATATCGCGGACCTTGCCCCGCGCAAGCAGCGGGACATCTGCCAGATTGGTCTCCAGCAATGGTTGTGTCATGCGCCCTTTCCGTACACCGCGCTGCTCGTCACTCCTGCTCCGCGGGTCGGCTCTCAACCCGTTCGCCCCGGCGACGTCTGCGCCTGCGTTCAGTCGTAGATCATGTTGAACAGCTTATCCGCCAAGCTCTGGTCCAGATCCTTCAGGGCCCTATATTGCTCAATCGCGCCCTCCGAGTCACCGTCCTCGAGAAGGAGCTTGCCGAGTTCGAAGCGGACCTCAGGATATAGTGGGTCCAGGGCAATGGCCTCCTCCAGTTGCCGGTTCTTGTCTGCCGCCCGGCCTAGCTCGCCGTAGGTGATGGCCAGTGCGTAGTGGGCGTGGGAGGCGCTTGGGTCAATCTTGACCGCCTTCTCGTACGCTTCGGCCGCCTCCCGGTAGCGGGCAAGTGCGAACAGAGCGTCGCCCAGTCCGCAGTGGGCCCCTGGGTGCTCGGGATCCAGGCGGACAGCCTCCTGCCAGGCGGCGAGCGATTCGCGATGACGAGCCAATGCCCCCAGGGCGAGGCCCAACCAAGCATGAGCCGCTCCGTTGTCCGGCTGCAGGCGCACGCACTCCTCAAGGTGCGGCAGCGCCTCCTGATGCCGCAGCAAGCCACAGAGGCACACGCCCAGGTGATACCGGGCTTCCCCAGAGTCAGGAGAGAGGGAGATTGATTCGGTCAGCGGGGCGATGGCCTCGGCAGCTCGGCCCAGTCTGGCATAGGCCAAGCCAAGCGTCCGCTGCGCTTCGGGAGAATTCGGAGCCTTCGCAACAGCTTGACGGAGAGAGTCGATGGCCTCCTCGTGACGGCCCGTCTCGAAGTATGCCAGGCCGAGGCCGAGATGAGCGACTTCGGAATCCGGGTCAATTAGGACCGCCTCCTCGAACACCGGAATCGCCTCTTCGTAGCGCCCGAGCGTGCCGTACACCGCACCCAGACCGACGTAAGCTTCGAGGGCGTCCGCGTCTCTATCCATCGCCTTCTTGTACTCGCGGATGGCGTCCTCGTGCCGGTTCATCTCCTGGTGAATCCGCCCAAGCCGGCTGTATGCTTGCGCGCAATCTGCGTCGATACCTATTGCCTGTTGCAGCACAGCAACCGCCTCCTCTCGGCGACCCAACTCGAGGTAGGCTTCTGCCAGCCTGACACATACGTCAGCCTGCTCGGGCTTGAGATCGAGTGAGCACTTAAAGGCTGCAATGCCGCCCTGGCCGCGGCCCATCGCTCCGTACACAACGCCTAGCTTGGCGTAGGCGACGTCTGCATCTTCCGGCTTCACTTCGACGGCGCGCTCGAACGCGGCAGCGGCCTCATTGAAGCGCCGGAGGGCGTACAGCGAGTTGCCGAGTTGGTGATAAGCCAATGCGTGCCCTGGATCCAGCGCAAGCAGGCTCTCGAAAGCCGTCACAGCCTGCTCGTGGCGCTCCAGCTTGGCATAGGCAAGGCCCATCATGAAGGAGCTATTGGTGAGAATGCGGTGCCGATAGGCGGAAATCCGGTCCCGATCGTCGGCGAAATCGCGATAGCCTACGCCGTACCTCGCGAATATCCGATGGTCGCCTCCGGGCTCGGCAAGGATCGCGCGCTGGCAAGACAGCGCGGCCTCATCGTATCGCTCGAGCTCCATGAGTGATGCCCCGAGGCAGTAGTGCGCAACAGAGAGCTCTGGTTCCATGTCCGCCAACTGCCGGAAAGCTGCGGCCCGATCCGCGGGCCGTGCCAGCCCCAGTGCAATCCCGAGGTGAGCGATCGCGTTATCGGGCTCGATCCGCGTCACCTGCCGGCACACTGCCGCCGCCTCCTCGACCCGTTCGAGCAGGTAGAGAGTGTAGGCGAGGCCGATTTGGGCGGTGACGTCTCCGGGGTCCAGTTCGGCGGCCGTCCGGAACGCCTCCTCGGCTTGTTCGAGCTGCCCGAGCTCCACGAAGCACTGCCCCAGGGCTTGCTGAGCTTCTGGGTCTTCTGGGGTCAAGCGCAGGGCCTGCTCGAAGTGGTCCGCGGCCTCCTCGTGACGGCCCATATCAGCCAGAACGGCCCCTAGGTCTACGTGGGCTTCGCCGCTGCTCGGTTCGAGAGCGACTGCGGTCTCCAGTGCGACAATGGCTGCTTCGTACTCCTCTAACTCGGCCATGGCTTTCCCGAGGCCCCGGAAGCCCGGACCGCAGCTCGGGTCGATGCTGGTCGCCTGCCGAAAGGCGGCTACCGCCTCCTCTGGTCGGCCCAAGGCCACAAGGGCACGGCCCCGGCCCTCGGAAGGGCCGCCCTCCTGGAGCTCGAGGCGAATCGCCTCGTCGAAGGCAGAAAGGGCATCCTCGTGTTCCCCGACCTCGGCAAGGCACCGGCCCATGTGACAGAAGGCCCACGCATCGTCGGGGTCAACGCGAATCGCTTGCCTGAATGCTGACACCGCGTCCTCGCAGCGCGCCAGGCGAGCCAGCGCCAGGCCCAAGAGGAAATGGGCATCCGCGAACTCGGGATCGTAGTCAATCGCCTGCTTGAAGCATACCGCCGCCTCCTCATATCTGTCGAGCGCACTCAGGCTGCGTCCGAGCAGATAGAAGTTCCCGGCGTCTGCCTCGATCTCGACGGACTTGCGCAGGGGTGGGAGAGCATCCTGGTACTCGCCGAGGGCCATCAAGCAGCGACCCAGATCGATGTTGGCGCTCCAGTGATCGGGGTAGATGCGTATCGCTTCCCGGAAGGCCTCCGCGGCCTTCTCCCAGCGTTCGAGTTCAAGCAGGCACTCTCCGATGACGTAATGCGCGACACAGTCCTCGGGCTCTTTCCTCGCCCATTCCCGGTAGACCTCCAGGGCATCTTCCGGGCGGCCGAGCGCAGCCAGGGAACGACCCAGCCCGTAGTATGTGTCGGAGTAGCGGAATTGCATGTCGAAGGCGGCCCGGAATGCTCCCTCAGCTTCTTGATACCGCTGCAGGGCGAGGAGACACTTGCCGAGCTCGACGCGGTAGCGCGGGCTGTCCGGCGCGAGCCGAACAGCTTCGCGCCATTCAGCGGCGGCCTCCTCGCGTTGGTTATCCGCGGTGAGGAATGCCGCCAGTATCGCATGCGGCTCAGCCTCTTCCGGCGCCATGCTGATCGCTCGGCTCAGCGCCTCCTTGGAGTCCTGCTTCCGGCCCAGTTTCCTCAGGGAGTATCCCAATCCCATCAGAGATCGCCAGTCATCAGGAGTCACTCGCAGCGCCTCACGATAGGCCGCTACCGCCTCCCCGTCTCGCCCCAGGATAGTCAGGCACACGCCCATCTTAGCTCGGTCTTCGGGGTCCTCGGGGCAGAGCGAGACAGCAGTCGCGTAGGCCGCCAGTGCGTCCTCCCACTGCTCGAGGTCGCAGAAACAGTCTCCCAGGCCCGAGTGAGCGGCACACAGGTCGGGATTGAGGCGAATGGCCTCCTTGTAGGACGGGATCGCGTCTTCCCACAGCATCAGCTCGCGGAGGCACTCCGCCCGCATGAAGTGCGCGTCAGCGTAGTCGGGGCGGCAGCGGATCGCCTCTTCGAAGAACTCGATGGCCTCCTCAAGGGGCGTCAGCCGTTCGGGCGCATCCTCGGCGCGGGACATGGCCATCACCCCGGCGGCATATGCCTCCCGTGCTCGCCTGTCCGCCTCCGCCCGCACGACCTGCGCCAGCGGCCTGACCGCGCTTGCAGCTTCGAGGGCACGCTTGACCGTGTTCACGGGCACCGCGAAGTTCAGGTTCTGTCCCTCCCGGTGGACTAAGCAGGCGATGCCGATGACCTCGCCCTTCGAGTTGAACACCGGCCCGCCGCTGCTTCCATGGGAGATAGGAGCCGTTATCTGGAGCCATCGGCCGAGGGCCTCCCAGTCTCTGACGGCACTCACGATTCCTTCCGAGGCCGTATGTTGCAGCCCCTCCGCGGTTGTCAGCGTGATGACGCGATCGCCCTGCCGCACCTTGCCCGAATCGCCGAGTCGTGCCACCGCGAAACCCTCTCCCGCCACCTTGAGAACGGCGAAATCCTGCTCAGCACCCCAGCAGAGGAATCCCAGCACCTCTCTCATTTCTCCTGAGGGGAACATAACGGCGACCTCGGCGGCATCCTCGACCACATGGAAAGCGGTGATCAGCGCGCCATCGTCCCTCACGATCACCCCGCTCCCCTGGGAGACCCCACCTTCTTCGTCGGCGGCGAGCAGCGTGACAACCGCCGGACGGACCTCGGCCAGGAGATCAGCGATGTCGGTCTGGATGCTCTCCTCAGGCGGGCCGCCAGCGCTCAACGCTGCTGCGGGCAGCGCACCCGCACACAGCGCCACAAGAAAGAACAAGTGGATGATCCGGCACGGCCTCTGCTTGGCCACGATTCGGTCACCTCCCCTCAGTCTGCCGCCCCCGCGCGGCCGGTGTGCTATGCCGGTGAACTCACCGGCTGACTCAACCCAAGCAAGTCCAGCACGGCCTCGGTGTTGGCCTCCACCCTGACCGGCTCCTCGGCCGCCTGGATGGCGCAGTCGGGGTCTTTGAGGCCATGGCCGGTGAGGATGCACACGACGCACGCGTCCTCGGGGACGCCGTCCTGAAGCTCCCGGACGAAGTAGCCCTCTCTCACGAGCTTGGCCGCACCTGCCACCGACGCGGCCGACGCGGGCTCGACGAAGAGGCCCTCGATGCTGGCCAGCATCTTGTAGGCCTCGATGATCTCTGCGTCAGTCACGGTCTCGATCAGGCCGCCAGATTCATCTCGCGCGGCGACGGCGCCCTTCCAGCTGGCGGGATTCCCGATCTTTAGGGCGGTAGCGACCGTCTGCGGGTCCTCAACCGGCTCGCCTCGCACCAGCGGGGCCGCTCCCTCCGCCTGGAAGCCGAGCATCTTGGGCAGGCGGCGGCTTTGCCCGGCCTCGTGGTACTCCTTGTAGCCCTTCCAGTAGGCCGTGATGTTGCCGGCGTTGCCGACCGGGATCGCGTGGTAGGTCGGCGCGTTGCCCAGGCGGTCGCAGATCTCGAAGGCGCCGCTCTTCTGGCCCTCGATGCGGTAGGGGTTGATGGAGTTGACGAGCTGAACGGGATACTTGCTGGTGATCTCGACCACGATGCGGAAGGCGTCGTCGAAGTTGCCCTCGATCGCGATCACCTTCGCGCCGTGCATCACTGACTGCGCGAGCTTTCCCATCGCGATGTACTTGATAGGCAGCACGACGATGCAGTCTATGCCGGCGCGCGCCGCGTAAGCGGCGGCGGAGGCGGCGGTGTTGCCGGTGGAGGCGCACATGACCGCCCGCTTATCCTCCTCAAGCGCCTTGGACACGGCCACCGTCATGCCGCGATCTTTGAACGACCCGGTCGGATTCGACCCCTCGCACTTCAGGTACAGCGGAATCGGCACCCCGATGCGTTCCTGCAAAGCCGGTGCCGCGAGCAGCGGCGTGTCGCCCTCCCGCAGCGTGATGACGGGTGTCTTCTCGGTGACGGGCATGAACTCGCGATAGGCTTCGATTACGCCTGGCCAGCGGAGTCTCGAACTCATCGCGGAACGCTCACTCGGCAGCCTCCGCACGAATGCAGCCGCTGATCCCGTGCACCTCTTCTAACTCCCCGATTCGGTCCAGGGAGCGCCGCATACTCCGCTCCTGCGTCCTGTGTGTGAGCCAGACTATCTCTGCGGTCTCACCTGATGCGTCCATCTGCAGTACGGAGGCCAGGCTGACACCTTCCTCGCCGAAGACCTTCGCGATCGCCGCGAGAACGCCGGGCCTATCGGCAACCTGGAGGCGGAGGTAATAGCGCGTGTGGAGATCCTCAATCGGCGAGACGCGCTTCTCATCGAAGCACGTGCAGGCAACCCGGCCCGTTGACCCGGCGCGGATGTTGCGGGCAACATCGATGATGTCGCCCACAACTGCTGAACCCGTAGGCATCGTTCCCGCGCCCTGGCCGTAGAACATAACCTCGCCGACGGAACTCCCGCGAACGAGGATGGCGTTGAAGGGCCCACTGACGGCGGCCAACGGGTGGTCGGTGGGAAGCAGCGTGGGGTGGACCCGCAGTTCCAGCGCGCCATTGACCTGCGCGCCAATTGCCAGCAGCTTGATGGTGTAGCCGAGCTGGCTGGCGTACTCCATGTCTCGCGCGCCAAGCTTGGTGATACCTTCCCGGTAGATGCTGTCCACCTGCACGCGGGTCTCGAAGGCGATAGAGGCGAGGATGGCGAGCTTGAAGGCCGCGTCGAAGCCTTCGACATCATTCGTTGGATCGCGCTCTGCGTAGCCCTGCTTTGTCGCTGCTGCCAGGGCGCCCCGAAACTCGACGTGCTGCTGCGACATCTGCGTCAGGATGAAGTTGGTCGTGCCGTTGACGATCCCCATGATCCGGTCGATCCGATTGCCGGCCAGGCAGCTCTTGAGCGGACGCAGAATAGGGATTCCGCCGCCGACGCTCCCCTCGAACATGAGGTCCAGGCTGCGCTCCGCGGCCGCGTCGAAAAGCTCCTTGCCGTGTCGGGCGATGAGCTCTTTGTTCGACGTGACGACGCTCTTTCCAGAACGCAGAGCCTTGAGCACGAGGTCGAGAGCTGGCTTCGTCCCCCCGATGCACTCGACCACGATCGAAATCTCAGGGTCTTCCAGCACCTCGTCCGCGTCCGTCGCCTTCATCTCTGACGGCAGATCGATGGCTACCGGACGTGGGGACGTCCAGTCGACGTCGACGAGCCTCTTCACCCGGACCGGCCGGCCGACCTTGTGGTCGATGCTTTCCTGGCTATCCAGCAAGGTTTTGTAGGTACCACTGCCGATCTTCCCGTAGCCGATTATGCCGACGTAGATCGGTCGCTCCGCCATCATGCTTCCCCTGCTGTCTCCGCGGTGAGGAATTCGAGCACTACGAGGGGATCGCCGGCCTGCACCAGCGTTCCGTTCTCCGCGGGAATCGCAACCACGCGGCCGCCCCACTCTGCCTTGATCTCGTTGAAGACCTTCATGGCCTCGACGATGCACACCGTCTGGCCTTCGGACACGATGTCTCCGATCCCTACGAACGGAGAAGCATCGGGCGCAGACGAACGGTAGAAGACTCCGATGAGCGGCGAGCGCACAGCGACCGTGCGTCCGTGCGCTCCGAGCTTCGGCCGGGCTCGGACCGCTGACTTCTGCGGCGCACGAACCGTGGGTGTTGGGTTCGCGCTGGCCCGAGCGCGGCGAAGGCGGAGCTTGAATTCGCCGTCTTCCAGCTCCAGTTCTGTCAGCTTGCGCTCGCGGAAGAGACGCACGAGCGCCTCGACGTGGCGGTAGACCTCTTTGTTCATGGTTGTGATTGTGAAAAGAGCCCCACGGTCCGGTGGAGCTCTCTCGTTGCTGTGTGCGCCCGATCTGCCCCGCGCAGAAGGCTACTGGCTCTGGATCTGACGCATCTTCTTGAGCCGCTTGCGGCGCGCCTTCTTCTCCCGCGCCCGCTTCTCCTCCGCCATCTCCCGCCGACGGTCCTCTTCCTCCTGTCGAATGCTCGTCTCGACCTCTCGCTCGAACTCGAGGAACCGCTCAAGATTCGTTGAAAGGCTCCGAAGCTTCTCGGTGTCAACTGGCATAAGGACTGACTCCTGCCCCCGAAGGCAGCCTGATTCTAGCAAGCCCCCCGCGCGGGTGTCAAGCCGACGCGGTGTCGCGACAGTGACGCGGAAGCGGCTTGCTAGGAACCTTCCGGGATGCTATCGTGTCTGGTGTCTTGGCACAAGGAGAGGTCGCCGGTGGCAATGCGGGCTGACGAGCACAGG
This sequence comes from uncultured bacterium, assembly GCA_964559435.1. GTDB lineage: Bacteria > Armatimonadota > Hebobacteria > Hebobacterales > Hebobacteraceae > Hebobacterum. The sequence goes on along the minus strand of CAZLHI010000018.1, from coordinate 40,243 downwards.
ATGCTTTGGGGTTGCGCCCGAATCAACGGTTGCACTTCGATGGCGGCGGCCATCCGGAATCGAGCTTCGCTTGGTCCGGTCGGCGGGGCCCACAGCGGGCTGACCTTCGTTGCAGCCCTGCTCACCGTGTTCCTGCTCGGACTGCTGGCAGCTTTGGTCCTCGTGACGGCGTGGACAGCCAGGGGGGCCGCGAAAAGGGCCACCTGCACCAGCCAATTGCGCCAGCTGGCGAGCGCGCTTGTGATGTACAAGGGGCAGTTTGGCGACTATCCCCCGTGGTCCTACGAAGTGCGGGACAGTGAAGGGGAGCTGTTGAAGAGCGTAACGTGGCAGCAGATATTGGCCCCGTACGTCGGCGACTCGCACCTGTTCTCATGTCCGCGTGATGTGGTCGGCGCGGCCGATGGCAAGACCGCGGGCGCAGAGGCAAGGATCCACTGCAGCTATGACTACATCGCCAAGCAGGAGCCTGAGGAGGCCAGATCGGACGGCGCTCGCGCGGCCGGCTCGCGAAGGCCCGGGCCGAGAGGGCGCCAGAAAGCGGCCGGCGCCGGTGTGCTGCTCTACTGCAAACACCACGACGAACGGCGGCTTGGAGGGCGACGGTGGGTGCTGGTCGCCTACGAGGACGGCTCTGTCAAGTGGGAGCCGATGCCTGGCCACTTGCAGCGCATGAAGATGCCAGCACGAGTTCCGCAGCCGGGACGCAACGATTGATGACTCCCTTTGTGGCTCCACAGATGGAGAAGGGCGGCCCGTGCCGGGCCGCCCTTCCTTCAGCTGTCACCGTGTGCTCAATCGGCGTTCCGGGGCCGTGGAATCATCTTAGGCCTCATCCTCAGCATCGGTTGGACCGGTAGGAGAGGCAGCGGTTCCACCTCGTTGATCACATAGCCGTACTTCGCGTAGGTCCGGATGTAGTCATAGGGAAGGTAGATGTACCCCGACTGCCCGTAGCTCGTCCCCCCAGGAATTCTTCACGATGAAGTACTCTTGCGGGCGATTGCATCCGACGATCAGCATCGCGTGGCCGCCGACGCTGGGCAGCGGGTAGCCCCCTGGACTAAGCTGGACATCAATGATCCCGGTGTATGGTGAACTCCAGCCGGCCACATGGGTGCCCAAGACGATGTCCTTGTCGGCCCGCAGCAAGGCCTCCAGATAGCGAGGGTTGTTAATCCAGGCGCCGGTGTCCGTGGTAAGAGCGTCATTGCGCCAGATCTTCTGGTAGCTCTTGATCTTGTAGGGGCGGTTGGCTACGGCATTTGCGAGCGGCGGAGGGGCGGGGGCAGTCGTGTCGGCGTTGTTGCAGTAGCCGGGGAAGTTGTACTTATCGTTCTGATAGGGACAGACGCTCTCCATGCAGACGCCGTCATTCGTGAGGTAATTGGCCGACATGTGGGTCTGAAGTCCGGCATTCCTGCAGCCGCGACTCTCTGCCTTCGTGTGTCCGGCGATTGAGCCAGAGATCCCGTGACAGCCGATCGACAGCCATTGCGGGACGCGGGGGCCAGGTGAGGGAAGCTGGCCGACGACCTACTCCAGCGGCTGAAGCGCCGACAAGTACTGCTGGGCATAGCAACAGGCCTGTGTCACGTGGTAGGCAGCCTTCCATTCGGAGCCCTTGTCTGTTCGCTGCGGCGTCCCGTCTTCTTCAGTGGACGGCAACCACTCGCCATGCTCTTCATCGTGAAGATGATCCTTGCAGAACCCGAGCACACTTCGAAAGGCATCCCAGTAGCGACGGTCGTCGAAGACCACATACCCGAGCAGAAATGCCACCATCGCCTCGCACTGAACCCACCAGATCTTCTCGCGGACTGTGGCCTCCTGCCCGAGCGGACCGTGGGAGAATACGCCGCCGTGCGCGCGGTCCAGCCCGAACTTCACGCAGTAATCCAGAAACCGGCGTGCGGTGTCGCGGTAAGCCGGAACGTCTTCGTTGCGGTGAACCCGAAGCAGGAGCCAAGCCGCCTCCAGGTTGTGTCCGTAGTTCACGAGGTCGTGGGAGGTCCTGGAGTCGTGCGACCAATCGGGGAAGAAGTTTTCCATGCCGCACCCATGGTCAGCCTCGGCCATCCGAGTAACGAACAGGTCGCAGATCGAGCGAATGCGCGGCAGGAAACGATTCTCACCGGCCGTCTCGTTAAGGGCGAGCAAGGCCTCGAGAACGTGCAGGTGTGTTCCCATTCTGTGGTTCTTGTCAGTCGCCCACCAGGCGCGGTCGCAGGCCTCCATGATACCTTCGTTTTCGACATCCCATAAGTAGTTGGAGAGAAGGCTCCACGTGTGAACCGCGGCGGCCAAGGCGCGACGGTCCCGGCTTACGCGGGCGTACTCGGCGAGAGCGAAGGCGGCGAAGGCGTGACCATATGCTCGCTTGTCGACCTGCTTGGGTCTGCCCTCCCGGGATGTTGCCCAGAACCATCCGTCGTGTACCGGGTCCCGAAAGCGCCGCAGCAGGAAGTCTACCCCTTGGCCCGCTAGGTTCAGCCATTCGACGGGGCCTCCGAGGGCCGAGCCGGCGGCGAAGCTGTAGATCATGCGCGTCTGCACGACGAGGAACTTCTGGGAGGTATCGGTGATGGCACCGTTTCTGGCCAGGTGTGTGATGAATCCGCCGTGATCGCGGTCGATGCTGTGCTTCTCCCAGAAGGGGAGGACTTGCGTCAGCAAGTGATCGCGCAAGTCTGGGATCTGCTCTTGCCCGGACCTGGACATCGAGAGCCACCCGCGAATGCGTCTGCCGGGAGTAGTTCGCCCACTCAGGAGGCGTTCCTGCGCGCGATCAGCGATTTGTGGCACGGTGCAGCGGAGCAGGTTGAGCGTGTCCCAGGCCGGAACCAAGTCGGGAGATGTTCTGCCGTGCCTGCCTTTGGCAGCCACCCTTCGTTCGGAGAGGCGTGATGAGGATAGAGCTTGGTTCTTTCACTCGGCCTTGGGGCGAGTACACGCTTGAAGAGGCCCTCAGCGGCATCGCCGCCGCGGGCTACGCGAATGTGGGGCTGACGTCGCTCGCAGACACACCCCTTTTCTCGGACCAGTGGAGCGATCGGGCCAACGCCGAAGTAGGCGAACTCTTACGGGCAGAGGGCCTGCGAGCGCAAGTCACCTTCGGCAACCCCGAGCCGTCACTCTCTGAAGCCGAGGCCGCCGAGAGATTCCGCCGGCAACTCGATTGGTGCAGGGATCTCGGCATCGACCACATCGTGCTTCTGGGGACCGATGAGGCGACCCAGTACGAGAAGTGGTTTGGCGCTGTGGGGCGGTGTCTCGATGTCGCCCACCAGCGCGGCATTTCTCTTCTCCTGAAGCCGCACGGCGGCTTGAGCGCCCTCGCCGAGGACATGCTCGGGGTGATGTCGAGGCTGTCCCACCCGGGCTTCGGGATATGCTACGACCCCGGCAACATCTACTACTACACGGGCCAGAAGCCGGAGGATGACCTGCCGAAAGTCGCGGCACACGTTCGTGCGATGTGCATCAAGGACGAGGTCGGCGGCAAGCACGGGGAAGTCATGATCACGCCTGGCACAGGGCTCGTCGATTTCGCGCGCATCTTCGCGATCCTCGAGGACGCCGGCTTCGAGGGCCCTGCTGGGTCGAGTGCGTTGGTGGCAGCAGCCTGGCCGAGATCAACGCGGAAGCGAAGAGGGCCTACGAGTTCGTGAGCGCTGTCATCGCCCGCACCAGGCGATGATGCGTTTGGCCCCATCGGCAACCGGCCCGCTCCGGCGAGCTTCGCCATGCTCGCCTGGGAATCCGGGATTCCTCTGATGCTGCCGTGACCCTCCGGCGGTCGGGGCGCGCTCTCAGCGCGCCGGGATCACCAGCTTCTCGCCGACGGCGAGCACGTGGTAGCGGCGCTGCGCGTCCTCGATTCGGGACGTGAGGTCGGCAGGGTCGCCCGCGCACCAGTAAAGGTCCGAATCGAACGTGCCGTAGTGGCACGGGATGATATGTCGGGCACGGGTGGCGTTGGCCAGGCGCGCGGCGTCCTCGGCGTCGAGGGTGTGCTGGGCGATCGGTAGCATGATGACATCCACGTCTCTGATCTTGAGATGTTCGTCCAACAGCTCGGTATCGCCGGGATGCCAGATGGTCACCCCGGCCACTTTGATGAGGAACCCGCAGCAGTCGCCCCGCTGTGCGTGGATCACGTCTTCCTCGTGGCTGGCCACGGTCGGGATCACCGTGGTGCCACCTACGCGCATCGGCTGGTCGTATCGCGCAGTGCGCAGGCGCGCCTCTGGAATACCGAATCGGCGAAGCCTGAAGGCCGTCCGGTCGGTACCCAGGAACAGCGCGTGGGTGCGCTCGGCCAGCTCCGGGACAGTGCGCCGCCCCGCATGGTCGGCGTGATCGTGGCTCACCAGCACCAAGTCGGCCCGGTCTATGTTTCGTGCGCGCACGGGCAGGGGAACGAGCAACGGCAGCCCGATCTCCGAAGTGACCGGGTCGGTATCGTCCTGGAGTTCGATCACCGGGTCGATGAGAATTACTGTCCCGGCCGCGTTGATGGCAAAGCCCGAGTTGCCAAGCCACCAAACGCTGACCGCGACTGCGTCGAGGTCCGTCAGCTCCTTTGGGTCGATTATCCCCACCGTCGCGCTCCCTGGCAGGACTCTCCTTTCGGCGACTCGGAGGCGACTCCTTCCGGCGGCGCCGCCAGCAGTCGGCCGGCGAAGGGCGGTCCGCGTGGTCTGGCGAAACTCCAGCTCTTGAAGGTGCCGAGCGGAGGGTGGCGGGATGAGGCCTGTTCATCTTGAAGACCGCTGCCAGTTCAGGGCGGACAAGTTCCGGCCGAAGCTCGTGCACGGGTCGCCGAGGGCGCGCGCGTTTCTCCTGTGCCTCGAGCCCGGGCAGGGCCTGCCGCCAAGGCGCGACTCCGAAGAGATGTTCTGCTATCTCCTCCGCGGCAAGGCCAAACTCGTCATCGCAGGGGAAGCCTTCAAGGCCTCTGCCGGCGAGTTCGCGACCGCCGAGGCCGGCGATATTCGGGGGATTGAGGCAGAGGAGCGATGCGTGGCGCTGTGGGTCCACATCAGCACCGGCGGGAAAGAGAGTGAGTAACAAGAAGCGCCGCGTGGGCTTTGTCGGCTGCCCCCCGGAGGACCTGCTGGCCCCCCGCAGGTCGGCCGGACTCGTTGACCTCGACAACGTAATCGAAGGCGCCCAGCCCCACAGCGAGTCACTCTTGCCGCGAACGACGTGCCGCATTATCCGCCGCATCCTCGACAACGCCCTCTCGCTCGAATTGGAGGAGATCATAGTGGACGAGGGATACGGCAAATGCGACGCCGCGCGCGGGCTGGCCGAGCTGCTCGAGGATCTGGTGGATGTTCCCGTCATCCGCACTCAGAACGACAATCGGGAGGGCGTTGGCACCCCCATCTCAGACTCGGATCTTCCGCTGTTGCGCAAGATCGAGTTGATCCTCGACGGCCTTGTGCATCCGCAGGAGGTCGAGCTAACACCCCAGCCACACCCGAGAGCCGCGATATGGGGAGTGCCGGCAGCCGACTTCTCGATCTACGAGCTGTTTCCCGACGGCGCTCAGGTGTTGGGCTGGACCCGGTGTCTCGAGAATCGGACCCCGGCCGACTGGGAGTTGGAGATGTGCGTGCCTCAGGAAGTGCCGACCGTCTTCTTCGCGCAGACCTTCTGCCCGAAGAACGTGGTTGCCCGGCACCTCGCAAGACGGCACGACGGGCTGCACGTGGACGTTGACGGCGTGCTCTCGCAGCCGGTGAGGGCGAAGATAGAGGCCTTCCTGCGTTTCAGGCGAGTGTGGGACTGATGGCCGTACTGGGCGACTTCGGGACAAGCTGGACGAAGCTGCTTGACACAGAGACAGGGGCCCGGCGCGTTATCGCGACTCGCGAGGCTGCGGCGGCGGGGCAGCGGGCAGACATTGCGACCGGGCACAACGCCCGCCTATGGGCGCCCAAACACGTGAATGAGTTGATCGCGCTGACGCAAGGCGGGCGGCGTTTGATCGACGAGCCGGAGTTCCTCGTGCTCGACGTCGGGTCGCGGGATGTGAAGTACGTGCACGTGCGCGACGGAGAACTCGTCGGCATGGACTGGACCGCCACCTGTGGGGCGTTGACCGGCTTCACTCTCGAGCTGCTCGGCACCTACTATGGGATCGACTACGCGGCCGTCAAGCCGTCCCAGAAGTCCGTGCCGGTCACCTGCGGCGTGCTCGGTATGGAACGGCTCTTTGAGTTGGTCTCCCAGGGAGTTACGGTCGAGGAAGCCGTAGCCCGTTTCGCGCGGGGCATTGCGATGAATGCATACCGGTTCATCGGCCAGCCGAAGCAGTTCTATCTGTCGGGGGGCATGTGCGAGAACCGGCTCTTCCAGCGCAGCTTTCCGGAAGAGGTCGAGGTACGGTCGCTGGGGCGATTCGTGCTGGTAGAAGGGCTTAGGCCCGAGTTGCGGGAAGCGGAGTGACGCACCTGACGCGGGGCCGTGAGGAGCGCGACGATGGGAACGGGCCGGCACCCTCTGGCGATGGCGCGCTGGATAGCGACGCTGATGTATGTTGTGCCGCTCGTCATCTTTCAGCTCGCAGGTCGCGTCGTTGATTCCCCGGTTAGGCTGGATTCCACCACGCTAACGGTGCTCGCCTATGTGCTGCTGGCAGTGGGCATCGCGGACTATGGTCTCTCGCTGTTCCTGGAGAAGAAGCTCCTCACCAAGGCGGGCAGTGGCGCGGGAGGCGCCTCGGACTCTGTCGTCTCGGCGGCGCTCATCGTGAGCGCGCTTGGCGTCAGTCTCGCCGTCTACGGCCTGGTGCTGACGCTGCTGGGGACGCGAGCCTGGGGCGCGGTCTTCTACGTGCTGTGCTCCCTTCACGGCTTGCACCTCATGCTGAGATGGCCGGAGTATGTTCGGGCGGCCGAAGGGACGCCCTATTGAGCTTGCTGATCTTCTGAGGAGGACGGACCATGGCTATTGACGTTCACATCCACACCAGAGGCCGCGAGGATGGCACGGAGATCCTCACGGCCATGGAGGAGATCGGCCTTGACCGAATCGTGCTGTTCGGCGCGCCGCCCCACCGCGGCCTATCCGAAGGGGAGTCGGCGCCTGCCGACGCACACAAGCGGTGCATCGATCACCTCGCCGCCGTCGTGGCGGCCGATCCCGAGCGCATCATCGGCTTCGCCTGGATCGAGCCCACTCTCTCGGATGCGCTCGGGGGCGTGGACTACGCGCTGGGAGAGAAGAAGCTTCCTGGCATCAAGATGATCCCGAACAAGTGGTACCCCGCGGATGAGAGAGCACAGGCTTGCTACAAGAAGATCGAAGAGTACGGCAAGCCCATGCTCTTCCACACAGGGATACTCTGGGGGACCAGCGACACGTCACAGTATTGCCGGCCCGCCTTCTTCGAGATGATGCTGCATTACCCGGGGATCCGCTTCGCCATGGCCCATATCAGCTGGCCGTGGACCGATGAGTGTCTCGCCGTCAATGGGAAGTTCAAGGAGAACCAGGAGGGGGAGTGGACGAGCTACATCGACATCACCAGCGGCGCGCCTCGCGTGTGGAAGGTCGATGCGCTCAGGAAGGCACTCGCCTATCTCGGTGATACCCATCTTGTCTTTGGCAGCGACTCCAGCCTTCCCGGCGGCGCCGAATACGCTGCGCGCCGCCTGCGCGAGGACCGGGAGATGCTTCGGGAGGCAGGCGCCTCCGACGAGACAGTCGAGCGTGTGCTCCATACCAACGCGCTTCGCTGGCTCGGCATCGAGTAGCTGACCCCTGCCGCCGGTATGTCCTCAATCTGCCGTTCTGCTGAGCACACCCCGCTCGATTCGACGGACCTACTCTCCACTCACACGCTTCACGTGTGTCACCAGCTTCGAGCCGAGCAGCCGGCAGGCTGCCAGCTCCTCCTCGCTGGGCTTCTGCACGGCCACCGCACCATAGTGCGCGGTGACGCCGGGAGCGCTGTACTCCGTCACGCCGAACACGAGCATGCCGTAGTTCATCAGCACCGAAAGAATTGACAGGCATGTCATCTCATTCCCGCCGCCGAGCCCGCCGGAGGTGCTGAACGCGCACCCCACCTTGTCTTCCACCTTACCCCACACGCACGTTGACTCGTCGAAGAACTTCTTCAGCTTCCAGCTTAGCCCACCGCACCAGGTGGGCGAGCCGACGGCAATTCCGTCGTGCTCGAACAGGTCCGAGGAGGTTGCATCGTCCACATGCTTGATGGTGACCTCGGTGCCTGGCTGAGACCGCGCCCCTTCCGTGACTGCGTCGGCCATAGCCCGGGTATTCCCCGACTGAGTATCATAGAGCACAAGGATCTTCGGCATTGAAGTCTCCCGCTTCCATGCATTCTGACTTGTGACGAGCTTGTGTCTGGTCTTCTCAGGCGCGGTTCCACCTCCTGCCCAGTGTTGCAGGCAAAGCGCTGGTCGTGCTCGAATCTGGGCGTGAGACGAATGAGCTGAGGTGGCTGTGATGACCTCCCGCGAACGCGTGCTGAAAGCGCTCCGCCACGAGACCCCGGACAGGGTCCCTATTCACGAGGCATTCTGGGAGGCCACGGTCAATAGCTGGCGGGGAGCCGGGCTCCCCGCCGATGTAACTCCCGACGATTACTTCGATACCGAGATTCGTCTCATCACACTGGACAACTCGTTCGGCTTCACGCCGCAAGAGGTCGAGCGGACCGAGGATTCCGTCGTCGTGCGAGACGAGTGGGGCATACTGAAACGCGATTGGCTGGATCACCGGTCGACACCCGAGCTCCTCGACTTCCCGGTGAAGTCGAAAGAGCAGTGGCGGGAGCTGAGGCGAAGACTCACCCCAGATCCGGCCCGGGTGGATTGGCGAGCGGTCGAAGAGCAATACGCGGAGTGGCGCGCCGAGGGCCAGTTCATCTGCCTGGCGGCGATCCCCGGCTACGAAGCGACTTGGCGGAAGGTGGGGCCGGAGGCGCTCCTGATGGCTATTGCCGACGATCCTGCCTGGGTTCGGGAGATGTATGACTACGATGCTGAGATGATCATCGGCATGGCCAGTCTGTACGTCGAGCGCGGGCTGGAGTTTGACGGCGCGTGGCTGTGGGACGACCTGGGATACCGGAACGCTCCGCTCTTCTCACCCCGCGCCTACCGGGAACAGCTCATGCCCTGCCACCGGCGCCTGTGCGAGTTCTGTCACGCTCACCGGTGGCCGGTCATCCTGCACTCGTGTGGGCGCATAGTGGACCTCGTGCCTATGCTGATCGAGGCCGGGGTCGATTGCCTGCAAGCTCTGGAGGTCAAGGCGGGCATGCACCTCGGCGAGCTTGCCCGTGAGTACGGGCGCGACCTCTGCTTCATGGGAGGAGTGGACGTCCGAGCGCTGTTCGCCGCCGATGAGACCGAAATGGTGCGGGAGGTCACGACGAAGCTCAGCATCGGCATGTCCAGCCCTGGGGGATATGTCTTCCACTCAGACCACTCGATACCGCCGCAGGTCACATTCCGGCGATACGCGCGGGCTCTGGAGCTTGTGCGCGAACACGGCGTCTACCAGTAGGAGCAGGACAGGCCCGAGCAGGCGGGCCGGCGAAGTCTCTGCCCGCCTACTCGCTCGGTCGGGGAAGCTCGTCTCCTCTCTTGGGGCAGTCCGGGCACTCCTCGTCAAGGCCCAGCTCTCGACGCCGGATTTGGTCGAGGGCCCACTTTGACGCCTCCCGAACACCCGTGTCCTCGTCGCTCATTCGCTCGGTGAGGGCCTGCGTCGCCTGCGGGTCCTTGAGCCGACCGAGCGCTCCTGCGGCGTACTTCCGTACGTCAGGGCTCTCGTCCGCCAGCGCGGCAATCAGTGGCTCCACCGCCCTTGCATCAGCGATCATCCCCAGCGCGCCGGCCGCCATGCCTCTGACCCCCGCGTCTTCGTCCTCCAAAAGCAATATCAGCGGCACAACGGCCTCTCTGTCCTTGATCCACCCCAGCGAGGAGGCGGCGCTCTCCCTCACATTGGGCTTGGGGTCGTCCAGAGCGGCGATGAGAGCCTGGACAACCCGGGGCTCGGAGGCATACTGAAGGGCGCCGGCCGCGGCTGCCCGCACGACGGGGTCGCTGTCGCGGAGCGCGTCTATCAGCGGCGCCACGGCTCGCGGATCGCGAATCTCGCGCAGCGCCCAGGCCGCGCGTTCCCTCACGCCAGGGTTGCTCTGGCCCAGGGCCTCGACGAGAGCCTCGACGGCTGGCTCACCGATCCTGGCGAGAGCCCGGGCCGCGTTCTGTCGACTGTCATAGTCACCCGTGTAGAGCACTTCCATTAGCGGCGGCACGGCTCGCGGATCCCGCGTCCTGCCGAGAGCATAGGCCGCCTGCCGGCCGATGTCCAGTTCGGGGTCTCCCAGTGCTCGAATGAGGGCCGGCACTGCGCTTTCATCGCCTATCTGCCCAAGAATGAGTATCGCGCGCTTGCGCAGAGAGGCGCCTTCGGACTCCAGCAGTGTCATGAGGGGGTCTACGGAGGGCCGACCGATGGCCCCGAGCGCCGCGCCCGCATAGCCGCTCAGGCGGCTGTCGTCGCTGTGCAGCGCGGTGAGGTAGGCCGGGATTGCGCCAGGACCTAGCCGCGGCAGCGCACGCGCTGCAGCCTTCCATACGCGCTCATTGTCGTCGCCGAGCGCCGCCAAGAGAACATCGGCGGCGGCCGGGTCCTCGAGCTGCCCGAGCGCCACCGCCGCGTACTCCCGAACCCGCGGATCATCGTCATTCAACATCTCAGTCAGCTTCGGCAGGGCGGGCGCGGCCTTCATCTGCCCGAGCGTCAGGGCCGCGTTCTGCTTGACTGCAACGTCCTCATCCGAAAGGGCGGCCAGCAGGGGCTGGACCGCACGATCGTCCGCCGCCCACCGGAGCGCCTTGGCCGCCTCCGCCCGCACCGCCGCCTCCGAGTCGCTCAGGGCCTCGATCAGCGCTGGCACCGTCGAGGGATCGCGGTACCAGCCGAGGGCCCACACCGAGTATCTGCGCACGCCAGGATCTTCGTCCTGTGAAGCTCTCAGCAGGGCCGGCAGAGCTCGGCCATCCCTGACGCCGTCGGAGGCGAGCTGCCCGAGCGCGACCGCCGCCCCCAGCCGGGCCGAGGGAGACTGATCGCCAAGAGACACGACAAGGCGCGGCACTGCCGGCCGCCCAACGCCCGCCAGCGCGTCGGCGGCGACGTAGACGACGCGGGTATCCTCGTCTCGAAGAGCCGCGGCGAGCGCATCGGTCGCGCGGGCGTCCTTGTACCAGCCGAGCGCCATGGCCGCCCGTCGACGGACCTCCATATCCCCATCCTGGAGTGCTGCCATTAGGTGCGGTACGGAGCGCGGGTCCTTGAGCCAGCCGAGCGCCATGGCCGCCTGCCAGCGGCTGTCGCCCTCACCTTCCCCGAGCGCGTGCACCAGAGGCCCAAGTGCCCGCGGGTCCTTCATGTTGCCGAGCGCCCAGATGGCCTCCTGTCGCACTTCCGGGCGTTCGTCCTCCAGGGCCTCCACCAGCGGCTGGAAGGCCGCTTCGCCGATGCGTATGAGGGCCCGTGCGGCCTCCTCGCTCGGCGAGGTCCTCTCGCCCGAGAAACCGGGTTGAAGAGGCACGAAATCGCCGAACATGCCGATGAGAAACGGGACTGCCGGCGCGGCCCGCTCTTCCATCCTCCCGAGCAGATAGGCCGCCTGGCCGCGCTCGGAGGAACGCGGGGAGTACAGCCGTTCGACCTGCTGCCGAACGTCTTCGGGCGTGTCCGCAGGGAGCTCGTCAATGGCGACGCTCGCGCCGGCACAGGCAGCGCACGCGAGCCAGATCAGGGCTGCTGCCGCCATGGCAGCCGTCCGCGCGGTGTTCCGTTGCATGATTCCCCCCTTATGATGCCCTTCTATGGCGAGTACCGGATGGTGCGTCGCCTCTGGCTGTTCGATGCTGCCGTCGGTCAAAGCAAAGGCTTGCTTGACCACATGCAGACACTCGCCATACCGGACAATCAGGGGATGCGATTCGGTTCCGGGCGGTGCGTTCCTCCATGATCGTGGCGGGAAGCTATGGCTTCGCAAGAGAGTGTCAAGAAACTTCAAAAGGAGGGCACCCCCAGCCGGGCGAGGTGGAAGCTGAGATGGATTGGCTCCTCGCCGGCCGAGAATGAGTAGGAAAGCCGTGTGCGGCCATCGCGCAGCCTTGCTTCACCGACCGGATCGCGCACCCGGTCCCACTTGCCGGTCATGTCTCTGGCATAGACCAGCCACCACCCCGGCGACAGTGTTACGCTTAGTTCAGCCGGGTCTGGACGCGGCGCGGCCGCGCTGACGTGCAGCTTGAGGATACCTGTACTGCGGTCGGGCTCCGCCTTGGCTGTGAGCTTCGCGCTTCCGACCTCGAGTGTGGTGTCCCCGCCATTCAGGTCCAGGCGGCCCCGCGCTCGGCCCCAGAGCGACCGCGCCGAGAGATCGGCCCACTCGGCCGCAGGTTCCTCGGAAGCGCCCGCGGATCGCCCGGTCGGGGGCAGCTCACTCAACCGGGCCGCCAGTTCAAGGCTCGCATCCGGGAAGGGCAACGGGGCCTCGCGCCGCGGGGACATGTAGAGGAACAAGTCGGTGAGCACGCCGTCAGTATCCAGGAACACATGGCCCTTGTTCTGCACCCATAGCTGTGGCGGGCCGTCCCACTCTCTCACCCAGTAGCCGCGAAGCGTGTTCAGCCAGCCGGCCGGTGGGCGGCCGCGAGATACGACGATCGCGGACTCGGTCGCGGGAGGCTTTCGGCCGTAGGTTCCAATGCCTATCTGACGATTGCACTGTCGAGTGAGCTCCTGGGCGATGCGGGAGGCATGTGCCGTCGAGTCTCGATGTAGAACAAGGGCAGCCCCTGACTTGGCGAGCAGGTCCTCTCCATCGAAGGGTGCCGCTGACTCCGACCCCTCGGGCAACTCCGTCGCAGGCCACGCCGGCCGCTCGACCCGCGGGACAAACTGCAGACCATCGGGGGATTGCCGGACATCGAAGAGAGCGTGCACCAGTCCCGTCAGGAGCACGGCAGAGTCCCATAGGCGACGCTTCTCTCCGCCCCATGAGGGATCGTACATGTCGTGAAACTCCCACACGGATCCGGTCGCGGAGCTGAACTGCAGCATGCGCTGCGCTAGCTCCACCATGAAGCTGCAACCGGGACAGTCGGCCGCCGCCCAGAGGACATAGCCCGGTGTGCCGCCACTGACGGTCGGACTTCGGGGATGAGTCCGTATGCCGCGATGGTAGCTCAGCGTGCGCCAGGCCGCCCGCAGCCCGGCCGACAAGTGGGGGTCCGTGCTCGGCAGGACCGCGAGTATCGCCCCGCGGGCGAGGACCCCCGGGCACAGGGAGCAGTCCAGAGACCCCCCTGCGCCGCGGCCGGCGGCGAACCATTCGGCCTCGCCTGCCTCTGGCATGAAGCGATTGATCCCCACCCGCGCGCGGGACGCCATGCCTTTGTAGCGGGCCGCGCGGTCCGCGTCTCCCATCCGGGCAGCCAGCTCGGCGCCGTATTCCGCCGAGGCAACGAGCAGCCATGAGTTATCGAGCAGATAGTCCAGCTCGCGGACTGGCGCTGCCAGCAGCCATGTCTCATCGCCGTTCATGGGCTGCAGACCGTCCGGCGGCACTGCTGCCTCATCCAGGCAGCCCTGGACCATGTCCCAGTAGCCGCTGCCGTCCACGCCCGCCATGCGCTGGGCGTCGCGAACCATGAGCACCAGATAATGCGGCAGCTCGACCCCGTGATAGCCGTAGCCGCCGGAGGTCCGGTCCGGGATCTCGTAATAGGAGGCGATGCCGGACTCACGCCAGGCCCGATGGAAGAAGTCCAGGCTCAGTCTCGCGTCCTGCGTACGACCAAGCTCCAGCAGCGCGCGCTGGACCCAGTAGCTGTCGCGAACCCAGGCGCGGTTGTGGGGATAGCGGAGAGATCCGGTGTGGATCGCCTCCGGCCCGATGTGTGCGAGCACGAGGCATAGCAGCGAGTCGAGCAAATCGTCAACCGGCTTATCGCCCGTCTGCAGGCGGCTGGCAGCGCACCACGACTCCCAGTCAGCTTTCGTCTGCTCGAGGAGAGCGGGCAGATCGGCGGCCGCAGCGCGCGCCTGGGCCACCTGATCCGGCAAGCGGGCCGGGTCGCTCGCCCCCACGAGCAGGGCAGCGGCCGAGGCGCGCTCGCCCGGGGCCAGCCCGCCAAGCCTGAATGCGAGCCGATTATGCCTCAGCCGCAATCTCGTGTCGGAAACAACCGCAAAGCCGTCACCCAGTTGCCAGCAGTCGGACCGGACCTGGGACCACTCGCCGGGCGCAGCGATCTCCAGGGCCAACTGAACCAGCCGCGTCTCGCTGCCTATGTTCTCCACGAGAAACCAGCGGCACAGGAAGTTGTGTTCCTGTCCCATAGGGGCGAAGTCCACACACGTGATGCGGATGCCGTCGCTCTCGCTATCCGAGACTGCAATGGCGGTGTGCTTGACCCTTCGCAGCGTCTGATCTGGGAAGGCCGCCAGCGGTACGGGCTGATTTGCCGCAGGGCGAGCCACACCCGGCCCACGGACCGTGGCGTGAACGGTGAGCGGTTTCGCAAGGGGACGAGCAGTGCGCTTGTCGCACCACAGCACATCGATTGAACTCAGATCATCCTGCCCGCAGCCGATCGCGGCGAAGACGTTGGGGCTGCCGAGGGTCAGGCCGTCGGGGCTGGCGGGGTAGGCTGGCTTCCGGCCCACGTGCTTGAAGGTCTGCCACTCCGAGTACTCCTGCTCGGCCAGCCAGGCTGCGAGCAGCTCGGCCTTGTCACGGCCTACCGGCTGCCGGCCGCCACAGCCGCCCGGCAGGACAAGTCCGGCGAGGATTAGTAGAAGCGTAACGCGCCTTACCATGGTGTAGTGCGCTCCGACATTAGCTCGTCGGCGAGGAGAATGTAGCGCGCCGGCTGCGATTAGTCAACGCGAGGCGGAAAGGTTATGATGACGGTTACGCCCCGGCCGTGTGAGGTGCTCCCGCCGGCTCGGGCACTGAGACGCAGGCAAGAAGAAGCTCCCCAGCCGCTGCGGCCGGGGAGCTTTCTCTCCTGTGGGCATGACAGGCGGAAGGCCTGTGGATTGTTCGAGAGTCAGCGACGCCCACGCATGGGCAACGGGCGCGCCAGGAGGACGACCTCGTCCATGCCTATGAACTCGTCGCCCTCAACGGTTGCTCCGGTCAGAACGGCCCAGCCATCCCAGAGTTCGTGGATATCCAGTTCCTCAGTCTCGAAATGCATGAGGAGGTCGAGCAGGCCGTCGCCGTCCACATCTTTAGGATCAGCCAGGGGCTGCTCGGTGCCATTGCCCCTGACGGCGACGGGGGCACCCGCGAGGTCACAGCTCGAGAGGTCAATCTGCGTTGCGTCGAAGCTGTCCGAGGAGAAGACACAAACCGGCAGCACGCCCTTGGCCCCGATGTTGATCGGATTGGGGGAGCGTCCGGGCTTGACGTCGATGTCAACAGTGATGGTGGTGCTCAGCTCCCACACACACAGGTCGTCAAAGTAGACGATGTTCGAGAACGCAGCGCACGTATCCGAGGCAACGCCCCACTGATCGGTGACGACGTCGCCCATGGGCCCATAGTAGAACTCACGGGCCGTGATCGGTACGGCCTCGGCACCGGGCACCGCGGAGTCGTTGACCCAGAGCTTCGCGGTCCCTGACTGGTAGTTCAGATCGGCTCGGACCTTGCACCAGTCGCCGCGGGTATACGATCCGCAATCTACCCTCTCTTCACCCTCTCCAGCACAGAAAGAGATGGAGCAGGCGACTCCGTCTACACATACACAGAAGAAGTTCCACATCGGGAAGTTGCCGTTGTAGTGGTCCATGAAGCCCACGAGCCCAATCCAGCCGCTCGTCTTATCCAGGCACACAGCGGCCTCATAGCTCAGGCGATCCGGGAGTTCCGCAAGGACTACGTAGTCCATCTGCGGCGAGAACGGCCAGGTGTCGAGCCGGAAGGACTTCTCGCCGGTGAAGTGGTTGAGCTTGGTTACGTACGCGTCCGTTCCCGCCGAGAGGGTGGACCAGCGAGTCGGGTCGGGGTAGGACCCGTCGTCTGTATCCTCGAATCCCTCCTGGAACGGTAGGGCGACGGCATCGGCGTAGGCCAGGCCGCCGGAGACGAGCACGGCGGCTAGAGCCAGAGCCGCAGCAAACAGAAGTTCTCGTCTGTCCATCGGCGATAACCTCCATATGATTATTCCATGTGTGGCGACCAGGAGGATGACCGCTCTGAGCCGTTTCTGACCGTTTTGGGCCACAGTTTCGCTCGGGACGCTGCGGGAGCGCAGGTCCGGCGAGCCCGCGCCCCGGGGCGGCGGCGGCATCGGCCTGCCAAGGCGGAAGTTGACACCCCTCGCGCGCCTTCTCTATACTTCTGGCTGCCGCACCAGTAGCCCAAATCGAGCCCGGACTTGCGGTGAGCGACCTCCCGAGCGTCAGCGTGATCCTTCCCACGCGCGACCGGCCACAGTTGCTTGTTCAAGCGGTCGCGAGCGTCCTCGCACAGCACCACCGGCCTTCAGAGGTGCTCGTGGTAGACGATGGTGCGCAGCGCGGCGGCGTGGGCAGCGTGGAGGCCGCTCTGAGAGAGCTTGGGATGGGCTCAGGCCTGCCCGTCCGGGCGCTGGCCGGAGCGGGTCGAGGCCCCGGGGCGGCCAGAAACACGGGGCTGAAGGCGGCCGCCGGTGAGCTCGTGGCCTTCCTAGACGATGACGACCTCTGGCTGCCGCACAAGCTGGCCTGGCAGGTGAAATGGTTCGTGGGGCGGCCGCGACTCGCCGCGCTCGGGAGCCTGTGGGGGGAGCGGGCCGAGACAGCAGCGCTGGCGGCCCCGCGGGACGCGCCGCAGCGGCTGCGCCGCGTCTCTCCGAGGTCGCTCCTGCGGCGAAACCAGCTGGCGACCTCCGGGGTGGTCGCGCGCCGGGAGGCTCTGGAACGCCTCGGGGGTTTCGACGAGTCCCTTCCCCTGGCACAGGACTGGGACATGTGGCTTCGACTCGCGGAGACGAGGGAGATTGCAGTCCTCCCCGCGCGGCTGATGATCTATCGTCGGCATGGGAGCCAGAGGAGCGCGGACAAGCAGCAGATGCGGCACTTCGAAGCAGAGGTGGTCCGCCGGGCACTGGCCCGAGGCGCGCTTCCCAGCAGGCTGCTGAGGGGTGTCGGCCGCCGGCGACTGGCCTGGGCACACGGTCGGCTCGGCAGACTACTCGCCGGAGAAGGCAAGCTAGAGACGGCGATTGTCGAATTGAAGGAGTCGATGGACCTTTTTCCGTGCAACCCGGTGGTCTGGGCGGCCTTGCTGAGGTGTGCTCTTGCGAAGCGCGCGTTAGCGAGGGCGGAGCCGTGAGCGAACGCGTTCCGCGCTGGCTCGTTCCTGCCCGGCCGAAGAGACCTGAGCTCGCGCGATTGGGGCTTAAGCTGAAGGGGATGGGGGTACATACCGTGTGCCAGAGCGCGAGGTGCCCCAATGTGGGGGAATGCTTCGGTCGGGGCAGTGCAGCCTTCATGATTCTCGGCAATGTCTGCACGCGGAACTGCGGTTTCTGCGCCATCGACCACGGGATGCCCGCCGCTGTTGACCCGGAAGAGCCGTCCCGTGTTGCCGAGGCCGCGGCCATGCTCGGGCTTCACCATGTGGTGGTCACGTCGGTGACGCGCGACGATCTCTCAGACGGCGGCGCGCGTCAGTTCGCGGCGACGGTAGAGGCTGTTCGCGAACTTCTGCCGAACGCGGGGGTCGAAGTACTGGTGCCGGACTTCGGCGGGAGGAGTGAGGCGCTCGGGCTGGTAATGGCAGCGCGCCCGGATGTCCTCAACCACAATGTCGAGACTGTCTCTCGCCTTTACCCGCGGGTGCGGCCCCAGGCCGACTACTCCCGTTCGCTCGGGCTGCTGCAGGAGGCCGGGCGAATGGCTCCGGCCGCGCTGGTGAAGAGCGGTTTCATGGTCGGCCTCGGAGAGGACGACGGCGAGATAGGAGCGCTCCTTCGAGACCTGCGCATCGCAGGCGTGGAAGCGGTGACAATCGGCCAGTACTTGCAGCCAACTCAGCGCCATCTGCCGGTGGGCCGTTACGTCGAGCCGGAAGCATTCGAGCGATATGCCGCCGCGGCGCGGCGGATGGGATTCGCGCATGTTCTCAGCGGGCCCCTGGTGCGCAGCTCCTACCACGCGGCCGAAGCCGCTGGTCTGGCCCGCTGCGCGGGCGCGCCGCAGGCCGTGTCCGGTGGTTTGCCTGGGAACGGGGGTCAGAAGTAGACAGATCACAGGCGTCTCTGTATGCGTAGACCAGCACGTTTGCTGCCGTTCATCGCAATACTGCTTCTGCTCGTCATCGCGGTCTTCGTGCTTCTCAGGGCCGGCCGGCTGCCCGACTACGTGCGCGGGGTCATAGCCAGTGAGCTCTCCAGGCAGCTCGGCCGCGATGTGGGCATAGGCGCACTAGACCTCGCATCGTCGGGGCAAGCCGTCCTGCGCGATGTCATCGTCCGCAAGGAGGACGGAACCTCGCTCCTGAAGGTCTCCCGGGTTGACGCGCAGGTGGGGAGCAAGCACGGCCTGATCCCCCTGCTATCCGGTGCCGCAGACATCCGGTCAGTGCGACTGGTCAGGCCGGAGCTCAACCTGACTCGCCTGCCCAGCGGCGAGCTCGACGTGGCCGACATACTCGAGCGCAGCAGAGAGGCGCCCAGCCGATTCCGGGGTCCAGTGGAGATTGAAGACGGGCGCATCACGCTGGTGGATGAAGCCAACGACGGGCTCGCCACCTCTATCTCCGGCATCGACGTATCCGTCGAGTACCCGAAGGCAGGCAGGGCCGTTTTCACTGTCACTGCTCCTGAGAACGAAGGCGCGTTTGGCTCGCTGAAGCTGCGCGGGGAGAGCAGGTCGGACACCGGCGCTGCTCGCGTGGAGTACTCGGCGGCCGACGTCAGTCTGCCATACGTCCTCGCGCGGTTCCCGAGCGCGGCCATCGGGGAAGTGCCCGCCGGGAAAGCAGACGTGGAAGGAGAGATCGCATTCCCGGGCGGGGATGAGGGCCCGCCCAGCTACGACATTCAGGTTGTGCTGAGCGACACGGAGGTCGCGTTTCCGTGGCTGCGGCGTCCCCTCCTAGGGGTGAAAGGGAAGCTCGGAATAACCGATGGGGTGGTGGAACTGTGTGATATCGCCGGGACTGTGGCCGACGCACCGGTGACCGTCAACGGCGCCATCAGGAATCTCTCTGACCCCACTCTGGCGCTGGCGGTAACGGCGTCTGAGATTCGCTACCGCCAGATTCAGGCACTGTTTCCGGACCTCACCTTTCCGGCGGCTCTTCTGCTGCCCACTCCTCTTCGAGTGACCGCCGACGTCGAGGGTCCGGCTTCCGATGTCAGGGTGGCCGGTGAAGCGACCATGGAAGTGATAGAGTTCCGCGCAGTGCCCTGGCGCGATCTCGCGACCTCGTTCGAGTATCGCGGCGGCCGACTGAGACTCCGCAGCCGGGGGCACGGAAGTCCGCGCCAGTTCGAGGCCGATGTAGACTTGGACCTGACGCGCCCGAGGCCTGAAGCGGCCGGTACTGTCTCCCTGGTAAATGTCCCGCTCTCGGTGCTTGCCACCATGGCCGGTGTTCAGGGGGACTTCGAGGGCATCGTGCAGGCTACAGTCCGCGGCAAAATGGACAGGGCCAGCAGCTTGTCGGGGCGCGTGCACATCACCGGAGCATCGCTGCAGGGAGTGGATCTCGGCGACGTCGAGGGTGAATTCGAGTACTCCAATGGCACCATGCGGCTGCCGTTTCTGCGCGTGACCGGACCAGCCGCAAAGGGCACGCTCAAGGCCGCATTCTCGGCATCAGGCGACTACACGATTGATGAGGCGCGATTCGCCTTCGTGGACCTATCCGAGGTCGGCCCAGCGGTGAAGCTAGAGGGCCTCCGTGGACAATGCTGCGCGCAGGTGAAGGCGACCGGACACCTGACGAAGCGCAGCATACAAGGCCATCTCTCTCTGGGGCCGGGCGAGGTCCAGGGGCGTCCCTTCGACGAGCTGATAGCCGATTTCACCGTATCTCCGGCCAGCGCTGCCGTGCGCGGCCTCGAACTGCGGATGGGAGCAGGGCTCTACCGCGGCGAGATCGCGGTCAGTGACTGGCGGCGCGCTCCGGAGCATGCTCGGGTCTCCGGCCGCCTGGATGTCGCCGGCGGCGGCGTAGCCGACTGGCTTCCGCGGCCGCTCAGGGCGGCCGCGCCGGAGGGAGTCGTCAGCGGCGCGGTGGCTATCGACGGTACGCTGGCCGATCCTGTTGTGGGAGTGGATTTGCAGGTCGAGTCTCTGACTCTGGCTGGACAGCCTTTCGAGGCGGGCCGGGTCCGGGCGCAGTACGAGGGAGGCAGGCTCACTATCGGCGAGGCGCGTCTCGGCCTGGCCGGCGGTCGTCTCTCCGCCGCCGGGGGCTACGCACCTGCCGAGGGCTTCTCGGTGCAGATCGTGGGTGAGGACATCGAGCTGGAGAAGTTGACGCAGTACCTGCGCAGACACCTCGGGCTGGCCCTCGAGGGCCGGCTTGGCGCCGAGGTCAGTTTGGCGGGGCCGAAGCACCGACCGGAGCTGGCTTTCCTCCTGCACGCTCGCCCATCGGGCCCCCGGCCGCTGCAACTGAACGGCGTGGAGTTCGACGAACTTCGGGCCTCTGGTCGATTGAAGCGCTCGGTGCTCGAGCTCGACTCTTCCACACTCCAGAGCGGAGAGAGCGTCGCTTCGCTGTCCGGCGAGATTGACACCGCCGACGGAAGCATGACAGCCGCACTCGAGTTGGAGCGAGTTGATGTTCGCTCCCTGATGAGGATCGCAGGCAGCGCGAGGTGGCGACTGCACCGAGCCGGCGTGCGCTCCCGGTTCTTCGACGGCTATGACAAGGCCGTACGGCCACTCACAGGCCTCGTAGAGGGAGTCCTGACGGCCGTGGTTCGCGCCTCTGGATCAGCGGCTGAGCCGCGGGTTGAAGTCGCATCCTTCAGCCTTGACGAGATCGCTTTCAGCAGCCACGGCATAGACCACCGTATAGAGCACATGGGGGGCAGCTTGACAGCTTGGCTCAGAGCGAGGCCGCCAGGCGGCCTCGCTCTCGATCGGGTCACCCTGGATCTTGAGGCCAGCCACGGCATCGCGCAGGTATCGCTGATTGGCGACATACCCACCGACGGCGACACCGATATCGAACTCCAAGTAAACAACCTCGACCTGGGGCTCCTGGAGCCGTGGGTCGGGGGGCGGTTGGCCTTGAGCGGGATGGGCACCATCAACTTCGACATCACTGGACCCATTCGGCGGCCGGTGCTCCAGGGCGACATATTCGTTGAGAACCTGAGGGCAGGGCCCCTGTCGCTAGAGGCGTTGGCCGCATGGCCGGTCTCGATTGACCGAGGGGTCTTGAGCCTAGAAGAGATCCAGCTCAGGAAGGGCCCGATGACTGGATCGGGAAGCTTGCTGCTGCCCATCAGAAGGCCGGTGCCGGAAGGCGAGCTGCATATACAGAATGCGAGCTATGCGCCGCTGCCGGGTATGGTGCCGGCCGAGTTTGATGCACACATATATCTGAGGGACAATCGGATCATCTTGCGCGACGGCGAGCACGAAGACGGGTCGGAAGTGGAGCCTGGAATCAGGGGCCGGATGGGCTCCGGGTCGTTCACGGTCGGCGGCCAGGCAGAGCTGCGCAAGGTGGGTCTGGAGGAATCGCAGGAGGCCCCGGTAGACATCACCGCGAAGCTGGAGGGAGCACAGGTTGTGGTGCCGGGGATGGCCGACATGAAGGTGGATGGGGAGCTGCACCTCAGGAGCGATCCGGAAACCGGCGAAGTATTGCTGGTGAGCGAAGCGAGCAATCCACTGGTCGTTTCGGAGGCGACCCTTGGGGTGCCCAAGGGACTGCCGAGCGGCGCGGGGCCGGGGCTGGAGGTGGGGCCGAAGATGCGTGTGCGGGTCCTCGTGGGAGAGAACGTGTGGTTCCGCTACGGCTCACAACGTCGGCCCACGGAGATCAAGGTCGAGCCTGGATACGTGCCGGAGGAGGGCGAACCGACAGGGCATCTGGATCTCGGCGGCGTGGCCACCGCGGAAGGGATTACCCTCGTCGGCGAGTTCGAGAGCAAAGAAGGCGTGCTTGCGTTCCCCAACGGCACGCTGAAGCTCCAGCGCGCAACGGCCTGGGTGAGTCGGGAGGCGGGGGAGTTGCCGGTGGTCATTATCGACGCAGAGGCAAGTGGCCGGGTCGGTGACTACTACGTGTCCCTGCGGCCGGCTGGGCAGGTATTTCCATACGAACCCGAGCCGGGCATTGGTGAGGCGCAGCCCCTGCAGCTGAACGCAAGCTCGATTCCGTACCTGGAAGAGGGATTTGTGTTGACGCTGCTGGCCGGGCCGGTCGTGGCGCCGACCCGGGGAAGTCGATCCAACGTCGCAGAACTGCTAGGTGACCCGACGCGGGCGCAGGGACGGGAAGGCGAGATCACTGGAGTTATGGTGCCGGCATTCTCCGATGCGTCCGGCACGGCGGAGGTCGGGGTGGACGTCGAGACCTCCGGGCACGTGCGGCTGCGGCTCGGGCAGAGATTGACGGAGCGCTTCGTAATCTCATACGTGAACTCGTTGACAGGGCCGAGAGGGTCGTATGCCTTGCGGCTCAGCTACGACATAACTCCGCTGTGGTCGGCGGGATGGTCCGTAGATGAGCTCGAGCAGGGCCGCTGGGAGGCGCAGGCCTTCATCCCGTTTTGAAGCTCGGCGCACAGCTTGTCTGGCAGAGTTAAATGTGATAGACTCACCCGCGAACTTTGTGCCTGCTTGCGTGTCGAACCCAGCGGGTGCGCCGGCTGGGGAACTGGACGTGGCGGGCGACCTTCTAGTTTGCCAGGTGGGTGTCCCTCAGTGGACGATCGTCCAGCCCAGGGCGGCGAGCACGGCGGCCGTCCGGTAACCGAGGCCTTCGATGAGCTTTTCGATGCGTATGAGCAGAAGATCTTCAACCTCGTGTACCGGCTTGTCGGGGATTACGAGGATGCCGCCGACCTGACCTCCGAAACTTTCGTGCGCGCGCTACGAGCATACGATAGGTTTCGGGGAGACGCTCATCCGTATACGTGGCTGTATCGCATCGCAGTCAATCTATGCAAGAACTACTTTCGGCAACAGCAGCATCGCAGCCGCGTGCACTCATTCTCCCTGGATGCACCTCTGGAGGGCGACGAGCGGTCCAGCGCGCGGGAGATCGAGGACACAGGCCAAGAGCCGCAGCAGCGCGTCGAAGCCAGAGAGTTGGAGACACAGGTACAGCGGTGCTTGCTGAAGCTCAGGCCGGACTTCAGGACCCTGATTATCCTACGGGACATCCAAGGGCTCTCGTATCGTGAGATAGGGGGAATACTTGGCTGTCCAGAGAGGTCGGTGAAGTCACGTCTCTTTCGCGCCCGCAGCAAGTTGAGGGAGCTGCTCGGGCCCTATCTCTCCGAGTAGGGCCGAATCGCTAGGCCGAGGGTGGAAGCGGTACGAAGCAGTGAAATGCTTGGTTTCTGGAGGAGATGATGCGTCGTGTGTGCCCCTTCGTCCTCTTCTTTGCGCTCGCCCTGCTATTGTCGTTCATCCCAAGAGACGTCCTCGCAGCGCAGAAGGACGCGCCTTCCGTCAGTGCAGAGGACACCCAGATCGAGTCTCAGCCGGTGGAAGGGGCAGATAGCCGCTCGCAAGAGATGACGCCGGAGCCGTCGGAGGTGGAGCCGCCGGAGGCGTCAGCCGACATCGACTGGCGGCCGCCAGCCCCAGAGGAGGCGGCCGTCGAGGAGCCACAGGCTGAGGTCGAGGAGGGGGCCGAAGAGCCGTTGGCAGTTCCTGCCCCCATCGTCAGCATAGACATCGTCGGGAACGAGCGCATCCCGAAAGAGGACATCGAGAAGGCCATTACGAGCCAAGTCGGAGGGCCGTTCTCTGAGGGACAGGTCGCGCGTGATCGCCAAGCCATACTCACGCTGGGATGG
Organism: uncultured bacterium; assembly: GCA_964559435.1. Classification (GTDB taxonomy): domain Bacteria; phylum Armatimonadota; class Hebobacteria; order Hebobacterales; family Hebobacteraceae; genus Hebobacterum. The sequence continues at coordinate 16,166 of CAZLHI010000018.1, read as the reverse complement.
TTTCAGACGGTGTCGGTCGAGCGCGAGAGCGTCGAGGATGGGATCCGGCTCGTGTTCGGCGTTGTGGAGAACCCTCTTATCATCGACATACGGTTCGACGGCGTAAGCGTGCTGACGCCGGATGACCTCTTACAGGTCATGAAGACACAGCCGGGGCAGGTGTATAACAGTCCGCTCTTGGCGGAGGACGCAATTGCGATTGAACAGCTCTACCGCTCTCGAGGCTACATACTGGCGATGGTGCTGGAGCTCAGGATGAGCGACGAGGGCGTACTCACCCTCGTTATGGCAGAGGGTGAGATCGAGGACATCCGCATCACGGGCAACACGCACACGAAGACCTATGCCATCCGACGGTACATCAGAACTCACCCGGGGGAGGCCTACAACGACCGGAAGGTGGCTCGCGACGTTGCCAAGCTGAGCTCCCTGGGATGGTTCGAAACGGTGAGACGAGACGCCGAGGTCGGGACCGAGCCCGGCAAGGTGATCGTCGTTATCACCGTCGTTGAGAAGCGGCGGACGGGGATGGTCTCTGTGGGCGGCGGGTATAGCTCGGTGCAGGGCTTCGTGGGGTTCGTCGACTTGACGAAGGGAAACCTGGGCGGCAATGGGCAAGCCGTCAGCATAAGAGGAGAGTTCGGGGGGCGGACGAGCTATGAGCTTGGGTACCGGCATCCCTGGGTCGCGACGCCCGAGACGGCGCTCAATGTCGGCGTATACGACCGGCTCATCCTGCGGGAGGCTTTCGTTACCGGGCCGGAAGATGAACAGCTCAGCGTCCTTTATGACGAGCGCCGCACCGGGGGTAGCATCACGCTGGGCCGGCCCCTGTCCGATGCAACGACGGTCTTCCTCGGCTTCAGGTCCGACGATGTCTCAGTATCCGGAGTGTCGGAGGAGGAAAGGGAGTTTCTCACGGGCCCGGCGTTCGAGCCCAGGAAGGTGCGCAGCATCACGCTTGCGGCCGTGAACGACACCCGTGTGGAGCTCTACAACCCTAGGGGAGGCTCGTATCAGCGCTTCTCGGCAGAGTTCGCAGGGCTCATCCTCGGCGGCACGGAGTTCAACAAGTACGGGGTGGACGCGCGGCGGTTCTTCCCGCTGGGGCCGAAGATCTCGTTGGCGATGCGGCTGCTCGCCGGGACCATAAGCGGGGAACCCCCGTACCTCGAGCAGTTTCTCGTTGGCGGTGGCGAGACTCTGCGGGGGTATCCGAATGACCGGTTTGTGGGAACGAACATGGCTATAGTCAACACCGAGTTTCGCGTTCCGGTGGGTGACAATCTGCTTGGAGTTCTCTTCGTCGACGTAGGTGATGCGTGGGACCGCGCGCTGGACCTCGACCCGGAGCTTGCGGAGGCCGTACACGAGTCTTTCACAGCCCATGTTGGCTACGGCGTCGGCGTGCGAGTGCGGACGCCCATCGGGCCGCTGCGGCTCGATATTGGGTTCAGCGAGGAGGGCACAGAGACGCACTTCGGCGTCAGGAACACGTTCTAGAGCCTTCGTGTGCAGGTGAGAGAGGGAGACGATGAAAACGTCGATTCAAGTTCTCTGGGCACTGACGGCGCTTGTGGCACTCACAGCGCTCAGCACGGCCGCCGCGTCCGGTGTCGATGCGACCAAGTGCGGCGTCGTTGACATGGACAGAGTCGCCGCCGAGTATCGCGAAATGCGGGAGCTCGATCAGCAGTTCCAGGACTTCCAGCGAGACCTGGATCGTCAGTTGCAGGAGAAGCACAAGACACGTGTGTTGACCGATGCTGAGCGCCAGGAGTACCTTGATAAGTCAGCCATGGGGGCGCCAACGGAGGCGACGGCTGAGCGGCTGAAGGAGCTCGAAGAGCTGTCTGATCAGCGCGAGCGTAGGCTGCTTGAGCTCCGAGACAAGAACAACTGTACCGAGCAAGAGGCCGCCGAGCTGGCGGAGATCGAGAAACTATACGACGAGCGAATGCGCGAGTTGGCTTCGCTCCAGGCGGAGCTTCAGGCGCGCCGCCGCGAGAAGTTCGAGGAGCTGACCTCACTGCTGGAGGAGAGGCTCAAGGAAGCGGTCAAGGCCGTGGCGGCGGAGCAGGAGTTGACCATAGTTCTGCGAAAGCATGCCGTCCTGCTCGGAGGCGTCGAGATTACGGACGCCGTGCTCGAGAAGCTCAACCAGGAAAGCGAAAGCTAACTCGGCGCGGTGCAAGTCAACTTCCCTGCGCGGTCGCGGCGCATCCACTGCCGGACCGGTTTCCGCGGGCGGGACGCGATGACTCTACGCGAGCTGGCGGACAGGCTCAATGCAGAGCTAGTCGGTGCCTCGGGCGAAGAAGAGGTCGAAACTGTCAGGGGCCTCGGTGATGCCGCGCCGGGCTGTGTCGTGTTTGCCGAGAACAGGGGCCACCTTGAGCGGGCGGAATCCGGCCCGGCGCTGGCGGTGATCGTTCCCCCGAACTTGGGCGAGTCGGCGAAGCCCCTTCTGATCGCTGCAGACCCTCGGCTTGGGTTCGCGCGCGCGATAGCTCTCATCCATCCGCTGCCGAGACTGAGCCCCGGCATTCATCCGACTGCTCAGATCGGCGAAGGCGTCGTCATCGGGGAGGGAGTTGCGGTAGGGGCCTATGCTGTCGTGGGAGACCGGACCCGCATTGGCGACGATACCCAGGTACATCCGCTGGCCTCAATTGGCCGGGATGTTGGCATTGGCGATGACTGTGTGATATTCCCTCACGTCGCTCTTTGTGATGGCGTAGAACTGGGACAGCGCGTGGTCATCCATCCAGGCACTGTGGTAGGCAGCGCCGGCTTCGGCTACGTGTGGGACGGCGAAAAGCACGTTTGGGTGCCACACGTCGGCACTGTTATCATCGAGGATGACGTGGAGATTGGCGCCAACTCGGCCATCGACCGCGGGACGACGGGCGCGACGAGAATCGGCAAGGGGACGAAGATAGACAACCTCGTGCAGGTCGCCCACAATACCGTCATCGGAAAGAACTGCTTGCTGGCAGGTCAGGTTGGGATATCCGGAAGCGTGACACTCGAGGACGGGGTGATGCTGGCCGGGCAGGCGGGCGTCAGCGATCACATCAAGATGGGCGCGGGCTCGGTCGGCGCGGCCGGCGCCGATATCATCAGAGAAGTCCCTGCGGGAGAGGTCGTGCTCGGCCGGCCAGCGAGACCGATCAAGCAGCAGATGAGGATCGACGCCGCTGCGGCGCGTTTGCCCGACTTGCTGCGGGAGCTGCGTGAGTTGCGCAGGAGAGTAGCGGACCTCGAGAAGCGGCTGACGCAGGGCGGCGACTAGTCTCGCCCTGGCTCCTGGGCGTACTGCACGTTGCCGTACCACGCAGCTTTGGCTATCGCCCACAGGCCACCGACGTCTCCCCGTGCCTCAAATGAGAACACCTGCGTTTCTTCGGGGTCAATCCTGAACGCGTGCAGGCGCGGGGTGATGCTGCTCAGGGCGTGGCCGTCAACCATCCCTCCCCAGGACTCCAGCGGAGTTATGAGCGTTACGTGCCCCTCGACGTAGTCCCCGTTTGGGTTCTTCAGCGTCACGAGGAAACGCCCGCCCTCTCGCTGTAGGGCGATCTCCAGCGGCGCTACGTCGCCCACCGGCATGACGTCCTGGATCATCTGTTCCCCCTCTTCGGCGATGGCCCGGATGAAGCAGGGGCGCGCATCTGGGGGAACGACGATCATCACCTCGTAGACAGTCGGCGAATTGGGCGGAATCCGGTATGGAACCTGGCGCGGAATCATCGTCCAGTCCTCTGGGGCGATTATATTCATCGTCCCGGCTATCTCCCGGTCGGTCGCGTCATTGGTCAGGCCCAGGGAGAAGCGGGTGTTCTGTCCAACCGGCACCACGCCTCGCAGCCACACAGTCACCAATTGGTTGCCTAACGGAGCGGCTCCCAGATTGTGATCCCAATACCGCGAGTGGAGCGGGGCCTGGGGCTCTGTGGTGGGCCCGAGCCGATTGGCCGGGCCTCCCTCGGCAAGTGGGGCAAGCCGCGCCGCCAGCGACACGATGCCACACGCAGGGGCACGGAAGCGGATCTCGGTCTTCCGGCCCCAGCCAGGAGGGATGACTTCTACTTCACCCGTCTTCGTCTCCATCAGGTCGGTGAGCCACGCGGCCTCGACGGCGGCCGGGAGTGTGACAGCGGCCGCCGTATCCTTTCCCTCCGACTCGTAGAATCGAAGGAGCACTCCGTTCCCAGGGTCGGACCTCTCCGCCGCCTTGTGCTCGGCAAGCGGGTTGCCGACCGGCTTGAGGGCGGCAAGCACAAGGTTCGGGACCTCCGTCGACAGCAGGCCGAAGCTCGAGGGCAGCACCCCGGAATCGACCGTCACCTGGGCTGCCCTCAGGGGGCTATTGACTTCATGGCCCGCCTGAACCACTCGCCCCTCTCGCCAGTCGCCGGCGTGGGGGTAGAGCGCGTGCTCGAAGACGTGAGACTTGTGTTCGGGGATGAAGAACCGGTCGAGCCTGCCCTCGCCCCAGGCGTGGGTGCTCCACGAGGAGGTGTGAAAGAGCAGGGCGGCCAGCGTCCCGTCCCTCTCCAGGCTGGCGGCCGGAGTGCCGCGGTTTATCAGCGCAATGCCGTGCCCCGGGGTCGGTGCGGCGAGCCCCGAGAAGTCCTGCGACTCCGGTAGCTCCAACCGGTCGGCCTTCACCGCCTCGGCAAGCAGCTCGGCCAGTCGGCCGATGCCGCCGTTGTCGTTCGTGTCGGCGAGCAGAACGGGCACCTCCGCCCATTGCCCGCTTGGGTCGGGGCGACGCAGCAAGACACCGCCCCACGGCCGCTTGCCATTGAGTTCGGCCAGCCGAGGCACCGCCTCTGGAGAAAGCTGTAACAGCTTGGCGGAGTAGGCGTTCTTGCGCCCCAGCGAAATGCGGAATGCGCAGGCTTCCGGGTCGCCTTCGGGGTCCTCAGTATCGAGCCGGTGCGTGCACGTAACTCCTCGACTCAACAGCGCGCGCACGAGCACCCGCGCTGCCGCACGATCCCTGAGATCGCTGGGGGTGACCACGACACACGGGCTGAGCGGCACCGAGCCCACCCGGCGCTTGCCCGACATTATGGAAAGCGACGGGCAAGGCCCGACGTCGACCCAGTTCTGGGCGGCTCCCAGGCCACAGTGCGACGCGTTCTTCTCCTCGTGCGTACGGAAGTCGAGCCTCCCCTGGCTGCGCCTTCGCACTACGGTTGCGAATCGGTCCTCGAACGTCGGCGCCGCTCCCGGCAGATCGAACGGGAAGGTCAGGGCGAAGAGCTCATGCTCGCCCCGGTACTCTGAGATGGTGGTCCGCAGATCGACTCGTGCGATGCCCTGATACAGAGTGACCTCCTGCGCCAGCCTGCACTTGCCCGACATCGCGTTCGTGATGCGGAGTTGGCTGAACACGCGGCCGCGGAGTCCTTCGACCTTGGCGGCGCCCTCGCCGGAGCGCACGGCCTCACCAGTCGTCCACAGTTCCCAGGGCGGCATCGCCCTATCGGGCTTCTCGCCTATTGCCACGAGTTCGTTGGCCGCCCCAGCTTCCTGGCTGACGAACTCCTTCCGGAGCCGTTTTGCATAGAGGCTGGTCAGCCCGCCGCCCCTGCCGGCATCCGCCGCTACCCTCAGGAACCGGTTCTCGATCACGCCCTCGTCGGCCGGCGCGAAGGAAGGCGCCTCCGGCATCCCGCGGCCCGGCGCCACATAGAAGGTCCGATAGCCGAGGCCGGGGACATCGGTGGCGAGGAAGGCGACCTCGACCCACGGCGTCTCATCTGCGTTGGAGCGCGCCACTATCTGGCAGGGAGTCCGCCGGCCGTTGTCGGCCGTGATCCTGAAGCCGTGCGCCAGTTGTTCTTGCAGCTCTATGCGGGCGCGGCAGACGTCAGTTCGAGGCCAGTTCAAGCCGTTGAAGACGACGAGGGCGATACCATCCTTAGGAGCGCCGCGGCCCGAGGCCGTGTCGACGCGCTGGCCGATGTAAGCGAGGGCCGACTCCTCCGTGTCTGAGGCCAGCTCGAGGGCCTCACGGTACCCCGCGAGCAGATCCAAGAAGGGGACATCTGAGCTGACGCCCGTGACGGCGTCGTGGTGTTGGCCGAAGAGCACTTGGCGCCAGGCCTTGTCGAGGGCGGCATCCGGATAGAGAGCGCCAAGCATACTCGCGATGGTGGCCCACTTCTCCGCGCTCAGGACGCGGTTCTCAGCAAGCCGGTTTGCTATCTTCAGCTCGGCGCGGCTGACGGCGGTTCCGAGGTGATACCAGGAGAAGTCGCGGCCGCTGAGCGGGATCGACGCCCTCCGCAGTTGAACCTGCGGCCGCACCGCGGCGAAGTAGTTGTCGGGGGTGCTCAGTCGGATGGCGGGATCTCGCTTGGCCAGTTCCGCGGACCTGCCGCTGAGCCAATCCCGGCGCGCCGCCATGTCGTGGCCGAGGAGCCGTAGATCGTGATTCAGGCCTAGCGCGGCTTGGTGCTCCAGACCGTTGGCGACGGTATCGAGGAGTTGCTCCAGGCTCGCGGGGTAGTACCAATAGGGCTCGTGCTTCTGCAGCAGAGAGGTGCCGTCGGGCGCCATTGCGTAGCAGAGCGGCGGCACACCAACGATGTTCTTCGACCAGATGATTGCGTCGTAGCCAGCCTTTGCCGCGATCTGCGGCAGCTGCGCGCAGTGGCCGAAGACGTCCAGCGGCAGATAGACAGCAGGTTTCGCGCCGAGAATGCGCTCGTGATAGAGGCGGCCGTAGACGAGGTTCCTGATGAGCGGCTCTCCCTGAATCGTCATCTCATTTGGCTGGCTGTATGAGCCGCTGCTCCCTACTCTTCCTGCTGCGACCAGCTCCCTCACGAACTGGCGCTCGTCGCCGAACGCGGCCAGGAACGGCCGCAGGTAGTCGAGTTCGGAGAGCACAACATGGTAGCCTTCGTCCTGCCGGCAGGCTTCGAGATAGTCTCGGACGAGATCGAACGCGCGCCTGGTGTAGGTGCGCTGATCCTCGATCCAGACGGGATCGTAGTGGAAGTGAGGAACTAGGTGGATCTTCGCGGGTTCCTTCGCCATCTCGCTCTCCACGGACGAGGAATCTTATAGGAAGCGAATGCGGTCGCGATATCGTGCCAGCACTGCTTGGTTGTGCTCTGATCCGCCGGGTATGTTCGCGCTGACGTAGACGGGCGGCGTTTCGCCTCTTGCGACAAGGCGCGCCATTACCTCAACCATCAGCGCCTGGGCTATCGCGGAGCTGAGCGCCGTGGAGGTGGGCCCGACTTTCTGCTCGAGTCCCGGAAGAGCTATGGCCGCATCTCCCGGATCGACGTGATTGTCGAGAACGAAGTCGGCTACCTCGTGCAGCCTCTTCCCGCTCGAGTGCCGGGAGGGCAGTGAGCTGGCATATGCTCGAGATGTCACCGCGAGCACAGTCAGTCCCGTCTCCTTGGCGGCCAACGCCACATCAATCGGGGCTCCGTTGCGACCGCTGGTGGAGAATACCACGAGAGCATCACCTGTGCGTACCCCGACCTGCGTGAGCAGTTCGGCAGCCCAGCCTTCCTTCTGCTCCCATTCCGTGGTCTCGGTCACGGGCCGGCGAGTGAGGACTATTCGGTCGTCGAAAATCGGATGGACAAGAATCAAGCCGCCCGCGCGGTAGAACAGGTCCATGCCGAGGGCCGCGCTGTGGCCGCATCCGAAGACGTAGATCAGCCCGCCGCCGGAGACTGTGTCCGCGAGTGCTCCCGCCGCCTCCGCAATCGGCCCGCCTTCCTGCGACCGCACCGCCTCCAACTTCTCGCTCAGAACATCCAGAAAGCGTTCCGCCGACACTGAGCTCCCCTAAGCGCCTGTCTCCCGGTACCCGGCCTCGGCGCGTGCGTTGAACTGCTCGCCGTCGGGGAGGTTCACTGAGCGATAGACGTGGGGACGTAGGCCCCGCGCCCGCATCCGCCCGACCGCCTCCGCGACCACGGCCCAGATTATGTAGCAGAACGCAACGCCTGAGGTCGGCGCAACTCCCGTATCAACTCCTTCCACATTCAGGACCGCATCGCCAACGACGCCGCAGTTGTCGATGACAACATCGGCGACCTCGCAAAGGCGTTTCCCGCTGGAATGCGTGCTCTCAACAGCGGAGCTGTAGGTGACATTCGTGATAGCCACCACCTTCGCGTTAAGGCGCTGTGCCGCAAGGGCCACCTCCACGACGGTTGCGGACTTGCCGGAGACGCTGCTGATGAGCAGAACATCGCCCGGGGCGAGGCCGCTACCATCGATGGCGATGCGCGCAAGCTGTTCGTCAGACTCGGAGCGAGTCGCCGCGTGCCGCTGCGATACCTGCTCCACCCGCTTAGGAGCTGCCGGGCTGTCTGTGTGCAGCGAGAACTGCACATGGTTGAGCATGCACAACCCGCCCGCGCGGTGAACGGCCTCCCGAGAGCAGTGGCCCGTGTCGTAGAAGTGCAGCCCGCAGCCCCTGCTGGCAGCCTCCGCAATCAGTTCGGCCGCTCGCTGGATCGGCTGGATCTGAGTGGTCCCTATCTTCGCCACGATCTCGTCGCAGCGTTCGAACCATTGCTGTGCCGACATGGCCGACCTCCTCATGAAGCGCCTTTTTGAAGACCTGCCGGCAGTATCTTCCGCGGTGCGGGTGACGACTCCTCCAACCTCTCCCAGCTTGGCAGGGATTGCCGGGGCCTCGGCGTAGTCACCCGCGGTATGCAACGGCGGGAGCGGTACGGGGCGGCGGCGCGCGAGATCGCGCGATACCTGGCAGAGCGACAGCGGCGGGATGGGACCTTCCCCGGCCCCGACAACTACGGGGTGGCCTTCTCGCTGTGGCTCTGGTCCCACTTCGGTGTCGAGTTCGCTCGGCAGCTGGACCGAGCCTGGCAGCGGCTGAAAGCCGATCCTCCGAAGACCCACGGCGAATTCAACATCTATGCTCTCCTCCACTGCCGAGAGCGGCTGGGGCGGGGGCCGGTGGACGCGCTGCTCCGGCGGCTTCGATTCGGGCGGCGTCACTCTGCGAACTGGGTACTGCTGCGGTCGGTCTGTCGGGAGCGCCAGGAGCGCTTCCTGTCGCGGGTGCGTTCCCGGGCTGAGGCGCGCGCCGCTCTGCTGAGGTACGCCCGCCGCGGGCTGATCTGCGATCGTCCACAGGTCAGGTCGTTCGCCTATCATGCCTTCTGCGGCGCGCTGCTGGCGGACCTGTGGCGGGAGTCCGCCGCGGCCTGGACCGGCAGGGCGGCCGTCGCGGCCGCCCGCTTCCTGGCTCCCTTTGTCCTGCCGAACGGCGACGCGCTCTATGTGGGACGCGGGCAGGAGCAGATCTTCGGCTACGGGGCGCTGCTCTACCTCCTGGCGGCGGGAGCACAGCTCACCGGCGACCGCAGCTTCGAAGAGCTTGCCGAGAAGGTCTTCCAGCGCCTGTCGCGGTTCCAGCGGCGAGATGGCTCCCTTCCGCTCGTGCTCAGGGAGGGGGAGGAGCCAGAGCCCTGGCAGCCGGACGCGTCGCGCCCCGGGTGGTACAGCTACAACCACTACGGCGACTATCTTCCGTTCTTGGGATGTATGTTGCTGAAGGCGGCGGACGCCGAGCTGGCCCGGGTTGAGGGCGCTGAGCCAGTGGCTCAAGATTCGCATTTCCTGAGGCACGAGGGCAGCCGGTACGCGGCTGTGGTGGCGATGCCCGGCGGAGCGCCGACGAATGATCTCCCTTTCCCCTATGTCTGTGTGGACGGAGAATCGATATTCCCCTGCTATGGAGCCGAGGGAGATGAGATTGACCCCGAGGCCGTCCCTCTTCCCTACGGACGGCTGTCGGGCGGCCGGGCGTATTCTTTTCGCGAGCGCCTGAGATATCGTATTCGCGGTGGTGAGTTGATAGGCAAGTCACGCTCGGCGCAGCACGTTCGGAGGTTCCAATTCAGGGGCGATGGATTTGACTGTGCGGATTCCATTCTGTTTCGTAGGCCTTGCCAATTCAAGGGCTTCATCCCGGCGAACTTCCTCTTTCGTACTCTCAGGCCGCTGAACAGGTCCACCTTCGAGACGTGGCATCGAGACGCCAAGGCCCGGGTAAGCATCGAGCCACCGGCGAGCATCCACCCGGAGGCTGCAGTCTCCGCAAGCGGCGTGCTCGTCGCACTGCGCCAATCGCTCGACGGCTTCACCGCGCGGGCCGGTGACAGGATCTCAGTTCAAGTCCGAGTGAGATTCCCGTGAGCAAGACCGATATGCGCGGGGTCTATCATCTTGTGCTGCACGTTTCCAGCGCGACAACTGTGCGGGTCGGCAAGTTGGGCACATGCACTTTCCCCGCGGGATACTACGTCTACACTGGGAGCGCAATGGGCGGCCTCAGGGCCCGACTGGATCGGCATCGACGCAGGCACAAGAAGCTGCGCTGGCACATCGACTATCTGCTTCGCCACGCCGATGTGCTCGACGTGCTCACGGTCCCGACGCGGCGGAGGATGGAGTGTCGGCTGAACCGGCGAGTGCTCAACATGAAGCGGGCGCGGGTGGTGGCAAGAGGGTTCGGATCGAGCGACTGTCGATGCCCCAGCCACCTCATCTACGTCGGGGCGGAAACTCCTCGCATCCCGGCGTCGTGATGACGGCCTGGGCGCGCCACCCGGGTGTCTGCCATGCCTTCCATCCTGCGCGTCCGAGAGCCATGGGGCAGGAGGCCGTCGATGGCGGCTCGACGTCTACGGCCGGTCCGGCACGGACGGTGGCCCCTGCGAGCACCTTACAGGTGGCCGCAGACCGGGCAGTCCGGATTGCGGCGCACTGGGAACTTGAGGAACTCCATCGACTCCGCGTCGTAGGCCAGCATGCGGCCTTTGAGGTTTTCGCCGAAACCAGTGAGCACCTTTATCGCCTCGACCGCGGCCAGGCAGCCCAAGGCGGCGGCTACGGCACCCAGGACAGGAAACCCGTAGGTCTCCCACCACACAGGTTTCTCCGGCACCAAGCAGACAAGACAGGGGGTCTCGCCCGGGGCTATGGTCGTGAGATTGCCCTCCATGCCGTACATCGCCGCCTCCACCATGGGCTTTCGAAGCTCGACACACGCCCTGTTGAGAGCGTACCGCTCCTCAAAGCTCGGAGGGCAGTCGCAGACAATATCGACTTGGGATACCCACTCACGGGCGTTCTCGTCGTTGGCGTCTTCGGCGATCGTTACGATCTCGCACTCGGGGTGCAGTCGCTCAAACATCTCCGTTGCGCACTCGATGCGCGCCCGGCCCACGTAGTCGTGTCGCATGAGGATCTGGCGATTCAAGTTAGACCAGGTGAGTTTGCCGGAATGGGCTATGCTCAGCTTGCCTATCCCCGCCATCGCGAGATATAGGGCGACCGGCCCACCGAGGCCGCCGACACGCGTCACCAGCGCGGAGGAGTTCTTGAGCTTTAGCTGGGCCTCGTCGCCGAACCCGGGAATCTGGATCTGACGCTTGTACATCTCGCGATCTCGTTCCGTGAGTTCAACCATGGTTACCTCCGATGGTGGCGGGCTGCCGGTCAGGCGCAGAGGACGGCCGCACGTTGGCCGCCGCTTCTCCGCTTCGACAAGTCCTTGTAGGAGTCCTCGGCGTGCTGAAACGGGGATCAGCCCGGCCAGGGAAGCTGTGTGGCCGATGCCGGAAGCAGCGGCGAAGTGAGGTCCGCGCTACTTCGCGGCACACGGTGCCACAAAGCGCTAACGTCTATGCTCCAGCTTACGAGTGGCGAGGTAGGCGCGGCGCCGAAGGGCGATCTCCTCCTCGGTAAGGTTGGCCGTGAGCGCGGAGACGATTCGCTGCCAGCAATCGCGAACCGAGCCGGGATCAGGCACCGAGACCTTCTCACCGCCGTACATGGCGCCCGCATAGGCCCAGGTCAGCGCCGCGACGGACTCTGACGCGGCCGGGGCCGCCGACTGCAATACCTGGGCGAACTCGAAGGGCGTCTGCCCGATCCGGCGGCCATGCCCCAGCATGTCAGCCATGTTGAGCACGAGATGATAGGTGCGGATCACGATTTGGCGCGCAGTGAGGCCGACGAGGAGTTCGGGATTCTCGAAGTGGTCCACCAGCGGATCAGCCACGGCATCCACACGCTCGCCCGCTTGCTCCGCTTCGCGACGTGACGCGAGGATGCCTCGGAGCCACGATCGGAGGCGATGCCAGATACGTCCCGCGAGGCGTAGGAAGGAACTTGCGAGGCGTAGGAGCCACTTCGTCGGACGGCTGCGCCGGAATCCCCACATGAGGATCACTGCCAAGAGGAGCAACAGCAGCAGAAGCAGCAGGGGCAGCAGCGGCCGCGGCATCGCCCGCAGCGGCGCGGTGAGGCGGTTCATCGCCGAAAGCCCGGACTCGAGGCTGCGCTCGAGGCTGCGGCTAATCGAGGACGCCGCGGGAGCCGTTACGGCCGCCGTCCCAGTCCGGCCGGCGTCGGCCCTCTCCCCAGCCTGCCTCCACGGCAGCAGTGTGGCTGCAACTGCCACCAGGGCCACCATCACCAGGGCCGCTGCCAGCCACTTGCGATAGGATCCTGACACCATGAGCAGGTTCCCCTCGCGGGCCGATCGCTCCAGGTAGGCCATACGCTCCACAAACATGAAGGCCAGGGTTAGGATCCCCAGCGCCGCGATCCATCCGGCTGGGCTGGGAACTCTCACCTCCCCCCGGGACCACACCGCGCCCAGCCCTAGGAAAAGGAGAGCCAGCAGCAAGACGAGACCCATGGCGGCCCGCACTGGCGCCCGGCCGGCCTGGGACCTGCTCAGAAGCTGGAGGCTGAAGGCGGACGGCGTTTCACTTGAGTCTGCGTCCCGGACCAGCCAGGGGAGAAAGTGCCAGACGAAGACAGTCTCGGCGCCGAGGAGTGCCCCGGCCAGCACGGCCGTGCCGAGGCTCACGCGGTCTGCACGGAGCGCAACCGCGCCAACGCCGACCGCGCCCGCCGTCGACAGGACCGCCATCACGAGCCAGCGTTCAAGCTCCCGTCTTCCGGAGTAGCCGAGGCCCGCCGTGTATGCCACCAGGAGTCCGGCGACGAGACCTCCCAGAAGCCCCGCTCTGGGCGCCAGCCATATGATGACCACCGCGGGATATGAAACAATGCCCAGGATTAGCCACGCAGACCACGACCAGAGTTCAAGCCGCAGCCGCTGTCTGGCCGCCCGACTTTCAGATCCCAAGCCCACTTATGTCGGCCTCCGACTTGATGACCATGGGAGACACGCCAAAGGCCGCGAGCGCGGCCGCATCGGTGCCGGACCCAGCCTCTCTGCCGACGAGGGCGACCTTCACCTCGAACCCGGAGCGCCGAAGCCCGAGAGCGCTCGTCACGGTCTCCAGGGTAAGCACCGGTGTGATGAGGATGACGAGGGCGCCCCAGTTCAGGCTCTCTTTCTCCCGCCTCAGAATCGACGCGAGGTCCTGCGACGGGCCAAGCTCGATTCGCCCGAGGGCGGACAGTAAGGCCGTTAGCTGTGCGCGGTCCCGCCCCGCGCGAACGCGGAGGAGCCCGTCGGCCGCCTCGCCTGCGGGGTCTCTCCCGAGGGCGATCAGTCCTATGCGCTGGCGACGATCGAGTACGTGCCGGGCGACGGAGGCGGCAGCCGTGACGGCGAGCTCTGCGGCCTCCTGTGCGTCGGACGGACTGCTTGGATAGTCGGCCCGCCGCAGATTCAGAACCAGCATGTTCTCCACCTGGGCGGATATCTCAAACAGCTTCGACTGAAGTCGCCCGGTGTGGGCCGTCGCGCGCCAGTGCACGCGGCGGAGGCCGTCGCCGTGTTGATACGGCCGGACTCCGACCACCTGGGTCGGGTCTTCGAGCACACGCTGCCGCGCCCGCACCTGCCCCGCGGGACGGCGTGAGGGCAGCCGCGTGTGCGTCACTGGGACTACCTGTGGAAAGACGGTGAGCGCGTCTCCGCGGGCTGCGCGTCGCACCACGTGTACCAGGCCGAAAAGGTCGCCCGATCGGAGAACGACAGGACCGATTTGATAGTACCCCCGCCGCGCGCCGTGGAGAGTGTAGTGGAAGGTGAAAGCTCGCCGGCCGCCCAGAGGCCCGACCCGGCCGCGCAGACCGGTCATCGGCAGGCCGGCCGGCAGAGACTCGGAGGCCACCAGCCAGAGCACCGGAAGCCGTGATGAGTTCTTCACGGTGATCTCAACTGCCGCCTCGCCGTTGTATGGGATTCGATCAACCCGCAGATGACGTTCCGCGGAAAGCCCCCGCGCGGCGAAGCGCGTGGCGGCGTTCCCGAGGACCCAGGACCCCAGCATGAGGTAGCCGATCCAAGAAAAGGCGGCCGCGCCTGTCGTCCGCGCGAGCACCAAGGCCAACGCTGCCAACACCACCCAGAGCAGTGGCAGCACCATGTCATCCGCCTCCGGGCGCTAACTCCCCGATAGAAGCTGGCCCGCCCTCTCGGCGACACCTTCGGGCGTGAAGCCCAGCTTCTCGGCTATGGTCTTCCAAGGCGCGGAGAAACCGTATCGGTCTATCCCCAGGACGGCGCCCTTCGCTCCGACGTATCTCTCCCATCCGAAGGAAGACGCCGCCTCGACAGCAAGCCGACATGTTACAGACTCGGGAAGCACCTGCTCGCGGTATTCCTCTGGCTGCTGGTCGAAGACCTCCCAGCAGCCGAGGTCCACCACGCGAACGCGACGGCCCTCCGCTGCCAGAATCCGAGCGGCCTCCGCTGCCACGTGCATCTCGGAGCCGGAGCCGATGAGGATGATCTCCGGGTCGTCTGCATCCAGCAACACGTACCCGCCTCTTCGCAGCATGTCGGCGGGGGCCAGCTTGGTTCGATCCAGAACCGGTATGTTCTGCCGGGTCAGGATGAGGGCCGTCGGTCCGTCCTTGCGCTCGAGGGCCATCATCCAGGCGACGGCGGTTTCGGCCGCGTCTGCCGGCCGGAGGACGTGGAGGTTGGGCATTGTGCGCAGCGCGGCGAAGTGCTCGATGGGCTCGTGCGTCGGGCCGTCCTCGCCGAGGAACACGCTGTCGTGTGTGAAGACATACACTACTTGCAGACCCGACATGGCTGCAAGCCTCACCGAGGGCCGCATGTAGTCGGAGAACACGAGGAAAGTTCCCCCATAGGGGATGAATCCGCCGTGCAAGGCCATCCCGTTCAGGATGCCGCCCATTCCGTGCTCTCGGACGCCGAAGTGGAGATTCCGGCCCCCGTAGGCGTCCCTCCGAACGGCCTCCTCCTTCTTGATGTAGGTCTTGGTGGATGGATGGAGGTCGGCCGAGCCGCCGGCGAGGCCGGGCAACTCCGCGCTGAGCACCTGCAGAACCTCTCCCGAGGCATTGCGCGTGGCGACCGCCTTGCCTGTTTCGAACTTGGGCAGCCTGTCCGCGAGGCCATCCGGTATCTCGCCGGACATGCGGGCATCCCAGGCCGCCGCCAGCTCGGGGTTCGCCTCCCGCCACGCGGCAAAGCGCTTCTTCCATGCCTTGGCCTGTGCGTGGGGCTCCTTGCGGCGCTCGGCCAGGGTCTCCCGAACGACGTCCGGAACGAAGAACAGCGGGTCCGTAGGGAATCCCAGTGCCTCCTTAGTTAGGCGGACTTCCTCCTCCCCAAGCGGCGCGCCGTGGGCCTCGGCGTTGTCCTGCATATTCGGGCTGCCCTTGGCGATGTGGGTCCGGCAAATGATGATACTGGGCTTCTCCTGCTCCGCCTGCGCTGCCTCGATCGCCTGCGCGACCGCGTTCCGGTCGTGGCCGTCGACGCGCTGGACGTGCCAGTTGTACCCCTCGAACCGGCGTCCGACGTCCTCGCTCATGGCAAGGGCAGTGTCGCCTTCGATCGTGATGTGGTTGTCGTCGTAGAGGTATATGATCTTACCCAGGCCGAGATGGCCGGCGATGGCGGCGGCCTCGTGGGAGATCCCCTCCATCATGTCGCCGTCGCTGCAGATGGCGTATGTGTAGTGATCCACAATGGGCTCGCCGCCGCGGTTGAACTGCGCCGCCAGCATCCGCTCCGCCAAGGCCATGCCGACGCCATTCGCGAACCCCTGGCCGAGGGGGCCTGTCGTGGTCTCGACACCCGGCGCGCAGCCATACTCGGGGTGTCCCGGTGTCCGGCTCTCCCACTGGCGGAACTGCATCAGATCTTGCATCTTCATATCGTATCCGAATAGGTG
>CAZLHI010000017.1:21763-57661 GCA_964559435.1 uncultured bacterium | reverse complement strand
TCGGCGCGCTCGGGGCGGCCGCCTTGTGCGGGCTCGGCCACATCAGTACGACACCAGCCGCAGCACAGGCCGCGCCAGCAGCCGCCGCGGCCAACGCCCACCGCGGCCGCCGGCGGACAGGGGCCGCGATCCGTCGTCGTAGATCTTCACTGAGATCGGGGGCCTCCTCCACCGCGGCGAGCGCCCTCAGCGCGTCCTCGCATCGCTCGAATGCGGCCGCCTCCGACCGGCAGAAGGCGCAGCCCTTGAGATGGGCCTCGACGGCCGCCGCGTCACCCGCAGACAGCTCGCCATTCACATGGGCGGCTAGCCGTTCCCTTACTTGTCGGCAGGTCATTGCTCAATCCCGTCCACTTCACAGTATGCACTCTTGAAGGCCGCCTTGGCCCGGTGAATCGTCACCTTGACCTTGGGCAGCGACCAGTTCAGCGTCTCCGCAATCTCCCGATATGACAGCGACAGGCTGTATCGCAGCACGAGGACGACCCGATGCGGCGCTCGCAGGCGGCCGAGGGCCGCCCGGACGCGGTCGATGATCTCATCGTCGGGGTCGGCGCGTGCGAGGAGGTTGGGAGTCGACTCAGGCGGCCTCCCCGCCGCGTCGCGGCAGACATTGACTGCGATCCGGTGCAGCCATGTGCTGAACTGCGACCGGCCCTGGAACTTCGGCAACCCCCTCCAGGCGCGGACGAATGTCTCCTGGAGCAGGTCCTCGGCCTGCTCGCGATTCCTACACAGGTTGAGGCAGAGCGTGTGGACCTTGTCTCTGTGCAAGCGATAGAGCTCATCGAAAGCCTCGACATCGCCCCGCCGCGCACGGCCGACGAGCACGGGCACCGCCTCCCGCGCCTGCGTGCCGAGATCGCTCTCGCTCAACAGGCTCGACTCCGCCGCGGCACTTCGAATTGTCTCCCTCCTCCGAACCATTAGACGCCGCCCAGAAGCGCGAAGTTACACGCCTTGGCAGAAACCCCGTACGCCCCGCGTGCCGGCGGCGTCAAGTGCGCATGAGTCCTCGTAGGAGTCTGTCGCTCCAGGCGAGACAGCCGCCGCTGCGCGCAAGCAGCGTAGATGACCTCTGTTCGAAACGTCGATCCCGCACGACAATCCACCGCGGATCGCGAGAATACCATTCGGACGCCTCTCAAGCGGGCGTTGGCTAACAGGGGGACAGCACATGAGCGAAGCTGAAGCGTCCCGGACGGGCCCGCGGGGCGTGGAGGAGTGCGATGCGGGGGCCCGGCGGCCTCGCCGGCCGCGTTGAAGACCGAAGACCTCCTGAGCGCAGAGAAGCAGCGCCCCCGGACCCGGGAATGACGCGCAACATCTCCGCAGGGCGCCTGGACAACCAGCCCGGTCTGCAGTATAATCCTCCCGTATCGTGCTGAGTTTCAGTCGATGCGTTAGGTCGGGCCGCTTCGCTGCAGCGCTCGCACCAGATATCTTGCTCCGGAATCCGCCAGCGGCACAACGCACGCGTTGTGCCGCTGCCGCGACTGCCCTTGGCTCGGGCCCGGCAGATGACACAATAGTGTCGACCAAGCGGAGCCGTCCCAGCGCGCAAAGCTCCTCATAGGCGGGAGTTCACCGGTCGGCCGGCCAGAGGTTCTTGGACCTTCTCTGGCCCGCTCGGGTTACACATCACATTTGGCGGGCCGCGGCTGAAGCTGCCGCGGGCCGGGGAAGGAGGAAGTGCGGGAATCACAGCGGTGGCTGTACGGCCGCGGAGGCCCCGCGGCCGAGTCTGCAACGTCAGCTCAGTTCACTCGGAGGAGGGCGATTGCGAGATGAGACGAGGCAGATGTAGAGGCTTCACGCTGATTGAGCTGCTGGTGGTGATCGCGATCATAGGCATCCTGGCAGCCATGGTCTTTCCGGTCTTCGCCCGCGCACGCGAGTCTGCGCGCAAGGCGGTGTGTCTGTCCAATGTGAAGAACATCGCCCTGGCCATGCAGATGTACCTGGCGGACAACAACGACACGACGCCACCTCTGGAGCACAGGCAGGAGGTACACGACTACTTCGACATGTGGCCGGGCGGCCGGACATTCTGTTGGAACCCGGACAACCCGGAGGCAGAGCCACACTGCCATCGCGGCCGCCAATGGAACCCCTATCTCCGCTGGATGGTGGTCTTCGATGAGTACACGAAGAACCGCGACGTCTGGAGCTGCCCATCCGCCAAGATCGAGGGCGGCGCAACCTTCATCGTCCCGGTCTCGGACTGGCTCACTTATGTGCAGTCGTGGGAGGGCACATGGGGTCCCGACTCGGACCCATGGCTCTGCGGCCCGACCTTCCCCTCGGGCTGGGGCGGGGCAGTCACCGACTCCTGCCTCCAGAACAAGGTGGCGGTGTCCGATCCCAAGGGCTTCCGCGTGAGCATCGGTGTCAACGCGGCATACGACTCCTGCGAGATGAAGATGGTCGAGGTCCAAGACCCCGTCAACTTCATTGTCTGCGCCGACGGTGGGGTCACTTGGGACGACTTCTGCGTCGGCACCCTGGCCTATCCCGACCTGTGCGCGCTGGAGTGCAGTGACCTGTGCGGCTGGGCCGACTGGGACATCTGCACGTGGGCTGCGGACTGCGGCCTATATGACATGGCACCCAACAACGGGTCCTTCCTGGCCAACCCCGAGCTGCGCAAGCCCTATGCGCGGCACCTGGGTGGTGTCAACATCGGCTACCTGGACGGCCACGCCAGCTGGATACACTCCGACAGGTTGATCATGAGGCTGAGGGAGGGCGATACAACCGGCGTCCATCCATGGTGCGCCACCTCGGAGGACCCCATAGTCTACGACTGCTATCCGGATGCGCAGTACTTCATCTGGTAGCCTGCAGGTCGGCAAGGGAGTTCTTGCCGGCAAGCAACGGCGAGTGTCGAGAATGCGGAGCGCCCTGTGAAGGGCGCTCCGCACCGTTGGCGGCCCGCGGGACCGGAGCAGCGAAGGCTTCGGCGTCCCACCGCCGAAGCCCAGAGAGCGATCATGACCCACCGCGAGCGGTTCTTCTCTGTGCTGGAGAGCAGGCCCGCCGACCGCGTCCCGTTCTTCCCCGACATCACCGACTGGTACATCGCCCGTCGCACTCCGGCGGGCGAGCGCCAGCCCTTCGCCACCGGGCAGATGATCTTCGACGACGACCCGATCCACAGCCGCCAGGTGGACATGCCCGAGCGCTTTCGGGATTTCACGCTTCTCGACTTCTACCGCGAGTTCGCCTGGGGCTGCCCCATCCACGCGTATGAAGCGATCGCGGCCGAGCACGAGGGCATCGCGATCCACGTCGAGCAACAGGGAACGCGGCGACATCGCATCATCGAGACACCCGAGGGCGCGCTCGACACCGTGTGGGGGAGAGCGCCGCGCGGCAGCGAGTCGATCATCCGGTATCCGGTTCAGCGGTCCGAGGACGTGAGCGCAGTGGACTTCCTGGCCGCGCACACAAGCTACCGCGGGGATGCGAAGGCCGTGGAGCGCATCCTCGACGCGCTCGGCCAGCGAGGTGTCCTCGACGTCGTGATCGGACGCACGCCCTTCGGCCTGCTCGTGCAGGAGCTCATGGGCTATGAGGCGGTGGCCTACACCCTCGCCGATGAGCCGCAGGTGATCCATCGACTCATGGATGCGCTTTCTCCCGGCTTCTACGATAGGGTCCGCATCGCAGCTCAGCTCCCCGGCCGCATCGCCATCATCAGTGACCACGCCGACGAACACCTCATCAGCCCGCGCCAGTTCGAGCAGTTCTGCCTGCCCTACTACCGGGAGGCCCAGAGGACTCTTCACGCGGCCGGCAAGCTGGTCTCGACACACCTCGATGGCCACATCCGCGCCCTGCTGCCGCTGCTGCCCGAGGCGGGCTTCGATCTGCTCGATGGCTGCACGCCCACGCCAATGGGCAACTATGAGCCGGAGGCCCTCCGTCCGGTCCTCGGCCGGCGACTCAAGGCCTACTGCGGGGTTCCCTCCGCGCTCTTTTGCAGCAACGTGCCCACCGACGAAATCATCGCCTACGGCCGCCGCATCGTCTCCGCGCTCGCGCCGAACGTCATCCTCAACCTCGGCGACGTGCTGCCGCCCGATGGTGATATCGAGCAGGTCATCGCCCTCGGCAAGGCGGCCTGCGGGATGTCCTGAACGCCCTCTCACCTGCCATGCTCCCAACCTACGGTACATGACCTTCCTCCCAAGACGCCGATCCGGCGCGACAATCCACCGCGGATCGCGAGAATACCATTCGGACGGCTCTCAACCGGCCGTTGGCTGACAAGGGGATGCCAGATGAGCAAAGCTGAAGCGTCCCGGACGGGCTCGCGGCGCGTGGAGGAGTGCGATGGCCTGGTCCGGGGGCTACGGGAGGCCGACCCCGCAGCCTGCGCGGAGCTGTGTCAGCGGTTCGGACCGCTGATCCACCGGTTCGCTATGGCGAGGCTGGGCGGTGACGGCCAGGCGGCCAACCATCGCGGGAGGAGCATGCTGTAGGGCGAGCATACGCCGCAGGCGAATGCCCGCCGGCCGCTGTCATCCTCGCCGCCCACCTCCCGTCATCCTGGGCCTCCTCCCCTGTGTAGGGCGGCCATACCCATGCCCGCCACGTCCGGCTACATCGTGAGCTCAAACGCCCGGGCCACGTACACCGCCATCTGGTCGCGGGTGACGATGTTGTCGGGGTAGTAGTTGCCGTCCAGATACCCCTGGGCGACGCCGTTGTCCGCGCAGGCCTGCACCGCGGTGCCCGCCCAGTATCCAGCAGGCACGTCGGGGAACACCTCCGGCGCGGTGGTCATGTCGTCGTCCACGCTCACCCAGCCCCTCGCCCGCGTAATGTAGACGGCCATCTGGGCCCGGTTCACCTGATGCTCCGGATGGTAGCTGCCGTCATCATATCCGGCGACTACGTTCTCATCGACCGCGTACTCCACATAGTCCAGCGCCCAGTGCTCCGCATCCACGTCGGGGAACGTCGGCGGGCAGCCGCAGCTCGGCACGTTCTCATCCCCTCCCGCCAGGGCGCGGGCGATGTAGACGGCCATCTGATCGCGCGTGACAGCGCTCGTCGGCTGGTAGGTCCCATCCTGATAGCCCGCAACGATCCTGGCCTCCACACACGCCATGATCTGATAGTAGGCCCAGTGAGGATCGAGTCCATCGGCCCCGAAGCCCCAGGCGGGGACGTCGGGGAACTGCGTTCGCCGCACGCCATAGAATGCCACAGCGGACAACGTATCGGTCTGCCCGCAGATGACGTTGGTGACGGTGTCGTGGGAGGTGGTGATGTCCTCCCATATCTGCTCCTGCTCGTCGTAGTGCAGGATGGCCAGCCCGTCCTCCGCCGGCCCCTCGGGGACGTCCTCATCGGTGTAGGTCATGCAGATCGTTATCGGCCCCGTGACCTCGGCGCTCGTGTTCAGCTCGTAGAACTCGTAGTCGAAGACGAGGCCGGTGGGCACGTCCGGCGGGTCATCGTCGCGCACGATGGTGGTCACACCGGCCTCGCTTACCTCCGAGAACGTGACCGTGACATCGTCCACCGTCACCTCGGGGTCCTCGGGGAAGGTGTTGGGGCCGTTCCAGCTGTGAGAGAACTCGCATACCTCATCCTCTGTGAGCCTGGTGAGTTCCGCGGTGCCGACCTCGTAGAGCCACAGCTCGACTTGGCGGCCGTACATAGGCCCGACGGGATCGAAGGGAAGCGCAGCTCGAAACAGGATCCGGTCGCCCAGCGGGGACCACCTCGGACGCGAAGGTCCCACGCCCTCCCTGACACAGTCAACCGGGTCGACGCTGTCCGGCAGTGAGGGGCCATGAATCGCCAGGTGATCCGCGACATCGGAGTCACTCAGGAACCGCTGCACCACCACCTGGGGATCGGCGCCGTCCGCACTGGTGAGCACCACCTCTCGCCATACCCCGGTCTTGCCCGCGTCAGTGCCCTCCCTCATGGCGACGGAAGCAATCTTGGACCCGTCCGGCGACCAATCTGCCTGATCTGCCACGTTGGGCAGCAGTGTGAGATCGGTCCCGTCGTCATCGATCGCGATGGCACCGACGCCCGCCATGACGCAGGTCAGGCGGTAGCCGTTGGGGGACCAGGTCGGATTGTAAGTCGGCGCCGCCCCCGAGGGAGTCACACGACGGGCGCCCGTGCCGTCCGCGTTGATCACCCAGACGTGCCAGCCGGCCTGGCACGGTATGAGGTCATCGTGGAGATCGGCGTGGTGGAAGGTTATCTTCTGCCCGTCCGGCGACCAGACGGGCTTGCAGCTCACCCCTCCCAGGCCCGCCAGTGCTGTCAGGTTGACGGCCTCAGAGCCGTCGATGTTCGCCGCCCAGACATCCGACCAAGTGGCCGGCCAGTCGTCCCTGATACTGTAGGTCACCCGGTCCATGAAGGGGGAGATATCGCCGTACGTGAACAAGCCGGGGGCAAGTGTTACGTTGTCCGACGAGCCCTCCATGAAGTAGGCGTAGGTGCCGTGTGTGTCGTCGTTGGCGGTCACCAGTATCGTGCCCTCAATGGGGATCGGCTCTACGGCGAGGGCGGCGGAGCCGCCGAGGGAAACGAGGCAGAGGCTGCCGAACAGCAGTGTTCGCAAGTACATCGGTCTCTCCTCTCTTGACGGGATTCGACAAAAGCGGCGCATTCGGCGCACCACACTCAGCGGCCAAACTCGGCTGGAAGGTGCCTTTTAGTTGATATTCCATGCCCAGCCGGGCGCTCCTGCTTCCTTCCAGCCCGAGTAGACCTTCCCAAGGCCCTCACCAAGCCGGAGCAGTGCGTAGGGCAGATTCTATGGTTTGATGGCGGAGGAAGGTGCGCTCACTCCTCCGCCGACAGGATCGGGGCGCAGCCGCGGAGGCGCTGCCAGTCGCGCAGCCAGTCGGGGAAGTCGCCGCCGGCGGTAATAGGCCGGCGGGTCCCAGGGCTCGTGCGGGTCGAAGGAATCGATCACCAGGAGGAACTTCTCCGCATCGTCGTTCCGTCCCAGACGCCTCGCCCCGCCGGGCTTACTCAGGGCCGCGCTCTTGACACTGCTCCCGCCCGGCGCGAGAGTTCGGGGAAGAACGGGCTGTGAGGGGGCTTCGGGTACGCTAACGAAGCGACGGAGGGGACACGTTGCAGGGGTCCGCGGACCAGACAGGCGACTACCGCACCTCCCTCAGGACCGTGGGCATCGTGCTCATCGTGGTCGGGGTCCTAGACATTGGGCTCATGGTCTACTGCATCGCGCACGGGATGAGCTACTCGTCGAGCCTGAACATCTTCGCCCTGATCGTGGGCATTCTGCTGCGCCGCGGCAGTCTCAGGGCCGCTCGGGTCGTGGCCTTCTTCAGTGCCTTCCACTTCAGTGGATTCCTCGGCGGCGCGGTATTGCTGCTGCTGTTGGTGCCCGCTGACCTCATGTGGACCTACCTGAGGCTGCATCCGATGATGGTCGCGGCAACACTCCTCGTGCTGGCGTTCATCGTGGTACTTTCGGGATGGGTCTATCGGCGGCTGACCGCGCCCGCGGTTTTCGCCGCGATGGACGAGCAGCAGATCAACTACAGGGCTTTCACCAGGAGGCCCTCGACGGGATTCCTCGCAGGGATTGCCCTCCTCCTCATTCTGCTCATCGTAGTGACTGCTGGTCTGAGAGGGGCAACGGCGCAACGAGCGAAGGCCGAGGCGCACAAGGAGATCGGGGAGGAATACAAGCTCTTCGTCTCCTCGGTGAACTCAAGCTCATTCGGTGGGAAGACGACTGTCGAGGCAGAGGTTATTGCCTACAACAGGGACGAGATCAGAGAGGTCAGAGTCACCTGGGAGGAGTGACAGCGTGCGACCTGTCGGGCAGCAGTTCGCCTCCTGCCCCGCCGACAAGGGAGGGGAGTAGGCACGTGTTCCGCATAGAACTCCGGGCAGCCGAGGGTGTTAACTTCCCTTACTACGTGATGGGGAAAGCCCAGCTCCGCATCTTGCCCTTTGCTGATCCGTGGGTGTGGATGGACCCCCAGGCCGATCCGTACCTTCTCTTTGCCCAGGAGTACGGGGCCGAGAGATGCGATCTCGGCGACGTAGAGGGTGCTTGGTATGACTGGCTTTCACAAATCTCATCCTCTTGCTCCGACGATGCGCGGGAGAGCCTGAAGTACTGTGGGGGCCCACTGCTTCCCGTCGCTGAGCGAATCCTTCCCGAGTACCTGTCGAGATGGAGGGAGATTCACGCGAAGCTCACGAAGCTCTTGCGCGAAGGCCCGTCCGAGGCAGACCTCTCCTCAGTCATTCGACAGAACGAGGACCTCTTCGGACTGTCGTATCCCGAGGGAGGTCGAGAGATCATCCATTTCCACCACTTCCCCACCGGGACAACCCAGAAGCCCGGCCCGCACTTCGTCTTCGGACTGGGCTGCCTCCATCGGCCGGAAGAGCTCCTGCCGGTGATTGAGAGCGAACTGGGCGTGACGCTTCTGCAGCAGATTCTCGAGAACGAGCGAGTGGCTTCTTACTCCCGACGGATCGACGAGATCACGAAGCGAGATCATTACGTGCGAGGGCCCTGGAGCCTTCTTGACGGACTGAACATGGTCGTTCGTACGATCGAGAAGCGAGGAGACGCTGTCACCTTGGATGACATCCCGCGGAAGCCGGGCGAAGAGGGCCTCTGGCGGATCATGGAGAGCCTCTTCCACCACCGGCATCTATGGCGCAGAGCAGGGTTGATCGATTTCGTGTGCACATCATTGGAGGAGTTACGGTAAAGGGTTGTTGATCGCCTGGGGCACTTTCTTCGTTTTCGTTGCCCGTATCGCTCAGCGCAAGCAGAGAGCGCGGTGACATCGAGGGGGGTCAGGTCAACATCATGAACCATGTCGGCAAGTCGGAACGGGATCGCCGCACCCCCATAGGGTGGGAAGAGTCCTACGAGGGACAGCTTCGGAAGCTGGTGGGGAATAGGCGGCTCATCATCCCGGCCGCGAGATCTGTGGTGATGGATGGCAAAGGCCGAATACTGCTCATCAGAAGGAAAGATACGGGCGAGTGGGCGTTCCCTGCCGGTGCGGTGGAGCTTGGGGAGTCGATCTTGGACTGCTGTCGGCGCGAGGTGAGGGAAGAGACCGGACTCGACGTCATCAGCGCGCTGCCGATTGCGATCTACTCGGAGCCTCGCTTCCATTCCACCGATCAGTATGGCAGCCAAAGGCAGATGTTGACTATCGTCCTGCTGGTGCGGGAATGGGCCGGGCAGATTAGCTCGCGAGAAGATGAGACGACAGACTGTCGTTTCTTTGAGATGAACAGCCTGCCACATCTCCCCCCCGTGTACGCGGAAACGGTAGACGACCTCAAGAACTTCAGCGGATCACTCATTCTGAAGTGACCCCGCTCGTCCGGCAGGAGCCTGCCTCCTGCCCCTTCCCTCATCCTACGCCGTTCCTGAGCGCGGCGTGCAGGAAGGCGGTTAGCGAGGGGGGTGGGATAGTGTAGAATGGGGCAGACCGCTTCGGCAGCAGGGCGCCGAAGCAAGAAAGCCCCCACTGCCGATCCCGGTCGCGAGGTGAACAGGGTCATGGCTAAGCAGGAACCTATGCTGGTCCGAGATGCTATGAGCCGCGGTGTGCAAACGGTGACTCCCGACGACACCGTTGCAGAGGCCGCGCTCATGATGCGCGAGAGCGGCCACGGCGCGCTGCCTGTTGTGGACGCACAGGGCCGGTTGGTGGGCGTGCTCAAGAAGTTCTCCCTCGTGCGACGCTGTCTGCCGCCATACCTCGAAGAGGTCGGCGACCTGCTCCGTTCCGGCGTCTTCGCGCCGTTTCGAGCCAAGGTTGCTGAAGTGGGGCTCTTGCCGGTCCGCGACCTCATGACCCCCGATCCACCAACCGCCACCGAGGACACTCCCTTGGCCCAGGTGGCGGCAACGATGATCACGAAAGATGCGCGCCAAGTCTTCATCGTGGAGGGAAGAAAGCTCATCGGCATCGTCGGGATGCAGGACATCGTGGACGCAATCGCCTGGCCTCACCCCAAGGACGCCTCTGCCCGGTAACGCGACCCCCGCGGCCACCACTCATCCTACGTGCCTGTTCGCAGGCCGGGAGCCCTGGGCCCCGCGGCCGGCTTGCCTACCGCCCAACCATGTCCACCTCATCGCAAAACTGAGCACACTCACCCATTTCGAGGGGATGGACAGTTCGCAGCTGCAGGAGGTCGTGCGTCGCGGAGGCGCGGCTGGGCACGGATAGGGGACAGTAGATAGGTGACCGTTCGGCGAGCGTTGCACGTTCGAGAAGGCTGAGCGACTGCTCCCTCCGGGCAGTGGCCCCTTCACCTTTCCAGTCCCCCCTGTCGCCTCTCTCCACTCTGCATAGCTCCGCCACCGGCGGAGCTATGCAGAGTGGCCCGTGAGGCCTTCGAATGCGCCGGAGGCGCACAAGCCCGCCGGAGGCGGACAAGCCCACGCCTGCGCCGGAGGCGCACGACAGCGGGCGCAGCTTTACCCGCCTTCGGCGGGCCCCCTCTGAGCCTCCAGCTCGTCGAGCCACCTGCGGCCCTGCCCGCTCTTGTTGCGCGAGACACGCCGAGAGGAGAAAGGACATAGGGGACCGTTCTGCTTCGCCGAGGCTACGCAGAACCAGTGCTGCTTCGCCAAGCCTACTCCGCCGAAGCAGTTTCGGCTACGAAGGCTGGAGGCTGCGCGGAACGAGTTCTGAATGGCTCCGGGGATGGCGGGGGAGCGAGCGCACTAAGCTGGTAGTTGCGGCTACCAGAAGTGCCGTTTGGCGAAGGCGTGGCCGGAGCCCTGCTTGAGATACCTCTCGAATGCCTCAGCCTTGGAGTGGTCCGCGAAGCTGACGGAGACCACGACTTGCCACGGCCTGTGCTTGGCTGTGTGGGGCGACGCACCAGCGTTGTGTTCGGCGAGACGGCGGTCGAGGTTGTCGGTGATCCCCACGTACCGCCGCGCCGGATCGCTCATGCTCCGAAGGAGGTAAACGCAGCGCATGGTTGCCCTACTTCGTCTTGCTCCGCTCAAGCCCTGCTTGAGCTGCGCGGGACTGCGAAGGGCACTCTGCGTCGCTCTCCTGAGAATGCGGAGCGTGTCGTGCTTCGTTGTGTTCGCTATGCAGAGCTAGCTCTGCATAGCTCCGCCGAAAGCGGAGCGACGCAGAGTGGGCCGTGAGGGCTTCGAACCCCCGACCTTGGGATTAAGAGTCCCCTGCTCTGCCAGCTGAGCTAACGGCCCACGGTTGAGGAGCTGCGCACGGGCTGCAGTTGAATGAGTCCGCGGGGCGCGGACTCTCTTCGCACTTTATCATACCGGCCGGCCAGCGTCAAGGACGATCACCGGCCTGCTGCCGCGCTTCCATGCTAGTCGTGTGTATCCTCGTGCTCGCGGAAGGCGGGTCCGCCTTCGAAGTCCGAGGCGGGACGGCCGGCCGAGATGGGAGACATAGCGCGCAGCCTCTCCACGATCGATGGGAACACCTCGACGAAGCGATCGACATCCTCCGCGGTGTTGCCGCGGCCGACGCTGAGCCGCAGGGAACCGTGCGCGACATCGTGTGGCAAGCCGATGGCGAGCAGCACGTGGGAAGCCTCCAGCGAACCCGATGTGCAGGCCGATCCCGACGAGGCGTAGATCTGCTCGAAGTCCAGGTTGAGCAGCATCGACTCGCCCTCGATGTAGCGAACGCAGAAGCTCGCGTTATTCGGCAATCGCTGCGCCGGATGCCCTGTCAGCATTGAGTCCGGAACCTTGGCGAGCAGACCTTCGATGAGGCGGTCGCGGAGCGTGGAGTCATGCTCGATCTCCCACTCCATCTCCTCGCTCGCCAGCTGGCAGGCCTCCCCCAGGCCCACGATGCCCGGCACGTTCTCCGTGCTCGACCGTCGGCCTCGCTCGTGCCCGCCGCCGTGGATGAGCGGCGCGATGCGCACCCCCTTGCGCACGAACAGCGCGCCGACGCCCTTGGGGCCGTAGAGCTTGTGCGCGGAGAGGGAGAGCAGGTCGATGTTCATCTCGCGCACATCTATGGGCACGTGCCCGACGGTCTGAACCGCGTCGGTGTGAAAGAGGACATCTCGTTCCCGGCAGATCGCGCCGATCTCCTTGACGGGCTGAATGGTT
Source organism: uncultured bacterium (assembly GCA_964559435.1). Lineage (GTDB taxonomy): Bacteria > Armatimonadota > Hebobacteria > Hebobacterales > Hebobacteraceae > Hebobacterum. Next base: position 45,543 of record CAZLHI010000017.1, on the reverse strand, counting down.
CCGATCTCGTTGTTCGCGTGCATGATCGATACGAGGATCGTCCCATCTGTGATGGCCGCCTTGACATCGTCGGGATCGACCAGGCCGCTGCTGTCGACGGGAAGGTAGGTCACCTTGAGGCCGTGCCGCTCCAAGAACTGGGCCGTGTGCAGCACCGCGTGGTGCTCGATGGCCGACGTGATGATATGATTCCCCTTCTTCTCGTGCGCGATGTGGATGCCAATGAGAGCCTGGTTATCGGCCTCCGTGCCGCTGCCGGTGAAGACGATCTCGTCGGCCGTAGGCGCGTCGTCCTCCTTCTTGGGCTTGCGCAGAGCCCCGATGAGGGCCGCAACATGGCGGCGGGCCTGCTCTATTGCCTCGGCCGCCTCTCGGCCCGAGGAGTGCAAGCTGGACGGGTTGCCCCATTTCTCCCGGTAATAGGGCAGCATGGCCTGGACGACCTCGGGCCGCACGGGTGTGGTGGCCGCGTGGTCGAAGTAGATCCCTTTCACTGAAAGCCTCCCGAGCGAGTGCGTCTCAGCCAGATGTGGGACTCTGGTAACTATACCGATGGTCTGCGACCACTGTCAAAGGGGGATTGTCGCAGGCGTGACACCGCTCAGGCCGGCTCGCCAGCCATTCGGCCTCGTGCTCGTTATCACGCGTGGCGAGGTAGCTGCGGCTAGGGTGAGATTGAGAGGAAGGCCGCCTCATGTCCGGCGCAGAACTTATCGCAGTGAGGGGCGCCCGCGCCCCGATCTCGGCGGAACCGCGAGGTGGAATCGGCCGCTGATGCGAGCGGCCGTCGCCAGGGGCTGTGCCTCCGGAGAAAGATGCTCGCTGGGACATCGCGATGAGACCTTACCTCACCGCTATGAAGGCCGGCTCACTCGCCGGCTTCTCGATCGGGTTGGGGCTCGGCCTGCGGAGCTGGTCCTCCGCGTGGCCGATGCTCAGCATGACGGTGGCGCTGAAGCCGGCCGCACTGGGCTGGCTTGCCGGGGTCGTCGCGTCACCGGTGCTCGGCTGGGTGGTCGCCAAGAGGCGGGCCGTCGCTTCCCCGCCGGCGCGCCCGCGGTGGCGCCGTGTTCTCCGCGCCTGCCTGGGCGCGGCGGCGCTGGCGCCGGCTCTGCTCTGGTTGACCGCACCGGTGCCGGGGAGCCCGCTGCACGGCACATTGGCGAAGCCCCGCGACGCCGATGATGAGCGGCCGAACATCATCCTGATCACGATCGACGCGCTGCGCGCCGACCACGTGGGAGCGTATGGGAACGAGGACGGGCTCACCCCGAACCTGGACGCCTTTGCCCGGGAGGCGACGCGGTATGACGCAGCCTATGTTTCCTCTCCCTGGACGCTGACATCGTTCGGGAGCATATTCACTTCCCTGCCGCCGGCGGAGTGCGGGCTGAAGCTCACGACCTCGCGCATGCACGAGTGGTATCTCTACTCCGCCAAGCTCCCGGGAAGCGTCGTGCTTTTTCACGAGCGGCTCCGCGACGCTGGATACGCGACCGCGGCCGAGCTGACGAACTGCTTCTTGACGGCCGAGCGGGGGTGGCGGCGAGGCTTCGACGACTTTCGCAATGAAGACGGGCCTGAGCTCGGCGCAATCCTCACTCGGGCCGACACCGTGACCGAGAACGCGCTCTCCTGGCTGCGGCTGAACCGGCCGCAGCCCTTCTTCCTGTGGGTTCACTATCTGGACCCACATGTGCCCTACAACAGCCCGGAGACACCCGCCGAGCTGCGCGCCCAGTATCCCAGCTCCTGGCTGACGAGGCGAGAGTACTGGTACGCCGGGATAGTGCGGCGCGAGGAGGAGACGAGGGCCCGCTATCAGGAGTTCTGCCGCGTTCTGTATGCGGAAGAGGTGCGGTTCGCCGACCGATGGGTGGGCGAGCTGCTCTCGGGAATCAAAGCCGCGGGGCTCTGGGACTCATCTTTGATCGTCATCACCTCCGACCACGGAGAGGAGCTCTTCGATCACGGGCACTTCGAACACGGTCACAGCCTGTACGAAGAGTCGCTGTGGGTGCCGCTCTTAGTAAAATGGCCCAAAGGGCACGAGTCCGGCGAGAAAGTGACGCAGACTGTGGGGCTGATAGGCCTTGGCTCCACGTTTCTCGAGGCCGCCGGCGTGCCCTCGGAGAAGGACAGCGCGCAGGGCCTGCCGCAGCGGGACGGTGGACCCGACATGGAGATCTTTTCGGAGGCCATGTTCTGGGGGACCGAGAGGACCGCTCTCACCACCGGCGACTACAAGATCATATACCATCCCTACCGAAGGTCTGATCGGCAGAGGTTTGAGGTCTACGATCGGAGACACGATCGCTGGGAGCGCCGCGACCTGGCCGACGACCCGGAGGAGGCGGCCGGACTCCGAGACCGCCTGACCGGCCTGACTGCTGAGGCGAACACCGCGGCCGGACGGTGGAAGCACAGCACCAAGCAGGAATTCAAGGGCATCGACCTCTCCGACGCCACGCTCGAGAAGCTCCGGACCCTGGGCTACATCGGGGACTAGAGGCGCCAGCGTGCGGCTGCGAAGCCGCCGTCAGTCACCGTCGGACTCGCGCTCCCAAACCTCGAAATCACCGAGGCGCTCGGCCCGCCGATACTTCTCGTCGAGCAGCCGTTTCAGCTCTGGATACGTCGCCAGTTGAGAGGCCGAGTCATCCCATCGCCCTGCCAACCACGGCTGCGGGTCATGGTAGAGCACGAGGACATACGTCGGCCGTCTCTCCTCCATATCGCGAATGAGTTCGGCGCGCCACTCGGGGGGCGACCAATCGGCGATCAAAGGGAGGTTGTGAATAAAGCGACTCGCCGGCGGCCGGTCCGCCAGGAAGTAGACCAGCGACTCGAAGCCCCAGATGAAGACCGGGTCAGTCGCTTCGGTGTGCTCCTGCAGCCAGGCGGCCATCTCGCAATCCGCCACCAAAGAGAAGTCGCTCAGTGTGGCGCGGTCGAAGGCCCGCAGATACATCTCTCGCGGGACCTGGCCCATCAGGGATCTGATCGGGAACTTGAGGAAGTTCCAATAGGCGAACCCCAGGAAAGCGCAGAGGGCAACAAGGCCGGCCGCGGAAACCGCCCGCCCAAGCCAGCGCCTTGACGATCTACCCAGCAGGAAGGCCGCCGATCTGAGGCCCTGTGCCGCAAGCATCGCCAGCGGCGGAAGCACCGGCAGCCAGTGGTACGCGTAGTACCGGCCCTGCACCCAGATTTGCGCGATTATCGCCAGCGCCCAGGCCGGTGCAAGCCATCTCATACGGCCGGACCCCGGTCGCACGATCAGATCGGTTGCGCCAACCACGGCCAGCAGGCCGATGGGAAACAGCAGCGGAAGGGGATCACCAATGAGGAACTGAGCGATTTCTTGCAGCGCGTTCTGCTGCGCCAGACCCGGGACCTCGACACGTGCGTACTGGCTGTCCCAGACAAAGAGCGTCTCGACCATGGGCTTGAGCGCGCCCGCCCGCCACATGAGAGCACCGACGAGCAGAAGAACCCCGGCGCACCCCGCCAGGCAGGCGGCCGCTCGCGCCAGGCGGGACCGGGCCGACTCTTTGCTCGACGCCGCGATGGCGACCAGCGGCACCAGGAGGAAGATGCCGAGTGTGAACTTGAAGGCGATGGCGACCGCTGTCAATGCGCCGCTGGCCGCTGCCCACCCCGCGCTCTTCTTCTCCTCCGCTGCAACCACCGCCACAGCCGCCAGCGCTAGAGGCAATGAGGCAAAGCCATCACATTGCGTCGTATGCCAGTAGTAGCCGTGGGTGACGTACCGGAAGGCGAGGATCAGCCCTGCCGCCACGCCGGCCCAAGGTGACAGCAGCCGTCGCGCCAGCGCCCACACTGTGACCGCGGTGGCCAGCGTCCAGAGCACGTCCAACAGACGCGGCGCCATCTCTGACCGGCCGAAGAGTCTGAAGCTGAGCCAGAAGACGTAGAAGATGCCCGGCGGCTTCGTGTCCCAGGCATCTCGGTAGGGCATCCCCCCGCCCTGCATCACGTCGGCGATCGTCGCGAACACGCCCTGGTCCCGGCCCAGGGGATATGTGAGCAGAGGAGACAGCAAGGCGGCCCCCCCTGCGAGCACCACAAGCACGGAGGCGCCGACGGCGGCCTTCTCTATCAGGGGCCGGGGCTTATTGGGGTCAGACACGGCCAAGACGTTCGGCGACAGAACGGCGCAGCCCTGCCTCTGGCCCCCTGCCGACAAGGACTGGCAGCTCGCGCGGACGAAGTCACACAGTGTGACTGTGGAAGAGGGCGGATTGACATGCGGGTCGTAGGCTGCGCGCTCGCGCTGGCAGCAGTTGGCGCGGGCGCTGGCTTAGCGCTGGCAGCACAGGAAGTCTGGCGTCACGACTACGTGCCGCTGGGAATGTGGCGAACCGCTCTCTGGATAGGGGCCCACGGCGCTGCCGCGGGCGCCGCCGTCGGCGTCGCTGCCGCGGGTGGCGTCATGCTGCTGCTCTTCCTCTGGTCGGCGCTGGGTGCGGCCCGGAAGGGCCGCAAGGAGGGCGCAGCCGGAGCTGTGCGCGAGCCCCTCGTCGTCTGCCCTCAGTGGGCGCAGCGGCAGACCATTCTGCTCGGGCTGCTGACCGGTGTCACCTTGCTCGTCACCCCGCGGAGTTCCGGCGCGCGATTCGGCATCCCGTACTCCGCGCTCGTCGTCTCACTCTTTGCTCTCCTATGGGCGGCCGCCACTCTCCTCGCCGCTCGCATTAGCTCCGCACCGGAGGACCAGCAGAGCCGCCGGCAGTGGTCGAAGGTGCGTTGGCTCGCCGTGCTCGGCTTCGTCGCCGCCGCCGGCCTCCTCTGGATCTGGGACCGCACCGAGACCCCGCAAGCCCTGCTCACCGCGGCCGCGATCCTCTTGGGCCTCTCACTGGTCGCGTTCTATGGCCTCCATGGCCCCTTCCGCGCTGTGCACGACCGCGTTGCGCCGCTCGTCGGCCGCGCCATCACCGGCCGGCCGGCGCTGGCCGCAGCCGCGCTCGTGCTGTGCCTCTCTGCCGGCCTGTGGACCATCGGTCGGGTCACGCTGAACGGGGCCCGCGCCGAGGCAAGACAGCGAGGGCGCAGCATCATCCTCATTGGCATCGACACGCTCCGCGCCGACTGCACCCGCCCAGGTCCCTCCCTGGGGAACCATCACGACCTTACACCCAACGTCCGCGCGCTGGGCGAACGCGGCCTCGTGTTCTCGACAGCGGTCGCGCAATCCCCTTGGACTCTCGCCTCCTTCGCCTCGGTCTTCACAGGCCTCTATCCGGAGGAGCACGGGGCGGTGCACCTCACCAGTAAGCTGGCGCCCTCCCAGACCACGCTGGCCGAGATTCTGCGCGAGGCCGGCTACCGAACGTGCGGCCTCGTCAGCGGCGAGTACGTGGCAACGGGCGCAGGCATGGCTCAGGGGTTTGAGGCCTTCGATGAATCTCAGGTCCAGGGCGGGACGGGCATCAGCTCAGAAGCCATCAGTCGCAAGGCGATCGAATGGCTGCGAGACCACAGGCAGGAAACCTTCTTCCTGTTTCTTCACTACTTCGACCCGCATTGGATCTACCAGGATCATGATGCCTTTCGCTTCACTGACGGATACGCCGGCCCCCTGCGGGTGCCCGCCGCAACCTTGAAGCAGAGCGAGTTCCAAGAGTATCTTGGCATCGGCCGACCTGGCTTTGGGAGAAGGTCTCTCCCCGCTGCGGACCTCAGCTATCTTCACAATCTCTACCACGAGGACGTCGCCTACATGGACGCGGCCCTGGGCCGGCTCTTCCGCTTTCTGGAGGAGACGGGCCTGTGGGATTCCTGTTTCGTGATCCTCACCGCAGACCACGGAGAAGCCTTCCTCGAGCACGGCAAGCTCGGCCACAACAATTCTGTCCATGCAGAGGAGATCCATGTGCCACTGGCGATCGCCGGGCCGTCGGTGGGAGCGGGCCGAGTCGTTGAGCGACCCGTGGAAACGCGAGCGCTCTTCGGCACAGTCCTCGAGTGCGCCGATGTGGAGCTTCCCGCGGGCCGCCCGTACCTGACTTCCCTGCTGAGCCCGGACCCAGGTGGAGCCGCCCTCGTCCGCAGCGCTTGCTATACGACGGTCTTCGGCATCGGAGGGCGCATGCTTCCAGAGCCAACGCAGTGCTGGTGGACCTGCCTGCAAGACGACCGCTGGAAGCTGATAAAGGCACACTTGGGGGGCCACTCCTTTCTTTTCGACCTGGCGCAGGACCCCGGCGAGACTCGGAACTGCAAAGCAGAGAACGAGGAACGCTGGCGCGAGTTCGAGAAGGAGCTGGACAGGCTGGACGCCGAGGTCCGCCGGCGGGCCCCCGCCGGGCCGAGACCCGAGGTCAGCGAAGGCCACAAGCAGAGGCTTCGCGCCCTCGGCTACCTGTAACCCTTTGCTCTGGGAGAACCCGATGAGCGACGAGAGACAGACATGCGGGCCGTAGCCTGCTCACTGGCCCTCGCAGCGACAGGGAGCGGCGTCGGCTTCGTGGTGGCACTCCAGGAGGTTCTCCGGCAGAGCTATCCCTCCCAAGGACTGTGGCGGACCTCGCTCTGGATCTGCAGTCGCGGGGCCGCGGCCGGTGCGGCCGTCGGGGCCGCCGCGGCTGCTGCCGCGCTCCTCCTCCTGTTCTTCTGGACAGCTCTCACGGCGAGGTCCGCGGGAGATGAGGAAGCGCGGAGCCGACGGCTCGGCTTCCTCGAATGCCCGGCGTGGGCCGTGCGGCTGATCGTTCTGCTTGCGCTTCTCACGGCGGCTGCGGTGCTGCTCATTCCGCGCCGCGTTCCCATCAGATTCGGCATGCCGTACGCCGAACTCGCGATTGCACTGCTCGCCCTGGTGTGGGTGGGTGCCACCATGCTCGGCGCCGGCATCGCGTCACTGATCCGGGAGGAGGAGAGCCGAGAGGAGTGGTTCAAGCTGCGCTGGATGGCCGTGCTGGCCTTCGGCTGGGTGATCGTGTTTCTGCACCTCTGGGCCCGGGCGCGCAGCTGGTACGAGTTGCTCGGCATAGCGGCCGTCACGGGCGCTATCTTCTGCGCCGGGCACTCCGCGCTCAGGCCTCCAGCGCGGGCAGTTCACAGCCGCCTGGGCGCGCCACTCGGGCGGGTGATAACAGGCCGACCGGGGCAAGCGCTCATCGCGATGGTCGCCCTGGCGGCGCTGGTACTGTGGGCGGGAAGCTGGCGGACTGCTGGAGCGGCGAGGAGCGCAGCGCGCCAGCGGGGGATGAACGTTATCCTGATCTGCATCGACACACTGCGCGCCGACCGCCCCAGCTTCTTCGCCGCCGACGAGCGGCCGCGCGACCTCACACCGAACATCCGCGGCCTGCTCGCGCTCCGAGGCACGGTATACACAAAGGCAATCACCCAGGCTCCGTGGACCATGCCGGCTGTCGCCTCTATTATGACGGGTCTCTACCCCGCCGAGCACGGGGCCGAGCAACGATCGGGCACGCTCGCGCCGAACCAGCTTACCCTTGCCGAGATCCTGCAGGAGGTCGGGTACCGGACGATGGGGGCCTCAAGCGTCGTGCTCATCTCGAAGGCATCGGGCGTGGCCCAGGGGTTCGAGCTCTTCGACGAATCACAGGCTCTCGACCATACCACCGTCAGCTCGCGGGCGATCACCGATAAGGCGATCGAGTTCCTGCGTGCGCACGCCCAGGAGCCGCTGTTTCTTTACGCCCACTACTTCGATCCTCACTGGGTCTACAGGGATCACCAAGAGTACGATTTCGCGGATGGCTATAAAGGCTGGCTCCAGGACCTGATGCCGGACATGAGGCAGAACGAGTTCCAGCACTACGTGGCATTCGTCCGCCCGCGCCCACGCCGCCGACTGTTCGACCCCGACGAGCAGGCCTACCTGTTCGATCTCTACGAGGAAGAGATAGCGCACACCGACGCCGAGATCGGCCGGCTGCTGCGCTATGTGCGACAGTCGGGAGTGGAAGAAAGCAGCCTGCTGATCGTCGTCGCCGACCACGGCGAGGAGTTCCTGGAGCGAGGCAACTTTGGTCATGGCAAGACCGTACACGAGGAGCTTATCAAAGTGCCGCTCCTCATCGCCGAGCCGTCTTCTCATGACCAGAGCGTCGTCGGCCGCCCGGTCGAGACCCGGGCGCTGTTCACGACCATCCTCGATTTCCTGGAAGTTCCCACGCCCGACTGGCGCGCCTTTCCGCCGTCGCTCCTATCCGAGAATCCCGCCGCGGCGGGACTCGTCAGGAGTGCAACATACTGCGTCGTTTCCGGCGAGGGGGAGCGCCGTTTCCCGGAGCCGGTCAACCTGTGGTGGACCTGTGTCCAGGACGGACGCTGGAAGCTCATCAAGGAACACCTGCGCGGGCGCGCTCTGCTCTATGACCTGGAGAACGACCCCGGCGAAAAGCGGGAGTGCTCGGCCCAGCATCCGGAGGAGCGGAAGCGCCTCGAACAGCACCTCGACCGCCTGGACGCGGAGGCGCAGCGGGGGGCGCCGACCGGCCCGATACCCGAGGCCGACGAAGAGCAGCAGCGTCGGCTGCGATCCCTTGGGTACCTCTGACATCTGTGGAGTGCACAGTGGAAGACTTCATACAGGTTCAGACCGCGACCGAGCGGCGCGAGGAGGCAGAGGCAATTGCGCGGGCCCTCGTAGAGAGGCGGCTGGCCGCCTGCGTTCAAGTGCTCGGCCCGATCCACAGTACTTACCGGTGGAAGGGGGAGATCGAAGACGCCGAAGAGTGGCTGTGCCTGATCAAGACCAGGCATGATCTGTACGAGGCCGTCGAGAAGGCGATTGTCGAACTCCATCCCTACGAGACGCCGGAGATCATCGCGGTGCCCATTGAACGCGGGAGCCGCGCCTACCGCCAGTGGCTGGCCGAGGAAGTGGGCGACGCGCCGCAGCAACGCTAGGACGCCGTGCCACTGCCCTGCAGTATTCCCCTCGCCGTTAGCCGCGCGCTCCCTGGCCCCACTGGCGCCAGCGCTGCCGCAGCGCGGCCGCCATCTTCTCCAGATGGGGTCGGCGCTGATCGAGGAACTGTTTCATATCCTCGCACAGATACTGCGCGAAGCCGCCGCCCTCGGCCGGCCGCCAGAACTTGCAGCAGCTTCCCTGGCAGATGTCGCGGTGGCGGCAGTCTGCACACGCGGCCGGCAACTGGTGGGACTTCCGCTCGCGGAACGCGACCGCCCGCGCCTCCCGCCGAAGCTCGGGCGCGCTCTTCTCGACGAGGCTCCCGAGCCGCTGATCCTCCCGCACGAAGAAGTCGCAGGGATAGACGGTCCCGTCGCGCTCCACGACGAGATGCCCGTCACACGCGGTCCTGTGCATACAGTCGCGCATCGGCTTGCCGGCGAGGAAGAGCACGAGGTCGTCGAAGAGCTTGACCGAGATGGCCCGCTGCCTCTCCGCAGACCACCGGTCGAAGACCTCGACCAGAAATCGAGCGTAGTCGCCCGGTCGCACCGAGAAGTCGGCCACCTCCCCGCTCTCCGTCCATTCGACACACGGGATGAACTGGAGGTAGTCGGCGCCGAGGTTTCGCGTCAGGTAGTCGTAGACGCCGCCGCCCCTGTTGAAGTTGGCACGGTGCACCACGCACAGTATATTCGTCGGGCACTTGTGCCGCTGGAGCGCACGCCACGCTCGCACCGCCCGGCTGTGTGACCCCGATCCGTCGGCCGCCCGCCGCAGCGCGTCGTGGCATTCCTGCGGCCCATCTATGCTCAGCCCGACGAGGAACTCATTGGCCGCCAGGAACTCGGCCCACTCGTCATCGACCAGAACCCCATTTGTCTGGAAGGTGTCGGCGATGCGCTGCCCCTCTCGTGCGAACCGCCTCTGAAGCTCCAGCGCTCGCCGATAGAAGTCGAGCCCGGCCAGGCTCGGCTCGCCGCCCTGCCAGGCGAAGATCATGGGATGGCTCTCATCGATGAGAAATCCGCGGACCGTCGCCTCGAGCACATCGTCCGCCATCACGGCGGCCGGCCGGCCGGTGCCGGGATGGTAGAAGCAGTGGCGGCAGGCGAGATTGCACCGGTCCCCCACCGGCTTGATGAGAGCGGTTGGCATTCCTGCGGTTCCTGATCGCGCGGCTGCCCTCGGTGGCACCGCGAGCGGGAGCTCCTGCTAACCCATCTCGGCGTCTAGCTGCTTGAGATAGCCGAGCGCATCGGAGAGCTTCGTCTTCGCGTCGCCGTCGGAGAAATCTTCGAAGGAGAGCCAGCCGTCATAGCCGGCCTCCCTCAAGGCCCCAACGATCTGCCTCCAGTCGGCCTGGCCCTCCTTGACCGCGGCCATGCGCCACTCCCACTGGGCGACGCCGTCTTTCTCTCCCGTCTTCGCCCACAGACAGTTCTTCGCGTGCACGTGGCTCAGGTAGGGCCCGAGGATCTCCAGCGCGAGCTGGAAGTTCTCCGATCCCTCCACGACCGTGTTGCCGGCATCGTAGATGACGCCCACCTCCTTCGCATCGAAGTTCGACACCAGGCGATGGGCCAGCGCGGCCGAGGGGGTGATGTTGCCCATGTGCATCTCGACGCAGGCCTGCACGCCGTACTTCCGGCCGAGAGCGGCGACCCGCTCGAAGTTGCGGGCGGCCGCATCGAACAGGTCTTGATAGGGCCGCGAGCCGTCATATCCCGGCGGGCCGACCCGCATCTTCCCACATCCAACGGTCGCGGCCGCCTGCATCACGGACTCCACGACGGCGAGCTCATCGCACTTCATGTAGGTGCCCAGGATCGGCATCGCCAGGCCGTGGTGGTCGGCGATCTCCTTCGCCCTCTTCAAGTCGGCCGCGATGTCGTCCACATCGACCGTCGAGCGATTGGCGCCCCAGTAGCTCACCTCTGTTATCGGCTCCGCGGCCTTCTCGGCCACCCGCCATTCCAGGCCATCGAGGCCCACCGACTTGGCGAGAGCGGCCGTCTCCTCCAGGTCGCTCTCGGGACACATCACAGTGAACACGGCATACTTCCAGGCCATGCTGTTCCTCCTCCATTACCGGCCGGTTCGGTCGGACTTCGTCGGTGTCGTCTCCGCTCCCTTCCCCCACCGCTTCCGGGCCAGCCCGGCCAAACGAAAACGGCGCGGCCTTTTGGCCGCGCCGCCCACGGCAACCCCCCAGCTACTTCGAGGCCTTGGCGGCGGCCTCCTCACACTCGTGCTTCTTGGTCTCGCCGTGGCAGTCCTTGACCTGCTCGGGCGTGCAGGTCTTCGGGTCCTTGCCCTTCTCACAGCTCTTAGGCTCAGGCTTGCAGCACTCACACATCCGTCGAACTCCTTCGCAGTGGTCTCACTGAATGGTGACTCCAGTATGGTAGCACAACCACGCCGCCGTCGTCCAGGCGGCGCGATGCGGGGGTCCCTGAGGCCCAGGTCGTCTGCCCCTTCACGCATGGAAGATCAGGAGCCGTGCGCTTCCTACCCTCGTGTGCTACAATACACGACATGAGGGGCCGTGAGAGGCGCTACAGGCTGTACATCGACGAGTCCGGCGACCATGTGCTTCGCGACGAGAAAACACTTGCTCGGCCGGAAAGGCGATATCTCACTCTGATGGGCTGCTGGTTCGTGCAGCGTCCAGACTATCTGAGATTCCGCGACGGCCTCGAGGCCCTGAAGCAAAGACACTTCCCGCATGATCCCGACGACTCCACACAGGCTGTCGTGCTGCATCGGACCGCCATTCGGTACTGCCAGGGACCTTTCCGGCCGCTACGGCAGGATGACGCCCGCAGGCGGTTTGACGCGGATCTGCTTGAGCTGCTTAGGGAATCTGAGTTCGTCCTCTTCGGGATCGTCATGGACAAACTGGGCCTGCGGCGACAGTATGTGCGAGCCTACCATCCGTATCACGTAGCAGTTACTTTCATGCTTCAGCGCTACTGTGGATACCTCAATCGAGTGCACAGTTGCGGCGATGTGATGGCAGAGAGTCGAGGGGCCACCGAAGACACGGAGCTCAAGGCGGCCTATGAGCGTATATACCAACTCGGGGATGTCTTCGGCAAGCGCTCGGCTGATTCATACCAAGCTGCGCTCACGTCGAAGAGGCTGAAGTTGAAGAAGAAGACGGCCAACATCGCTGGCCTTCAGCTGGCTGACATTCTGGCCGTACCCCTCTGGCAGTATGTACTACAGAAGAGCGGGCGCGCAGGACGCACTCCGACAGAGTTCGAGGAAGCGGCATTCGCGGTGCTCGAGGCGAAGTTCAACCGGAAGTTCTCAACCGGACAGACCGAGGGCTACGGGTGGCGTATCTTCCCCTGACAAATGAAAAGAGCCCCTTTCGAGGCCCCTTCCACGCTAGCCCTTCCGGGCTATCCACCTCCAGATCACTGGATTACAGTAATTGTACCACAGTAGTGGCGGATCGTCAAGCCACGGAGGTACCTCTCACCCCCCGTCGGCCACCGGGACGATGGCCAGCGTGTCGCCGTCGCTGAGTGGTGTGTCCTCTCCCTGCTTCGAGCGGATGTCCTCGGAGTTGAGGAAGAAGAACACCGAAGGGCGCAGCTTCCCATCCCCGTCCCGCAGGCGCGAGCGCAGCGCGGGATGGCGCTCGGTCAGGTTCTCCAGCGCCTCGCCGACGGACCGGCCGCACACGCGCACCACGCGCTCGCCGCCGGCCAGCGGCCGGAGCCGATGTGGGATGCTGATCTCCACCTGTGGCGCAGGCTCACGTGTCACGTCCGCGGTCACTCGCCGGGAAGACAGTCCCGGAGATATCGAACCGAACGGCGTGCGACGGTCTCGGCGTCCGGATCGAACTCGAATGGCTCAACAGATACGTATCCGTCATACCCGATCTGGCGCAGAGCCGCGAGGATCGGTCGGAAATCCACCTCGCCGAAGCCGGGCCCTTGCCGGTTGGCGTCGTTGGCGTGAACGTGTGCCAGCACCTCGCGCTGGTCCTTGATCACGTCTTCCATGGGGCGCGACTCGGCGGAGGACATGGCGTGTACGTCGAGCATGAGGCCGAAGCTGGGGTGACCCAGCTCGTCCACCAGCCGCCGACCATCCTCTGCAGTGTTGATGAAATCCGTCTCCTCCTTGCCGAGCGGCTCGATGCAGAGGACGACCTCACGCTCGGCCAGTGTGTCCAGCGCCCCCTCCAGCGTCTCAGCCGCCCACTTCCACGTGTCTGCCTCGCTCGCCTCACCGACCCGGCCGCGCTGGCTCGGCGACCCCAGCACCATCACCCGGCCGCCCACATCTGCGCACAAGTCCCCGAGGTGACACAGGTAGTCCCGGGTCCGCTTGCGCACCTCAGGCTCGGGATGGCCCACGTGAAGCCCCTCCGTCTTGGCGAGGATCCAGTGAAGCCCGACGATCTCCAGGCCGGCCTCCTGCGCGGTAGAGCGGATCTCGGTCCTCCGCCGCGGAGGCACGTCGCGAACGCTCGGGGCGAAGGCGAAGGGCGCTATCTCCACCCCGTCGTAGCCCGCTTCCGCGAGGGCCTGGCAGACGACGGGCCAGGCGGCCTCGCCGAAGCCCTCGTTGCAGAAGGCGAACCGCATGCTCCTCACCCCCTTTTGGCCCCCGCCTTCGACGGGCCGGCCGCCCCTCCTGTCCCGAGTCCCCGCTACCGCACGAACAGCTCGAGGACGCTCCCCACGAGTCCGCCGAAGATGCTGCCGAAGAACGGCGTGCCGAGGAGAAGGAACAGGACGATGAACCCGATCGGGGCAAGGCGGGCGGCGACGGTCGGGTCATCGACCCCTAGCAGCCGCAGCGCGACGTGGGAGCCGTCCAGCGGGGGGATGGGAAGCAGGTTGAACACCATCAGGACGACGTTGATGAGGACGCCCAGGCCGCAGAACGTCGCCAGCGCCAACACGAGATCGCTGGGCGGAAGCCGGACCAGGAGCCGCAACAGCAGCGCCCACACCACCGCCTGACCGAAGTTCGCGGCCGGGCCGGCCAGGCTCACGAGGACGTCGTCACGCCTCGGATTCCGCAGCAGGTGAGTCGCCACCGGCACCGGCTTCGCCCAGCCGAAGCCCACTCCCCTGATGCTGGTGACGATGAAGAAGATCGCGCCGAGAGGATCGAAGTGGGCCATCGGCGAGAGGGTGAGGCGGCCGGCCCGCTTCGCCGTGTCGTCGCCGAGGAGATAGGCCGCATACCCGTGCGCGACCTCGTGCAGTATGATGGCCGGCAGAAAAGCCGGAATGCTGACGATAATTCTGACTATGGGTGAGTCAAGTGACACCGTTCGGCTCTCGCATCTCCAGCGCGGGAAGTCGGGCGGCGCGCACCGACGCGACTATGCCAGCAACACGCCTCCGCGTCAAGGGTGCGCGGCCCGGAGGTGTGACTTCAGGCTCTAGATCTGCCTCTTCTGTCACCCTGAACGAGCGCGAGGCGCGAAGTGAAGGATCACGCCGTTGTCCGGCTCCAAACGGCGGGATGCTTCGCTACGCTCAGCATGACAATATGGTCATCTCTTGGCTAACCTAGAAGAACAGGTCATCCCCCGGCCGGGCAGGTGTGCCCGGTGTTGCTCGGTGTTTCGGGCCTTCAGGCCCGAAAGCCCAGGCCCGGCTACACCGCGGGCACCGGCATCCGGTCCAGGATCTCGTTCACCATGGTGGCCGCTTCGTCCTGGCGCACCCTCGCCTCCGGCTTCGGGATGAGGCGGTGGCAGAGCACCGGCGCGGCGAGGGCCTTGACGTCATCCGGCAGCACGTACTCGCGGCCCTGCAGCGCGGCCCGGCTCTGGCCGGTGCGCACGAGGCCGATGGAGGCACGGGGGCTCGCGCCCAGCACCAGCGACGGATGGTCCCGGGTGGCCGCCACGAGGTCCACCATGTACTGCTTGAGCGAGGGGTCGATGTGGACGTCGCGGATGTTCTGCTGCATCTGCAGCACTTCGTCTCTCTCCGCCACCGGCTTGACCGAGTGGATGGGATGCTCCTTGACCTGCCGGTCGAGCACCTCCACTTCCTCCTCCGGCGTAGGATAGCCGATGTTGATGCGCATGAGGAAGCGGTCGAGCTGCGCCTCCGGCAGCGGATAGGTGCCGCGGTACTCGATCGGGTTCTCCGTCGCAATCACGAAGAACGGCCGGTCGAGCACGTGCGTCGCGCCGTCCACCGTGACCTGGAACTCCTCCATCCCCTCCAGCAGGCTCGACTGGGTCTTCGGCGTGGCGCGGTTGATCTCGTCGGCCAGCAGCACGTTAGTGAAGATAGGCCCCGGCCGGAAGGCGAACTCGCTCGTCTTCTGGTTGAAGATCGAGGTGCCGGTGATGTCCGCGGGCAGCAGGTCGGGGGTGAACTGGATGCGCCGGTACTTCGCGCCCAGCGCCGCGGCCAGCGCCCGCGCCAGCATCGTCTTGCCCACCCCGGGAATGTCCTCGATCAGCAGATGGCCATTGCTCAGCAGCCCGATGACCACGAGTTCGACGGCCTCGCGCTTGCCCACGATGACCGTCTCGATCTCATCCGCGATCGCTCGGGCCCGCTCGGCCGTCCAGCTCACACTCTCCACGATCGGATCCTCTCTACCCGCCGGCCGGCATTATAGCACGGGGTTGCGGTCCGAAACAAACCGCGCCGAGCACACATGGCGCCGCGGCCGGCCAACTGACGCTCTGCGGGCCGGCCTCTTTACGGCCGGCATACCGATGGCCGCCGCCGCTGGGTAGTCCTACCTCTGGGTAGTCCTACCTGTTGGGCGGAAGCCTTGGGCGCCTTGGGCGACTCGCCTCCCGCCCTCACCGCCTCCGCCGTCTCGCTCTTCTCTTCGCGTGGGGGCGGCGGGTGTTGAGGAGTAGCGGAGCGTCGGGACGGAGGCGGGCCGGCGCGGTGAGTTCGATCCTGCCGTCCAGGTCGCTGAACTCCAGGCTCTGGTCGCCCAGCTTGACCCCGGTGATCCCGTGGCCACGCAGGAACGGCAGGTCGAGGGCATTCACTTCGAGCGACCCGTAGAGCACCTGCACCTTCGCCTGCCCGGGCTTCATCTCGAACAGCCCCCATCCCGAGTCCAGCGACCAGAAGCACCTGAATCTGTCGCCCTCCGCCTGAACCGGATCGAACCCGACCGTCTTGGCGACCATGTCGAACGCAAAGCCGCTGAAGGCATTGAGCAGGGAGTAGCTTGCCATCGACCGTGCGTAATTGCTGCCACACTCGAACTCATTCCAGGGGTTGCGCCGCTCGCCATCGTAGCGATCGCGCACGGCCTCCACCACCTGCATCCCCTGTCGAACGAGCCCGGCCTGGATCATGTGTGCCGCGGCCGCGTACTCGAAGCCGTTCATTGTCTCCTGAGCATAGGGCACCGGCACCACCGGCCTGCGTCGGCCGCTCGGCCAGTCGCAGATCACGAGTCCTGCTTCGTCGTTGAGGCTGTAGATGCGGCAGGGATTGGCGAAGTCGCGCATGGACTTCTTGAAGTTGTACTTGAACACAGATCGAAGCGCTTTCCTCACCCGCTTGCCGTGGAAGATCTGGCCGAGGCCGTAGAGATCGGCGTGCCACTGCGCCAGCACCTGGTCGATGCCGCAGCCCTCCCCTATCTGGTGCTTGATCTCTCGGTGCTCGTGATCCCAGTAGCTGTCGCTCGCGTCGAAGCTGTCGGTGATCGATCTGTCCCTCAGGTCGATGAGCTGATGATAGTACTCCCCATTGAAGAGCTGCTCCTCGGCCCACGCCCGGCCCTTGTCGAAGAGCAGTCGATAGTGAAGCGCGGTGCCGCGCTCTCCCAGGTGATCGGCCATCTCGGCGGCCGCCTTGAGCGCGGCCAGATAGAATCCGGTCAGCCATGAGTTGGGGCCGAACAGCTCCATGTCGAGGGTATGGTGTTGGCGGCCGTGCAAGACCCCGGTCCTGTCCCGATCCCACCGGTCCTCGTTCTTCTCCGACCAGGCGAACTCGATGCACTTTTTGACCGATGGCCAGAGCGCCCTCAGCCACTCTGTGTCACCGCAGATCTTCCACTCGCGGTAGGTCTTGAGCACACCCCCGAACTGGCCGTCAGCGCAGGGGCGGAAGCTCGACCGGCCCGAGCCCAGAGGAAGCTGCATGCGGAAGGCCATCCCGCCCTGGGGGCTCTGATTGTGGGCGAAGTCGGCCTCGCGGACCGACCGCTCGAGCTTGGGGAAGAGAAACGGCATGGCCTGCGCGTAGTTCCAGACATGAGTGCACGTGCCCTCACAGCAGCCGGCGGCCGGGTGGCAGCCCTCCCAGCCGTAGAAGGTCCCGTCTTCCAGCCGCACCGCCGTCGGGCTCTTCAGCACCGATAGATTGGCCGAGATCGCGTCGAGCGCGGCCGGCGGCAGGTCCGAGGAGAAGAGGGCCTCCTTGAACAGCACCGTCTCCTCGTACAGGCGACGCCAGAGCTGGAGTCCGTAGGCCGCGCTGCCCGCCGAATCGGCGAACAGCGAGGCATAGTAGTTGCGCCACGTGGGCGAGACCCCCGCCTCGGCGGCCCGCTCGGCCGCCCGTGGATCCCAGTAGTTCTCGCAGTTGGGGAAGTTCCAGGAGATGATGAAGCGCACCCGCCTCGTCCTGCCCGGCGCCACCCGAACGTGCGCGGCGATCGTGCCATGGGCGCCCGCGCCGGCCTTCTCCGGGGGATAGCGCCTGTTGCGCAGCCGGCCGGGAGCGGTGAGGTCTCGCCAGTACACCTCCAGATCGTTGAACCACTCCGGTTCGCTCCGGAACCAGTACCCCTGATAGCTCACCTCCGGCGCATCGGTGGCCAGGGCCATGTCGCCGTACTTCACCTCCTCCGGCTGGAGGCCGTCGGTGGTGAGGTGCAGCAGCCTCATGTTCCCGGACCGCCGCACTCGATTGAGGTTGGGCGCGGGAAGCGGATTGCACAGGCTTCCACAGATAGTGTAGGTGATGCTCCGGCGGGTCGTGTTGCGCACCTCGATCTCGAAGAAAGCGGCCGGTATGCCGGAGTCCTTGTCATTGAGCGGGATGAAGGGGTTGAAGGCCGTCATCCTCACGCGGCCGGGGAACGCCCTCTCCCGGAAGTCGAGCCTGGCGATGGGGAACTCGCCGCGGAACTCGACCTCGCGGAAGTGCGGCAGGCCGCCCAGGTGCTGGCGCATGTTGCCGAAGCCGAAGCTGCCGTACCTCTCCCCGACCAGCGACCCGCTGTAGGGGGGAAGCAGATCGCCATGGAGGATCCGCGTATCCAACACCTTCCCACCCGCCTCCGCCTTGATGGCGAAGTGCGAGAAGCCGTTCGCACTCCCCTTGCTCGGGCGGTTGAAGATCTCCCAGTCGATCAGCCGCCCATTTCCGGCCAGCCCGATACATCCCGTGCCGATGCCCCCGAGGGGAAACGATATCTCCTTCGTCTTCACGCCCGTGTAGGTGAATCGATCCATCGCGCTCTCCCATATCTCAACTGATGCGCCCGGCACCCAACCGCGCCGACGCCGTCTCAGCCCTTTAGGGGTTTGCGCCCCAGCCCTCGATTTCCCCCCTACCCTCACCCATCGAGCGATGTGAGTTTCCCCGGCACACCCTTCGTGCCGCCCAGGCCGTTCGCCGTCCTGTAGGGCGAGGATGACACCCATCCCCTCCCACCGTTGGCGGCGCAGGTTTTCAACCTGTGCTTGTAGGGCGGCCATGCGCTAGGCCCTACGTAGCCTCGGCAAAGTAGGGAAGCATCGCCGCCGGCCGTTGGTGGCGCAGGTTTTCAACCTCCGCTTGTAGGGCGGGGATGCGGTCTTGCCGAATCCCCGCCGGCCCTTAGTGGCGCAGGTTTTCAACCTGCGCTTGTAGGGCGCGCTGGTCTCTGCCAGCGCGCCGAGCGCCCCTGCCCTCACGCCTTGTCCAACGCCTCCAGATTCTCCCGCACGGTCTGCGTGTCCGGATGGTCCTCGCCGAGGAACTTGCGGAAGATCGCCAAGGCCCGCTCGAAGTGCTCCCGGGCCCTCTTCAGGTCGCCCATGGCCCCGAGCACACTGCCCAGGTTGGTGACGTCGGTCGCCACCGTGGGATGCTCCGGCCCGTAGACCTTCTCATCTATGGCCAGCGCCCGCTCGTAGTGCTCCTTCGCCCCCGTCAGGTCGCCCATGTCGTAGAGCACGCTGCCCAGGTTGTTCACATCTGTGGCCACGTCGGGATGGTCTTGCCCATATGCCTTCTCGTCGATGGCCAGCGCCCGCTCGAAGCACTCCTTCGCCCCCGTCAGGTCGCCCATGTCGTGGAGCACGCTGCCCAGGTTGTTGACCCGGATCGCGACCTTCGGATGTTCCGGCCCATATGCCTTCTCGTCGATGGCCAGCGCCCGCTCGAAGTGCTCCCTCGCCCCCTTCAGATCGCCCATCGCCCGCAGCACGGCGCCCAGGTTGTTGACGCGGGTCGCCACCGTGGGATGGTCCGGCCCGTACGTCTTCTCAGCAATGGTCAGCGCCCGTTCGCAGACCGTCTTGGCTGCGGCGAACTCGGCGCGCACCCGAAGGTATCCGCCCGCTTCGTTAAGCAGACGGCCTGACTCGACTGATGCCACGTCCAGCATCTCGGCGTGCCCTGCAGCCGCGAGCGCGTGGGGCAGCAGGCGGCCGGAGGCGGGCCAGGTGGCGGGGTCGTCCTCCTTGAACGGAAAGGCGGTGCCTAGCAGCCGCACGGCGGCGGCGGCCCATTGGCCCTTCTCCTCCTCTGACAGCCGGTCGCGGGTGACGGCCTGGACGAGGCGGTGGATCGAGAGCGCATCACCTTCTGCAGTGATGAGAGAGTAGTGCCGCAGCGCAGTGATGGCGCGGTTGAGGGCGAGCTCGTCCTTCACCACCTTTGCCAGCAAGTCCCGCGGGATGTCATCGGGCGCGAGGAAGGCGAGGATGTCCAGGAGTGCGGCGGCGGCCGGCTCTTCTTCCCGTGAAGCCTCGAAGGCCATGGACCACGTGGTTCCCACCGTCTCGGGGTATTCGTCCGGTGCACTCTCCTCTTGCCAAAGCTCGCTCCGCCGCGTGCGGAAGAGTTGCAGGTAGTCCCCGACTGACACCCCGGCACCCTCTATGTAGGCCGCCGCCTGTTCCAGGGCAAGAGGCAGATCGCCGAGTTCTTCGGCGAGTTCGCCAAAGGCTTCGTCTTCCTCGTCTTTGCGGCCGGTGCGGGTCCGCAAGAACTCGATGGATTCGTCGCGGGGCCAGACGGGCACCGGCAACGGTTGCGCCACCTCACGCCACTGCTGGTCGCGAGAGGTGATGAGCACATGTCCGTCGCCGCCCTGCGGCAGACAGTCCTTCAGCGCGGTCCGGTCGGGGACATTGTCGAATACCAGCAGCCACCCGCCCTCGCGCTCCAGCCAACGGCGCACGGCCTCGGTGACGATCCGCTGGTCGGTCTGATCCTTCTCGCGGAGGTTGAGGGATTGGGCGAGGCGACAGAAATCGTCGGTGAGCCGGGCCGCCTCCTCGGAGCGGACCCACCACACCACCTCGTAGTCCTCCCGATGGCGATAGGCGTATTCCAGCGCGAGCTGTGTCTTGCCGACCCCGCCCAGGCCCACAATGGCCTGCGTCAAGGCCGCCGCCTCTCCCCCCTCCAGCGCCTCCCGCACCGCCTCTAGCAAGGACTCCCGGCCGGTGAAGTTGGGGTTGCGGGCGTAGCGGACAGAGAAGATGGGGAGGGTGGTGGCTGTTGGCTTGGGTGGGGCCGCGGCGCGGGGTGCTGGTTGGGTGGCCACGGCCGCCGGGTGTGGTTGCGGAGGGATCTGCGGCGGTGCGGGCGGCTTGCCTCGCTGCTTCCACCACCGCCACGCGGCGCCCATTCCCGCGCAAACGGCGAATAGCGCGGCGATGCCCCCGAGTATTCCGGCTATGGCAAGAACCAACTCCACTCGAGATCCCCCCAGCGAGCGGTAGTCCGGCCGACTCCGTTCGTATTCTACCGGCGTTCGTGGCACCAGGCAAGGCGCCTGAGGCGGCCAGGGCTGGTACCCTACGCTCGAGGCGTCTGGCTTAGTGAGCACGGCGAAGTGTTGGCGGGTATGGGTATGCCCGCCCTACAGAACGGCGAACGGCCGGCGGCAGGCATGCGGAGACATGCTCGCCCTACAGTCGCAGGAGACATGGCACCTGAGGCGCCGAGGGCTTCTGCCCTACGGATGGCCTCTGGCGCAAGGGGTGAATTCCTGCCCGACGCTAACTTAGGAAGACTCGGCCTGGCGGTCGGCCACGAGCTTGCCGCCGATGGAGACGTTCTCGGGCTCGTTCTCCTCGATGATGACGATGATGTGGCCGGGCGGGCGGCCGTAGACTTCGGCCGCCACCTCGGTCAGGCCGCGGGCCATCTTGCGCTTCTGCTCGACGGTGATGCGGGGACCGGAAACGGTGACTATGGGCATGTGGTCTTTCTCCTTTCCTTGACGGCTGGCGGCAGGCATCGGTAGGCCTGCCCTACAGAACGGCCAACGGCCGGCGGGCATTCGCCTGCGGCGCATACCCGCTCTACAGAACGGCCGGCGGGCAGCCAGAGACCTCCCGGCCCTACAGAACGGCCGGCGGCGAGCCAGAGACCTCCCCGCTCTACAGAACGGCCGGCGGGCAGCCAGAGACCTCCCCGCCCTACAGGCCTGCCCCGGGGGCTTGGGGGACGAATCGCCGGCCTGCCCTGAGCGAAGCCGAATGGGTCGTCCCCCCCGAAGACGCTCGGCTAGTTCTCCTGCTGCGGCAGCGCCTCCTCCAGGCCGGGCACCTGGTCGGCGCCGGCGGGGACTTCGATGGTGGCGCCCTCGAAGTCATCGCCGATGGGCTCGAAGCGGCCGCCGAGGTGCGCCGATAGAAAGGCCTCGGCAACCGCAAAGAACGAGGTGGAGTTCTCGGGGCGGGCGAAGCCGTGCCCCTCGTCGCTGTAGATGGCGTAGGTGACGGGGATGCCGCGCCCCTGCATGGCGGCGACGATCTGGTCGGACTCCTGGCGCGTCACTCGCGGGTCGTTCGCGCCCTGGCCGATGAGCAGGGGCTTCGCGATGCGGTCTACATGCGAGATCGGCGAGCGCTCCAGCAGGAAGGCCCGTCCCTCCTCCGTCGTGTGGTCGCCGACGCGGTCCTTGAGCAGCGGCAGGACGGGCATCCAGTAGGGCGGCATGTTCTCCATGAAGGTGACGAGGTTGGAGACGCCGACCAGGTCCACGCCGCAGGCGAAGACCTCGGGCGTCTGCGTCATGCCCACCAGCGTCGCGTACCCGCCGTAGCTGCCCCCGGAGATGGCGACCTTGTCCTCATCGGCGATGCCCTCCGCCACCGCCCACTTCACCGCGTCGATGAGATCGTCGTGCATCTTCCGGCCCCACTCGCGATTGGCCGCGTTGAGGAAGTCCTTGCCGTAGCCGGTCGAGCCCCGGTAGTTCACGCTCAGCGCCGCGTAGCCCCGGTTCGCCATCCACTGGTGGACGGGGTTGTAGCCCCATCCATCGCGAGCCCACGGCCCGCCGTGCACCCAGAGCACGAGAGCAACGGGCTCCGAAGGTCGGCCGTCGCCGTCGGGATCGGTCCCCGGCGGCAGCGTGAGATAGCTGACGAGCTTCAGCCCGTCACGGGCCTCGATCACCACTGGATGCATGCGGGCCAGCTTCATGTCCTCCAGCTCCCGGCGATTGGTGAAGAGGAAGGTCGCCTCCTTCGACTCTCGGTCATAGCGGTAGTAGCGCACGGGCCCCACGTCCATGGTGAACGCGACCATCCACGTGCTGTCGTCCAGCGTCCTGCCGATCACCCAGGCGTCGCCGTCGGCGACGGTGCGCAGCACCTCGAGGTCGGCCCCGACGGCCTCGTCGAGCGGGTGCCACTCGGCCCGCGTGTAGTCGGTCGCGTAGGCCTGCAAGGTCTTCTCCGTCGGGTGGATCATGATGCCGCCGATATCGACCTTGGGGTCCTCGGCCACCAGCGTGGATTCCATCGTCTCCAGGTCGAGCGTCATGAGCGCGGCCGTGTTGCGGCCGCGGCTGTCCTTCAGGTACATGACATCGCCGGTCTTGTCGAAGTCCACCGGGCTCGTCGTCAGGATGTCCTTCGGGCCGATCGTCATGAAGGGCTCCGGCTTGCCCTCGGCGTCCAGCAGGAAGTACTCCATGCCGGCCTGGGGGCTCATGCGTGCCGCCAGCCTGACGCGGTAGTGCTCGTCGGTCATATAGCCGAGGTAGCCCTCGTTCTGTATCACGAGCGACTTCTCGCCGGTCTCGATGTTGACGCGGTGGAGGTCGTGCAATTGAGGGATGCGGTCGTTCAGGCCGATGAGGATCTCCTCGGGGAAGTGGCGGCTGACCTCCTGGATGCGGGCCTGCACTCCCTCCAATGGTGTGAGGTCCTTCACCTCGTCCGAGTCGAGATCGACACTGTAGACGCGCCAGTTCTCGTCTCCATCTTTGTCCTGCAGGTAGAGGATGTGGCGGTTCGTGAAGGCCCAGAAGTAGATATGGATGCCGCGCTTCGTGTCATGGGTGACGGGCTTGGCGGCCTCCGGATCGCCCACGGGGCCGACCCACACGTTCAGGACGCCGTCGAGCGGCGCCAGGTAGCTCAGCGTGGCGCCATCCGGGCTGATGCGCACGGCGGCCTTGTCGGGGTTGCCGAAGAGCACGTCTCTCGGGATCAGTGGCATGTCGTCCTCACATGTTGCCGGCGCGCAGACCAGCGCGACGGCGGAAACTGCGATCGCAAGCGCAAGAAGCTCCTTCATCACACATCTCCTTCCGAGGGCGCGAAACCGCGGATTGCTTCCGGAAGTCTTCGCTCTGTCGAGCGGAGTCGCCTGCGCCCGCCGAGCCACAACCGCTGTGGGGAGTGTGTTAGTGGGGAGTGTGTTAG
>CAZLHI010000017.1:0-21663 GCA_964559435.1 uncultured bacterium | reverse complement strand
TGCGCCCGCCGAGCCACAACCGCTGTGGGGAGTGTGTTAGTGGGGAGTGTGTTAGAATGAAGCGCTCAAGCTGCTGCCGATTCAGCCGGCCGCCACACTCGGAGCGACACCGCTATGTGCTCGGAAGATGAATCTCTGCCAGAGGACTTCCTGCGGAAGCTGCGAGAGCTCGAGCAGGCCTATCTCTCGACGGACGATCCGATCCGCCAGTCAGGGTTCCTCGCCGGCGCGGAGCGCTGGCGCGAGGAGCGAAGCATCATCCTCCAAGCCGTCGAGGACGATGGGGATTTCCTGGACGTCGGCTGCGCAAACGGGTATCTGCTGGAGTGCCTCGTGGGATGGGCGAAGGACCGCGGGGTGACGCTCACTCCCTATGGCGTCGATCAGGGCGCGGGCCTGATCGAGCTGGCCAGGCAGCGTCTTCCTGAGCTCGCCGATCACTTCTGGGTGGCCAACGCGTGGAGCTGGCGGCCGCCGCGGAAGTTCCGCTATGTGTATACGCTCCATGATTGTGTTGTGGAGCGGCTGCTTGAGGAATATGTTGAGAGGCTACTGACGCGCTGTGTCGAGCCCGGCGGCAGGCTGATAATCGGGGCCTACGGCAGCCACTCGCGGAACCAACCTGCCCGCGATGTAGCAGCGGAACTGGGGAAGGCGGGGCATGAGGTGGCCGGAGGTGCGAGCTGCGGCGATCTGCCGGTCACAAGGATCGTATGGCTCAGGGCTTGAGCGGGGCGCAGGCCGGGTTGACAGGTGATGGCCCCGCCACTATAATCTAGGGGAGAGTGGGGCTGTGGCGCAGTGGGAGCGCGTTTCCTTGGCATGGAAGAGGTCGCGGGTTCGAATCCCGCCAGCTCCACCAAGACTCGCAGACAAGTGTACCGCGCATTTCGACGTGAGCACGCCGCCAGGCGTGCTCTTTGACTAAGGAGACCTATGGGGGAGTGGCGGCGGCCGAAAGCTCGGTGGATTGCTGCGGCATGGGGAGCTGCCGCCGCGGTGCTGTGCTGGGCCGCTGTCGCGGCGGCTCCCCGGGAGCACGAGCTAATCGTCATCGTGTTTGCCTCAGACGCGGGGCCCGCCCATGTCGCTCTCAGCTATCCCGAGGTGATCGACCACCAGGCTGTGGCCGACGGCATCAGGCGGCTGGCCGAGCAGACGGGCGCGTCGGTCGAGCAGGTGGAGATCACGGACAGCCAGCGGGCGCAGGGAATGCCGGGGCAGGGCACGGCCGCTCAATTCACGGCTGAGGGGTTGGTCCGCGTCCGAACCGGGGCGCTGCCGGTCGGCCCCGTCATTCGATCAGTGCCGCACTGGCGCAGGATGCGACTCGTGTTCATGGTGGGGGAGAACTTCCCCTTTGTGGGGCCGGGTGACACGGCCGCCGGTGGATTTGTCGTCCGGCTGATCAATCGTATGAAACCGTATGAGTATGATGTGGAAAGAAAGAGCGGGGGAGTGGCTCCCGAACAGGGAACGTTTGAGGAAGAACCAGGGTCAGGCGCGCTGCTCCCCGCCGCGCTGATCGGTCTGCCGGCCGGCTTGATCGTCGGCTGGCTGCTGGGAGATGTGAGGCCCAAACGCCGCGTGTCCAGAGCAAGCAGATGAAGACCGAATGCACCCGCGGCGGCCGCGAGCCCGCGGAGCCCTTGGGAGGCTGAAACCGATGGAATTGGAGCAGCTTTGCCGATTTGCCGTTGACAGCCAGGCTTCGGACCTTTTCCTGAAGGCGCATTCTCCGCCCGCGCTCCGAGTGCACGGCAGAATCGTTCCCACCGACCTGCCAGCACTGTCGGCCGAGGACACAAAGCGGCTGGCACATTCCGTGACGAGCGAGGAGCAGATCCAGGCCTTCGAGGACTACCACGAGCTCGACCTGGCCTTCACCCTCGCGGACGTCGCGCGATTCCGCTGTAACGTCTACGTCCAGCGCGGCAGCTATGCCATGGTGCTCCGTATCGTGCCCCTGGAGATCAAGGGCATCGAGGAGCTCGGCCTCCCGAAGGCGCTCGACGACATGGTGAAGCCCAAGCAGGGATTGGTGCTGGTGACCGGACCCACCGGCTGCGGCAAGTCCACCACCCTGGCCGCCATGATCGATCTCATCAACCGCAACCGCCACTGCAACGTCGTCACGGTCGAGGACCCGATCGAGTTCGTACACGACGACAAGCAGGCGATCGTGAGCCAGCGGGAGGTGAGTATAGACACGGACTCGTTCTACGACGCAATGAAGTACGTCGTTCGGGAAAGCCCCGACGTGATCCTGATCGGGGAAATGCGCGACGCGGAGACCATGCGGGTGGCCCTGACGGCCTCTGAGACGGGACACCTCGTCTTCTCCACGGTGCACACGACAAGCGCGGCCGATACCGTCGAGCGAATCGTGAGCATCTTCCCGCCGCACGAGAAGAACCAGATCTGCCTGCGGCTCTCCACGAGCTTGCTCGGGATCATCTCTCAGAAGCTCGTTCCCAGGGCCGACGGCACGGGCCGCGTGCCGGCGGTCGAGGTGATGATCAACACGCCAACGGTGGCCAAGCTCATCGAGGAAGGCCGGTCTTCTCAGATATACTCCGCGATGAACGAGGGCGGCTACTGGGGCATGCAGACCATGAACCAGTCCCTCGTTAAGTTCTGGCGGGCCGGCGTCATCTCGGAGGACGACGCGATGACCTACGCCGGCAACCTCACTGAGCTCAAGCAGATGCTCCGCCGTGGAGCCAGCGCCTAGCAGCTCGAAGCGCCGCAACTGCCGCTTCAGCGCGCAGCGGCAGACATCGCCGCACCGATGACGACTGGCGACCTCCGGCGGAGGGGAGGGAGGCGGCCGTGGACCTGGAAACGCTGCTTGCGCTGCTGGTGCAGGTGAAGGGATCGGATCTTCACATCTGCGCCGGCGAGCCGCCCACGATGCGCGTTCAGCGCATCATTCGTCGGACCAAGTTTCCCGAGTTGAACGGCGAGGAAGTGGAGGCGATGCTGCGCTCGATGGCCGGCGAAGAGAGATGGGAGCGGCTGCGCGATGAGCAGGAAATGGATATGGCGCTCGTTGTGCCCGGCGCCGGGCGTTTCCGAGTGAACCTGTACTTCGAGCGCACCTTCCCGGCGGCGTGCTTCCACCGCATTCCGTCGGAAGTGCAGAGCATCGACGAACTCGGCCTCCCGCCAGTGCTGAAGGAGATCGCCTTGCTGCCCCGCGGGCTGGTGCTGGTGACCGGACCGACGGGCTGCGGCAAGTCCACCACGCTGGCGGCCATGATCGACCACATCAACGAACGCCGCCCCGTCCACATCGTCACCATAGAAGACCCCATCGAGTTCATACACAAGGCAGACATGGCGGCGATCACGCAGCGGGAGATCGGCCTGGACACCCACTCCTTCGCGGAGGCCCTGCGCCACGTCATGCGCCAGAATCCAGACGTCATCCTCGTCGGCGAGATGCGGGACCTGGAGACCATCCAGCTCGCGATCACGGCCGGCGAGACCGGACACCTCGTTTTCGGGACGCTCCACACCCTCGACGCGGCGCAGACGATCGACCGCATGGTGGACGTCTTCGAGCCCCATCGACAGGAGCAGGTGCGGGCGCAGCTATCCATAACCATCCAGGCCGTCGTCAGCCAGGACTTGCTCCACCGGGGAGACGGCGAGGGGCTGATCCCCGTCTTCGAGGTGATGATTGCGACGCCGGGCATCCGCAACCTGATCCGGGAGCGGCAGACCCACCAGATCTACACTCTGATCCAGGGGGGTGGGGCGCTCGGCATGCAGACGCTGGACCAGCATCTGCTGGAGCTCTATACGGATGGGCTCATCGAGGCCGAGCAGGCGCTGTCGAAGGCCAGCAATCCCGCGGAGTTCGCTCGACGGGCCGGCATCTCGACAGAATCCGGGAAGGCGATGTAATCTTTGGGTAGAATCGTGTAGAATAGACACGGCGGCGAATGGCCGCCGTCGACGCGCCTGTGCAACGGCAACGACCGCGGAGGCTTTGGCATGTCCGAGAAATTCCCCATCCCGCTAGACGACCTACTAAGGCTTCTGGTTCGCAGCGAAGGATCAGACCTGCACATGCGCGCCTACGAGCCGCCGGTGTTCCGCATTCACGGCGAGCTGCGGCGGACCAACTTCCCGCCGGTCACTCCTCAGAACATCAAAGACATCATCTACCCGATCATGGGCCCCGACCGCATCGCCCGCTTCGAGCGGGACCTCGAGTGTGACCTGGCCTATCAGATCCCGGGCCTGGCGCGATTCCGGGTCAACGTCTTCAAGCAGCAGGACAGCACGGGATTCGTAATGCGCCTCATCCCGATCCGCGTGCAGACCCTGGACGAGCTCGGCCTTCCGCCGGTGCTCAAGGAGATCGCCATGCTGCCCCGCGGCCTGGTGCTCGTCACCGGGCCGACTGGTTCCGGCAAGTCCACCACGCTGGCGGCGATGGTCAACCACATCAATGAACTCAAGCCGGTCCACATCATTACCATCGAGGACCCCATCGAGTTCATGCACGAGGACAAGGTGGCGGCCATCAACCAGCGCGAGGTCGAGATGGACACGCACAGCTTCGCGGAGGGGCTGCGCCACGTCATGCGCCAGAACCCGGACACGATCTTGGTGGGCGAGATGCGCGACAATGAGACAATGCAGCTCGCCATCACCGCGGCAGAGACGGGCCACCTCGTCTTCTCCACGGTGCACACCACCGATGCGGCACAGACCATCGACCGAATCGTGGACGTGTTCGAGCCGGAGCGCCAGGAGCAGATCCGCATGCAGCTCGCGGTCACCCTGCAGGCCGTGATCTCTATGACCCTGATGCCGCGCATCGACCGCGTCGGCCGAGTGGCGGCCTTCGAGATCATGATTGCCACTCCGGCCATCCGCAACCTGGTCCGGGAGCAGAAGACCCACCAGATTCCCGGCAGCATCCAGACCGGCGCGGAGATCGGCATGCAGACCCTGGACAACCATTTGCTCCAGCTCTATCGAAACGGGATCGTCAGCTATGAGATGGCCTTGTCCAAGTCCTCCAACCCGAGCGAGTTTGCCGCTCGGGCCGGCGGCGGCCGGCAGCCGGAAGAGCTGATGACGGCGGCGCCCGGCGAGGTGTAAGGGGAGAGAGCGGCCATGTCCACAGCCAAGGTTACAGTAGACGAGCTGCTGCGAACGGCGGTCGATCGGGACGCGTCGGACATTCACATCAAGGCCGAGTCGCCCCCCTTGCTGCGAATCTACGGCGAGCTCATCCCCATGGACCTGCCGCAGTTCTCGGTGGAGGAGGCAAGGCGCCTGTCCTACGGCATTCTGACCCCTCAGGAGAGAGAGCTATTCGAGCAGCAGTGGGAGCTGGATCTGGGCTACGAGATCGAGGACCTCGCGCGCTTCCGCGTCAACCTCTTCGTCCAGCGCGGCATGGTCGGCTCGGTCTTCCGGATTATCCCCCTGCACATCCAGACGATCGAGGAGCTGGGCCTGCCGGAAATCTCCCGCTACTTCGCGGAGCGGCCCCGCGGCCTCGTCCTGGTCACCGGGCCGGCCGGGTGTGGCAAGTCCACCACCCAGGCGGCCATGATCGACCACGTGAACAAGAACTTCCCGGTCCACATCGTGACCGTCGAGGATCCGATCGAGTTCGTCCATGAGCCGAAGGTCGCCCTCATCAACCAGCGCGAGCTGGGGCGCGACACGCGCAGCTTTGAGAACGCTCTCAAGTTTGTCCTCCGCCAGGACCCGGACGTGATCCTCGT
Organism: uncultured bacterium; assembly: GCA_964559435.1. GTDB lineage: Bacteria > Armatimonadota > Hebobacteria > Hebobacterales > Hebobacteraceae > Hebobacterum. The sequence continues at coordinate 15,907 of CAZLHI010000017.1, read as the reverse complement.
CGGCGAGATGCGCGACCTGGAGACGGTCCAGCTCGCCATCCGAGCCGCCGAAACGGGTCACCTGGTCCTCGGGACGCTGCACACGACCGACGCGGTGCAGACCGTGGACCGGGCGATCGACATCTTCCCCACCCACCAGCAGCAGCAGATCCGGATGCAGCTCTCGGTCAACCTGCTCGGGGTCGTCTCCCAGATTCTCGTGCGCCGCGCCGACGGGCGCGGCCGGGTGGCGGCCTTCGAGACGCTGGCCGCCATCTCCTCGGTGCGCAACTCCATTCGTGAGCGCAAGACCCACCAGATCGCCTCCGTCATCCAGACCGGACAGCAGCACGGGATGATGGCTCTCGACCAATCGCTGGCCCAGCTCTCCCGTTCCGGCGTGATCAGCTTCGAAGAGGGCGAATCGAAGGCGAAGAACAAGACCGAGTACCAGCAACTGGTGGAGACCGGCGAGGTGGTCGGCGTAGAGGCATAGGGGGAGGAGACAAACCAGGAAGCGGGCCGGGCGGGGAAGCCCCGCGGGCCTCTTCGAGCATTGCCAGGGCCTGCGATGTTGCTGTGTAGGCCCTCGTTGTTGGCCCGCCTTCAGGGCCGCGGACGTGACAGCAGGTGAGGTCATACGGCAGAGAGAACGACTCCGGTGAGCCGTTGCGGACGCGCTGCCGTCGGCCGGGGGAGCGTGCTGCGCACGATCCCATGCAGCGGGAACAGCGCAGCCTTCGGAGGAAGGAGGATTGCGAGACATGGGTGTCGTGATGGAAGTGACGGACGCTAGCTTCGAGCAGGAAGTGCTCAAGTCGGACTCGGCAGTGCTGGTAGACTTCTGGGCTCCGGGCTGCCCGCCGTGTGCAGCCATCGCGCCGATCATCGAGAAGCTGGCCAAGGAGATGTCGGAGACGGCCAAGTTCGTGAAGGTCAATGCCGCACAGGAGCGGTCGACCGCGGCCAAATACAGGATTCAGGCCGTGCCGGCTTTGTTCATCTTCAAGGGGGGAGAGGTGGCGGACAGCCTGATCGGTTTCCAGTCCGAGCACGAAATCCGCGACCGAGTCACGGCCGCAGCCGTAGCCGGGGCGGCCTAGCCTCCCGCACGGCCGCGCGAGTTCTGAGCTGGGGGCAGACTGCAGGTGTCTTCCTCGCAGGAGCAACCACTAGCCGGCGCCACTGAGAGCGGCCCCCTCGAAGTCTGGGACCTCGTGATAATCGGGGCCGGCGCTGCCGGCCTGAGCTGTGCGATCTACGCTGGCCGCGGGCGTCTCCGCACCGCCGTGCTGGAGAAGACGATGCCCGGCGGCCAGGTGGCGCTCAACGACCTCATCGAGAACTACCCCGGGTTCGCTGACGGCATCTCCGGTCTCGACCTCGCCCAGCAGATGGCCAAGCAGGCCGCCCGCTTCGGCGCCCAGATCCAGACGGCCCAGGTGCAGAGCATCGAGATCGAGCGGCCGTTCCGGATCATCACCTCAGCCGAAAGCTATACCGCCAGGACGGTCCTCATCGCCACCGGTTGCTCTCCGCGGAGGCTGGGGGTGCCGGGCGAGAAGGAGCACTACACCCGCGGGGTCAGTTACTGCGCCACCTGCGACGGGCCGCTCTTTGCCGACAAGTCTCTGCTCGTCGTCGGCGGCGGCAACACCGCCATCGACGACGCGCTCTACCTCTCCAACATCGCAACCGACGTAACAGTCGTGCACCGGCGTGACAAGCTCCGGGCCGACCTCGTACTCCAGCAGCGCGCCTTCGCCAACTCAAAGATCAAGTTCCTGTGGAGCCACGTCGTCACGGAGATCAAGGGCAACCAGACCGTGGAGTCGGTGAAGGTGCGCCACGTCGAGACCGGGCAAGAGCAGGACGTTCCCACGGACGGCGTCTTCATCGCGGTGGGCGAGATTCCCCAGACTGGGTTTCTGCCCGACCAGGTCCGTCGAGATGACAGCGGCTATGTCCTCTCGAAAGACAACTTCGAGACGATGGTTCCCGGCATCTTCGTCGCGGGCGATGTCCGCGCGGGCGCCTATCGCCAGATCGCGGCCGCCGTGGGCGAGGGCGTGATGGCCTACCGCAGCATCTGGAGCCACCTCGAAGTGCAGGACTAGTCCTTTCGTCCGCGGTCTTGCCTCAGGGAGTTGAACCATGACAGAGCAGACCATGAAGGCCGTTTACCTCTATGCGCCCGGCGATATGAGGGTGCAGGACGACCCCGTGCCTCGGCTTACCAATCCTCGTGACGCGCTGGTGCGCGTCGCGGCGGTCGGCATCTGCGGCTCGGACTGTCACTTCTACCAGCGCGGCCGGATCGGCCGGTTCGTTGTCAAGGACCCTCTGATTCTCGGGCACGAATGCTCCGGCATCATCGTCGAGGTCGGCGACCAGGTCGATCATCTCAAACTCGGAGACGCAGTTGCCATCGAGCCGGGCTACTGCTGCCGGGAGTGCCGGCGCTGCCGCGAGGGTCGGTACAACATCTGCCAGCGAGAGGTCACCTTCATGGCCACCCCCGGCCTGGCCGACGGGGCCTTCCGCGAATACCTCACCTGGCCCGCCGACTTCTTGTTCAAGCTGCCTCAGGGAGTGAGCCTCGAAGACGGCGCCATGGTCGAGCCGCTGGCCGTCGGCGTGCACGCGTGTCGCCGCGGCGGCATCGCGCCCGGCCAGAGCGCGGCCGTGCTGGGCGCGGGCCCGATCGGGCTGCTCGCCGCGCAGGCGGCCGCAGCCTACGGCGCCTTTCCGGTCATTGTCACGGACGTGGTGAAGCCGCGGCTCGAGTGGGCGCGCAAGCTCGGGATGGTGGCGGTCGACGCGGAGGCTGGGGACTCGGTGGCGGCCATCCGCGAGCACACCGGCGGAGGCGCAGACGTCGTCATCGAAACGGCCGGCACCGCTGGCACGGTGCGGCAGGCGATGGCCGCGGTGAGAACCGGCGGAGTGGTCGTGCTGGTGGGCAACCTCCCGGACGACGAGGTCATGCTTCCGGTAATGGACATGATCCTCCGGGAGTATGACATCCGTACCGTGTTCCGATATGCCAACTGCTATCCGCCGGCTCTGTCTCTCATAGCCGCGGGGCGAATCCAGTTGGGTCCGCTGCGAACGCACGAGTTCCCCCTCGAGAAAGCCGAAGCGGCCATCCTCACCTCAATCCGCGATAAGGCCGGGTCGCTCAAGGTGATGGTGAAGGTATAGCAGCGCTCCGCCTTCGCACATCCCTTCGGTTTGACTAGGGCCCGGCCAACTGCTACCATGTCGCAGCATGGTGCAGGGCCGCAGCGCGGCCGGCGCACAATCTGATTAACGGGAGGGGTCTGCCATGGGACCCGAGGGAACCTTCGTCTTTGGGGCCGCAATCCTCATCTTCGTGCTGGTCATCCTCGCCTCCGCCATCCGAATCGTGCCCGAATACCAGCGGCTGGTCGTGCTGCGTCTGGGGCGGGCGCTGGGAGCGAAGGGGCCGGGGCTGATCATTCTCATCCCGGTGGTCGATCGCGGCATCAAGGTCGACCTGCGGGAGATCTTCTTCGACGTCCATCCCCAGGCGGCGATCACGAAGGACAACGCGCCCATCTCCGTGGACTTCTTCATCTACATGAGGGTGGTCGATCCGATGGCGAGCGTGCTCCAGGTGCAGGACTTCTTCGGCGCCTCCCAGGGCATCGCCATCACAACCCTGCGCGCGGTCGTCGGCGAGATGATGCTCGACGACTGCCTGGCGAAGCGAGAGCAGATCAACGAGGTCCTTCGCGTGAAGCTCGACGAGGTGACCAATCGCTGGGGAATCAAGGTTACGGCGGTCGAGATTCGCGAGATCATTCCGCCGCGGGAGATCCAGGACGCGATGAGCCGGCAGATGTCGGCCGAGCGAGATCGCCGCGCCGTCGTCACCGAGTCGGAAGGCAAGCGCGAGGCCCAGGTCAAGATCGCCGAGGGCGAGCGCCAGGCCACCATCCTGCGGGCCGAGGGCGAGAAGCAGGCCGCCATCTTGCAGGCGGAGGGCGAGCGCCAGGCGCGCATCCTCGAGGCCGAGGGATACGCCGAGGGCCTCCAGCGTGTGTTCGCCGCCGCCAGGGGCGTGGACAGCAAGACGATGTCCATCCAGTACCTCGAAACGCTCAAAGAGCTCGGCGGCGGCGCCTCCACCAAGTTCGTCATTCCGCTGGAGTTTACGCGGCTCATCCAGCCCTTCCTCGGCCACGCCCAGGAGTCGGCGGAGGCCGAGCCGCAGGCCGGGTCCTAGCGCGGCGACGCTGAGGCCTGCCGGCCTCTCAGGGAGACCGTTGAGATGCCTATCCGGTCGGCGTATGCGTGGAGGCGGTGGAGTCTGGCCGCGCTCGCGGTGGGCGGCGTTCTGGCAATGTTCGGCGCGTTCGCCCCGGCCGGCGCGGGCGGAGCGCGGCCGGTTGTGTACCTCGCCAGGGTCGACGGCGTCATCAACCCGTTCAGCGCCCGCTACCTCGAGCGCGCCATCCGCCAGACCGAGCGCGCCGGCGCGGCCGCGCTGGTGCTCGAGCTCGACACACCGGGTGGCCTCGACACCGCAATGCGGGACATGATCCAGGCCGAGCTGAACTCTCACGCGCCCGTGATCGTGTACGTCGCTCCCTCCGGCGCACGGGCGGCCTCCGCCGGGATGTTCATCACCATGGCCGCCCACCTCGCCGCGATGGCTCCCGGCACCGCCATCGGCGCGGCCCATCCGGTGAGCCTCACCGGCGGGGGCGGGGCGGAGGCCGAGGTCATGGCGACCAAAGTCACAGAGGACGCGGCCGCCATGGCCCGCTCAATCGCAGGGCACCGTAAGCGCAACGTCGAGTGGGCGGAGGCCGCAGTCCGAGAGAGCGTCTCCATAACGGCCGCGGAGGCCAAGGAGAAGGGCGTCATCGAGATCGTGGCCTCCGACCTGCAAGACCTCCTCGCCCAGGCCGAGGGCCGAGCCGTAGCCACGCCCGCCGGCGAGACGGTGCTCCGGCTGAAGGAGGCGGACGTTCAGGAAGTGCCGATGGGGTGGATAGAGCACCTGCTCCACCTCATCGCCGACCCGAACATCGCCTACATCTTCCTGACCATCGGGACGCTCGGCATCATCGTCGAACTCTATCACCCCGGCGGGCTGTTCCCGGGTATCGCGGGCGCAATCTCCCTGCTGCTCGGCTTTGCCGCGCTCGGCACGCTGCCCGTGGGATGGGCCGGCATCGGCCTGCTCGTGCTGGCGGTGGCGCTGCTCCTCGCCGAGCTTCACGCGCCCGGCTTCGGCGCCTTCGGCATCGGCGCGCTGGTGGCCTTCGTCGCCGGCTCGCTGCTTCTCTTCGTGCCGGTGACTCCGCCCTCTCCGGCCGCGCCGGCAGTGGGAGTCAACCGCTGGCTCGTTATGGGGATGACCGCCTTCTTTGCATCGGTTATTCTCTTCGTCGGCCAGCGCGTGTGGGAGGCCCAGCGCCTCGTCGTGCAGACCGGCAGCGAGGCCCTCCTCGGCGCGACGGGAGAGGTCATCTCCGCGCTCGACCCCGAAGGGACCGTCCGCCTCCGCGGTGAGGTGTGGACCGCCCGCACCGAGGGCGATCACATCCAGCCCGGCGGCCGCGTCCGCGTCGTCCGCGTCGACGGCGTCGTCCTCGTCGTCGAGCCGGCAGCCCCGGCCGAGGACGAGACGTCCTAGCACTGCCCGCCGCCAGTGAGAACGAGCTTCACCCCACACCCGCTTCGGCAGTAGAACTGCGCAAGCACCGCGAACCATCGGAAGGAGAGCAGACAGGTGGGTGAAGAAGGGCGGATGTCAGCCTCGGCCAAGGCTGCATATGAGACCGCGGACGACTACGAGGTGAGGGTTCGGACGCATGAGCTCTACAGCCTGGCGGAGGGGAGCTGGCCGGAATGGCTCGTGGCGCAGTTGCCGCGCGAGGGCGTTCGCTCGGTGCTGGACGTGGGATGCGGCAGCGGCGGCATCCTGCGTCTGATCGCGGAGGCGGGCATCGGCGAGCGCTGGCTGGGGGTGGATCAGTCCGAGGCGATGGTGCAGAAGGCGCAAGCCCTCGCAGAAGAGGCCGGACAGACCATCGAGTTCCGCCGCGGAGACATCCTCGACCCGCCCAGCGAAGAAGAATGGTTCGACCTCATGTGCGCCTGCCACATGCTGGGCCACGTGCCCGACATCGACGCGGCCCTTGCGCACTGCGCCCGGCGCTTGGCCCCCGGCGGGACCTTCGTCGCAACGGCCAACAGCCGGGACACGATGGATCCGCATTTCACCGATGTGCGGTCCGCGCTGGCGGAGCGATTCCCCCAGATCAAGATCGAGCCATCGCCCGATCGTCGTTTCTCGCTGGAGAATGGCGCCGAGTTCCTGCTGCGGCACTTCGACTGCATTGAGCTGCGGGTGCGGCGGGATGCGTTTCGCTTCCCAGACCCCGCCCCATGGGCGGCCTACCTCAAGAGCGGCCGACAGCTCATGATCCCCCAAGGGCACACCGATGACGAATGGGCCGAGGTGGCGGCGATGATTGACGACCTCGCACGGAAGCAATTCGCAGGCGGCGAGCTGGTCGTGCCGAAAGTCGCGGGGATGTTCTTGTGTAGGGGGGCTTGTGGGGAGGGGCGGGGCGGGGACGGCTGAGCACCTGTCCCGCGAGTTGTGGTATCCTCCGGCAAGTGAGCACGTGCGCGGTGCTGTGGAGGAAGGCCTCGGCGATGTCCGAACGAGCCGCTCATCCAACGCCCTATCCTGACGTGAATGCGGTAGTGTCCGAACTGCTGGCGAGTGTGCGAGAGGTGCTGGGAGATCAGTTCGTCGGCTTCTACCTCCATGGCTCCCTGGCCCATGGTGGCTTCGGCGAAGGCAGTGACATCGATTTCTGCGTGGTCACCGCGGGTGAGCTTCCACGGGCAATGCACGCGGACTTGGCCGCGATGCACGAGCGCATTGCGTCGAGCGGTCTGCGGTGGGCGACGAAGTTGGAGGGAGGCTACGTGCCGAAGCGGTCGCTTCGCCGCGCCGACCCGACGAACGCGCCCTATCCGTGCTTCGACGCGGAGAGCGGCCTGCACCTGGCACGAGATAACGCTAACGTGGTGCTCGCGCTCCATGTCTTGCGCGAACAGGGCGTAGTCGTGGCAGGGCCGGACCCGCGAGATTTGATCGCGGCGATCGGGCCAGATGACGTACGAGAGGCGGTGCGTGGCATCCTGCGCGAGTGGTGGGCGCCGATGCTCGAAGACCCCACGCGGCTGCGGGAGTTGGTGTACCAGCGCTACGCCATCGTCACCATGTGCCGCATCCTCTACACCTTGGAGCACGGCGCTGTCGTGCCGAAGTCAGTCGCCACACGATGGGCGCAGGAGACACTCGACGAACGGTGGAGGCCGCTGATGGAATGGTACTGCACGGGCCGATCCGGTCCGGAGTCAGACAAGCTGGACGAAGTGATGGACTTCATTCGCTACACACTCAAATGCAGCTAGCGATTCGCACATGCTTCGGTAATTCTACTGCCGAAGCCGGACAGGGAGGATGGCAGGAACGGCTGGACACACATGCATGCCGGGGGGCAGGCGTAGCCGCGCGGGGCTGCTTCGCAGCCTATCTTCCGCTGCGTCAGGGCGCGCCGGCGCCGACCGGGACAGGCTCGGGCTCCGTGTAGGCCCTGAGGAAGGCCGCCATCACCGGGTCCTCTTCCACCCCTTCGTCCAGCGGAATCAGCTCCGCGGTCGCCTCCGCTAGACGCCATTTGTCCTCGCCCTCGGCGCGCTCGAATACGAGATCGAATCGCCCCAGCAAGACACCCAGCTCTCCCGCCTGTGCAACGGGCACCCGCTTCCCGTCGGGCGACTCCACCCACACGGGCTCGCGCACGATGGAGTGGGAGTGACCGCCCACGATCGCGTCGATCCCAGCCACTGCGGCCGCCAGGGCTTGATCGGTCCGATGTCCCAGATGGCTCACCACGATGAGGACATCGCACTCCTGCCGCGCCCTCGGGACCCACCGCCGTGCACACTCGGTATGGCCGATCGTCGTCCATCCCGTCAAGTGCGGGTACTCCGCCGATGCGGGAGTCGTCAGGCCGAGGAACCCCACCCGGACCTCTCCGAATCTGCGCACCACGAATGGATGGATCCCCTGCACGAAGCTGGGCGAATCTCCCTCCGCCCGCTCGTCGTCAATCACTAGATTCGCCGCCAGCCACGGGAACCGGCTCCGCCGCATCAACGAGAGCATCATCTCCTTCGAGCGCGGGTCATCCCAGATCGGCTTCAGCTCGTTGTTCCCCACCACGAGCATATCGTAGCCCATGAGATTCATCGCCTCGATCTCCGGCTCGCCGTACCACTTCTCATGCCACGGCCCCCGGGTGAACACGTCGCCGCAATCGATCAGCACGAGCGGGTGGTCGATCTCGTCGCGCAGCTTCTCCACCGCCGTCGCCCGCCGCGCCAGTCCGCCGAGATTCCCCTCCGGCCACGCGGGTGCGTCTTCGGCGCCTCCGTAGTCGAACGCCAGCAGCCGCCCGTGCAGATCATTGGTATGGAGTATCGTCAGGCTCCACTTGTCTCCCCCCCACGCCGGCAGCGCCAGCGCGAGCAGCAAGATCCCGGTGACGGCGACGGACTGCCCCCGCTTTATCATGGCTCTCTTCCTCCACCGACACATTCGGCCGTGCCCGCTCCCCCTCCTTCCTACGGCCAAGCCGTACCTCCGTTCGCGGGCGAGTTCCCTGCCGGAGCATGAGAGAAGCCGAATCAGGCCCGGCTGAGACACTTGCGCCCTCGACCTTCCCTGTGGTACGATGCAGTTCGTAAACAGAGCCAAAGGCTGGGAAGGGGAGAAGTAGGCGGGCGAGGTCGCGATAGAGAAGGGGTCTCGCAGGCTGGAAGGGCCCCCCGCAGACAGCTCGCCGAAGTTCGCCCTGGAGCCGCGTCCCGAACGGCTGCGCTGTGCAGCTCAGTAGGCGGCGACGGTCTGTCCCCCGTTACCGGGACCGAGAGAGGGTCGGCGATGCGTCGAGCGCGCCGGCCAAGATGGGTGGCACCGCGGAAGCGCACGGCTTTCGTCCCAGAGCTGTGTGCTTCTTTCTGTTTGTGGTGTGGCAGGTGAGATAAGAGAGTGACGTGATGGGTGTGGAGAGGATGGCTTATGGCTGAGCTTTCGATCGAAGAGATAGGTCGGCTCGGAGAGCAGGCGGCGGGCGAAGCCGCGGCGGCCGCCTCGCGGCAGGAGCTGGACCAGGTGCGGGTGGCCTATCTGGGCCGGGAGGGGAAGCTCACAGCCGTGCTGCGCGGCCTCGGGAAGCTCCCCGCGGAGCTTCGCCCGGAGGCCGGGAAAGCGGCGAACCGGGCGCGGAAGATGGCCGAGGCCGCCATCGAGAGGCGGCGAGACGAACTGGCGGCCGCGGAGGCGGCCGAGCGCGCCTCCGACCAGCTCGACGTCACCCTCCCCGGCCGCGGGCCGCAGGTGGGACACCGCCATCCGCTCATGACCACACTCGAAGACATGCTCGACATCTTCGCCGGCCTCGGCTACACGGCCGTGCAGGGGCCGGAGGTGGAGTGGTACGCGCTCAACTGGACGGCGCTCAACTACCCCCCCGATCACCCGGCGATGGACGAGCAGGACAGCTTCTACGTCACCGACGAGATCATGCTCCGCACCCACACCTCCCCGGTGCAGATTCGCGCCATGCGCGCCATGCACGACGAGTCATGCCCGGTGCGAAGCCTCGACCCGCGCTGCCCGCCTCATGAGCCGCTGGAGAAGTGCGCCTGCACTCCCCGGCCGACGCGGGTTGTCGTGCCCGGCCGCACCTATCGCCGCGAGAGCGTCACGCTGACCCACCATGACATCTTCTACCAGATCGAGTGCCTGCTGGTGGACGAGGGTATCACTTTCGCCCACCTCAAGGGCACGCTGGCGACGTTCCTGCGCGCCTACCTCGGGCCGGAGACGAAAGTGCGCTTCCGCCCCGACTTCTTCCCCTTCACCGAGCCGAGCGCGGACTTCTCCGTGGACTGCTACTTCTGCGGAGCGAAGGGGTGCCGCTTCTGCAAGCACAGCGGGTGGGTCGAGATCGGCGGATCGGGCCTGGTGCATCCCAACGTCCTCATCGCCGGGGGCTATGATCCGGACCGGGTGAGCGGATTCGCCTTCGGGTTTGGGCTCGAGCGGCTGGCCCAGCACCGGTTCAACATCATGCACATCCGGACGCTCTACGACAATGACATGCGCTTCCTCCGCCAGTTCTAGCCGGCGCGCGGTCAGAGGCTGTGGCGCGCCCGCCACACGCGGTGCGGCCGCGCAATACGATGCCATCGCGGAGCTGTATGACGGCTACCCGGGCAGCTACCTCGAAGACATCCTGTTCTATACAGAAGAGGCGAAGCTGGCCGGCTCGCCGGTGCTGGAGATCGGCGTCGGCACGGGCCGCCTTGCGTTCTGCCTGGCCGCGGTCGGGCTCGATGTGGTGGGCATCGACAGCTCGCCGCCGATGCTGCGCGTGCTGGAGCGCAAGCGAGAGACCGTCGCCGGCCAGCCCGGCCGGGTCAAGGTGGTGGCGGCCGACATGCGGCGCTTCGCGCTGCGGCGCCGCTTTCCGCTCGCGATTTGCGCGTTCAGGACGTTTCTCTATCTGCTCACTCGGGCCGATCAGCGGCGGGCGCTGCGGGCGATTCGCCGACACCTCGCGCCGGGAGGACGGCTGATGATGAGCTTCTTCGTCCCACCGCAGGAACTGCTGGCCGAGGGCGGCGCCAGCATGGAGGAGATGACCAGGTACCCCGCCCCCGAGGCAGGCGGTGAGGTGGTGGCCTACGACCGGGCCGAGGTGGCGGCCGCGAGGCAGCGCTTGACCTCGCATATCACATACGAATGGCGAGACGAATCCGACCGGCCGGTGAGGAGGCTCGAACACACGATGGTCATGCGCTATCTGTTTCCGGAGGAAGTCCCGCCTCTGCTGGAGAGCTGCGGCTATCGGGTGGTCGATGCCTACGGCGGCTTTGACCGCCGGCCGCTGGACCGCGATTCGCACGAACAGATCTGGATGGCAGAGCGGGCCGAGCGCGTGAGAGCAAGACAGAGGCGAGAGAGCCAATGAGGATACCGGTAGACTGGCTGACCGAATACGTTCCCAACGAGCTTCCCGTCACGGAGCTCGCCTACGTGCTGACGAACGTGGGCCTGGAGGTGGAAGCGATCGAGGGCGCCGACGAGGCCGCTGTCTTCGACATCACGGTGACGCCGAACCGGGGTGATTGCCTTTCCGTGCTCGGCGCGGCCAGGGAGCTGGCCATGACTCTGCGTAGGCAGGTCAACTACCGGCCCCCCGCCATCAGCGAGAGCGGCCCGCCGGCCGAGTCGCTGGCGAAGATCACGCTCGACGACCCGAAGCTGTGCCCGCGCTACTCAGCGCGCATCGTCCGTGGGGTGGAGATAGCGCCCTCGCCCGAATGGGCGCAGCGTCGGCTGGAGCTGTGCGGCCTGCGGCCGATCGACAACGTGGTCGACGCCACGAACCTCGCTATGCTCGAACTCGGCCAGCCGCTCCACGCCTTCGACTACCAGCTTCTCGGGAAGGCCCCCGGAGGGGACATCCCGGAGATCATCGTGCGGAGCGCGAAGGCGGGCGAGCGCCTTACGACCATCGACGGGGAGGAGCGGAAGCTGACTCCCGAGGTCCTTCTCATTACCGATCCGAGCGGCCCCATCGCGCTCGCCGGCATCATGGGCGGGTCGAGCACCGAGATCCACGATGGCACGACCGAGGTGCTGCTGGAGTCGGCCCACTTCGACCCGATCACCGTGCGCCGCGGGGCGCGGGCGCTCGGCCTGAGCACCGAGGCCTCCTATCGATTCGAGCGAACCGTTGACCCGGGCGGGACGGTCAGGGCGCTCGATCGAGCGTGCGAGCTCATCGCGGAGTTCTGCGGCGGTGGGGTCGAGATCGCGGCCGGCGCGGTGGACGCCTACCCGAATCCGTACCGGGAGGCCGAGATCGAACTGCGGCCCGACCGCGCCAACTCATTGCTCGGCGTGGATCTGAGCGCGGCCGACATGGCCGACTACCTGCGCCTGCTCGACCTCGCAGTCGAGGAGGGAGAGACGCTGCGCGTCCGCGTCCCGACCTTCCGGCAGGACCTGCAGAAGGAGATCGACCTGGTGGAGGAGGTGGCGCGGGTCCACGGCTACGAGAACATCCCCGAGGAGCTTCCCCGCGCTGGCGCGGGAGTGGGCGGCCTGGCCCCCGAGCTGGCCTTCGAGCGCGAGGTGCGCCAGCTCATGCGCGGCCTGGGCCTGAGCGAGGCCGTGACGCCCAGCCTGGAAGGCGCGGACGGCCACGGCCGGCTCGGGCTGAGCGAAGACGACCTCCGACGTCGGGTCGTCGTGCTGAACAACTGGAAGACGGTTGACCGCAGCCAGATGCGGACGACCTTGCTCACTTCTCTGCTGGATGTCGTCGCCCACAACCGGCGCCATGGTGTGGAGGATGTCAGCCTCTTCGATGTCGGCCGCGTCTACGTCTCCGGGGCCGAAGGCGAGCTGCCCGACCAGCCGCAGCACCTCGGCCTCGCGGTCACCGGAGCAATGACGAGAGGGCGCTGGGAGGTGGGCCGCGATCTGCAGAGCTGGGACTTCTACGCGCTCAAGGGGATCGTCGAGAACCTGCTGGCCGCGGTGGCGCGCTCGGCCGGCGAGTTCGCTCGGTGCTCGCACCCGGCGCTCTCTCCCGGCCGCGCAGCGCAGGTGTCGGTGAACGGGCACTTGATCGGCCACTTCGGCGAGGTGAGCGAGAAAGTCCGCGAGGCGTACGACCTCCCCGCTCCGGTCTTCGCGGCCGAGCTCGACCTGGAGCTGCTTCGGAAGCGCGCGGCCGCCGAGCCGCAATACCGGCCGGTGAGCCGCTTCCCGGCCGTGACGCGGGATGTCGCCTTTCTGCTGCCGCGAGACGTCGCGGCGGAGAGAGCGGAATCGGCCATCCGCAGCGTGGCCGGCGAGGAATTGGAGACGCTCCTCCTCTTCGATGCCTTCGAGGGCGAGCCGCTTCCGAAGGGGAAGCGCAACCTCGCCTTCTCGCTGTCGTTCCGGCGTGCCGACAGAACGCTGACCGACGACGAGGTGCAGGCGGCGATGGAGCGCGTGAGAGGGGTGCTGCGGGAGAAGCTCGGCGCGCAGATCCGCGAGTAGCGGCAAGCGCGCCTGTGCGGGCCCGATGTCGCAAAGAGAATCGGGCGGGTCATTCAATACCCGCCCGATCTTGCTCTCTGTCTATGAGGCGCACTCCCCCAGGGGCTAGTCCTTCTCCTTCTCCTCCTCCTCCCCTTCCTCGCCCCGCCGAAGCATGCTGCGACCCTTCTCGGTCGCCGCTTCCCTCAGCTTTCGCGCCTTCTCTGCCACAAGCTCCCGCGTTTCCTCGCCAGGCTCCGGCGCAAAGAGAAGTCCCAGCGCCCCACCTATGAGCACCCCCACCAGCATGCCGGCCATGAAGTCGCCGCTTCTCATGTCTGTCTCGCCTCCCGTTGGTTCACGTCCTCTCGCATTCTACCGGGCGCACGGTTCGCCGTCAAGGCGACTGTGTCCGGCTGCCACCCATCGATGCGGCACAACGCGGCCCGGCGTCCAGCTCATTTCAAGCGCTTGGCAAACAGGCCATCAAAAGGTAAGTTGCCTGCACGATCTATGTCTGAGGCAGCTCCACAGGGCACGACCTCACGCCGCCCTCGGCGGCGCGAAGGGCGCTACTCAGTGTCGTCCATCGCCCGGCGGATCATCTCGTTGCGCAATCGCTCCACCTCCTGCTCGTCCCCCCGGGCGGCGGCCTCATCCAATCGCTCCTCCATGGCGATGGGAAGCTCCTCCTCCGCTCTCAGTACCTCGACGAGGGTCGAGATGTGCTGGCGCATCTGCACGCAGAGGGACTCCCCTTCTTCGCCCTCCTGGGCGTACTGCGCGGCGTACCGCTCGCCGTATTGCTCGATGCCACGCTGAGCGCGATAGAGCTCGGTCGCCGCGTCCTCGGGCCGGCCCTGCTCGATGTACCAGAGAGCCTGCGCGATGGCGCGGTCTCTTTCGATCCAGGGCCACCAGCGAAGATAGGCCCATTTCGCCTCATCGCCGGCCTCCGACTGCTCGACGAGGTTCCATATGGTGAGGTTGTGCTCCGCATCGTCCCGCGCCCGCGCGAAGTCCTCCAGCAAAAACGCGAAGTTTCGGCGCACGTAATACTGCCAGGACTCCTCGCGAAGCGCGCCGAGGTCCTCCTCGGTCAGCGCTCTGCTCTCTTTGCTTTCACGCGACAGATAGTAGTCCACGAGCGACTCTTCGTCATAGGGCCGCTCGCCGTCGGGGCGGCCGCGCACCTCGTACTCCGAATTGATGAGCGCCTGGCCGCGCACCTCGCCGGTGGCGGAGATGACGGTGCAACCTTCGACGAACGCAATCAGCGGCCGGCCGAAGCGCTCGGTCCGACCGAGAAGGAGATAGCGCGGGTCGCGATAGAGGCGTTGGAGCAACCCCTGTGTGCGGGCCGAGAGCTTCTTGGTCGGCTCACTGCTCTGGTCCTCGTACTCCCTCATCAGAAGCCTCCCGGAGAATCCCACCCGTGATCCCCACCGTGACTAACGCTTCCCCGCGCTCGCCTTGACCCCCTGGGGGTTAGATGTTATTCTCTGTCCGCTTCTCACCCCGGAGACACAGTCCATGGCCCGTGCCTTACGATTGCACGTCTTTGTTTTCCTCGCGCTCCTCATCGCCAACACCCCTCTGCGGCCGCAGCCCGCGAGGAACATCTGCCCTCTCTCACAGGTTCGCCCCGGGCAGATCGCGGTCGCCAAGTCGGTCTTCCGCGGCACCAAGATCGAGTCCTTCCGGCTCAAGATCATCGCAGTCGTGCCGAAGTTCGACGGCACCAGGAGCGTCATTCTCGGCAGGGTCTTGGACGGGCCCATCGTCGAGCGCAAAAGCGGGGTCATAGGGGGCATGAGCGGGAGCCCCGTCTATGTAGACGGACGTCTGGCGGGGGCCATAGCCTACGCCTGGCCGTGGAGCAAAGAACCGATTGCGGGCATACAGCCGATCGAAGACATGCTCGAGGCATTCCACGGCAAGCCCGCGAAAGCACAGCAACCGCAGGCCGTGCATGGGCGCCTGTCGGCGGCCGTGCGGGTGGGCGGCTCGGCGATTGGGCGCATCCAGGTTTCCGGCGAGCCATCGACCGACCCCGACCCGCCCGGTGTGATGACGCTCGTGCCGCTGGGCGGCCTCGTGCAGGCCTCCGGGTTCAACGCCCGGGGGCTGGAGCGGCTTCAGGAGCACCTGGCGCCCTACGGGCTTCGCGTCGCGGCGGGCGGCGCGGGGGCGGAACTCGATATGCGCCCACCTCTTCTGCCGGGCGCAGCACTGGGGGCGAGGCTGATAGGCGGCGACTTGGACCTGACCGCGCTGGGCACGCTGACGATGATTGAGGGAGACAGGGTTCTCGCATTCGGCCACCCGCTTCTCCAACGAGGCGACGTGGACTTGCCGATGACGGGCGGCTACGTGTACGACATCATGCCGAGCCTCTTCATCTCCAACAAGATCATGTCTCCCACTCAGGTGGTGGGGCGCGTCTACACCGATCAGCGGGCCGCCGTCGCCGGCGCGATCGGCGGCGAGGCAGACCTGATACCCGTGGGCATCGAGGTGGAGGACGCGGAGCTGGGAGCGACCCGAAGCTTCGACGTGGAAGTGGCGCGGCTCCGGGAGCTAACGCCTGCGCTGGTCGCCTCCTCGGTGGTCACGGCGATAGATGAGGCCCGGGGCCGCGTGGGCCGCGGCACCGCGCGCATCACGGTTGAGATAGACTCGGAGGGCCGCAAGCTCGTTCGTGAGGACCTGGACTATAGCCCGACCGACGCGGCGGCGGCCGCCGCCGCGGGGCCGGTGCTC
>CAZLHI010000016.1:0-58289 GCA_964559435.1 uncultured bacterium | reverse complement strand
ATCATCATCGAGCGGGACGGAACGGTGAGGTTGTGGGTGAGGCTGTGAACAGGGCGGGAGGCGAGTCGCCTTCGCCGAGGCGACGGCGCGCAGGACTCCTGCCAAACGAACTCGGCCCTGCGACCGAGATTCCCTCCTCACCAAGATTCTTCCCTCCGCTCAGTAATGACACAAAAGAGGCCGCTGGTCGAACTGTCACCCTGAGCGCAGCGAAGGGTCTTGGTCTGGCGAGTTGTGGCATGGCCCCCTAGTGCTCCAGCTCGTTCCCCTCCCGCTTTCCCTTTCGGCGGCCCAGGTCGCGGAGGCGTTCGAGGGTGTGGACATCCTCGCCCCAGTGCTCCCGCACCACCTCCGGCGGGACCCGGGCCAGCACGAAGCTTGCCACGAACCCAACCAGCAGCACATCGTCGAGATAGCCCGCGGCCGGAATCCAGTCGGGGATGATGTCGATGGGGCAGGCGAGGTAGGCGGCGAGGCCGACCAGCGCGGCCTTCGCGGTCCACGGCACCCGCGGGTCGCGGGACAGATGATAGACGAACCGCGCCAGCCGGGGCACCAGCGACACCAGCGACTCTCGGGGCCGCGATTGTGCCTTCTCCTCGCCTTCGCTCATCGGCTCTCGGTCCGGTCCTGGGCCCTGGTGTTCCCTGCCCCGCCAGCGTCATCCTTGTTGCGGCCGTGCCGGCCCGACGCGGCCGGAGGTGCTGGGCACGGTGTTGTCCTGTTCTTGTGACTCATGCGGGGGCTAGTCAGCCCGGCGATCAGGCATTGTTGCGCGTTTTCCACAGGGATATGGGCAGAAAGCTAGACATCCCTGTGTTGACGAGCCCACATCGCTGTGCTATACTTCGACGTACTTGTGCGCCTCTAGGGCGGGGGCGTGGCGAGCGGCTGTCGCGATTTCCTGCAGCCCGAAGGAGTTTGTAATGGTGGAAGCTACGCGTGAACACACCTCTTCATTCGTCCGTCCTATCGATCTGAGCAAGCTGCTCGAACGCCTCCAGCTAAGCATCGGGCAGGCGGCACAGCTGTGCGGTGTCTCAATTCGCCAGCTCTCTTACTGGACCGACAAGGGAGTCATCGAGCCGACCGACGAGGCCGGCACTCGAACCTACAGTTGCGCAGCGATCGAAAAGGTCTGCCTCATCAAGCAGGCCCTGGACGAGGGGTACAGCCTCGAGGGCGCGGTGGCGGAGGCCGAGGCCTTTCTCGCCCGGCGGGAGACGGAGCACGACAAGCTGAGTTCAATGGAGGAGGTGGAGCTGCGCAAGCTCGTGCTGGGGCGAGCCGAGAAGCTCCACCAGTTCGCGGATCGCATCCGCCGCGGCCTGCGAACCTACCGGGTGAGCGGGGACCTGGGCCGGCTGGTGGCCTCCGTGGACGGGCTGGAAAGGCTGATTGCGTTCTTCGAGTCCAACCCGTACACGGTGAACACCGCGCGGCAGATCGCGCTGCGGGTGGGGCGTGAGAGCGAACACGTGCAGAAGGAGCTCGAGCTGCTCGAGGAAAGGCGCTTCGTCCAGAAGATCAGCTATCCCGGCGCGGATGTCTATCGGTACATCCCGCCGCGAAGGCGATGAACGACCACGTCGAAAGCGGAGATGAGAGCCACGTCGAAACAAGCTCCCGAGGAGATCCACATGGATCGGGTGAGAACCGGCATCGAGGGTCTGGATCAACTTCTCTACGGCGGCATCTTGCGGGGCGACTCCCTGCTCGTGGCGGGCGCGCCAGGCACAGGCAAGACGAGCCTCGGCATGCAGTACCTGTATAACGGGGCGACGGAGTACAACGAGCCGGGGCTGTTCATTACCTTCGAGGAATTCCCCGAGCGCATCTATCGCGACGCCGAGAGCTTCGGCTGGGACTTCCGAGCGCTGGAGGAAGGGGGCAAGCTGAAGGTCTTGTTCACCTCTCCCGAGGTCCTCCAGCAGGATATCATCCGCGATGAGGGATTCGTGGGCGAGATGATCGCGGAGATCGGGGCAACCAGGGCTGTAGTGGACAGCATCAGCCACATGGAGGGCGCGGCCGAGCAGTCGCGGAAGTTCCGCGAGTCGGTGTACGGCCTGGTCAACGCGCTGAAGGCGGCCTCGCTGACGGCCGTGCTCACCCGCGAGCTCTCCGAGGAGGAGGACATCGGGGCCGGCCCGGAGGAGTTCGTGGCCGACTCGCTAATCCTGCTCACCCGCGGCTATGTCACGGGCCACCGCATGCGGTTCGTCGAGGTCATCAAGAGCCGGGGCACCCCGCACATCGCCGTTCCCAGCCTCTACCTCATCGGCCGGGGCGGCCTCACCATCATGCCACCGTTCCAGGAGCCGTTCTACCGCTTCGAGGAGGCCGTCTCCACCGGCATACGGGCGCTGGACGACCTGCTCGGCGGCGGCATCCCCTATGGCAGCTTCTATCTGATGGAGGTCGACGTTGACCTCCACCAGGACCTCTTCGACGCCAGCTTCGCGATGGAGGCCCTGGAGACGGGCGACCGCTATGTCCGCCTCGCGGCCGCGAGTGACAAGCACTCGCGCTGGCGGGCCCTCATGAAGAGCGCCGGGCTGGAGGCGAAGCTGAAGAAGGGCTTGGACTCCGGCCAGGTGGTGTTTGTCGAGGCCGACCACTGTGCCGAGAAGGCCGCCGACTCGCTGGGTGGTCGCATCGGGGACACGATTGCTGAGCTCTGCCCGCCGGAGGAAGGTGTTGGGATTCGCTTCCAGGTCGATCTGGGCCGGCTGTTCGCTTTCATGCCCCCACAGCAGGCCGGTCAGGCGGTGTCCGACCTCACCGTTTGCTGTCGCGGGCAGCGGTCGGTCGTGCTCGGGCTGGTCAGCCCGCACGGCGCGCCCCACGACCAGCTCGAGAAGCTGCGGGCCAGCGCCGACGGGATCGTGAGGGTGTGGTCGGAGGGAAGCTACTCCTTCCTGCAGGTGGTCAAGACGGTCAACTCCGTCCGCACCCCGGTCTTCGCCATCAAGCAGACCCCACAGCCGCCCTTCGTAGAGATCATCAAACCCTAGCGCGGCCGCGGCCGGCCCGGCGCAGGCTCCCTCGCTCGGTGCGCGGGACGGGCATATCGCAGATGCTGCGTAGCCTTGGCGAAGGAGCACCCGTGCCCGCCACTTCCACCTACCCCGTCAGCTCAAACGCCCTCGCCACGTAGACGGCCATCTGATCTCGGGTGACAACCTCGTCGGGGTGGTAGCTGCCGTCGCGGTACCCCTGCACCACGCCGTTGTCCGCGCACGCCTGCACCGCCGTGCCCGCCCAATACCCAGCCGGCACGTCCGGGAACACCTCCGGCGCGGCGGTCATGTCATCGTCCACGCTCACCCAACCCCTCGCCCGCGCGATGTACACCGCCATCTGGGCGCGGCTGACCTCGTACCTGGGGTGGTAGGTGCCGTCGCCATATCCCTCTACGACGCTCTGCTTCGCCGCGTACTCCACATAGTCGAGCGCCCAGTGCTCCTCGCCCACATCGGGGAAGCTCGGCGCGCCCGCGAACTCCGGCACGTACTCGTCTCCGCCGGCCAGGGCGCGGGCGATGTAGACCGCCATTTGATCGCGGGTGACCGCGCTTGCGGGCTGGTAGGTCCCATCCGGGTAGCCGGCGACGATGCCGGCCTCGGCGCAGGCTTCGATCTCGTCGAAGGCCCAATAGGGATCGGTGCCGTGCTCGCCCAGGCCGTAGCCGGGGACGTCGGGAAAGCGCGCCGAGGGGGCGAGGCCGAGGGTGAACACGGAGAGGAAGGTGCACTGGCCGCAGAGCATGTTGCCCTCGGGGTCGCGGGAGACGGTGATGTCCTCCCAGTAGTCGCCGTCCTCGACATAGTGCAGCAGGCACAGGTCCTCTTCGCTGGAGCCCGTGGGGATGTCGGCCTCGTCGTACTGCATGCAGATGGTGATGGGGCCGACGATCTCGGCGGTGGTTGTGATCTGGTACTCGTCCTGGCAGAAGGCGAAGTTGGTGGGCAGGCCGACGGGATCCTCGTACACGGTCACGCTGGTGTTGCCCGTGGTGGTGACTTCATCGAAGGTGACGGTGGTGTCGCCCTTGGTGACGGCGACGTCCTCGCCAGCGTCGGTGTTGGGAGCCCACCAGGAGACGTAGAAGCTGAAGGAGTGGTCATAGGTGAGGCGGATCGGCTCCCCGGAGCCGTCGGCGTTGGCCAGGTAGACTTCGCCGTCGCTGCTCCACACCCCGGGGCCGGTGTGGACCGAGAGATGGTGGCCGGAGGTGAAGACGATCTGGGCGCCGTCGGGGGACCACTCGGGAAGGTGGACGCCGGTGCAGCAGATCGCCTCGGCGGGGGAGATGAAGACCGGGGCGAGGAGGCCGCCGTCGCGGGATACGACGCCGATGCCGGACAGCTCATTCACGCCGTCGGTCGCGGCGAAGTTCACGGCGAGCCGGGTGCCGTCGGGCGACCAGGCATGCTCTCCCATGTAGTGGACGTCGTAGTCGGGGTAGCCGTCCACGCCGGTGGCAATGAGGGGGTGATCGTCGGCGCGGTCGTAGCGGATGAGCCACAGGGAGGAGCCCTCGGCGGCGGGGAGCTTGCGGTAGGCGACCCAGAGGCCGTCGGGCGACCAGGCGGGCCAGCGCTCGTCGTGGTAGATGGAATCCGCGATCGGGTAGGAGTCCGTGCCGTCGATGTTCGTCACCCACACGTCCGAGTTCCAGGGCGGATAGGGCGTGTAAGAGCTGGGCGGGCCGGCCGCGGTGTAGACGACGCGAAGGGAATCGGAGGCCCAGCGGCAGTCGCCGCCGGCGACGCCGGGGATCTGCGCTGCCGGCGTGCCGTCGAGCGAGTCCACCCAGAGCCCGCGGCCCTTTGCGTAGAGGAGCTTGCTGCCGTCGGGCGACCAATCGGGATAATCGGCTCCGATGGGGCCGAGCCACTGGCGCGTGTGGGCGTCCGCGTCGTGGGCCAGGACGGAGGTGGTGCTGGAGGCCCACTCGTACCCGTCTTCCGCCCACAGGCACGTGGTGTAGGCGAGCTTGCCGGGCAGGTCCGGCGGGGTGTCCGCCCAGGCGCCGTAGACGGCGAAGCGGCTTCGCGTCCGCTGGGTGGTCCAGATGGAGACACGCGCATCGGTGACGCGGTCGTCCTCGGGGCGGCTGGAATGGAGGGTCCAGAGGTAGGTGTGGTTGGGCTCGAGCGCCGCCTGCGAGGCGGACCCGTCGAAGTCATACTCGGCCTGCGTTGCGCCGCCCACGTCCGCACTCCAGATGGCCGCGACGGCGCTCTCCTGCTGGACCGCGATGATATGGGTGGACCCGGTCAGTCCCCCCTCCCATTGGAAGGTGGGAGCCGTCTCGGTGATGACGCTGTCGGGCGCAGCAGCGAGGGGCGTGGGATACGTCTCCGAGACTGCGGGGGCCGCCGGCGTGATGAGCGACCCCTCGTTCGAGGCGGCGTCTGCTGCCACGATGGTGTAGCTGCCGGCGGGCGGAGGCGCGGTCAGGTCCTCCTCGAACCAGTCGCAGGCGATGGTGGTGGGGTCCACCCCCCACCAGCCGCCCCCACCGGACGGGGTGACGGTGTGCGGGACGCCGGCCGTGTCGGTGATAGTGACGGAGGCGATATCGCCGGCCCCGTCGGCATCACTGACGGTCACCACCAGGTGCTGGTGGTAGGAAGCCCAGTCGGGCGCGTCCGTGTCCCGACCGCGTTCGATCTGGACATCGGTCACGACGGGAGAGGCGCCGAAAGCCGGCGTGACCACGAACAGGCAAAGCCCGGCGACGACGAACAGAAAGGCGATCCGTCTCATCGATCCGATCTCCTCCAGCGGCATAGTGAGCTTGGGCCGGGCGGCGCGGCCACTCGGTAACCTCCCGGCGGTCAACAGACGGGATCGCTCAGCAGATCATCCACGCGATCCTCTTTCCATATCTTCAACCGAGCGCAAGAAAGTCCTGCCGCTCCAGCTTCGACCGCGCCCTGCCGGGCTGCTAGCCGGTCAACCCGAACGCCCTCGCTACGTAAACCGCCACCTGGGCGCGGGTGACGGCCTCGTCGCGACGCTGTCCCACTTGGGGTGCGTCCTATCGCCGTCGCGTCTGCCGTGCCTGAGAGAGGGGCA
Organism: uncultured bacterium; assembly: GCA_964559435.1. Classification (GTDB taxonomy): domain Bacteria; phylum Armatimonadota; class Hebobacteria; order Hebobacterales; family Hebobacteraceae; genus Hebobacterum. The sequence continues at coordinate 52,199 of CAZLHI010000016.1, read as the reverse complement.
GGGCGCAGAAAGCGCAAGGAGCCATCTCAGAGCACGGCAGGCGGATGTGGACAGGAAGTCATCTCACACCACGGCGGCGGATGTGGAATAGAGCACTTGGATGAGGAGCTAGGGGAAAAGGATAGCTCCTCCCGCAGTTGAGAGGCTGGACAACAGCATAGGCGCCACCAGGCACCCGGCGTCCGCAGGGAGCGGACCGGGGCCGGGAAGGCTGCCGCAGATGCCAAGCCAGCGAGAAGTCGAGGAAGGCTTCCGCGGGCGTGACCTCTGCGGCAGCCTTTTGTTGTTGGGGCTGGAAAGGAGGAGAGAATTGCGGACACTGCACTGGGCCGAAGGGGAGTTCCCCGCCCCCCGCGGGCTCGTCGCTCGGCCCGTGCGGGAGGTGTCCGCGACTTCTCGCCCCCGCAGGGCCTGACCGGGTAGGGCCCGCCTTCGAATCCACCGGAGTGTGCTCCTCCGAGGCGCACGCTCATTCACATATCCATTCCATCATACATACAGCCGAGCCCACCTGTTGGGAAAGGAGATGGGAAGATGACGCGCATGGACGGAAACGGGGCCACCCGTGACAGACTGAGTCCAGCGCCGTGGAGGGGGATCCTCCTCCTGCTGGGCATGGGACTTCTCTTGGTTCCCGCGCGGATGGGATACGCGAAGCAGCGCCCTCCCCGGAACCCGCTGCAGCGAATCTCGCAACTCGAGGCTCAGGTCGCGGTTCTCACCGCGGAAGTCGGGGTTCTGACCGCGGAACTGGAGGCGGCCACCGCCGCGCTTCAGGCGGCGCTAGCCGCTGAGAGCGACGCCCGCACCGCGGGTGACGCGGGCTTGCAGACCGCCCTCGCGGCTGAGAGCGAGGCCCGCACCGCGGCCGACGCGGGCTTGCAGACCGGACTCGACTCAGAGGCGGCCGCTCTCACTCAGGAGATCGCGGATCGGCAGAGTGCGGACGACGCCCTCTACGTGCAGGCGTGTGCCTACACCGATAGTGAGATCGAGACTGCGCTGGACGGGCTCGATCCCGCCGAGTTGGCCGCCCTCAGGACCGATCTGGACGCGGTGCAAGACACCCTGGCGCCGTTGTCTACTGTAGCCGACGGGGCCGGCGGCTACGATGTCTACGTTGTCGGAGCCAACCTCCACATCGAAAACGGCCAAGGAAGCACCGACACCGCCAACGGCCTGGGCAACCTGATCGTCGGCTACAACGAGCTTGGGTCGCGGACCGCGGCAGATCGCACGGGCTCCCACAACTTCGTGGTCGGATTCGGCCACGGGTATACCTCCTACGGCGGGCTGATTGCTGGCCGTCAGAACTACGTGAGCGGCCAGTACAGCTCTGTCAGCGGCGGCCATGGGAACACCGCGAGCGGCCGGCGCAGCTCGGTCAGCGGCGGCTCTTGGAACACCGCGAGCGGCCCGTTCAGCTCGGTCAGCGGCGGCCATTGGAACACCGCGAGCGGTTATTACAGCTCCGTCAGCGGCGGCGACGAGAACACCGCGAGCGGCCCGTTCAGCTCGGTCAGCGGCGGCTGGAGGCGCAAGGCGGACGCAAGGTACGACTGGGCTGCTGGAAGCCTCTATGAGGACGAGTAGGGCTTCCTGCGGCAGCGGGCGCTCGCCGGGCCGGACCTGATCCGGGCGAGGCGCGAACTGTCAACAGTCGTTTCTCGAGGTAACGGAGAAAGCCCAGGGGACCGAGATCCCCTGGGCTTCGCTCTTGCTCCGTTGCCTGCGTAGCATTCCGCCCAAGCCGTTGAGCTAACTCGCCAGCCCGAACGCCCTCGCTACGTAGATGGCCATCTGGGCGCGGGTGACGACCTCGTCGGGGTGGTAGAGGCCGTCGAGGTATCCTTGGACAACCTCGTGCTCGACGCAGTACTCGACGTGCGTGTAGGCCCAGTAGGGCTCGGTGCCGTCATCCCCGTAGCCGGTGTCGGGCACATCGGGGAAGTTCCGCGGGTCGTCCGGCGTGTAGTCGGCGAGGCCCGCCTCGCCGCTTGGAGCGACCAGGGAGCGAGCAACATAGACCGCCATCTGGGCGCGGTTGACTTCTTCGTCCGGGTGATAGTTCCCGTCGAGGTATCCCTGCACGACGCCGTTCTCGACGCAGTACTCGATGTGCCTGTAGGCCCAGTAGGGCTCGGTGCCGTCATCGCCATAGCCGGTGGGCGGCGCGTCGGGGAAGTTGCGCGGGTCGGACGGGACGTAGTCGGCCAGGGCGGCCTCGCCGCTCGGGGCCACCAGGGCGCGGGCGATGTAAACGGCCATCTGGCCGCGGGTCACCGCCCAGTCGCCGTGGTAGAGGCCGTCCTCGTAGCCGGCGACGATGGCCGCGTCCACACACCCCTTGATCGCGTCGTAGGCCCAGAAGTCGAGCGGCACGTCGTCGAAGATCTCCTCGGTGCGGTCGGTGGGAATGTCCTTGATCACGATCTGCTGGTTGACCGGCACACTGCGGTGAGTCACCACACTCCCATCGGGGAACCGCACCCGCACGCACACCAGCGTCGAGCCGCCGACGCCGAAGTGCGCCACCTGCTCGTTCTGGCCCAGGAAGCTCGACCCGCCATCTATCTCTCGTATGCGTGTGCTCCCACTCGGGAAGGTGTCGTCGTTGTCGAGGTCGAGTTCCACACGAGCGCCGATGGCGTCGCGCACAGGCACCGCCGGATCAACCGCGTCTCCGGTGCCGCTCGTGAGCACACGCACTCGCAGCCAGTTGCCGACGGAACCTATGTTGCGGAACAGAGCAGACAGCGGCCCGGCGACCCCACTGAAGAGGTCCATGCGTCCATCCAGCGTCATGTCGCCCCAGATCGCGGTCTCGTTGCCCCGGCTGCCGCCGACGCCGGCCGTCTGTGCGACATCAGTGAACGTTCCGTTCCAGTTGTTGTGATAGAGGAAGGGCTGGTTGTTCGTGTCGATGTTGCCCACGTAGAGATCGAGCCAGCCATCATTATCGTAGTCAGCCCAGGCTGCTCCGAGGCCTGTATGCTTGTCATCGGCCATGCCGGCCGTCGCCGCAACGTCGGCAAACGTCCCCTCGCCGTTGTTGTGAAAGAGCCAATCGGGCGCCAACGCGGCGCTGGTCAGATAGCAGTCGAGCCAGCCATCGTTGTCGTAGTCCCCCCAGGCGACCCCGAAGGTATCGCTTGCCACAGCGAGGCCCGCTGCCACCCCGACCTCGGCGAAGGTGCCGTCTCCGTCGTTGTGGTAGAGCATGGGCCTTGCGCCCATCCGACTGACCGCCAGATCCGCCCAGCCATCGTTATCGTAGTCGCCCCAGGCCGCCGCGTTCCCGCCGGTCGGGGCGGCGGCGCCGGTCATCCCCGAGGTGGGGGCAGCGTCGCTGAAGGTGCCATTCCCGTTGCTGTGAAGAAGGTAGCAGGGCACGCCCAGAGTGTTGCAGATGAAGACATCAAGCCACCCGTCTGCATCGTAGTCACACCAGGCCACTCCCCGCCCTGGTCCGTCGGCGACATCGACCCCGGCCGATGCGGCGACATCGGTGAACGTGTCTCCGTCGTTCCGGTAGAGCTTCACCGGGCCACTGCCGCACGCGACAATGAGGTCGAGGTCGCCGTCGTTGTCGTAGTCGGCCCAGCCCGGACCATCCTGCTCTTCTTGATCCGAGGGGAAGCCCATTGCCGCACTCACATCGGTGAAGGCCCCCGTATGGTTGTTACGCAGAAGCATGGGCCCATGGCCATCGGGCGCCACACGACCAGCGAGGAAGAGGTCCGGATAGCCGTCCCCGTCGTAGTCTCCCCACGCTGCCCCGTTCGTACCAGGTAGGCCCAACATCGGTGCGATGTCCTGGAACTGCTGGGCCACCGCCGGAGCGGCCGCGCAGCAGATGAGGGGAAGAACCAACAGCGCCGCCAATGCGCATCTCATCCCACTTGCCTCCCTTGAGGAGCACAGAGAGCGAAACCCAGCGTGAATCCCCCGAGGATGTCTCCCGGTATCAGGCGCCGCTATTGTACCACAGGTTCCATCCGTGCGCTAGCTTGTCCGGCTTCTCTTGCTTGCCGTGACCCCCGGGCCTGCCGCTCGACTTCCTAACGCGGTCACGGTGTCAGCTCAAACGCCCTCGCTACGTAAACCGCCATCTGTGCCCGGGTGACGACCTCGTCGGGGTGGTAGAGGCCGTCGAGGTAGCCCTGCACCACTCCGTGCTCGACACAGTACTCGATGTGCGTGTAGGCCCAGTAGGGCTCGGTGCCGTCATCGCCATAGCCGGTGTCCGGCACGTCCGGGAAGTTCCGCGGGTCGGCTGGCACGTAATCCTCCAGCCCGGCCTCGCCCGATGGCGCGACCAGGGTGCGGGCCACGTAGACGGCCATCTGGTCGCGGGTGACCTCATACTCCGGATGATAGTAGCCGTCCGGGTATCCCGCGACCACTCCATTCTCGACGCAGTATTCCACGTGCCTATAGGCCCAGAAGTCGTCGGGGACATCCGTGAAGTCCTGCGGCTGGGCCGGGACGTAGTCGGCCAGCGCGGCCTCGCCGGTCGGGGCGGCCAAAGCCCGGGCGACATACACGGCCATCTGGTCTCTCGTCACGGCCAGCTCGGGATAGTACAGCCCGTCGGGGTAACCGCCAACGATGCCGGCGTCAAAGCAGGCCCCGATCTCATCGTGCGCCCAGTGTTCGCTCGGAACGTCGGGGAAGGAGCCGTATGGCCACACTGTGACCTGACATGTGCCGCTCTCGCTGAGCGGCGAAGGCGCATCACATTCTGCAGACGCGGTCAAGGTGATAGGCAGAGGGGAATCGGTAAGGTTGGCGGGGGCGGTATAGATGGGATTGCGGACATTCGGCGACGGGGTGAAGGTACCGCCCGCGCCATCGTCATCCCACGACCAGGAGGCCGCTGCGTGCCCCTGACTGTCGGAGAAGCTGGCCGCGCAACTGGTGACCCCGCCAGAGCCCACTATGTCGGGATCACAGACCGCCGTGACTGAGAGGTCGTGAGGACCCCCCGGGACGATCATGAGGTGCACGACGTGAGTTCCTGTTGCGACCCAGCAGGAGCCGTCTGTCGGGTCGACGGAGATGTTGTTGCGCTGGGCGGAGAACTCGGTATCCTGAATGCTGCCGCGCCAGAGCACACTTCCGCTGTTGGACACATGTGCCACCTCAGCCCCATAGTCCGTACTCACCCAGCAGGAGCCATCGGCTGCGTTCGCGGTGATGGACTTCGCCATGAAGAGGTATGTCCGTGAGCGCGTGCTCCCGTTCTCGTTCAGGTGCACGACAGCGCTGTCGTTGGTGGCGGCCACCCAGCAAGAGCCGTCGGTTGGGTTGACTGACACCGCCCAAGGCCCGTAGAAGTCCTCACCTCGCCACAGCTGGGCGCCATTCGCCGCGAGGTGGATGATGGCGGAGCCCACGAATCCCGTCCCAGCCTCCACGTGCCCCTGTTCCGCTATCCAGCAGGAGCCGCCATTGGGATTCACTGACACGGACAGTGCATAGTCGAAGTCCCCCCTGGACCACAACTCCGTCCCATCCGCGGCGCGATGCCACACGACGCTGAACGGGTTCCCGACACTGTCGAAGAAGGTTCCGCAGGACCAGACCGACCCATCCGTGGAGTTAACCGAGCCCGAGAAAGAGCCACCGAAACCCACGGGAGGGCTCAAGTCTGACCCGTCCTCTGCGACGTGACGACCTCCCGATAACCAGCACGAGTTGTCAGATGTGTTCACCGAGACCCATTCGGCGCTGCCGGCCCCTCGCCAGAGCACTGCTCCGTTCGCCGCTAGGTGCACGATTTCCGCATCTCCGGCCACCCAGCAGGAACCGTCATTAGGGTTCACTGCTAGTGCCCTGGGGCCGGCGATGTCGACACTGCGCCATACCTCGACGACATCCTCCGATCGCCCGGCCGCGGGCGACAGACAGAGGAGAATCAGAGCGGCAAGGAACGTTCGCTGGCGTTTCATCGCATCTCTCCCTTCCCCCTCGGCGGGCGCAAGCGGTTGCCAGGGCAGCGATGGGAGGCTCCGGTTGGTGCTGTTGAAATCGCCCGCCTACTTTGCTTCGTGCCGCGCGGGCGGCGTTCCTGCCAACACCGAACGCGGCGATGGCGGGGGGCAGAGGCGTCCAGCCCTACGTAGTCAACCCAAACGCCCGCGCCACATACACCGCCATCTGATCCCGGGTGACGACGTTGAGGGGGTGGTAGTTGCCGTCCGGGCAGCCCTGCACCACTCCGTTCTCAAAGCAGTACTCGATGTGCGCATAGGCCCAGAAGTTGGATAGCACATCCGGGAAGTTGCGCGGATCGGCCGGGACATAGTCCTCGAGCGCCGCCTCGCCGGTGGGCGCGACCAGGGAGCGGGCAACATAGACCGCCATCTGGTCGCGGGTGACCTCCTCGTCGGGGTGATAGGTCCCGTCGCCGTACCCCTCCACCACCTTCTGCTCGACCGCGTACTCGATATAATGGAGCGCCCAGTGGTCCTCCGGCACGTCCGAGAAGCTCGGGGTGCCTGTGAACTCCGGCACGTTGTCGCTGCCTCCCGCCAGCGCGCCGGAGATATAGACGGCCATCTGATCTCTCTTCACGACCAGCTCTGGATGGTAGAGCCCGTCGTCGTACCCGCGCACGATCCCCGCGTCGTAGCAGGCCTCCACCTCGGCGAAGGCCCAGTGGCCGGCCCCGATGTCGGGGAAGTGGATGTTCCCCACGATCAGGTCGGCCAGTTGGCGGCGAGCGGCTTCGTAAGTGGCATTGCTGTTGGACCAGTCGGGCGCGATCAGCGCGTCCCACATCACATGGGGCAGCAGGTTACCCAGCATGGTGGCCACCGCGGTCCCGAACCCGAGCTGCTCAGCTAGCCACATGTACTCTACATCTTGGATGCCCCGCCGGTACATCTTCATGCGAATGGAGCTGACCGGGCCGGGGTAGTCACGATCCTCCTCGGGGAAGAGCGCGTCCTGGCCGGGGTAGAAGAGTATCCCGTCGCCATTGCCGGTGTCCATCGGGCAGGGGACCCCGCCTCCCTGGTCTCTGGAGAAGCCGATGGGGTTCGCCCACACGTTCTTGCGGCCGCCGGGATCGACTTCGTTGCTGTTGTTGTAGTAGTGGGTGCTCTCCCAGGTGAACCACCGGGGGATCTCCCGGTCGTGCCCGACCCAGGCCTTGACCCGCCAGGCGATGCCGTACTCGTCGGTGGCATCGGCGGGAGTGTTGGGGCGGTAGCTGGCGTAGAGCCAGACGGGCTCGCCGCGGGCCTGGGCCTCGGCAACGTCCACGGGGTCATAGAGCTGCGGCGGGGTGCACCAGATGTCGATGGCGCCGACCAGGTCGGATATGGGCCACCTGGTGAGGAACACCGGGAGGTTCTGCCCGGGGCCGGGATTGTCGTGGATCCAGGCGGCGTGATCGCGAACCCACTGGTACATGTCGGGCCCGGGCTCATCTATCAGGTAGAGGAAATACTCGACGTCGCCCAGGCCGTTGTCGTTGAACCAGTTGACCCACGCGTCGGACTCGGTCTCGAAGTAGGACTGGTCCTTTGCCCGCCAGCCCCCGTAGGTGGCGATGGAGAAGAGGGAGTTGCCGACACCCACGCCGGGGCCATCGTAGTTGCCGGCGGCGGTGAAGGCGTCGCCGGTGAGGGTGCCTTTGAGGTTGTTGGCCTCATCGAAGTTTCCACACCCGATCAGCTCGAGCCGGTGGCGGTGGGCCATGCGGTTGTAGGCGAGCATCATCTCCCACATTTCGGGGGTGCACCAGCCGGTGGTGTGCCGCTCGATGAGGGTGTCCTTGCTGTAGAACACCATGGTCTTATAGTGGGTCTCGTCGGGGAGAGTCAAGTTCAGCACCTCGAGTTCGAGGGGAATCTCGACCTCGGAGACGCCCTGCACGCTGACCGAGATGGTGCCGGTGTAGAGACCGGCCGCGGCGTCGCGCGGGATGTAGATGTCCACCCATACGCCCTGGTTGAGGCCGGCGCCGATGTCGAAGGGCGCGCCGCCTTTGCCTTGCTTGGCCGCGAAGGGCACGAGGGCGTCGGGGATCCAGCCGGTGATGCCGGGCTTCGCGTCCCCGCTCCAGCCCAGCCCGCCGCAGTCGCTGTTCCAGGAGGGGGTCGAGATGTCGAAGTAGTGTTCGGTGAACAGCTCCACCCCCAGCCCCAGGTAGTCGTTCGGCGGCAGGAGAGGATGGCTGCCGCGGATGACCGTCGCGCCGTTGGTGAGATCGGAGACAGTGACGTTGACATCCTGCGCGCCCGCGCCGTCGGCCTCCAGAATCAGTTGGAAGGCGATGATCTCATTCCGCGCCCCGAAAAGCTCAACGGTCGTTCCATCCCACACCGAGTTGTCCCCGCCCCCCGCCTCCAGCGGGTTGTCGAGATCATCGCGGAATATCTTCTCCCCATCGTCCACCGCCCAGATGGACGCCAGCCGCGGGGCCGCCTCCGCCCGCGTGTCGGCCAGCGCGATCATCGCCAAGCACAGCACAATCCCCAGCGTCGGAATCAGCGTGACCCACTTGCCTCGCATCGCTGCTCACCTCCGGTGTGGTCTCACAGGTTCACTGCTCTGCCGGCCACTTCCCCGGCGCCCACGCGCCCACCTGCCATCCACCATCGCCCAGCAGCAGGCAAGCGCGGCAGGGCAACCGCAAAGCGCACGCCCGTGACCAGCGCTATTCGCAACGGCGGAACAACAGGCCCGGCAGATGCCTGCCGGGCAAATCGCTCGTGGGGGTCCTGCCGCTTTCGTGCCCGACCTCGACATGCGCTTCCCCCCGTGCTAGAGTGCTCGGTGCAGGGGGGCCCGCAGGATGAGAGCTCGGAAGACAACCGTGCCGAGACAGCAGGGTACGCCGTCAGTGCCGCGGAAAGAATAGGTCGGGCACAAGACACGGGAGAGTAGCGGACATGCGCCAGCGGCAGAAGACGCAACCATTGTTTCCGGCTAACCAGCCCAACATCGCTAGTAGGTTCCGCGTTGACGAGCGCATTGTCCTCCAGCAGGGGCCGGCTCTTGAGTTCCTGCCAACGATTCCCGATGGGTCTATCAGCCTCATCATCACCTCGCCGCCGTACAACATAGGCAAGGAATACGAGCAGGCGCAGGCACTTGAGGATTATCTGGCAGAGCAGGATGCTGTTATCGAGGAGCTTGTCAGGGTACTGGGCGATGACGGGAGCATCTGTTGGGAGGTGGGGAACTACGTCTATCAGGGAGAGGTAGTGCCGCTCGATGTCCTCTTCTACGGCCTGTTCAAGCGACGCCGGCTCGCCCTGCGCAACCGCATCATCTGGAGATTCGGACACGGCCTCCATGCGAGCAGGCGCTTCTCCGGGCGCTATGAGACAATCCTGTGGTTCACCAAGACAGAGGACTACACGTTCAACCTGGACGCCGTGCGAGTCCCATCGAAGTACCCAGGCAAGACTAACTACAAGCCCGGACCCAACTATGGCAAGCCTACGGGCAACCCACTTGGCAAGAACCCGTCAGATATCTGGGATGTGGTGCTCCGGGATTGGGAGAAGGAAGTCTGGGACATCCCCAATGTGAAAGCGAACCACCCCGAGAAGACCATTCATCCCTGTCAGTTCCCGATAGAGTTGGTGCAGCGATGTGTATTGGCGCTTACGGACCCGGATGAGTGGGTGTTGGACCCCTACGCCGGCGTCGGCTCCGCCTTGCTCGGGGCTATCACACTCGAGCGCCGCGCCGTGGGGTGCGAACTCATGCCCGAGTATGTTGAGGAAGCCGAGCGGCGTGTCCATGCTCTCCTCGCAGGCGATCTCCGCATCAGACCCATAGACCGGCCCGTCCATCAACCATCGGGCAGGGAAAAGGTAACCCAGCTACCAGTGGAGTGGCAGAACAAAGGCGAGGAAGGCGAGTGATCATCGCGGGTCGGTACTCTTTCAAGCAGGGCATTGAGGAGATAGCGAAGCGCTGCCCGCAGTTGCTCGGCGAGATAGAGACGGTGATCGCCGAGGTAGATAGCAGCAAGCACTTCGTGAAGAAGAGCAAAGAGAAGACGATGGCGGGGAGGACCCTATACTCGCCTGACTCGCTCAATCTCGCCTTCAAGCGCTCATTCGCCAAACGCGGCGGATGGAAGACGCTGAAGGTGAAGTGCACCTACTCTGCCGCTCACTACGTTGAGGGATACATTCCCCCCAAATCGAAACGGCGGCGCCCGACGCCGACTCGCGAAATGGACTTCGTCAAGGACAAGCTTGGGGTCGAAGTGCAGTTCGGCAAGTACTCTTTCATGGTTTACAACGTCTGCGCCAAGATGAGCATCTTCCACAACCTGGGCCACATCGACCTGGGGGTCGAGATAGTGCCGATGAAGGACTTCGCCGACCACATGTCGACCGGAGTGTCGTACTTCGAGCAGATGGCCTGCGATCTCGATCAGCGGGGCTGTGCTGACATAGACATCCCGGTCATCATCCTCGGCGTGACTGCCGAGGGACCACACCCCGCTCAGCCCGCTGGGGAACAGACCGGCGTCGCCGCCTAGTCATCCTGCCCCTTCCTCCAGCAGGCGCGTCTGCGTTGACTGGCGAATCGAACCCTACGAGCTGGAGTCGGCTTAGCCGCCTCACTACAGGCAAGGGGGGAGAGATGGATCCCGTTTACCTTCTTCTCCTAACTTTGGCAGAAGCTGCCGTCGCGGGGATAGTCGCCCTGATAGTCGCTAATCAGAGAACAGAGGCGATCAAGAAGCATGCGATCAACACAGAGAAAATGAAGCTCCGCTATGAGATGATGGGCCGCCGCGTCGCTGGCTTTGATCAGGCAGTTATCGAATGGCAGAGATTCACCCGCGAGAATCCGATACCTATATCACTCGAACCCTACGTGGCTCCCGGCTCGCAATTCGGGGAGCTCTCCGTCAGTGTCGCGCTAGCCGCAAGTCTCATCTGTTTGTCTGACGATGAGAAAGATGTACTGGATAGGGCCCGCCTCTTCAGCGAGGCATGCGGCAAGTTCACGAACCTAGCCACAAAAGCAATGAGCGAACGGACGAGAATCATTGTCGAAAGTGACCGCAAAGAGGTAATCGAGAATCTACTGGATGTCCGGAAGAAGATGACGGCGCACCTCTTTTCTTTGCAAGCAAGCGTCGATGGCGCCGCGGAGAGAAGACTAGAGAGCATGACTTGACACCTCCCCTCCGACGTGGTCTGCGTGAGGTAACAACCTGAGTAAGAAAGCGGCGCGGTAAGGGGAGCCGGAGCCCCTGAGGTTTGGGAACAAAGGCCACCGTCTACAGCCTTCGGGCTGGGCGGTGGCTTTCGCCCGTGGGGCAGGAGCTGAGCCTCCTGCCACGTTGGCCCAAGGGCGTGCTTAGTTGGTGTCGTTGCAGCCTCGTGGCGCAGCGGAAAGGACGACAGGCGGTTGCATGGCCGCCCTCGCTCGGGCTACCATGTGGGGGCGCCGGCCGTCGAAGGGAGTCACGATGCCCGAACCTGCTGACAGGCCGAGGGAGAAAGCACGGCATCTGATCTACGTGGCCGCGGTCGCTCTCATGCGCAGAGGGGGCGACGTGCTCCTCGTGCGACAGAGCGGGCCGGGCGATGAGCGGGCCTACTGGGGGTTGCCCGGCGGCATCGTGGAGCCAGGGGAGACGCTCATCGAAGGGCTGACTCGCGAAGTCCGCGAGGAAGCCGGCGTCGCGGTCGCGGACCCCGGCCGCATCGCGTTTGTGACGTATTCACCCGGGTGCATCTCCTTCACCTTCGAAGTCGGCAAATGGCGAGGTGAGCCCGGCCCGGCCGATCCGGACGGCTTCGTGCTCGAGGCCGGCTTCTTCCCGCTGAACGAGGCCATCGCGAGGCTGGAGGAGGTGCCCGTCCGCGGGATGCGGGAGCCGATCACCACCTACCTGCGCGGCCAGGCCGAGCGGGGCTCGGTGTTTGTCTATGCGAAGGGACTAGAAGAGGCCCGCAATCCTCCGAAGCCAGAGTCGCCGCCCCACTGAAGGCGTCCCTGGGGCAGGAGCTGAGCCTCCTGCCACGTTGGCCCAGCCGCCCTGTAGTGACTCTCTTGGGGTCTTGACATACTCCTTGCTCCGTGGGGCAGGAGTCCCTAGGCCCCTAGGGGCCGGGATGTCCCTAGGCCCTCAGGGGCCGGGATGGCGGCCACCTGGGGAGGCCTAGCCAGCGGCCGCCTCGCGCGAGGCACCACGGGCCCTTCTCCCCATGCGTGCGGGGTTGTGACGCCACGGTTCAGTATTCCTCCCCGTCCTGGGTTCTTCTCCCCATGCGTAGCGGGATTCGTCACACGTGAGTTCCCCTGCCGCTACACTCACAAGGAAATGCTTAAGGTTGCCGAAGCCATGATTGAGGCAGCGCAGGAGAACGAGTAGCCGTCTACCGACCGGCGCACTAGAGATGAGATCATCGGACCTGCCGAGAATCAAGGTCGTTCCTGCGAGTGAGATTCGACGCCCACGCGGCCGTCGGTGTGAGTCCACGAGCGCCGTTGTGGGCCGGCTCCTTGACTTTTGCGCGGGTGGCGGGGTAATATCCCTTTGGTCTCGCGCACGAGAGGTGGCCAGCCCGGTGCCTGAAGATGTCGGGCGAGGCGGCCTGTCCGCATTCGGCGGGCGGGCCGTTCACGCGACACAGGCGGGGGGTTCACGCGACGCGGGCCGCTTGCTCACGCGAGAGGAAAGGAATGGCGGCCAATGCCAAGGAGCCCGCGGCCGACGGCTCTCATCACTATCCTTATATTACTATGTGCAGCGCTGGCCTGGCTGCTGGGGGCGGGCTGCGGGCGAGGGAAGAGCGACGTCATCGCCCGCGTCAACCAGGAGACCATTACCGAGCGCGACCTCTGGGAGTCCTTGGAGAAGGCCGACAACGGCGAGGCCGGCCGGCGCGCACTCGATGCGCTGATCACCCACCAACTGATCCGCCAGGAGGCGCAGAGCCGCAACATCGTCGTCACCCGGCAGGAACTGGATGCGCGCCTCGAAGCGCTGAAGGACTACCTCCTCGCCGCCAGCGGGAAGCATTTCGATGAGTGGCTCGCCGACAGCGGCCAGACGGAAGAGGACATCCTCGATCGCCTAAGCCTTCAGATGCAGACGGCCAGGCTGGTCTTCACCGAGGACGACGTCGAGAAGTTCTTCGAGGAGAACCAGGAGCGCCTCAAGGAGCTTCCGCATAACAACGAATCCGTCATCTTCCGCGCGATCGTAGTGGCCTCCGAAGAGGAGGCGCAGGCCGTCCGCAACGAGCTGCTGGCCGACTCGACCGACGGGAAGGTGTCCAGCGAGAAGTTTGCGCGGATAGCCGAGGAGCGGACTCTCGACCACACGGGCCGGCACCGCGGCGGGATGGCCGGCTGGCTGGTGAAGGGCAAGACCTCGAGTCCGGAGATCGAGGAGGTGCTGTTCGAGCTGGAGCCGGGGGAGGTGAGCGAGCCGATTCGCGAACCGATCCCCGAAGGCGAGGAAGGGGAGGCCGCGGAGGGCAAGCAACCACTACCGGCGTGGCGGATCTTCATGGTCGAGAAGCACGTGACGCCGGGCGAGATCACGCTCGAGCGCAACGCCGACATCATCGAGGACTGGATGCTTGGCCAGCCCCAGTATCAGTTTCAGCTCCAGCAGTTCGTCAACGACCTCAAGGCGAAGGCCGACATTCAAATACTCTCGCCGCGCTATCGCGTGTTGGATGAGGCCTACCGGGTGGGCCGGGAGGCCAGGCAGCGACGGCTCGCCGAGCCGACCGAGCTGCGGCCGCCGGTGCCGGCCCTGCCCGAGGGAGTGGAGCCACCAGCCGCGGAAGCTCCGCCTGCCGAAGAGCCCGAGTAACGGCCGGGAAGGCTCCACCGGCCGAACAAGCCGAATGGCCACCGGCCGGCGGTCGGTGACCCCGCGCGGGCGACGCGAGCATATCGAGGCGGGGAGCAGAAGCTCGTACATGGGCGGCCCCCGCGCCGCCGGCCCAGGCCGAGAGTCCCCTGCGCCCGCGCCGAGGCGGCTGCGAGAGCGGGTAACCCGGCCGCCCGTTGCCGCGAGACAATTGAACCGATGGGCAAGGATACCTCGTCCGCCGACAACTCGCCCTTTGCCGATCTTGTGGAGATCATGGCACGGCTGCGCACCCCCGACGGCTGCGCGTGGGACCGGAAGCAGGACCACCGGTCTCTGCGCCCGTGCTTGCTGGAGGAGGCCTACGAGGTGCTGGAGGCCATCGACCGCGATGATCCGCAGGCGCTGCGCCAGGAGCTGGGCGACCTGCTTCTTCAGGTGGTCTTCCACGCGCAACTCGCGGCCGAGGCGGGGCGCTTCGACATAGACGACGTGGTGAAGGGGCTGCGCGACAAGCTCATCGCCCGCCACCCACACGTGTTCGGCGAGGCGGCCGCCGACACGCCGGATGAGGTGCTGCATCAGTGGGACAGCCTCAAGCGCCAGGAGCGCGGCGAGGGCGAAGATAGCACGAGCCCGTTCACCGATGTGCCGAAGACGCTGCCGGCCCTGTCCCGGGCCCAGGTCGTGCAGCGGCGAGCGGCCCGCGCCGGGCTCGGACGCGCCGCCGAAGAGGTGGCGGTGTCGGCCTGCGCGGCCTTGGGTGTGCTCACCAGGGAGAGCGTGGACCCCGAGCAGGCGCAGATTGCCGTGGGCGAGCTGCTGCTGGCCACCGTGGATTTCGCCCGCGCCTTGGGCCTCGACGCGGAGCAGGTGCTGCGGGAGCGGGTGGATCAGCGCATAGCGGAGGTGCGCGGCCGCTCGCCGGACGCGCCCGCCCGCGCCGAGCCCGATTGAGGGCGTGCGCCGCGCGCCGATACCGAACTGAGCGCTTATTCCAGAGGGACAATCGTCCCGCTGACTAATGGGTACAAGACCATAGATGAGGTCGGGAGATCGAAAGGAGCTGTCTGACCGTGCCTAGGAAGTCTGCGAAGAAGAAGGCTGCAAAGAAGACCGCTGCAAAGAAGACCGCGAAGCGAGTTTACCTCTTCCATAAGGGCGGCAGGGAGATGCGCGATCTGCTCGGCGGCAAGGGCGCCAACCTGGCCGAGATGAGCAACATCGGCATCCCCGTCCCGCCCGGCTTCACCATCACCACCGAGGCCTGTATCGACTACCTCAAGGCCAACCGAATGCCGGCCGGGCTGATGGACGACGTCTACGCCGCCATGAAGAAGGTGGAGAAGGAGACCGGCAAGGGCTTCGGCGATCCGAGCAACCCGCTGCTGGTGTCGGTGCGCTCGGGCGCGAAGATGTCGATGCCCGGCATGATGGAGACCATCCTCAACCTCGGCCTCAACCAGGACACCCTCCAGAGCATCATCGCGCTCACCGGCAACGAGCGGTTCGCCTATGACGCCTATCGGCGCTTCATCATGATGTTCTCCTCGGTGGCGCTGCACCTCGGGCGCGCCAACTTCGAGAAGATGCTCGACGCGATGAAGAAGAAGCGCCGCGTGAAGCAGGACACCGAGCTCACCGCCGCCGACCTGAAGGAGCTGGTCAAGCAGTACAAGGCCTTCTTCAAGCGCCGCATGAAGCGCGACTTCCCCACCGACCCCATGGAGCAACTCGAAACCGCCATCCGCGCCGTCTTCGGTTCCTGGAACATCCCCCGCGCCGTCTCCTACCGGAACTTCTATAAGATCCCGCACGACCTCGGCACGGCCGTCAACGTGCAGACGATGGTTTTCGGAAACATGGGCGAGGACTCCGGGACCGGCGTCGCCTTCACCCGCGATGTCGCCACCGGCGAGAAGGTGATCTACGGGGAGTTCCTCATGAACGCGCAGGGCGAGGACGTCGTCGCCGGTGTCCGCACGCCCATCGAGATCGCGCAGCTCAAGAAGGAGAACGCGAAGATCTACAATCAGTTCGTCCGCCTCGCCACGCGCATCGAGAAGCACTACAAGGACGCGATGGATATCGAGTTCACCATCGAGCGCGGCAAGCTCTACATCCTCCAGTGCCGCGTCGGCAAGCGCACCGCCCGGGCGGCCGTCCGCATCGCGGTGGAAATGGTCAAGGAGCGTCTTATTAGTAAGGAAGAGGCCGTCATGCGGGTGGAGCCGGACCAGATCAACCAGCTCTTACTCCCCGCCTTCGACCCGAAGGAAAAGGCTCTGGCCGCGCAGGAAGGCCGGCTGCTCGCCAAGGGCCTCAACGCCTCCCCGGGCGCGGCCAGCGGGGCCGCCGTCTTTGACGCGGACCGCGCCGAGGAGCAGGGCCAG
Source organism: uncultured bacterium (assembly GCA_964559435.1). Lineage (GTDB taxonomy): Bacteria > Armatimonadota > Hebobacteria > Hebobacterales > Hebobacteraceae > Hebobacterum. The sequence continues at coordinate 35,981 of CAZLHI010000016.1, read as the reverse complement.
GCCGGCACCGCGGTGGTGCTCGTCCGCCCCGAGACCACTCCCGACGACGTCCACGGCATGCTCGCCTCCAAGGGCATCCTCACCGCCCGCGGCGGGGCCACCAGCCACGCCGCCGTGGTCGCCCGCGGTTTGGGGCTGCCGTGTGTCGCGGGGTGCGAGGCGATCCGCGTGGACGAGGCCGCGCACCGGCTCACCGTGGACGGCAAGGTGCTGAAGGAGATGGAGGCGATCTCCATCGACGGCACCACGGGCGAGGTGTTCGCGGGACTCATCCCGACCATCGCCCCGAACCTGGCGAAGGAGAAGGAGCTGACCACGCTGCTGAGCTGGGCCGACGACATCCGCCGGCTGGAGGTGTGGGCGAACGCCGACTATCCGCGTGACGCCAAGCGCGCCCGCGGCTTCGGCGCGCAGGGCATCGGGCTCTGCCGCACGGAGCACATGTTCATGGAGGCCGAGCGCCTGCCGGTGGTGCAGCGCATGATCCTCGCCGAGAACGGAGACGAGCGGAAGAAGGCCCTCAAGGAGCTGCTGCCCTTCCAGCGCAAGGATTTCGCGGGCATCTTCCGGGCGATGGACGGGCTGCCGGTGGTGATCCGGCTCATCGATCCGCCGCTGCACGAGTTCCTGCCCGACCACGATGAGCTGCTCGAGCAGGTGTGCCGGCTGGAGGTGAAGTCGCCCAACTCGCGCAAGCTGAAGCAGCTTCGCAGTATGCTCGAGGCGGTGGACAGCATGCGGGAGCTGAACCCGATGCTCGGGCTGCGCGGCTGCCGGCTGAGCATCGTCATGCCGGAGATCGTGGAGATGCAGACCCGCGCCATCATGGAGGCCGCCTGCCAGTGCGCGAAGCGCGGCGTGGACGTCCACGTGAAGATCATGGTCCCCCTCATCGGCCACGTGAACGAGCTGACCTGGATCCGCGAGCGGCTCGAACCGGTCGCCAAGCAGGTCATCAAGGAGAAGGGCGTCAAGGTCGATTACAAGATCGGCACCATGATCGAGATTCCTCGAGCCGCCCTCACCGCGGACGAGATCGCCGAGCAGGCCGAGTTCTTCTCCTTCGGCACCAACGACCTCACCCAGACCTGCTTCGGCTACTCCCGGGATGACGCCGAGGGCAAGTTCCTGCTGCGATATGTCGAGGACAAGATCCTCCCGGAGAACCCGTTCCAGACGCTCGACCCCGAGGGCGTCGGCAAGCTGGTTGAGACCGCCTGCACGCTCGGCCGCAAGGCCCGCAAGGACCTCGAGCTGGGCATCTGCGGCGAGCACGGCGGCGACCCGCGCTCGGTCGAGTTCTGCCATCAGGTCGGGCTCGACTACGTAAGCTGCTCGCCGTTCCGGGTTCCCGTCGCCCGCCTCGCGGCCGCCCAAGCCGTCGTCAAAGACAAAGTCGCCATCAGCGACTCGCGCTAGCCAACAACCCGTGGGCCAAGAGCCCTGGCCGCCTCGGGCGGCTTGCCTCCTGCCCCTGCTGTCATTCTGAGCGGAGCGAAGGCCTGTCCTGAGCTTGCCGAAGGAATCCCACGGTTATCTCGCGCCTAATCCTCCGCCTCGCCTGCCTTGGCCGGTGCTTCCGGCTCCCCCTCTCCGCCCTCCTTGAGATAATCCGGCAGGATCGTCTTCTTGTCCGTGATCGCGCTCTCGATCTGCTCGCGGGTGAGGCCCTCCGCTTCGGACAGGTCCGCGCCGGACAGGTCCGCGCCGGACAGGTCCGCGCCGGACAGGTCCGCGCCGGTGAGGTCCGCCTCGGGCAGGCGCGCCCGGGACAGGTTCGCCTCGGTGAGGTTCGCGCCGGACAGGTCCGCCGACATAAGTAACGCTCCGGACAAGTGCGCCTCGTATAGGTACGCCCCCGACAGGTCCGCCAACAGAAGTAACGCCGCGGACAGGTCCGCCCGCCACAGAGTCGCGCCGGACAGATCGGCTCGGAACAAACTCACCCCGGACAGATTTGCCCCGCGCAAGTCCGCGCCGGACAGGTTCGTCCCGCTCAGGTCGAGCCTTTGCTCCTCAGCGCGCTCGAACTCGACTCGCCGCCGCCCGATGACGGTGAGGATGGCCTGGATGTCGGTCGCGAGCGGTCCTGGCTTCTCTTCCTCTTTCGGCTTTATACGCCGGGGCGCGTTCTCCCGCACATAGGCGGTCAGCACCTCCATGATCGGCCAGTGGTCCCTCTCGGAGTCGCGGGCGATGCGTTCGAGGGCGTAGATGCCCCCGAGGCGTACCTCGAGCTGGTCCTTCTTGCCAAGCTGCTCGATGGCGCGGGTGAACCGCTCCGTGATCTGCCCTTCCCTCGCCACCTCAACCTGTCGTTCGGTCGCGGCGACCCGCCGCAACGTGAAGTAGATGCCGACGAGTAGAATGAGCCCACCAAACGCCTGCACGATGGTCGCGCGGTAGGAGTTCTGGAGTTCGAGATACTCCTTGGCAGTCAGATACATCCTGCGCGAGGCGAGCTGCCACTGCGGCAGCTTCCAGGCCAGGAACACCACGGCCAGCACGGAGAGAGCGATGGCGAGCACGAGACCCAGCGGCGGCCGCGCCCGCACCCAGGCGGCCGTACGACCGACGAGCGCGGCGATCCGTCGCCGCAGGAACAGCAGGCCCCCAAGGATGACCGCAACCGCTACCCAATCGAGGAAGGTCACTTCGCGCAGCCCCTCTCTCCGTCCTTAGTCAGCGCGGCCGGCAAGCCGGCCGCCCGCCTGCCATCCTCTTGCCCATGCTAGCCCCGCTTCCTGCCGAAGACGGAACCGTCAAGGGCGGGAGCCTCGTCTCAGCCTGGAATCCGCTGCAACTTAGCGGCCCTCCCACGCGTCTAATGAAGTGAGCCGCTTGGTTCATCGACCTACGTTCGGGGGGATGGTATGGACACGTCGCGTGCTTGGCGTATCGGCATCCTGCTGTTCGCTGTCGCTTCGCTGGCTGCATCACTCGCGACAGGTGGTCCGGTCCAGGCCGCGACTCTGCTGGTGCCGGAGGGCCAGGGGCCTGGCGGCCGGGCGCTCTATGCCTGGCAGGCAGGCGAGTCGTGGCAGGGGGGAGAGCAGTACGACCCGCGCCTCGACGAACCGGTTTCCTGCTGGCGGGCCGGTATCTCGCTGTCCGATCTCTTCGGCGACATGGCGGAGCAGACCGGTGTCGCCATAGGCTTCTGGCCCGAGGGCAACGAGAACCGGCGCGTTCGCGTGCACGTCTTCTTGAATCCCGATGAACCGCCCACTCTTCGCGACCTCATGGCCCAGCTCAGCTGGGTGACCGACTGCACCTTCGGCTGCACGGGCAGCGGGGCCGGGAGCAGCTACTATCTCCTTGGCACGAGCATCGCGCAGGGCGCGGCGGCCGCCCTGCGCAAGCGAGAGACGCGGGCTCGCCAGGACTCTGAGAATCGGCTGCAGGCGATCAAGGACAGGCGGGTGCAGATCGACGAAGCTCTCCTGCTGCCGCGGGAGGAGGCCATCGACCTCTATCTGGGACGGGACGACGCCGTGCTGCTGACGACTCTCGATCCGGTGCGGCGCGCCGCAGCCCAGATCGTGTGCAAACACCTTCCCCGATTGCTGGAGACGATCCGGTTCGACCCATCACTTCCGCAGCCGCCTGAGGGCCTGCAGGCCTTCGGCACGGGCATCAACCTTGCGCCTCTCCCACAAGAGGACAAGGATGCGCTGGCGGCAGCATTCCCGGACTACGATGTGGACTACGGCGATCCTGACGCGTTGTGTCCCCTGATCGTCACTTCGCTTGGCGAGGTGCTATTGGGGCCACCACGGTATCTCGGCACCCCTGTGGAATCCTGGCCCGGACGTGAAACCAATGTGACAGTGATGGATCTGTCGGGCGACATCCGCTCCCGACCCAAGGACGAAGTCGCCCTTCGACGGGCGCTCGGCGAGGCCATCACGCCCGACCAGGAGGAGGCCTACGTCACGGCCCGCAAGGAGGAGATCGCCGCCGAGAAGCGGAGCGCGAGCCAGCGCGAAGCCGCGGGCAGGTCGCTGTCGGATGAGATGCGTGAGCTGCTCGACAGCACTACCCTCTCCCTCCCCACTGGCACACATCCCGCCTGGATGATCGAAGAGGAAGTCGGCAAGGCGACCGGCCTGCACCTCATCGCCGATGGGCTGCTCGACGCGAAAGCCGATTTGACCGCGGCGGAGAACAGCGGCGTCAGCGCGCTTGCGGCCCTGGAGGCCTTCTGCGACACACCCGGCCGCAACTTCATGAGGAGCCCGGAGTGGGAGTGGGGCGACGCGGGGCGCTTCCTCGCCTTCCGCACCGCCAACCGCGACATCTGGCGCGCAGCCATGCTGCCGGCCCCGCTGCTGGATTGGCTCGACGGCGAGATCGAGCCCTACCTGCCGGGGCCCGATGCGGCCGGCGAGCGCGCCGAGACGGCCGAGTTCGACTTGCCCGTCGATCCCGAGGGATGGACCTTCTGGATCGGGAGCCTCAGCGACCTCCAGATTCAGCACGGGGCTCGGGTACCCTATGGAGAGCCGGGAGACCTACTCGACGCCACGCGCCGGTCGGCCTGGGGGGCCGCCTTCGCCCTCGCGAAGGAGAATCCGGCCATGCTGCGGTTCCTCGGCAGTCTGCATACGGCCCAGTGGGAGTCGGCCCATGCGGGGACCCTGGAGGCCCCGGCGGATCTGAGCCCGGATCAGATGACGCTGCTCGAGGCGGCGATAGAGGAGAGGAGCAGCTGGAACCTACGCCTGCCGGAGGAAAGCTCCATCACGATCTCGATCAGCCAGGGGGAGGCCGAGTTAAAGGTGCTGTGGCGGCACGTGACCTATGACGCCTCTGGCGAGCGGGGTACTCTGGCGGCCGGCGACGGGGGGACGTACTCCGAAGAACAGGCCGGCGGCGTTGACTGGTACCGGGTCCACCTCGCTGCAAGGGGACTGCTCGAAGGCGATGAGGAGGAGCGGACGATCCTGGAGAAGCAGGTCCCGTTCCTACCCATCTCCATTCAGGTGCGCGCAGACGTGGGGAGCTGACGAACGGCGCCATGACCCGGATCGCGGCCGTGCTCGCGATTCTGACCGCGCCGGCGGCAATAGCGACGGGGCTCCCTGGTGTGGGGCCTGCCGGCCCTTGCGGAGTCGGCTGCGGTGTGTTGTGTGACGTAGGGGATCGTGTTGTAGATCGCACGGCAGGAGCGGGCCTCCGGCCCTACGAACTGAACTCAGCGTGCAGCCCGGAACAGCGGTACTGATTCAGGAGTTCTCCGTCGCCGAGTTCGGCGGCGACCGCGCCGAGCTGGCCGACATCGACGGCGACGGAGAGCTGGAGCTGCTCATCCTCCAAAGCCCGGGGCAGCTCAAGTCACGGCTCCATGCCGACCGGTCTGATGCGGACGATGTCGATCGGTCCCTGCACTGCCTCACCGCGGTCTCGCTGGAGGGTGAGGTGCTGTGGCAGAGCGGCCGGCCCTACCGGCGCGGTGTTCCCTTCACCAGCCACGGCCCGAAGTCGATGGTGGCCGAGGACATCGACGGAGACGGCCGCTGCGAGGTGGCCCTCATCCAGGGCAATGCGCTGGTGATTCTGGAGGGCGACTCGGGACGGCAGCGGTCGTTCGTCGAGCTCCCCTCCGACAACTTCGACCTGCTGTGCACCGCGCAGTTCTTCCGGTCGGCCGCGGGAAGGCACCTCATCTGCAAAGTCAACGACAGAGCCTATCCCCCGTGGTCGTACTCGAACCCCACCATGGTCTTCAGGCATGATCTCACAGTCTGGCAGGAGCCGTTCGCTGTGCGCGGGGCGGGGCACAGCATGGTCCCGGTGGATGTGGACGGCGATGGCAGGGAGGAGCTGCTGATAGGTTACAGCCTGCTGAACGCCGACCTGTCGGAGGTGTGGGGCCTCGACCTGGGCTACGGCTTCGACTATGTCGGCAACCACGCGGATCACATCGGCGTAAGCGACCTGAACCTCGATGGCAAGCTCGAGGTGCGCTACTCCGGGTCGAAGGACTTCATGGTGGCCGATCTGGAGGGCAATGTGCTCTGGAAGGTGCGGGGCAAGCACAGCCAGCGCTCGGTCGAGGGCCCGTGGGGCCCGAACGGCGAGACCCGCATCATCATGTGCGAGAAGAACGAGGGGCTGTGGGGGCTCGACGAGGGCGGCGATGTCCTGTGGCATCGCACCGATATCAATGCGATGCCCGACCGCTAGGCCTGGTTCCGAGTCTTCTTCTGAGCCGCCAACCTTTGTACTACTTCAATGAGTCTCCGGTATTCGTTCTGGTCGAGTTTCATCTCACCATTTTCGATCTTCGCGATGGTGCCGTGATACCAACGAACTTCGCTCGCCAGCTCCGCCTGCGTCACAATCGGTGTGTAGCGGTTGCGTTCGACTCGGACATCGGCACCCGTGAGCTCTTGAGTTGTCCTCTCCACAGCCATGCGTTCCAGCCTCGCCCGTCAGTATATACCCTCATTTCTGGCAGAGTCAATAGGGAAACCTTAGCGAAAGCTTGTACAATCGGCCTGTCTTCTTGTACTTTCGCGCATTGACAGGTGGGCTTGCACGGGATACCCTTAGCTCCACAATGCTCACGAAACGCTACTATCGTTGGCTCCAGCCGGACTATCGGCTTGACGTGGAGATACACATAGACGGTGGTCAAGTAGCCCGCTACAGGGTATCATTGCAGTACGACAGTGGCGATGAGTGGGTAGAGATAGGCGAAACTGAGAGGGTATCCTCAGAAAGCCGACAAGATATGGAAGACGCTCTTGGGAAGGCCCAGGAGCGTTTGGAGGGTGCATTTGAAGGACACCGTAAGAAAAGGAGACAGGTCTAAGATGTGCAGGCCAAAGCACGGAAGAGATCTCGGGATGCAGAATCTCCGCGGTGCTTTCTGCGAACTGCAGGCATTCCTCAGAACGCCAACCCTGCTAGATGACCTACCAGACGGGCAGCGAGTTAATCTCGTGAGCCTTGTAGTCGATGATCCCGAACTGTTTGAGTACAATCTCAAGATTGTAGCTTCCGAGATAGCTAGGAGAGTACCATCTGGCTCGAAGCTGCAGATATCGGTTGAGGCCGCAGAGAGTTCTGCTGGCAGCAAGCCAACACGTGGCCACTCGAAGGAACAGCGGGAATGGCAGCTAACGACAACTAGTTCGTAGTTGTGGCTTGCCCTTCCTGCGTGTCCTCGCGGCTAGTTATCCACTGAGTCCCAGCACGTACTTCCTGTCCTCGGTAGCCCAGGCCATATCTTCGTGGCCTGCGGGGCCAGTTGCCGCATCCTCTTTCCAGACTACGCTGACCCATCTAGCTGTGCCATATTAGGACAGTACCGAAGGCACGGCTCGGATAATTGAGGCCCCCGGAGGAGGCGGCCGGGGGCCTCGCCGCGCGGCTTGCGAGGAGCGGCGTCGGAGGGAAATGCAGTACGTGCGTACGTGCTAGAGTGCGTAACGGCTAGCCTGCGGGATCCGGGTCAGCCCGGTGTTTCACCCAGTTGCTCAGCCGACGAAGGGCGATAAGCCCTCCCGCAGCCGCCATGCTGGCCCATACCGGCGCGCCCTCCTGGTCGGTGAGCGCGCTCAGGGCCGCGACCAGCACCGGAATGCCGACCAGCGCCAGGTCCATCAGCAACTTGTCCAGCCACTTGCCCCATTCCATGCTTGCCTGCCTCCTCAGAACAACGCTGTGTAGGTCGCCACGGCGCCGCCCGGCATCAGTGACACCGTCAGATGGTCAATCGGTGGCGCGCGTCCAACAAGTTCGCTTCCGGCCGGTGGCGGGTACACCACGCTCGTGCTCAGATCCCAGGCGAGAAACCAGGCCCCGCCTGTGCCCCCGACATAGGCGACTCCGGCGCGGACGGGCATTTTGCCAGTTGAGTTGTATACGGGCATAGCCAAGCTCGCGCCGAAGGCGACCTTGTCACTATGCAGTCCGTGGACGAGGACATTGAGACCTCCCTCCGCAGCCAGCCATTGGGCCAAGGTCAGAGGCTCGCTCAGTAGAACGTGTTCCGGGGGTTGGATCGGCAGCCCGAGTGTGACGTTGAATGCCCCGAAGCTCTCAGCGTCACTGTCCCACGGGAAAACGCCTGCCAGTCCGGCCCCCATCTCATCGAGCGGGAGATCCACTCCCGTCGCCATTGCCGGTCCTGTCGCCAGAATCAGCAGGGCGATTAGCGCAGCTACGACCATCATCGTCTTGCACACAACTCTCTCCTCTTGCGACTAGTGTCGCGCCGCACTTCGGACAGCGGCGCGCGGTGCATCGAATAGCGGCCGGCCACTGCTCCTCCCGGTAGCCGCACCCCGGCCGCGGGCAGACGCAGTATCTCACTTCGTGACTCCCATGCTTCTCAGCCAGGCATATATCCCCAGGTGGACGCCGTTCGCCGCCCGCTCAACCCAATGGCGCGTCCTCATGGCGGCCTCAACGTGCGGGTCCGAGATGAAGCCGAGCTCTGCGATGATGGCCGCCTCCGTCGAGGTCCCGCAGAGCACGCCGGGGGTGAATCGCCTGCGGCCTCGCATGTAGGGCGCGGTCAGCACCAGCGCGCTCTGCGAGTACATGGCGTAGTCGCGCAGCGACCTGGCGAGCTCGTGCGAGCGTTCGGCGCGGTCGAGGTCCGGGTCATCGCGCCACCAGAACATGCGGGCCTCGTCCAGGTCCGTCGAACCCGCGTCGCAGTGGAGGCTCACGACAACGTCGGCCGGATTGCGGCGCAGCGCGAACAGGAGCGTCCAGAGGCCGAAGACGTTCTGCCGCTTGAACTCATACTCATCCATGCCCCGCATGGCCTGGGCGACCCGTCGCACCACATCGGCCTCCCGGAGGCCGGTCGGCCCCCGTGCGCCCTTGTCGCGGATGCCGTCATGGCCGGGGTTGACGACTACGCGGATCACTGGTCGCTCTCCGCGGGCCGGTCAATGCCGAGCCGGTCCTGGATGCGGTCAAGGGCGCGAGTGTGCTCGTCGAGCACCTGGTCGAGCTCGGCGAGCTTCTCGGTGATCTCCTCGCGGTCTTGGTCGAGGCCGTCGATCTTGGTGGCGTGCTCGCGCACATCGCACCGAATGTCCGGTATCGCCTGGGCCGTCCAGATCACGACTCCGAGAACGAAGGTCACGGCGATCCCTGCCACCCAGAGCAGTGTTCGGAAGTTCCTGTTGTTGCTGGCCTTCTTCATGTCTCGTTGCTCCTTCGGCCACACGTTCGGCCTCGGGTGCGTACTTCATGATAGCCGCCGCCAGCGGAAGAGACTTCGGTGGGTCCAGCTAGGTGTTATCGACGGCGTTGGTATCCGTGCCGGCATTGGAAACAGGAGTAGTGCAGTCGGTGACGTTGTTGTCATGCACGCGGGTCTGGTTACAGCGGGCGTCGTCTATCCTCACGCCGATGGAGCCGTCGTATACGCTGTTGTCGTTGACCGTCACCCAATCGAGCGTCTGCGGATCATTGGTCGAGAGCTTGATGCCGCCGCCCACGTTGCCCGCTAGCTGCACGATGTTGTCGGAGATCAGGCCACCTTTCGTACTCGGAGCGATGTGGTTTCGCAGACTGATCATGTAGGCGGCTGCGGCGGGATCGTCCACCTCAATTGCGTTGCCGACGATGCGCCCGTTATTAGAGATATATACGATGATGGCACCGGTGCTACCAGTGCCGAGCTCGTGGATGTAGTTGTCGGCCACCACGCAGTAATCGCTCGCCAGTATAGTGATCGCTATGCAAACACCATCATAGTCTTGGATAATGTGGTTCTGCCGGCAGACTGCATAGTGACCCTTCATACGAGCGAAGCTGTACGCCTGTACGCTCGTGAGATAGCAATTCTGTACCGTGTTCCGACTGCCGCCGTCCAAGTACACAGCGTAGTTGCCGCCAGCCGTGCAGTCGAACCAGCAGTGCTCGATGAGCGTGTCGTCAACTGTTGCCGCACCGTAGATAGAATAGCCCGTGTTTCCACCGGCCGCGACGAACCCGATGTCTCGGACGACAACACCATCATGGCCGTTGAGGTTCAGCGCATGGACGGCACCGGCCGCGCTGTTCGTGATGACGGCAGCCTCGGGATTGGTGCCCTGGATAGTGATATTGTCAGCTGGCACTACGATTGACGCACTCACACTGTAGGTTCCGCCCATAATCCAGACTATGTCGCCTGCATCGCAGGCTTCGATGGCGGCCTTCGGGTCGGTGTAATCGCCGCCGCTGGGAGCCACAACGCGCACCTGTGCTGGCAGGTCAATCGTGTAGTAGTCCTGCGTCGGCCCCGCGTACGTAATGGGGCCGAAGATCCCGCCGGTGAAGCCGCCCGGCATCCCGCCGAGCGTCATGCCGGGCATGCCCGCGTTCATACCAGCAGCGGCGGCCGCGCTATAGGCTTGCTGGCGAGTGGTGAGCATGGGCATGGCGGTGGCCGTGCCGCCTCCGCCGCGGCCGCTGACGCCGCCCAGTCCGACGCCGCGCATAGCGGCCAGACGCTGTAGGCCCTTCGGCGTCTTGAACGGGTCTCGCCACATGCGCATCTATATGACCTCGCCCCAGTAGTCGGCGTCGCCCCAGCGGCCTTCGAGCTGGGCGTCGATATCCGTGATCTTCACGTTCCCTTCACCCTCGAGCGTCACGACATCGCCCGGCAGCAGATCCGTGCGATACTTCGAGCGCCATGCATAGTAGCGGCGAATGCGGCAGACCTCATTGAACAGTGCTTCGGAGACAGTATCGACTGCGTTCTGCGTCGTTAGGCTCGTGTCCACGTAGACGCCCACGCGGACCTCGCCGACGTAGGCACTCGATGCCGGCGTCAGCCACGAATCGCTGTCATAGCGCACCGAGCGGATCGCATTGCCGTCGCTGTCCAAGCCGACCACGACGATGAAGTTCCGCAGGCCCGAATCGTCGTTGATTTCCTCCAGGTCATACAGCAAGCGATCTTCATCGGCGACCCCGGCGTCCGTTGCCTTCAGGAAGGTAAACTCCGGGCTGCCGGCAGCCCATTCTTCGAATACGTACTTGCCGTCAGACCGCGCATAGAGCCGCCAACTCGGCAGCCAGGCTTCGGCCAGCCATGTGACGGCCTCGTAGATATTGGTGCCAGCGGGAAAGAGCATCGCCGGCTCGCTGGCCTCCTCGGTTTCCGGCAGAGTCACAGTCGTCGTGTCGGCCACGATGTCGGCCGAGGGCACGCCAGCCCGCTCGATGAGCTCCTCGATAGCCTCGCTCACCGTCAGTCCATCGGCCCTGAAGTCGGCCAGCAGGATTGCGCCCTGCAGCTTGCGCATGACATCTCGGAGATAGAGAGTGTAGTACTGCTGGCTGCCCTGCCACTGGACCGCTGGCTCGTCCACGTAGCCCACGAATCGCTGCACGTTGTTGACCTGCATGTTCACCCGCATGTTGACGACGCGCTGTAGGTCCTCGTAGGTGCCGTCATCGTGGATCCGCAGCTCGACGGTATCGGCGCCTGTGTCGATCGACCGGAACTCGCGCACGAGCAGCGTATCCGGCGTTTTGTTGGTGCCTGTCTTCGTGCCGGTGTCCCGCGGCCAATTCACGATGAACGAATTCACATATGGCGTGTAGTCGGCATTGCTGGTTGACATCACGAACTTCGCCGCACCCTCCTGGTCGCCGGTCGCATAGGCCGCCGTGTCATCTTGATTCCGCAGCGAGAAAACGAGCGCCGAGCCCGGGAAAGGCTCCCAGTCCTTGTCCTTCGTCGGTGCCTGCACCGGTACATAGGGAAGGCGGAACGGCACGAGGAACGTGCCGCTGCCCGAGGTATCAAAGTGCATATGCACGGCGTTGAAGAAGAACATGCCCGGCGCTTCGAACTTAAACGTGCCGCTGCCGGCTAGGTATTCATGGTCGTACGTGCCGTCGTTCCACGTGTGGGAAGCCCACGCCGAGCGCGGCGGCCGCCATCGGAAGTTCGGCATGAAATCCGAACACACCACGATGTCTTCCCGCAGGAAGTACACCCACAATCGAAGCGGCCGGCTATAGAGGTGATCAACCGAGACCGGCGGCACGCTGTGGATGGTCCAGTCCTTGCTGTTGAGCGTGACGATTGGATGCTTTCCGTTCTGCAGGCGCAGGCGAAGTGCACCGCTTCCCCAGGATAGGTCAATGTAATCGTTGGCCGTGTTTGGGTAGCAGAGGAACATTGCGACCATCGTGTGCGCGTTGTATGGCCACGAAGCGACGCTGGTGGCGCTCACCCGCGTCGGCGATGTCGTTTCGTGAAAGAGCGCAGAGCCGTAGTCAAACCCCGGCGGGCCGGCGACTTCCTCCCAGTTGTCGCTGGAATCCGAGAAGCTCCAATCCGTCTTCGCCGCAGCGGCATAGGTCGAGAGGTCGCGCTTCGGCGCAAGCATGATCGTCTGCGTGAGCGGCTCATAACAGAGGCCCGTTGTTTCCTTGCTTCGGCTGCCCCAGGCGCGCGGCGTCGTCAGCGAGAACTCGAAGCCCAGCTCCGATAGGTAAGCATCGTCGATATCGAGCGTGAGCTGCACTGTGACGGGATCAGCCATTTAGGCACCTGCCCTACACTGCCGGCCCATCCACATCGTCATATCCCTGAAGAGGGCCTGTTTCCCGGCTTCCGTCAACCCCTTGATATCGACCTCTATGCGGCTGACCTGGCCACCGCCCGGCGTCAGGTGCATCTGAGGAGCCCTCGGTGGCGCGGCAATCGGCGTCGCGTATCCTGGGATGCCACCGCCCACGCCAGCCCGCCCCAGTTCCTCCCGCGTGATGCCGAAGGCTTCACGGACGATGTCTTTGGTTTCTGCCTGGAGCGCGGCCGATTCGGCCCGCACGCGGGCCAGCTTCTGGGCGTAGTCGAACCAGGCGTCGGACCCCTCGCGAACCGTCGCCAGGAGCCTCTCCAGAATCGGAATCTGCCGCTCGAGCACAGCGATGTGCTCTTGGCGCGCCCTCCTGCCGAGGCCAGGGATTTCTTCCTTGAAGCCGAGTACAGCCGCATACTTCTCCAACCGGCCGAGCTCCGCGCCGCCAGCCGCCATCGCCTTGAACTTTTCGAGCTGCGCGGCGGCTTCCTGTTCGGCTCGCGCCAGCTTATAGACTTCTTCCGTCCACTCCCGGCGGGGCGTCCCCTTCAGTTCGAGTCTCTTGGCCTCCCTTATATGCTCGACGAGCTTGCCTGCCGCCTCGGCTGTCCGCTCCCAGCTCCCAACGCCGCGCTCAGCCGCCGCGGACAAGAACTTGACCTGCTCTGCGCTCCAGGCGATCTTCTTGGCGGCGACTTCCTCCGGAGGCTTTGCAACCTCCCTGGCTTCCTCTAGATGCTCCATGAAGTATCTGTACTGCCGCGCATACTCCTTGCCCCATCTCCTCTGCTGTCTCATTTCCTCCAGCGATGGCCAGCGCCCTATGAGGAAGTCCTCCGGTGGCTTGCCGACCTTTCTTGTCGCTTCGGCTTCTGCCGCCCTCATTGCCATGGCTCGGCGCTCCAACCATCCGACTGCCGGCTCCATCGTCTTGACCGCGGCTTCGCCGACACTCTGCGCGAATGACTTCGCACTCTGCATGAGTCCATGCCATGAGCGCGCCATCTGCTGGCTCTTCTCCGTCGCGACAGCCACGTCCCAACCGAACTCCTTGAAGGCGCGGAGCGCCCGCACAGCCCCAGCGATGAGAATGAAGCTCGCCGCCATCCGATATATCTTGCGCTCGATGGTGCGCGTGAGCCGGTCCATTGTCATCATCGGCCGCGCTGTGCGCTCAGCCGCTCGCGCGGTCCCCTTGCTGTGCTCCGCAACGGCTTCGGCGCTGCGCTGTAGGCCAAGGTACGCGCGGGCCTGCATCTTGACTTCGTCTGTCGTCAGGCCCGTATACTCGGCCGCCTGCTTGAGCGCCGTTGTCGAGCTGAGGATCTGCTCGGTGACTTGCCGCTGTTCGGCCGGAGCGAAGCCGCCGATGAAGCGCTCAAAGCGGCCGCCGATCTGGTTGGCCGCGACCTTCAATCGCTCGAGCGCCGGCGAGGCGTCGTCTTCGGCGCGGATGCGGACGGTTAGTTCCTGCTCTTCAGCCATTGCTCATCTTCGCGTAGTGATTGTGAATCAACGTCAGCACGTACATCTCACGGGCTGAGATCGGGCCGCGGTGGCCCTGCTGCCGGACGACATCGGGATAGGGCCAGTGCAACTGCTTGGACAGGTGATAGGCCTGCCACACGTCGAGCAACTGGGGAGACTCGGCAGCTACGAACTCGGTGTGTCCTCCGGCGAGGTCTCCGACGCAGCGCCGAAAAAAGCGGCCGCCTCCTGGTCGATAGCCTCCCGCAGGGGCTCGATGGCGTCTTGGAGCGCATTGAGCGCGGGCGCCGACAGCAACTGCAGCGTCTCGTCTGAAAGTTCCAGCGTGCGGCCGCTGTCGTCTTTGAGATCCCACGCACTGATCGTCTGCAAGAGGATATACATGACGGCGGCGGCCATATCGCCGCGTCGCACGTGGTCGCGGAAGACAAGCAGCTCATAGCCGGCTGGGGGCCGGGCTTCTATCCAGTGGCCCCGCAGCACGCCGCCCAGGTCGAGCTTCGTGGATCGCAAGCTGACATTCAGGAATGAAACGGTGTTCGGTTTGTTCTGTGCCACCATACCTCCTCCAAAGAGAAGCGCCAGCCTCGGGGGAGGCTGGCGCAGTGTGCGCAATGCGCGTATAGACTATAACTTAGGTCCAGTCACATGAAACGCGGCGTCGAAGCGGAAGCGATCTATCTTTCATTCTCCTTGCTGCATCATCTCCCTCGCCACTGCGTCCAGGGCGGCTTCGGACGCAGCCACCGCGGCCTTGTCCTGTGCAGTAGCCAAGTGCCACGCTTCGTCAGCTTCCGCGCGCCATTCGACCGCCATGATTTTGCTGGCGAGCGAAAGCTCTGAATACAGTGCGGCCTGGTAAAGCCAAAACGCGCTCAGCCTATCCGGGTTGGTTGTCCAGAGCGCCCATGCTTGATCCGATACATCGCCCTGTCGTTCGAGGAGTTCCCGCAGACGTTGCCCAGTTGTGTAGTCAGCTCGGCTATCGTCCGCTGCCTTGACCGCCGCTAGTTCCGCGCGTGCGAGATCCAAGCGCGCCTGGGCTATCTCCGCAACCTTTATTTGGTACGCATCCCCGCTGGAAGCTAGAACTTCACGGGTTCCGGTCCACGCCGCCATTCCGAGTAGCAGGGCTAGCACCGCGATGCCAGCCGAAGCCATCATCCATCTGCTTCTCGCCATCATCTCTCCTCCTTTGGTGCCGTCCATTCTGCGCTGACCAGCCGCACCTCTACCCCTCGCCCACCTGCGAACGCCTCTCTAATCGAATCCTGTGAGGCCGTATGGGGCTGATTGCGCCCCAGGTCTCAATTCGGCACGACTTCCGCCGATCTGACAGCACGCCAGCTCCTGCGCCGTCGCCTCTCACGGCCTTCTGCGGCACCGCCCGAGTTGGGGCTGACGCCCTACACCGAATCCGCCCGTGGATTACAGGTTACGTCCAGGTCTTGCCGCAGTCGTCGGAGTAGACTGTCTGTAGCGTACCGGCTGCATTGACATAGAAGCCCCGAATGCGACCGCTGGCTTCCGGCTCTGCCGCCGCGCCAGGCCAGTCATCGGGAGCCACATCCGTGGCCGCTGTAACGACGGGCGCCCAGCTCGTCGCGCCGTTGTACGTCGTCCGTGCCATGAGATTCCGTGTACTGGCCGTCGCGCTCGCGGCCGTCAGCGCGACTTGGACGGGCGATCCCCTGCCGCCTATTATGATGAGTGCAGCGAAGTATTCATCGGGCCACAGTTCTGCCATCGCTAGCCCCAGGTTTTCCCATTATCGCCCGACGTAAAGAAACTCGGACCCTGGCTCGAAACGCCGAGTATAAGCTGGCCCGTTGGCTTCCGCACCAAGCACGCGGGCCTGCCCACAAGGCCGACACACGAAGATGACAAGTCACTTATCTGGGGTGAATCGGCATTGAAGAATCCGTGCGCGATGGCTACGGTGCGGGCGGCCGTAGCGTCAAATTCGAAGATATTCGTTGTCCAGCCTGCCGCTTCGCCGGGATATGCTACCGTATAATCCCCGACGGCTGGCTTGAGCGCAACAACGACATTGCCTGGACCTCCATAAACGCGGAATATTGCGGCCCCGCTCACTGACATAGCCCAGAGCGCACCTAGCGTACCGATATACTGGCTGGCACCGATCCAACGCGGAGGTTCCCCGGGCCACTCATCGAACTCATCAGAGTGGATCTCTCCGTCCGCAATGACGCGGAACCACTCAGCGACCCTGCGATAATCTGTACCGTCCCACACCGTGACTGTGGAACTCTGCCGAAATGAACGGTCAGTCAGCGGCGTGCGTGTGTAGATGCACGAGCTGTCTAACCAAAACGAACATTCAGAGGCTGTATCGTGTATGCCTAGAATATGGAGGCCGGGATCAATGGCTTCGCTATGCAGCAACGTGCTTTCGCGTTCTACGCGGCAAGAAAACGGTGCCCCCAAGCCTGGCGATTGCACATCGGCGAACAAGCGCAGATGCAATATACATGGGGCAGGGTCGGAGGCGATCCACTGCAGCTCGTTTAGCTCAAAGTTAGGAGTTGCAGCCGCCGTGTGGATGTACTTCGCGGCCTCTAGCTTTAGGTCCATGCCGACAAGGCCTATCCGTCGTCCTTCAAGGTAACAGAGACCCCGATGTGATCAAGATACAGCACGTCGCCCTCGGCCGAATTCGTCCACACGAGCAGCCAATAAGGCCCACCAGCCGTGATGTCCTGTTGCGCCATCTTAGCAGCCGACAGTGTGTGCTCGATTGTCTGGAAGCCAGCAGTGCCACGCCCGCTGCCGCTACCCATCCAGGGATGCTGTTGGTTCAGCTTCCAATCTGGGTCGTCGGGGTCCGGCTCTGGCCATGGCACACTTGGCCGCCAGTACGCTACGTGCCATTCATGCGGTGGATCATCGGGCGTTGCAAGCGGCCCCGCGGGAAACGGCGGGTCAATCCTAGCTATCGTTCGGTCCGTGATGGACTCGATTTCACCGGCCGGAAGGTCGAACCGGAACATCGCCCAGAGGCGGTTGTATGAGTAATAGTTGTACTTCTCGATGAGCCGCGCCGCCGGCTGAATGCGCAGGCATTGTTCGTCTTGCCATTTGCACAGATCGAGGTCAAGCGGTATGTCCTCAAAGCGCGTGCCTTCCTCTAGCTTGGGCGTCATGGGATCGTCGTCGTCCCACATAATGTAGCCATGCGTCGGCTCAAGCTGGGTCTCAGCAGCCGATGGTGCGACGCTGCAAAGTAGGACCAGTAGCAACGCTGCACACAAACCTGCTCGCTTCATCTTCGCGCCTCCTTTCTGCTCATTATCGGATTCGCCCACCCAAGCTACAGTACGCTAGATGCCCAAATCGAACGCGGCACGTGCGGCTTGCTGCGCTTGTATGCTGGCTTCCGATTGCGCGGCCGAAAGTTCGGCCATACCAGCTCCTCCTCTGCCTTCGAGAAACATGATCATGGAAGCGTAGGCCAATTGTATACACATCTCGCGTTCATAGAGCCAGAATGCACTGACTTTATCGGGATGCTCCTCCCACAGAGCGTATGCTCGGTCAGTGACATCACCTTGCTCGGTCAATAGCAACCGCAGTTGCTGTCCACCCTGGTAATTCGGCTGGCTGGTGCCGACATGCTCCAATAGGTTGTTGACTCTAGTCATCAGTGCCGTGCTGTCGTCTATCAATTGGACTGATTCGTTCTCATACGAACTCAGGACGGCGGCGTGTCCGATCCAGCATCCTACAGTGGCCAGCAAAAGACCGGGAACGATCCAACGGGTGTTGACCCTACAGAATGTCAGAGCTTTCATTCTGTGCCTCCTCTCGGCCGCCCTCATCATACCACAGATCGCGCTGCCTCGCTGTCGCGATTCTCGACAAAAAGCGTATTCTAGCCCTCAGAGATCGTTATGTTCCGAAAACGCATGTCCACCCCGAATTCGACGGCGCCGTCCCGCGGAATCGTCGGCTCCTGGCCCCAATAGGCGCCCCCGGTCAGCCCCAGCGTCAGCGTGTTGGTGCCGCTTACGAAGATGAGACTGGCGGTCACGTCATCGGTCGTCGGGCTGATATCGTACTCCGTGATCGCCCGAATGCGGGCGGACACGTTCATAAAGCCCGGCAGGATGTGGCTCGGGTCATAGGGCGTGCCGCCGAGGGTACTACTCATCGCGTAATGGCTGAACACGTTGTTCTCGCAGGTCAAGTCGATGCCGATGATCTGCCCGCCGAGGCTCCACGTGCCGCCGGCCCAGACATAGGGGTAGTATTGGGGGGCCGTCCAAGTGAAGACGCCGGTGTCGCTGTGGTGCTGGGCTACCCAGTCGGTGTCCGCGTGGAGGCAGCCGCGTTCGGCGGCGCTCAGCCGCAGCGTATTGCAGCGGGCGCCGTAGACGGCTTCGGCCGCGTCGGCCGCCATGCAGAACTCGAATGACAGGCTCGGGAGGACGCCCGCCGTGCGGTGGCAGCAGTCGCGAATGAAGGCGCCGGAGTAAACATCGAAACCGAGGCTGATCGAGTAGGCCTCCGTAAGCAACTCCTGGGCCTGCAGCATATCGCTGCCAGGCCCGAAGCCCTCGTGGAACTCACGGCGCTCGGAATCGAAACGGATATCGACGCCGGTCTGCGGCAGCATGGAGACGTTCGTGTTCCGCGTGCCTGGAGTGCCCTCGATGGCGTATTTGCAGGCTGCGTTGAATACGTGGGTTGGTATAGACATGGTCTGTTTCTCTCCCTACCAGCCGGGCGTCCGGTCCATCTTCGGGCGGAAGACGATTGCGTCCTCATCGGTTGCACCCGAGGCGTGCGCGCAGCTCGCCACGTTGTAGAAGGCTGGCACGAGGTAGGCCGTCCCCTGCGCGTAGGAGGTGACGACCGGGCTCTGCACGCGCACGTATGTATTGCCCGATATGCTGGTGATGACTCGCGCCTCCGCCTTGCCGGTGTCCGTGATCAGGACGACTTCGCTGGCGACGAAGTGGCCGGTGCTGTCTACATAGATGTTCTGATCGCCGGCTGCCACATCGCTGACGATGGCCTCCTCGCCCACCGTATAAGCTGAGCCGACACCCGCGTCCGTCAACGTCAGCAAGAACTCGTGCTGGGCGGGCGAGCCGAACTGGGAATCGAAGGCCAGGCTGTAGACCGCGGCCGGGCTCGTGATGGCCGACACGAAGCCTTCGACCATAGTCGGCCCGAAGGTGCCCGAATTGATTCCCGTCGTAGGCGAGAAGACGTTGCCGCCGCTGTAGACGTACTCGGCAATGGTGCGGGAATTCGCCGGAAACAGCCACGGCGGCGTCATGCGCTGCGAGTACCTGTCATAGTAGAGCTCCGCGGTGTACTCGTGGACCCGCGCGCCTCGTGCCGCGCAGTAGCCGGACAAGCCAGTGTATCCCTTGTCGCTGAAGTAGTCGGCGTGCTCCGTAAACCAGTTCGCCACCACAGCGCCCGCAGCGGCAATGCCGATGGCGCTATCGACGGCCGCAAGATTCACGCCCTCGACGGTGTTCTCGTAGTCTACGTCGTCGGACGCGTCGGCCCTGTCCCACAGCGTGCCGCCGCCGACGCTCACGAGGTCCTGACACGATTGGCGCCACTGGGCCAGGCGATCAGCCGCACCTATCACTGAGCTTTGAACGCTTTCGTCAGACATGATTCTCTCCTGCTACGTGTTCTGCGGAATGTAGCCGCGCCATATGAGCTGAAAAGCACGGAAGGTCTTGAACTCTCCCTCGATGTATGGCTGCGCGCGGATATTGCGGATGCGCAGGCTGACGACTTCGGGCGAGATGAGCTTGCTCGAGGTCGCGTCCGTAATCGTCGCCGTCGCCTCCATGACCTGCTTGACCGCCCACGCGAAGTAGCGGATCTTCTCCTCCTGGTCATCGCCGTCCGCGTATTCGATAATGCCGATGATCTGGCCGATGAATGTATCCGTAGAGCCGCTCATGGTCTGCGGGTTCCCGCGCACGTCGATGTCGCCCACGTCGTACATGATGCAGGGCGCGCGGCCGATGGTGTCGCGGACGCCCCGCTTATACAGAATCGCGGCGGCGGCCCCGATGTCGGCGGCCACAAACGCCTCGTTCTCGTCCAGCTTGGCGAGAAGAATCCCCTGCACCGTATCTTCGATTGTGATCGGGTTGCTGGCAGCCATCTACCAGGACTCCGTTCGCTGCCAGGCTCCTGCGACTGTTGATTGACGGCGCTGGCGCATGGGCTCCGCAATGTGCTCGTGAATCGCCTTGATGATCGGCTGCACGTCCTGCTCCTGAATCGCCATGAACGCACGGCGGGGAAGACGCCCGCGCCGGGGACTCCGGCTCTGATGGTAGACGCCATAGAAGAGGCCGCTCCGGCTGGCTGGCTCAGCGCGGATGCCCACCGCCATTTCCTGCGGCTCGTATTCCGTGATGCTGTACGGCGTCGCCTCCGGGCCGCTCAGGGCCTCGAAGAGCAGGCCCGATGCCTGCAGTATCGGCTTTGCGCCCCATATGCGCTCCTTGCGCCGGGCGTAGTCCTCCGACAGCGGCGGCCACGGGGGCCGGCCCTCCGCGAGGAAGTTCGCCACAATCGAGGGGTAGAGCACCTCGAGCGCGATCCGCTGCCAGGCGGGCCGCAGATCGGCGATGTTCGCCTGCACGCCGTCGAAGACGCGCACCAGTTCCGCCACGCCTTCGATTTCGACGCTTATGCGCGTGCCGAGCGGCACGGTCATTCGCTCAAATTCCCCGGCCGGTGAGGATCATCGGCGTACACGTTCTCGTACTCATCATGCTCTGGCGGAACGACCTTGAAGATCGACGGCGGGGCGTCCTCGCCCTCTGCATCCCGCCCGCCGGGGCCGACCGGCGTGTTGTACTGCGTCGCCGCCAGCGTCGGCACGTCTATGCGGGCTTTGATCATCTTCTCGGCCCGGTTCTCGAAGGCTTTGGTGTTGCTCTCCTCCGCGTTGCTCAGATTCTCTATCTGATTGCGGACCTCCACCGCCGCCAGCAGCGTTTCGATGTGGATGTCCATGCTGCCGGCTGGCGCGGTCGGATAGACGCGGGTCGCATAGTAATCGTGCGCAGCCTCCATCGCGTCGGAGATGACCATAGACGTGATGCGTTCTGTGTCGTAGTCCGCTGGCAGGTAACGAATGACGCGGATCGTATCGGTGATGCTGTCGCCCATTGTCGCTAATCGTCCTCGAACGGATAGTGCGTCTGCGGCCGCAGTGTCCTGAACAAATTAGTCAAGGAATCGTTCAGGAAGGTCCGCATTTCGGCATCGTTCTGGAAGAACCGTCGCTCCGGCGCGGGCAGCTTGTCTTCCGGGAGCCGCCCCATGCTGCCCGCCAGCGCAAAGGCAAACTCGGGATAGCCGAGCAGCCGCAGCGCCGTCTGGTACAGCGGATAGGCAGGCGCGTGCCACGGATGCGCCACGTTGCTGAAGCGTTGGTTCCAAATGTGGATGGCTTGCTGCAGGAGCTCCACCACATCCATGTCGGCAGGCGTGAGTCTATTTGCATGCCCGCGGGCCGCCAGCATGCGCTCCGAGCCGGACACGCAGTCCCGCATGTAGGAAAACCACGAGATGTGCCGCTCTGGGTTCTCTTCCAAGTCCTGCGCCATGTACTCGTGGTTCCGCTCCCACCGCTTGTCCACCGCGCCCTGCAGCGAGTATCCGTCGTGAACGACGCGCACGTCGGGCAGGAGAAACGTCTTCGGCACGCCCTTGTTGAACTCGCGCTCCGGCTGCTCATGCACCCGACCGTAGAACTGAACGCCCATTCGGTTGCGGAAGAGCCGAGCTGGATAATCGGCGTGCTCCTTCACGCCGGCGCCGATGTGGATCTGGGGCACGGCATATGAGTTGAAGCAGTTGTGCCGCAGGTAGCGCCGGATGCTCCCGTGGAGGTGCTCATCCGCGTCGATCCACAGAACCCAATCGCCCGTCGCTCGCTGGATTGACAGATTGCGCGCTTCGCCGAAAGACTCGGGCCACGTGAACGGATACACTTTATCGGTGTACTGCCGCGCGATGGTCTCGGAAGAATCGGACGTGGAATCGTCCAGCAGCACGATTATCTCGTCTGCTTCATCGCGGATCGTCTTGAGGCACCGATGCAGCGTGTCTTCGCCGTCCTTCACGATCATGCAGGCCGAGCAGGTTTGCTGGTGGTTCTGCGTGTCGATGAGCTCCCGCAGTTTTGCCTCCCACTCCTTCGCTATCAGCTTGTAGTCATAGTGCTGCGCGCGCCGCAGCGCGCCATTATGGAGCTTCTGCCATTCGGCCGGTCGCCGAACGATACGCTCCACCCAATCGACGTAGCGGTCTTGATAATGTGTATGAGGCGCCACGTACCAATAGCTGCCATCCCCCTTCTCTACCCGCGGTGCTCCCTTCACGAGGATCCCCGACTGCTGGTGCTGCACCGTCTCCTTCAGGGCGCAGTAGCTGGTCGTGATCACCGGCGTTCCGCACGCCATCGCTTCAATCGCAGAGATGCAGCTCGTCTCCCAGAAGATCGAGGTATAAAGCAGCAAGCGCGCCGACGCGATGTGGCGGTACAGGTCGGCCTTGGGCATCGCGGGTAGCTTGTGAACGCCTGGGAGCTGCTCGATGCGCTTGTTGATCTGGCCCACCAGCGTTGCAAGCGACCCCTGGTCGGCAGCGGGGAACTCATAGTAGGTGATGTAGAGTTCCAGCTCCGGTATCCGCTCCTTCAGCCCCGGCCACATCGCCAGCAGCACATCGAGGCCGCGGTCGGGCCGGCTGGTGTAGATCATCTTGAACGGCTGGCGCTCGACGCCGGCGATGGACTCGCGGACAAGATCGAGATCGACGCCGTTCCGGCTCACATAGTAGATATCCTCGGGCAGCCCGCCGATTTGGTCGTCGCATTGCTTCTTGTGGAACTCGCTGTTGAAGAAAAGCGAATCGATCTTCCAGAGCACGGCGCCGTAGAGCTGCGCCGTCTGCGGAAACACGATGTCGTGGTTCCAGATGACGTTCGCGCGGCTATCCGCGTTCGGATGGAGAAAATGCTGCATGTGGCGGGAGCAGATGAGCGCGTCCATCTCCGGCTTGCTATCTAGGAAGGCGCCGAAGTTCTCCGCCGGCGCGTAGTCCACGCCGTCGTATGTGCCGGGCCGCGCCGTGTTGCAGAAGAGACGCACCTTGTTCCCCAGCACCGCCAGCTCGCGGCATATGTAGTAAGCCGCCGTCTCGCTTCCGCCGAGTCCCTTGTGGTTGATCGTCTCTCCGTCGAACGGCAGGCCCTCCGTATACATCACGATGTCCAATGGGCGCTTATCTTCCCGCAAATCAGAAGCCCCAGTCTGGTCGGCCGGGGCCTCCTGTAGTTCTTTGCTCCTCGTTGCCTCCACCACTATGCCTCCTTTGCTGCACCGACCTCCCTCGGCTTCTGCGCGATGCCGAGGCCGAGCGGCAACTGATGTATGTTCCCATGCACGGTGCTGACAAGCAGCCCGTGCGGGAACTTCTGCGGGAACCACCACCGCTCGTCCGCATCCACGAAGTCTATGTCATGCGCACAGAACAGCCCGCCGGGCCTCACCCTCGGCCACACCACATCGAAGATCGGCTCGAAGTTCTGCAGATGATGGTCCGCATCCATGAACACGAAGTCGAATGTCTTGCTGGCGTGCATCCCCGCAATCACATCCTCGGCCGGACCCACCATCACCGTCGCCACATCCTGTAGGCCGTAGTGCGCGAGGCGTTCCCTGGCGACAGCGGCCGTCCCCGCATTGAAATCAATGGTGATCAATTGCCCGTGATTCTGCTGTGCGGCGACTGCAAGCCACACAGAGGCCAGACCAACGTGGGTGCCAACCTCGAGCAAACTGGTCGCGCCCGACGCGCGGGCCAACGCATAGAGAAGCTGTTGCTCCCAAGGTCGCGATGAGCCCGATACATCGACGGCGGCCTCGCGAGCAACTTCCATCAGCACGCTGCTCTCAGCGAAGATAGAATCGTCGGTCATAGAGCCTCCAATATCCGCTCGAGATCCTGCTCTGTTTCGCAGCACATGCAGCTCGGCACGGGCCAGCGTTCGTGGAACTTGATGCAGTTATCCTTGTAGTGCGGGGCGTTGTTCAGTCGGCGGCTCGCATGGTGAACCTCGACGCCGCCATAGTGCCAGAGCGTATGGCCGGCCTCGTGCATTTGCCGAAAGAGATCAGTATCTTCCCAGCCGCTTCCAAGGAAATCCTCGCAGTAACGGTATCCCAGGTCGTTCCGCATGACGAAGCAGCACCCGCCGATGAAATGCGGGAACACTCGCCTGATCTCTATCGGTCCCAGCGATGCACATGAATTAACCAGTGGCAGCCCGGCCGGTCCTAGCACTTTCGGCCCGACGGCAGCGGCATTCGGCTGCGCTTCGAGCACCTTCACTAGGTCGGTGAGCCAGCCGTCGGGCACGTACGCGTCGTCATCGACGGAAGCCACAATGGGCGACTTGCACCGCTCAAAGGCGAGGTTGGCATTCTGCGCAACGGAACCGTCGGTGGACATAACCATAACGTTGAACGGCTGTCGCGTGTTCCGCACCAACTGCGAAAAGGCACCATAAGTCGTCGCCGTCGGCTTCCACACGGTGAAGACGATATCAATCGGCCCGTCGTATCCCTTCACTCCCGGCTCCTAGACACGGGGCAGGCCGATGATGGCCTGCCCCGCTTTGTCGTCCGTCAATTGTCCATGCGGCACGGCGGACGTATATCAATCCTGCTGCGATGAAAGGAGCATCTGGTGCCGTTCGCCCCGCCGCGATTGCGCCTTATGGATTGGCGATGTTCAGCACCGAGATAGCCCGCGGCACTTCGATCACCGGCAGGCTGTTGTCATCGACGAGCGCGATGACGCCCGACGGGTCCTCGATTTCATATGTCTTCGCGAACCGGCCGGGATTGCCGACCGCCTGGACTTCCTCGGCTTCGCCTTGCAGCATCATCGTCCCCATCTGCTCGGGAGCGCAGACGAAGCCGACGAGATCATCTGGCACGAACGGAGTCCACGTGGTGCCATCCATGAATCCGTCCAGATACTCAATCACGTCGAGTCCTGCCAGCCGCGTGAGACGGCCCTCAAGGACTGCTACACGCCCTTCTGGTGCGTGCTCGATGTAATTCTGGACGGTCGTGTTGTTCATCACCTTGCGGGCTGTCCCGCGGCCCCAAATCATCGCAACTGCCTTGGCACCAGCGTCTTCGCGAATCACATTCGTGTGTGAGCTGATGTCACCGAGGATGTCGCGAGTGACCATGGACCAACCCGAAGTCACCTGCGCGTAGTGCGTGGAGGTGGATGTGAAGTAATCGACTTTGACGCAGGTTCCATCGTCGTACGCGAGGGAGGCGATCCCACCAAAGATCGCAGCGGCGCGTTCGCATTCCTTCCCGTACTCAACTGTCCGGTTTATATCTTCCAGTTCATCGGCGATTTGATCGTGAATGGACCACGCCTGCGATTGGTTGCCGCCGGGGCGCCGGTCATACTTCGCCTTCGCCTCGACCTTCCGCGCAATGCGGATATGGGCCATCTTCTGAGCGTGATGCGAAAGTGCTTTGCGCGCTTGCCGTGCGGCGGCTGCGCCCTCGGCCACGTACTTCGCGCGCTCTCGTGAGTTCGGGTAGATATCCCAAGTCGCGATCTTCCCGTCGATGCCGACCTCGGGGAAGAACGGGCGCAGGAGGAACTCCGGCGTGGGGAACTGGCGAACCAGCCCGATGGTTT
The DNA here is from genome assembly GCA_964559435.1 of uncultured bacterium. Lineage (GTDB taxonomy): Bacteria > Armatimonadota > Hebobacteria > Hebobacterales > Hebobacteraceae > Hebobacterum. The sequence continues at coordinate 10,182 of CAZLHI010000016.1, read as the reverse complement.
GTTCGACTGTCGGTAGATTGCCCATGGTATCTTAGCTCCCCACATCATCGAATAGGAATTTCGCACCGGTCGCGTCCGTGAACGCGCCAGAGAGTTCAGCCTTAGCGCGTGCCGACAGAGCGAGCAGCTTCTTCGTCTTCACGTAGCCCGCTTTGACGATGCCCCCCTCAACGTCGATGGGCGTGCCTTTCGTATTCCGCACCTCAATCGTGTCGGCGAGGATCGCGACTGCATCGGCAGTTCCATCTGCCGTCGCCGGCTCTACGTACGCATAGTCGTTCGTCGCGATGACGGAGATTATCTTCGTATCCGCCGTCACTGTCAGCGTCTTGCTCGTCGTGTAGACGCTCGCGATGGCACCGACGTCCTGGGTGAGCGTATCCGCCGCACCTTGCCCCGGCTTGCCGATCTTTAGGTTGTCCCCGACCGTAAATTGCGTAGCGCAATTCACATAGACGACGTTAGAACCGATAGCAACGGGAGTGGTCGCCTCGGCGCCGAGGATTGGGACATACACACCTGAATTCGTGGCATATCCCAAGATCGTGCCGGCGCGAAGCACCATGCTGTCGGCTCCACCGAATTTATCGCGGCTCCAGTTGCCGATCACGCCAGCATCGCGAATCGCGCCCTGTTCCGTCTTCAGAAACTCGCGGGGCGCGTAGCTGGCGACGGCCGTTACACCGGGCCGCCCTAGAACGCTCATGCCTAGCTTTCCTTTCTACGGTATGTGGTCTTTGCTCCTAGGCGGACTTGTCGGGCTTCTTATAGCCCTTGCGCTCCAACTGCCGGTCAACGAATTTCTGCGGATCTTCATCTTTGCCCGGCTCCGTGTCGTCCGTCTTCGCTATCTCGCTGAGAGGTACAAGCCCCTCTCTCACGAGTTGCTCCATCAGGCCGACAACGAGCTGGCGCGGCTGTTTCTTTTCGCCGCCCTCCAGCTCGATTGCGGCTGTCCGTCCATGCTGCAGAAGAACCAACAGCGGCTTTCTGGCCGTCTGCGGAAGCCCGAACTTCGCGTCCTTGACCTTGCCGCCGATGATATCATCGACGGTTCGCTCATCTTCTGTCGCGTGAAATTCGCTCCGCTCTTTCTCGGCGGCTTCCTTCTCCAGCTTCGCCGCCTTCTCGGCCGCCTGGGCCTTCTCCGTCGCTTCCTCTGCGCGCTTCGTCGCGTCTTCCGCTTCCTGAATCTTCGTCTTGACTTCTGCGGTCATGGGTGTATCATCCTCTGCACCAGTGCTTGGCCTCTCGGCCTTCGTCTTCTTCTTCAACCCAGCGTACTCGCCGACATCGCTTTCGGGATCGAGATCAATGCCGTACTCTTTGGCACGTCGAGCGATACGCCGTGCCATCGTCTTCAGCTCGTCTTCACTGTAGTCGCCGCTTTCAATGGCCTTGTGGAAGTAACCGATGGCAGCGCGGACGAACTTGCGCGTGATCGGGTACTTATAGTTGCGCGGGTCCGCGTAGTCCGCGGCCTCCGTCGGATAGCCCTTCGGCGGCGATTTGTGGCCGGACTCCTTCTTCGTCGGGACCCCGAACTCGGCCGACTCCATGAGGATAGGTTCGCCCATCTCTGCCATCATGGGTTGGAAGCCCGGCAGTCGCTCGATGTGCGGGCGCTGTGTGAGCGCCACGTGATAGATGGCTTCCCCATAGGACTCGCCGGACTCGGTATCGACCCAATCCGGCGTGACTGCGATGCTCGTCGCGGGGATGCTGCCGCCTTCGGCCAGTTCCGCCGCCTCGGCGTTCGTGAACTCGATGACACCCCAGAGAGTGTCGCCGTCGAATTCCATGTCCCGGACGTAACCCGTGTTCATCAAGGCATTATCGTAGCCGGCATGTCCAATTGGCACCGGCACTAGGTCCGGTCGCCCATTGCGGAAGTTCTCCAGCCAGCCGCGTATGCGATCCGGCGTCACCTGGAATCGGCTCGTGCCTTCATCGCGCGGATCGAGCCATTCCCCCACGCGGATAAGCGCCTTGCGGAATAGCGTCTTCTCCGACCCGTCGTCCGCCAGTACGTACTCACCCAGCACTCCACCGACAAGTAGATAGCTTTCCATCTTGACCCAACCCTTTCTGGTTTTCTTCCAGCCCCGCTTCACCGCCGCCCAGGCGCGCTGTGCCGCCTCCTCTTCGCTCAGTCCTTCTGACGGATCGTTCACGGACGAGGCGAGTTGTACCGTCGTTCCCGCGCGATGTCGATCGTACACCTGAACCCAGAGCGCCCTCGCCCTGGCTGGAAGCGCCTTCAATGCTGCCAATGGCATCAGATCAACCTCGTGTATCGCCCTATTCGATCCATGAACTGCCGGTAGCGCCATGGCATCTCGAAACCGTCCGGCAGGCCGGTCACGGCCGGGATATATCCGCCGCCCTTCGGCGTGAGCACGAGCAGGCAGCGGCACCACCAGTGCAGAGGCGGAAAGATGATGGCCCGATCACCCGGCCTCCACGTCACGCCGTCGAGAATCTGACAGGTCTCGCAGACTCGGTCGTCCAGTACGGCCGACCATGTGACAGCCGCAATCTCCTCCCAGATTCCCGCCGCGACATCTTCCCTGCCAGCCTGTAAGCCGAGGTTCGCCATCGCCTCGGCACCGCGGCGCAGTTCGGTCTCTGCGAATTCGTCGAAAATGCCGCGGACCGCCACCGGAATCTGCCCTGGCGGCGGATTGCTCAGCAGCGATGAGCGCACCCTTCCGAGCAGCATGCTCTCTTGCTGCGCTGCCACGAGCTGCGCCTTCGATTCCATCCATTGCTGGAATGTCTGGCTCGTTACGGGCGTCGGCACCCCCAGCTCCGTCGCAGCCTCTGCCTTGCTCCACTGGTAGAGATCGTTCAGATAGTCCTTCAGGAAGCTCCGATAGCGGCGCGTGTAGGCGAGCGAAACCGCGGCAATAGCCGTCCATTCCGGCAGCCGTCCCTGCCGCGATATCGCCACTGCATCCTCTGTGATTTCGTCGCGCATCGCCTGCAATATCGCTGCAATTCGTGCATAGAAGCGTTCGGCACTCTCGTCCAGCCGGTGCCGTATGGCGTCGAATTGCACCGCGCCCTCTTCCGGCCGCAGCGGCCGCCAGTAACGGCCCGCGCCGACCTCAACGTCACCAAGTGCTCGCGGCGAACTCACGCTGCTCTGCCTCGATCTTCTTCGGCGGCCCCTGCTCGATATCGGCCACCTTCTTCTTGGGTGTCACCTCCACTTGCCCCCAACGGTCGCGCTGCTGCTGCGTGCCAGGCGGGATCGGCATATCCCGCTTGCCCGCTTCCTTGAGGGACACGCCGAGTCTGTCCTCTAGCTCCTGCAGGTCCGGCCGCACGACATTCCCGCGCACCATGAGCATCACCAGCTGCTTCAGCCACGCAACCGTTGACGGACTGAGCGGCTGGTGTTCCCAGTAGCAACGCGGCGCGTCCGCGCCGAAGTTATAGGTGATGATCTGTGGCAGCAAGAACAGATCGATGTGGCCCTTGAAATCATCGATGAGGCCCAACTGCGACTGCCAGAACACATCGCCGTGCGCTTCTCCCAGCGCGCGGCTCCCAACCTGCGCGTTCTGGAACGCGGCCAGGTCCGGCACGAAGATACCTCGGCTGATCATCACATCCAGGTAATTCAAGAAAGCGATATAGTCCGCGCCGCTCTTCTGGACTTCCTTGAGCACCACATCCCATTCGTAGTTCCCGTCACTGTCCCGACCACTGGGCAGCGCGTAGAGATTCTGGCCGGCAGAGAGCTTCTGCAGCACGTTCTGCAGGATGAAGTTCAGGCCGTCTACTTGCTTTGGCGTGCCGCCGATCCTTGTCGTTACGGTCTCTGGCGCCCGCCCCTCGACGAGCGGCTGTGCTGTCCTTTCGTAGAACACACCCGCGAAGCGCAGGATGTGCTTCTTCATCCAGCAGGCCTTGTACGCTCCCCACGTTCGGGGCCGGCCATACAGGTTTCCGAAGGGCATGTCATGGGAGTACACAAAGCACTTCTCGGCCCTGACGAGCGGTGGGGATTTGCCTGCCTGCCCCGTCTGCTTCACGCCCGCGAAGTCGTTGCCGTCGCGCAGAATTTTAAGCTCCTTCGGATGCACGGACAGAGGCGGACGCCATACCCACCGGCCATCTCTCTGCTCCCATCGCTTCTCCTGGAAGCTCCAGCCGTAGTCCAGTGCAGAGAATGTATTGCGAACCAACGGCTGCCAGATCCGACGCAGTGCCGATTCGACGAAGCTCGGAATCTCAGTGTTGGCTTCGTCCTCGCAGCTAATTCGCCAGTCGATGGCATAGATCGGCAGCTTGATTACCCACAGGCAAGCTGCCACTTGGGCTTCCGACGCCATTTCCTCCATCTCGGAATATGTCAGCGCGCCGGGCTGCCGCTCCTGTTCATAACCCGTAACCGGATCTCTGATCGTGAACAGGCTGTTGCCGCCCGTTCGCATGTACTCACCCGTGTCGGGGGCCAAAGTCTGCGCCGCTCTCTTCCCTGAGCGGCGCGCAAACAAGGCACGGGCAGCAGAGCCTATCTTAGATAAAGACACTGCGCCCTCCCACCGCGGGCGTCGGCACGAACACGCTCACCCCGGCCGTGGGCAGCTCGCTTGATAGTTCAACTTGGTGTGCGAACTGCCGCACGGCGAAATAGCGGAAGCTATCCGGCCCATGGTCCGCCACGTTTTTCTCCGGCTCTTCTGTTCCTGCCCTGAATGCGTATGTCATCACATCCGTAATGAACCGCCGACATGAACGATCAACGTGGAATTTCGTCGGCCCGCCGCTTGGCGGCTTGATAAGATTCTGCACTATGCGAATACCATCGCGGACGCTGGATTTTCTGGCCGTCGCCGGGATGCCAGCTCTCTTAAGTTCCTTGATCTCCCCAGCGCCGCTTGGGTCGCAATCCCACCTCTGTACCTCGTACTCGGACGACAGCGCCATGTACTTCTCCTCGATCAGTTGCCCGATGCTGCGCTGCGTCCGGTAGTGCTCTTGCAGTACGAATACATCGTCCGACGGGCTGACCTGGATCAAGAGCGCCACAGCCGGATTCGTGTAACCGAAATCCTGGCCGACGTATGTCGGGAGCGCAGGGTTCCATTGGTAGTCCCCGACGTGGACCAGTTCGTCGAAGTCCTTATAGACCAGTCCAGCAGACGCGGCGAAGTCGCATTCATATTCCTCTGCCCATTCCTGCTCGCTGAACTGCGGTCGCGTGAGGTTGTACCATTCGCCCTTCTCGCCAATTGCGCGCCTCTCGTGCGGGTCTTCCAACTGATACCCGTCGGGGTTATACGCCGGGCATTGGTCCCAGACCACCCGGTGAATCTCGAACGGCAGCGTGCCGTCAACGGATTCGCGGTAGAGCCGATAGAACAGATTCGCCTTGCCCCGCGGCGTACTCACGATGCCCACGTTCCCGCCGTGGCTCACCGATGGCATAACCGACTGGTAGATATCCTGCCCGTGGTAGCGGAAGTTGCCGTGTGCAACCTCATCCAGCCACACCGTCAGCTTCCCGCCGCCTCTGCCCGCCGAGGCGCCAGCCGCTTCAGCCATAATCTGGCTTACCGCATTCTCTTCGCCCACCATGGCTGGGAAGCAATCCAAACCGAAGGCCGGGATCTTCAGCGCTTCGGTTCCCTGGGGCGCGTTCAAATCTGGATCGCTCGCCGCCAATCGCCGGCAGTAGGTGATCAGCTTCTTTGCTTCGAGTCCGTTCCGGCTGATGAAGACCTGCTCAGTCTCCGGCGTGAATTTCGCTTTCCAAAGAACCTCCCCCGCGATTGCCTGGCTAATTCCCGTCTGCCGTGCCTTGATCACCAGCCGCAGTCTCGCCTCCGATGTCAGAAGCCGAATCTGGTACGGGTAGAGGCCCCACGGCATCGCTCCCCGCGTCGGATGCACGATCTCCCGTCGGCTGAGATAGCAAATCGGGTCCAGGCTCTCCCCCAGCCGCCGCTGTACCTGCGGCGGCAGCTTCCTGGATAAGAGCCGCAAGAAGTCGGCGCATTGCGGCATCTGTTTTGCTTGCAAGGTGTCCCCTGACATCTGCTGCTATCGCCCGTGCTTGTGCTTCATCGTATCGATCATCCTCGGGTTTGCCTGCTTGTCCCTGCCGCACATCCCGCCACCGGCCCGTGTGCCGGCTTCGGTTGACCAAATAGAAAGTCTGCGCCTGAACGATCCCCTTCAGCGCAGACTTTCTCAATGCCGCTTCGACTGGCTCAAGGCCCTCTAGCTCCGCTTCCTCCTCCAGCACCGCGAATTCCGGCTCACTGTTCCGATGCTCCCGGACGGCTTGACTAGATACACCAGTCGCCGTCGCCGCCGATGCCCGCCCTCGCCCCTCCCGCAGCAATTGCAGGTATTCCTGCTGCCGCTTCGGTGTGAACTTCTTGCTCAGGCGCTGCGGCTTCCTCGGCGTCGGTGGGATTTCCTCTGTTTGCTTCCTTGCCATTGTCGTGCAGGCCGTTCAGGAACCCCAACGGCTGCCGCCGTTGCGCGCGGCTTCGACGTTCGCCGTCTCGCACGTGCAGGTAGACCGCTGTCGTCGATAGGTGCGCGTGGCCGAGGTCCTTCTGTATCTGGTGAATCGGCGTTCCATCCTTCAGTTCTTCAGTTGCATAGGTATGACGCAGCGTGTGCGGCGTCACGTGCTTGTCGAGTCCGGCGTCCCACGCCAGGCGGCGGCTGAGCGCCTGCAGGTATCGCGGTGCCAGTCTTTGGCCCGGTTCGGACTTGCCGGCTCCCCGCTTGGCCCGTTGTATCGTCGCCAGCAGATAACGGCTCCCCGTCGGGCGCCGTGCGAACCAGTGCCGCAGCAAGTCGCACGTCTCGGGATCCACGTAGACGACCCGGTCCTTCGCTCCCTTGCCGCGCCAGACGTGAATGGCGCAGTCGTCGAGCTCAATGTCCTTCGGCGCCAGGTTGCAGACCTCCGATACGCGCAGTCCAGCTCGCAGCATGAGCACCAGCGCGACGCGGTTCCGCAGGCCCGTCAACGAACCGGGGTTCGTCTGCTCAATCAGCGCCCTGGCTTCCGTCCTCGTCAGTACCTCCGGCAGTCTTCTCGGCACAGTCGCCTCCTATGCTGGAATACGCAGATTTACACCATGCGTATTCTATCACACAAGAAGCGTAGTGTCTAGGGCTTCTGCGGCTTTAGCACCCTTTCGAGGTCATCTGCCCACCAGCAGAACTCATCGCTGGTCACGAGGTAGGTATCAAAACGACCGGGTACCTCAAAGGACCACGCTTTGTTTGGCCCATGCCGTATCGCTCGGGCGATGCCCTGCAGGTGCGGCAGCATTCTCTCTGCGACTGCCCGCAGATCATGGCCATCTTGGGGACGATTCTCCTGGTTTTGAGGGCACCTGAGCAGTGCGCGCACTTCCTTCAGCTTCTGATAGGTCTCCCGCTGTTGCTCTGCCATCTGCGCTCGGTCCGACTCATTCAATGATTCAATGAACTCGATGAGTTCACGGAATTCTCTGGTTGAAAACAGCTCGCGCACTGGCCCGGCGGGCATCATGTCTTCATCATCGGTGCCGTCTGGATCCAACTCATACCATTTCTCCGCCGCTGCCATCCCAAGGAAGTCCAACGCGGTGCGTGCATCATCGCCCAGGTCTTGCGCCTTCCTGCGCGCTTCGACGGCTACCGCCTCCAGCACCTTGATGGCCGCCAATTTCACTTCCCGCTCATAAACGAAACCATTCGTGGCCATTGGCTGTCCTGTCGCATCATCAGCGTCAAGCTTCCAAACATGAATCCGCTTCTCGCTCATCTCGCGTGCCCTCGCGGCATGCACCAGGGACAGAGCGTGTTCGATTCTTCCTTCGGTGCCATATGCAGTTGACCACACTTGCATGTACGCCAGGTGAATCCCCGCCCGTCCGGCCCGTGTGTCAGTATCTCTTCCTTGCTCCTTGTCGTGGGTGCTTCGCTCATCTCGCCTCCTACCACAGCCAAATAGCCACCTTGCGAAGTAGCAGGAATGCCACTGTGAGCACGGCCGCAAAGCCCACGCCGATAGTGGCGCCCCCCACACATTCCTTTGCCTCATCAGACCAACTGCTCATGTCGCCTCCCTTTCCGCTCCAGAATCGTTTCTAAGCGCCGCAAACCGTCCGCCGCATCCACACCGTATCTGAACCCCCCAACGCCCGCCAGAAGCAGCCCTGGGTGCCTGAATCTGCGACGGCTGCAAGGGCCTTTTTCTGAATGAATCCCGCCAGAGGCATTCCCCGCGCCCTGCCGGGATCGCCGCACAAAACTGGGTTTTGCATGGCCGCCCCACGGTGCCAGAATACGCTTGCGCTTATCTCGCCTGGCCGGCTGCTTCGCCAGGAGCTATCAGGATGGGATAGAATACGCAGAACCCTCGAAATGCGTATCCTCGCAGAACTTAGTGCGCTCCCGTACTAACTTTCGCCGCCGCGTGGATGATGGTATCTCCTGCGCCTCAATCCCCGCTGATGTCCCCTCCATGCGCTCCTTGATATGCCTTTAGGCCGCTGCCTGCCTCGTCTCACAGCTCGCCAATACTGATTAGCAGAGGGACCATGGAGCAATCTCACCCGCCGGAGATAGTGAGCCACCTGGCATAGGTCTCCGCCCTCACTCCGCTGACGGTTGCCTTGGTCGGCGACAACCCGCGTGTAGTCACCAAGCAGTCTGGCGCGCTGCGGTGCCGCGTTACGGCTCTTCATCTATGGCGTCGGCCTGTATCTACTCCCATTCCCGCCACCCAGGCACCGCCGGTCCTCGGCCTCCATGTGCTCGAACACGGCACGGATCTTCCGGCGCGCCCATTTCATGTTCCCCCGCTCCCGTTCGCTGAGCGCGTAGCCCATCAGAAACCTCTGCAGGCAAGCCGCCTGCCGCCGGCTGAGGTGCGCGCGCCGAATGGCCTGCTGCACGTAAACCTGGGCGACAACGTCGTCTTCCGGGCTAGGAACATTGGTGGCACTATCAGGTCGCTTGTCGCTAGGCCTATCATCGCCATCATAGTCTTCACAGTAAGCACGGAACCCATAGACTGGAACCCTGTATTTGACCCAAAGCCGCCTATCGTGAATCCAGCGGGGTAGCCTGACTATCTCAGCGTGATCCTGCAGCCATTTCAGCATCTCAGGCCGCGCGGCACGGTGCCGCCACTCCGCTATCCTGCCGACCTGCTCGAGGTCCCGAGTGGTCTCCCGGTCCCAGCCGAACCCCCTGGCTATCGCCGATATGCTGCCCATATCCGTGAAGGGGAGCGCCGGCGCGGACGCGGACTCAGGAGCCTCAGAGCCATGCTTATCGTTGTTCGCAAGGTTCGCACACTCGGCGCTCCCCAAAAGCCAAAGCCGGCCCCTGGGCTCAGGTTCGGGTTAGCTAGACCCTACCTCAGCTCAGACGCCGGCTCTGCGCTCTCACGTTTGCCGGTCTCTGCCCCCACCCCACGAAAGCCGCAGCGTGAAGCCAGGGGCCGAATTGTCTTTTAGGGCAGTTTCACGTCATGCCTAGGACGAGAGCAATACGCTAGCTACTAGATTCTACCACGGCGGAGCACGCCATCCTATGCCTGTCAACCTCGCCGTGTCTCACTTGCGACATTCAGGATGAATCCGTTCTCTCGGGCAATTCGCCCATGACCCTTGCCATCAACTCAGGCATGGACGGCTCCATTTGACTTCGAGCAGTCAGGACCCGATCCCTTACCTCTCCGTGGGAAAAGAGGGCCTCATCTACCCCCTTCAGCAGTCGGTCGCTGCATGCCCGGTACTTCCCCGCGCCAGACTTCATTCCGAGGCTAAGCTGAGTAAGAGCGATGAGGTCATCGTCTCCGGCAAATAGCCGAAGGCCCATTGTTCGATTACCCCGACCAATAGGCAGGCAGGCCATGGCTTCCGCCGTCGTTGTTGGCGGCTCTTCTCGGTGGTGCTCATAGTAGTACCTATTCACAGGCCCGAGGCTGTGCCTATAAGTACCATTTGCCAGCAGATCCCGTATCGGCAGCAAATCATGCAGCACCTGCGCCACGAAGCGCGGTGATGGCTTACGCCGTAGGTATTTTGTCGCAATCTCTATCGCTGACGGATCACTGGTTCCCTCTGCAAAGAGAGTATTCGCCGCCTCCGCCATATCTTTTCGCCACTTCTTTCGTTGCTTACGCGTCATTCTCATCGCCTCCTC